>DHPY01000121.1:2563-14543 GCA_002411015.1 Armatimonadetes bacterium UBA5352 | reverse complement strand
GGGGCGGGGGGGAGGGGCCGGCGTCGTCGTCCCTCCCCCCTGACCCGGAAATTACCCCAACTCCGCTACGTTCTCCCGCACCTTCGCGATGGCCTCAAGCATCAGGTCCATGTCCTCGGTACCGCCCAGGAACAGCCGGTGCGTAAGCGAGCAGCCCTCCTCGGCCGCGATCCGATCGCACTCCGGCGTCTGGATGCTCAGGTAGTCCGGCGGCTCGTTGTCGCCGAAGCAGGCCGGCCCCCAGTTCCTCTCGGTGAAGAGCGGGTTCTTCTGGATCGGGTGCAGGTGGCCGCTGCCGATGCCCAGTCCCTCCGCCCCGAGCGCCTCAGCGAAGCGCTGCCTGCTGATCCCGCCGAACTGCTCCGAGTGGAACTTGAAGTGATAGAAGTAGAAGTTCCAACGCGTCACCCAGTCGTCCCGCTCGATGGGCGAGACGCCCTCGATCTCGCGCAGACCCTTCTCGAAGTAGAGCGTGTTCCGGTTGCGCGTCTCAGCCTGCTCCTCGAGCCGCTCCAGCCCGCCCAGCGCCACCGCCGCCTGCCACTCCGTCATCCGCAGGTTGCTCGCCACGATGTGGTGCTCGTAGAACGGCCGCCCGGCAAAGCGCCCGATGTGGTGGAAGCTGAAGAGCTTCTCCGCCAGCGCCTCATCATTCGTCAGACACACGCCACCCTCGCCGGCGGTCAGCGTCTTGCCCATCTGGAGCGAGAAGCAGCCGATATCGCTTAGCGAGCCGCAGCCCTGCCCGTTCCAGGTTGAGCCATGCGCATGCGCGGCGTCCTCGATGATCCACAGCCCATGGCGCGAGGCGATCTCGCGGATGGAGGCCATGTCCACCGGATAGCCACCGTAGTGCACGGGGATGATCCCGACTGTGCGCTCCGTAATCGCGGCCTCGATGGCCGCCGGCGAGATCTGGTAGTTCGCCGGGTCAATGTCCACCACGATCGGGATCGCGTTCACGAGGATGCAGGCTGTGGCCGTCGCCACGAAGGTCGCGGCGGGGCAGATCACCTCGTCACCGGGCTTGACGCCGATGGCCTTCAGCGCGCACTCAATCGCCTGCGTCCCATTGGTGATCGCCACTCCATACTTCGCGTCCTGGAAGGCCGCGAAGCCCTGCTCGAACCGAGCCACCATGGAGGCCTCCGCCTCGCCACCGCGCCACCAGTGGCCGGACTCCAGCACCTCCAGCAGATTCGCGCGCTCCGTCTCGCCGTGAATGGGCCAACTCTTCCCGATCTGTCGGTCGATGGTCCTGGGGCCGCCGTTAATCGCGAGTTTCGCCACAGCCCGAGCCTCCTCAGCAGAATGTCCGCAGGTGGCGCGCCGATACCCATCGTGGCGGCGCGGATTGATCGGCCACGTATTCGCCATTGCCTCGGAAGCACCTGCATCCCGCCACGCGCGTACGCAGGAGATGACGGCCCGGGACGGAACCTACCGCCGCCACACCAGATGCACGTGCAGTCGCGGGAGGAGATGCGAAGGTGCAGCGCTTTTCAGCTGAGGAGCAGCTTAGCCCGGCGGTCGCGGTCACGCGCGGCCCGAAGTTCCACTGGTTCGGCTACTACGACAAGTGCCCCTGGAGCGCCGACGGCCGATACATGCTCGCCATGGAGGTTGACTTCATGGATCGCCCGCCCACCGGCAGCGACTCGATCCGCGTGGGTATGGTTGACCTTCAGGCCGGCGATCGTGAGTTCATCCCGCTCGATGAGACCCACGCCTGGTGCTGGCAGCAGGGCACGATGCTCCAGTGGCTCGCGACCGATCCGAACCGCCTGGTCATCTACAACTCGGTGCAGGATGGCGAGTACTGCTCGATCATCCGCGATGTGCACTCGGGGGAGACGCGAGTGCTCCCGAGGCCCGTCTATGCGGTTAGCCCCGACGGCACGCAGGCGGTCAGCCTGAACTTCTCCCGCGTCGCGCGCACCCGCCCCGGCTACGGCTACTATGCGCTTCCCGACCCCACTGAGGGCGTCATGCATCCCGACGACGACGGCGTCTGGTGGATCGATCTGCAGACCGGTGAGACAAAGCTGATCCTGACGATCGACCAGATCACGCAGGTCGCATACCGCCGGAGCATGGAGAACGAGAACTGGTTCAACCACATGCAGTTCTGCACCGACGGCCGCCGCTTCCTGTTCCTGCACCGCTGGAAGCGCGCCGATGGTGTCCGCCACTTCACCCAACTCTTCACCGCAAATCCCGATGGCTCCGATCTCTACCTGGTCGCCGATGACGACATGATCTCCCACTTCGACTGGCTCGACGAGCGCCACATCATCGCCTGGGCGACGCACCGCCACATCGGCAACCGCTACTTCCTCTACCGCGACCAGACACCGTGGCTGCAGGTCGTCGGCGATGATGTCTTCACATCCGACGGGCACATGTCCTACTCACCCGGCGACCGCCGCTACCTGCTCACGGACACGTACCCGGACGCGCAGATGAAGCGCTCGCTGATCATCTATGACACGCAGACCGGCCGGCGCGCCGACATCGGCCGCTTCCTGTCGCCACGGCGTTACTCCGGCGAGATCCGCTGCGACCTCCACCCGCGCTGGAACCGCGACGGCACGCAGGTCTGCTTCGACTCGATCCACGAGGGCCAGCGGCAGATGTACGTCATTGACGTCGCACAATACCTGGAGGACCGAGTGCCATGATCTGCTACATCGTCACGGAGACCTGGGCGAAGTACTGCGAGATGGACTGCCATGCAATCAAGCACGATCTGGAGCGCCTCTCGGGTGACCTGTGCCTGGTGATGCACTTCAGCCAGGTGACGCGCGAGCGCATCGAGGACGCGCGCCCCTGGGCGATCTGCCACTCCGGTGGCGGCACTCCGCACGAGGACTACGATCTCCTCCAGCGCGACGAGTATACCTGGCTGATTACGCAGTCCGGCATCCCGCAGATCGGCTTCTGTGGCGGCCATCAGCTCATCGCGGAGCTCTTCGGGGCTCCCGTCGGCACCATGCGCGAGCTTGGCCCCGGCGAGGCCGACCTCAATCCCGGCTACGTTCCGGGGCTCTTCAAAGAGTTCGGCGTCTGGCCGGTCGAGATCGTCGCGGAGGACCCACTCTTCGAGGGTGTCAGCAGCCCCATCCTCGTGCGCGAGTCGCATCGCAGCGAGATCAAGCAGCTTCCCGACGGCTTCCGCCTGCTGGCCTCCAGCGCCGACTGCCGCATCCAGGCGATGGTGCATGAGACGCTGCCTCTCTACGGCACGCAGTTCCACCCGGAGAGCCGCCTGGAGCACTACCCCGACGGCCACCGGATCGTGGCGAACTTCCTCCGCATCGCCCACGAGCGGGGCTGAGCATGCCGATCCGTCTGCGCTCGGACTATGAGAACGCGAACGGGCGGCTCGTCTCAGCCGAGCCCGCCTCTGTTCGCTTTGAGGCGGAAGCGCGGAATGGGCGATGGCCGCTGTGGTTCCGCTTCTGGCTGAGCGGCCTGCCGCGCGACGCCGAGGTCGAGCTTGTGCTGGCGAACGCATCCGAGGTGCTCGGTGGGCTGGCCGGGCTTCAGCACGTCCAGCCGCTCTTGCGTGAAGCCGGACAGCCATGGCGCCGCTGCGCAGGCGCGATGCTCGATGCGGAGGCGGGGGAGTTCCACTTCGCCTGCCCGACCGGCCCCGGCGAGATCGAGGTCGCGTTCTGCCATCCGTTCAGCTACAGCGACCTGGAGGCGTGGCTCCGCGATCTTCCTGGCGAAGTGGGGCAGAGCGAGCTTGCGGTGTCCCCTGGAGGCCTGAGCGTCCCGCTCCTGCGCGTCGGTGATGCGCGAACAGCGCGCCACGGCATCTGGATCGCCGCCGCCAGCATGCGGGTGAGGCGCCTGGTTCGTGGGCGCTGCAGGGGCTGCTGAGCTTCTTTCTGTCCGCCGAGGGGCGCGCCAGCGGCATCGCGCTCAACATCGTGCCGATGATGGACGTGGACGGTGTCTTCCGCGGCGACTACGGGAAGACCGTAGCACCCGATGACTTCTGGGAGGATTGGGGCGGCACGTCTGTCCATCCTGAAGTCGCAGCGACTCGCGTCGCCATCTCCGGATGGGCCGCGCGCGCGCCCTACGACCTGCTCCTCGACCTCCACGCGCCGACGCCCTCGGCCGAGACGCATGCCTATGGCGTCCCGGCTCCGACGCCTGAGTTGGAGAGTGACCGCTCTCGCCTGATGGCGCTCATCAAGGCGGCGCAGGACTGCCCCTTCAGTGCGACCGCAGGTTCCACCGTGCGCGACCCCGACCTCATCGCGCGCTGCACGCAGGGCGCACAGATGGCCGAGTACGCAGCGCTCGCGCTCTGCCTGGAGTTCGCCTATCACAGGGCGGCTGCCGGGAGCCTCGTCGGCCCGGACAGCCTCGCGCGCCTCGGGTATGCCGTGGGCGCGGCGGCCGCGCGATTCCTCGCCGAGAGGTGACCGGCATGCACTTCATGGAGCCGCCGCAGGGCGTGTAGATGCATGGGCGCAGGTGCGCGATCATCGAGATGAGCCGCCCCATTGCCGACCCGCAGCCGCTGCGCGAGCGCCCCGTGGTGAGCTTCGGCTTCACCGTCGTCAGCCCGCTGCACTGGACCGAGCCGGGGCTGGAGATGTTCCTGCAGACCTCCGGCCACGGCGTGCCGATGATGATCAACTCCGAGCCGACCGCTGGGGCAGCTTGAGTCGCAGCGCGCGCTGAGCCCGGAGATGATGGTGGTAGACGACGAGATCGCGGGCATCACGCTGTGCGCCGCGCGGATGCCGCGGCACTTGCGTGTGAGCTGATCGCTTCGCTGGGCTCGCGGGCAGACTACCTCGGCGATCCGCACACCCTCGCCCACTTCCGCAGCGAACTCTTTGAGCCATCCTTCGGCTTCGTCGGCAGACGGGAGGGCTGGCAGGCCGCCGGCGCACGGACGGCCGTCGCGCGCGCGATCGCGTGTCGGAGATACTTGCCGAATCGCCCGCGTCGCTCCTCGATGAGTCGGTGGAGGCTGAACTGCTGCGCATTGAGGCGCGCTGGCGGGAGGAGTTGGCATGAGGACGCGCCGCCCGTCGCGCCATCCCCGCCGTTCGTGGCGCAGGCACTCCTGCCTGCGATTCTCCGTCGTCAGTTGCTGCTGCCAATCGTGGCTGTTGTGGCCCTCGCGCCCCGCGAGGGATTGCTGCCGCCGTGACTGGGCCGACGACTGCCAGGCCGTTGTGATCCGAGCGACAGGGGGGCCGGGGTGAGGGGCCCGCCGTTGCCGTTCCTCCCCCCTGGCCGGAGCGGCGAGGGGGGATCGAGGGGGGAGGGGTCTATATATACCCCAGCGCCCGCAGCCGGTCCTCAACCGTCTGATCCGCGTCTACGGTCGCACGTGCGCGCTCGCGTGGCTGCGGATTGGTGTTCGTCCTCAGGCCTTCGTACTCCAGCCCCAGCAGGTGCAGCACGATCGGACAGACGTCGCGATTATAGCACTCCCTGCCGCGGCCTACGTGAACGCGGCCCGCCGAGGTGAGGTCGCGCGTCACCAGCACTCCGTCATGGCTGTGCCACGCGCCGAAAACCTTCCCGTCATGGGTGTACGGCTGCGTCGCCTCGGCCGGCCAGCCGTGGTCGGAGGTGATGACGAGTAGCTCGTAGTCCTCGCCGACATCCAGCAGATCACCCAGCATGCCGTCGAGCCACGCGTAGAGCTCCAGCAGCGGCTCGTAGGTCCAATCCGCGCCATCCCGCAGGCGGAGGTATTGGTTCAGCAGGTGGCCGATGCGGTCAAGCATCGAGTACTGGACGAAGAGGCAGTCCACCGGGTGAGTGCGGACGAGGATGCGGACCGCCTCAGCCTTGCGGCGAACCATTTCCTTCATGATGTCAATGCTCTGGTCGAGACTGTACTTTCGATACCACGTGTTGTCGAGGATGCGGTCGCGCGGAGTGAGGCGGATCAGGTCCGAGATGTCACGCGCCTGCAACATCGGCATCAACTCTGCGGCGCTGCCCGCGTGATCGAGTTCGTTCGGGAAGCCGGAGATGATGTAGCCGTTGACATGGCGGCTACAGGTGGTCATCGGCATATGCACCACGCCCGTGGTCATGCCTGCCTCACCGAGCATCTCCCAGATCACCGGGTCGCGGAGCGTGTCATAGCTTTCCGAGCCCTCGACATTGCGCCCCCACAGGTCGGTGACCCCGTGTTCCTCGGCGCTCATCCCCGTGTAGATGCTCGTCCATGACGGACCGGTGTAAGGGTATTGCTCTTCGGCCATGCACGTCTGGTAGTGGCAGCTCCCCAACAGGCGCTTGATGTTCGGCAGGTCGAACTCGAACATGATCTGGGCGGATGCGCCATCCAGCCCCAGGAAGTACATCCTCATTCACGACACTCCTCAACGAACGCCGCAAGGCGCTCCGGTGGCAGTCGTCCGACGGTCAGACCTTCGGTGATGATACCAGAGATGTTACAGGGCGGCAAGGCCGGGTGAGGGGGGAATCGTGCTGCGCTACCCGTACACGAAGGCGGGCGGCCTACTACAGGACCGCCCGCCGCTGTTGCATTGCGCTGCAGGAACTACATCATGCCCATGTCGCCCATGCCCCCGCCCGGGGGCATTGGCGGCTCGGGAACCGGGATCTCAGCGATCAGCGCCTCAGTCGTGAGCAGCAGCGCGCCAATGGAGGACGCGTTCTCGATCTCGGCCCGGACAACCTTCGCCGGGTCACTGACGCCAGCCGCAAGCATGTTCTCGAATTCCTCGGTGTATGCGTTGAAGCCAAAGCCGAAGTCATCGCTGGTGAGGACCTTGTCAAGGACGACGGAGCCCTCGTAGCCGGCGTTCGCCGCGATCTGGCGCAGAGGCTCGGTGATGGCGCGCTGAACGATCTCAACGCCGATCTTCGCGTCGCCACGGACGCGATCGCGGGCCTTGTCGAGCATCTGGCTGGCACGGGCGAGCATAACGCCGCCGCCCGGCACAACGCCCTCCTCGATCGCCGAGCGGGCCGACGAGAGCGCATCCTCGAAGCGGTGCTGCAGCTCCTTAAGCTCGGTCTCGGTGGCTGCGCCGACCTTGATGACGGCGACACCGCCGGCGAGCTTGGCCAGGCGCTCCTCGAGCTTCTCACGATCGTAGTCGGAGTCGGTCGTCGAGATTTCACGGCGGATCTCAGCCACGCGCGAGTCGATCTCTTCCTGCGTGCCTGCGCCGCTGATGATCGTCGTATCATCCTTCGTAACGATGATCCGCTCGGCGCGGCCGAGGTCCTCAAGCTGTACGCTGTCGAGCTTGATGCCGAGGTCCTCGGAGATGAACTTACCGCCGGTGAGGATCGCGAGGTCCTCGAGGTTGCGCTTGCGGCGGTCGCCGAAGCCGGGGGCCTTGACGGCGCAGCAGCGGACGGTGCCGCGCATGTTGTTGACGACGAGCGTCGCCAGCGCCTCGGCCTCTACGTTCTCCGCCACGACGAGCAGCGGCCGGTTGGCGGTCGCCACCTTCTCCATCACGGGGACGATATCGGCCGCGGCCGAGATCTTCTCCTCGTAGAGAAGGATGTAGGCGTTCTCCAGGATGGCCTCGCCGTTCTCGGTGCCGAAGTACGGGGAGATGTAGCCCTTATCGAACTGCATACCCTCGACGACCTCGACCTCGGTCGTGCCGACCTTGGACTCCTCGACCGTGATGACGCCGTCCTTGCCGACCTTGTCCATGGCGTCGGCGATGATCTCGCCGATCTCCGGGTCGTTGCCCGCGATTCCGGCTACGTGAGCGATCTCGTCGCGGCCCTCAACGGGGATGGCGTGTGCGTGGATCGCCGCGACAACATCCTTGACTGCCTCCTCGATGCCCTTCTTCAGCAGCATCGGGTTGGCGCCGGCAGCGACATTCTTCAGACCTGCGCGGACGATCGCCTGGGCGAGGACAGTGGCGGTCGTTGTGCCGTCGCCGGTGTCATCGTTGGTCTTGGCGGCGACTTCCTTGCACAGCTGCGCGCCCATGTTCTCATACTGATCCTCGAGCTCAACTTCCTTGCTGACGGTGACGCCGTCCTTGGTGATGGTGGGGGCGCCCCACTTCTTCTCGAGCACAACATTGCGGCCCTTGGGGCCCAGCGTGACCTTGACAGCGTCGGCGACTTTGTTGACGCCGCGCTCAAGGGCACGTCGCGCTTCCTCGTCAAAGGCAAGCTTCTTCGCCATTGTCTATCCCTCCTCAGGGGTTGCTATCAGGATGCGGTGCTACTCACGCACGGCGAGAATATCGTCCTCGTCGATGATCAGGTACTCCTCGCCGCCCATCTTGATCTCGGTGCCACCGTACGAGGAGTAGATGACGACATCGTCAACTTTGACACTCACCGCGATCCGCTCGCCGTTCTCATCGAGTCTGCCCGGCCCGACCGCGACGACCTTGCCCTCGCGCGGCCGCTCCTGCGCGGCCTCCGGCAGGATGATTCCACCGGCGCTCTTTTCCTCGGCCTCAAGGCGCTTGACCAGCACCCGTGCTCCAAGAGGCTGTAGCATTGGTACGCACCACCTTCTGAACGTATTGGTGTACGACTGTGGAATTCGCCGCATGGCGCCGTGCTGGCGCTCGTCGGGGGTTTCGTTCCCGGTTAGCACTCAGACGGCGAGAGTGCTAACGTCCGCTATTATGGCACGCTCCTCCTGCCATGTCAAGAGGACAGCCCCGGAAATCCCGGCGAATCTGCCCTGCCCCGAGAAGCAGAACAATCAGCGGAGTGACGCGCTCTCGGAGACGGCGCGATCAGGTTTCTCAGCGGTTTTTTTCACTTAAGACTTCTTCAACTTTGGGGAATGTGGTATAGTAGCCGTGCAGACAAGGTTTTCCTCGCGCGGCTCTGCTGTGCGAGGCACGGGCCAGCGGAGAGTCCTCCCCCCCCGGGACCGACCGCTGGCCCTTTTCTGTTTCACCCCCCCCCGGAAGTAGCGCTCCGCCGCTCAAGTGGAGCCGTTGTCACCTGCGCCCGGCTTGCTCTCTGACTCAGCGAACTCCTTGTGTCGCTGTGCGAACTCAGACAGCCTCGCCTGCACAGCGGCGCCGACGCTCCCCTCGGGCCAGTTGCCGTCCTCGTCGGGCTCACCAAGCGGCTGCCCCGTGAGCAGCTCGACTCCCTCCGCTATCGTCGAGACCGCGTGGATGTGGAACTGCCCCGCCTCAATCGCCTCAAGCACCTGCGGTCGCAGCATCAGGTGGCGGATGTTGGCCTGAGGTATGACGACGCCCTGGCTGCCCGTCAGCCCGACGAGCCGACAGGTGTGGAAGAAGCCCTCGATCTTCTCATTCACGCCGCCGATCGCCTGGACCTCTCCATGCTGATTGATCGATCCGGTGACCGCCAGACCCTGTCGCAGAGGCACGCGCCCGAGCGACGAAAGCAGCACGTACAGCTCGACCGCCGATGCGCTGTCGCCCTCGACGCCCTCGTAGGTCTGCTCGAATGCGATGGTCGCGGTCGCGCTGATGGGCTGCCGCTGCGCGAACCGCTCGCCCAGGTAGCCGCCGAGGATCAGCGTGCCCTTGTTGTGGATCGGCCCGGCCATCTCAACCTCGCGGTCGATGGCGATCACGCCGGGCTTTCCGAGGAAGCTGCGGGCGGTGATGCGAGTGGGCTTGCCGAATGCATAGTCGCCGAGCGACAGCACCGACAGCCCGTTCGCCTGCCCGACGCGCTCGCCCGCGACGTCCACCATCACCGTGCCCTGCTCGATCATCTCCTGCATGCGCTCCTCGATGCGGTTCGAGCGCCAGATGGCGTCATCCACCGCGCGGCGCACATGCTCGGCCCGCACGACCTCTTCGCCAACGCTCCGGCACCAGTAGGCTGCCTCGCGCACGAGATCCGCGATCTCCATGAAGCGCACTGTCAGCTTCTCTCGATCGCCTGAGATCCGCACCCCCTGCTCGGCGACCAGCGCAACCGCCTCGGGAGCGAAGTGGGGCAGACTCTCCTGGTGGCAGATGGCGGCGACGAAGTGGGCATAGCTCTGCACCGCCTGCTCATCGCGGTCCATCTGGAGATCGAAGTCGGCCTTGATCTTGAACAGCTTCTGGAATTCCTCGTCCGCCGAGTGCAGCAGATAATACAGCATCGGAGTGCCGATCAGCACGACCTTCACGTTGAGCGGGATCGGCTCTGGCTCGAGTGAGACGGTCGAGACGATGCGAAGCTGCTCGCGGACCGATTCGGGGCGGATCTCGGCCTCCTTCAGGGCGCGCTTGAGGGCCTCCCAGGCGAACGGGCGCGTGAGCAGCGTGAGCGCTTCAAGCACAAGGTAGCCGCCGTTGGCGCGATGGAGTGCGCCATCTTTGATCATTGTGAAATCTGTGAGCAGAGCGCCCATGTACGAGAGGTGCTCGATGTCACCGGTGAGGTTCTCGATCGTCGGCTTCGTCTCGAAGACCACCGGTGCGCCATCGCCGTCGGCGTGGGTGATCAGCACGTTCACCGCGTAGCGGCTGTAGGGACCGGGAGGCACTCCCTCGGACGGTCCGGCCATGCCCGGCAGAGGCATCCGCGAGGCCGCCGGGCCGAGCATCTGCATCTGCTCCTGCATCTGAGCGTGGTCCATGCGGAAGAGGTTCACGTTGTCAATGATGTCCGCTCTCACATGGTCAATATGCTCGATGATCTGCTCGAGTTGGGCATACCTCTCCTTGAGTTCATCGAACAGAGAGCCAATCGCGAACTCCGCGACCTCACGGTCGAGGTCTGCGACCATCCGCCGCGCTTCCTTCTCCAGCTTCTGCCCTCGGCGAAGCTCGTCCTCGAGCTTCTCCTGCATCTCGCGCCGCCGGACCTCGATCCGCTCGCGCTCCTCCTGGGGAAGCGCCTGATACTCCTGCGGGCTGAGGACCTCGCCATCAGCGGCAGCGGGCGCGATGATCAGCCCCGTCGGTCCGCGTCCGATCGCCAGACCCTTCTCCTGCACCTCGCGCTCCAGCGCCTGCAGAGCCTCCGCGCGGCCCTGCCGGTACTCGCTGAGGACGTCCTCGCGCCGCTGCTGGTACTCGTCACTCTCGAAGGCGCGGGTGACCTCGCGGTCAACGTCCTCAACCAGCTCCTCCATGTCCTCGCGGAAGGTGTGCGCGGTGCCGGGAGGCAGCTCGATCGCACGAGGACGCCGGGGCTCCTCGAAGTTGTGGACGTAGCACCAATCATTTGGCTGCGGCATCTGCTGCGCGTGGCGCCGGAGCGTCTCCATCACGATCGAACGCCGCCCGGTTCCCGCCTGGCCGAGAGCGTAGACATTATAGCCCTTGCTGCCGATGGAGGCGCCGAGTTCGAGCGCATGCGTCGCCCGTGGCTGACCAACCGGCGCGACCGTCTCAGGCAGACTGGCGGTTGTTTCGAAGCTGAACTGCGCCGGATCACAGCGCCAGCGACATTCCTCTGCAGGCAGTTCACGGGCGGCCATTGGACCTCTCCTTCGCGCGACGAAACGTCCTCTTCCGCTGTGAAGGTTGTCCGCGGCACGGTTCATATCCTGCCACGCCTCAATGGGAGCCGTAGCAGCGAAGCCTCGGGGCAAGCTCCGCGGCACGTTTGCCCCTGTTAACATAGCATCCGGAGGGGCTCACCTTTGCTATGTTTCTGGCGGCGTGCCGTCGCCGGCCGCTTCACTTTCGCTCTCAGTGGGCGCGGCTCGAACCATCGGGGGGAAGATCGCGTAGGTCAGCGGGGTGCGCACGAGCTCATCGCCGTGCTTCTCGATCAGGTAGAGGGTCTGTGCCCAGCCCTCCTCCTCGGTGATAGGGACGACCATCAGGCCACCCTCGGCGAGCTGGTCGAGCAGCGCCTGCGGAATCTCGGTGGGCGCGCAGTTGACGAGGATGCGGTCATACGGCTCGTGCTCCGGCCAGCCGGCATAGCCCTCTGCATTGCGCAGCGTGACGTTCGTGTATCCGAGACCCAGTACCCTCTCCTGGGCCAGCACATGCAGCGGCTCGACGACCTCGGTCGAGTAGACGTGGCG
>DHPY01000121.1:1439-2196 GCA_002411015.1 Armatimonadetes bacterium UBA5352 | reverse complement strand
GCGCTGTGCGAGATACTCGTCCTGGGCGAGCGCGACCGGCGCCGCCACGGCCAGTGCCACTCCAATGAGACCGACGATCAGCACTGCATTCCAGGTGCCCATTGCCCTCACACCCCGCAGCATTTTGTGTCGCTCACTGGTATAGACAGCCAGACGCACGCATACGTTCCGCGGACGATTGCCTATCGCGGATACGCTGCGCGTGTGGGNNTGCCCAGCCCTCCTCCTCGGTGATGGGAATGACCAGCAGGCCGCCCTCGGCAAGCTGCGCGATCAGCGCCGGCGGGATCTCCGTGGGCGCACAGTTCACGAGGATGCGGTCATAGGGTTCGTGCTCCGGCCAGCCCCCGTAGCCGTCCGCGTTGCGCAGTGTGACGTTGGTGTATCCGAGGGCGAGCAGCCTCCCCTGTGCCGTTACGTTCAGCGGCTCCACCACCTCGGTCGAGTAGACGTGGCGGGTAAGCTCGGCGAGGAGCGCCGTCTGGTAGCCGCAGCCCGTCCCAATCTCGAGCACGCGGTGGGTAGGCTCGAAGCGTAGCGCGCCAATCATCAGCGCGATCATGGATGGTGCGTAGAGGACCTGCTCATGGCCGAGCGGCAGGGGGGTGTCGTCGTACGATGACGCAGTTTGTCCGTGAGGCACGAAGACGTGGCGCTGCACCTTTGTCATTGCAGCCACAATCCGCTCATCGCTCAGCACGCCCTGCTCGACGAGCCGGGCCACCATCGCCTCGCGCTGTGCGAGATACTCGTCCTG
>DHPY01000121.1:0-1172 GCA_002411015.1 Armatimonadetes bacterium UBA5352 | reverse complement strand
TCGCGGATACGCTGCGCGTGTGGGGCGGGGGGCCTGGGCGGCGCAGCCTCAGCGCCGCGCGCGCCACCAGCGATTGAGGCTGGCGAGGGTGGTCGTCTCGCTGCTGGTGAGCCACTTGGAGTGGCCATCGATGAACGCGTAGTTCGCGCCGCCGTTGTGGCGGTCGTGGCCATTGCGCGGAATCACGTAGGTGGTGATGAAGCTGTCGTTGAGCGGTGCGTAGAGCGTGATTCCAGCGGACTTCTTGTCGCCGAGCATGATGGTCTCTGCGGGGTGGGAGACGTCGGCGAGAGAGGCTGCGGCGGTGCTATCCGTGCCGCCACGGCCGGGCAGGCCGAGGAAGTTGTAGGCCCAGCCGTAGCCATTGACGGCTCCGCGATCGCTGGGGCAGATGAAGACCTGTGCATTATTCACATATGGCGCGACCATGTGAGTCCAGTAGATCGCGGTGTTTCCGGGAGCCTCGTGGCGGTAGTGGAGCAGGTTTTCGTCGTAGTCCTGAAAGTACATCGCACAGGCAGTACCAAGCTGGCGCGTGTTGTTCAGACAGGAGGTCTGGCGGGCTTTTTCGCGGGCGCGAGCGAAGACGGGGAAGAGGATCGCCGCGAGGATCGCGATGATCGCGATGACAACCAACAGCTCAATCAGGGTAAAGCCTCGCTTTTTCATCTCGGCACACCTCCGAAGTAATGGAATGGCCTATCGCAGTATTCCCCACTTGCTGCTCTTTCACCTTGCAGTTTGACAAATAATGATCTTCTTGGCCCTTGGCCAAAAGCACAGGCCCCCGCGTGAGCAACCGCGGGGGCCTGTGTACTGCGTCAACTGGTTCTCTATCGGAGGGAAGCTTAGATCGGGCTCCACTTTGCCGGGCCGCTCATGTAGGCGGAGTTCGGGCAGGCCGCGTCGCCGGAGACCCACTTGGCGTGGCCATCGCAGTAGCCGAAGTTCAGGCCCTCGTTGTGCTCGGGCCCCTGCGTGGCAACGCCGCCCCAGCCACAGGTGTTGCGCGTGTAGGTGAGGGAGTGGCCGTTGGGCACGTAGCAGTCCATGATCATCCAGGTCTCGGACGGGGTCTTTATCTCGGCCAGCTTGTAGGGGTTCCAGACAGCGGGAGTGACCGTGTGGTCGCCGCGGAGGCCGTTGTAGCTGGCATAGCCGGTGCCGGGGAA
>DHPY01000029.1:3448-21940 GCA_002411015.1 Armatimonadetes bacterium UBA5352 | reverse complement strand
GCGGGCTTTCTGAACATAACCTTCGAGCCTGTCAACGAACACCGGAGTCATGAGGACAGGCATCCCAGCCTGTCGCAGAGCATACGATCTGACAGGCTGGAAAGCCTGTCCTACGTACGAATACGGACAGGAGTGAGATAGGTTGAGCAAGGTCACCCCCCAGCAGGTAGCAGCGGCGATTGACGCGCGCGCCGATGAGGCTCGCGCGTGGCTGATGGACACGATCGCATTCGAGAGCACCCAGGGCAACGAGGCCGGCGTGCAGGAGTACATGAAGAACCTTCTCGATGACATCGGGATGAAGGCGGAGTACCGCCCGATCTCGGATGAGATCTTCAGCGATCCGGAGTACTCCCATAACGAGAACGAGATGTCCTACGAAGGCCGGCCGAACGTCGTCGGCACCATCGCGGGCTCCGGCGGCGGGCAGAGCCTGATCCTCCAGTCGCACACCGACGTCGTGCCGGGCGCAGACTGGAAGGACGCCTTCGACCCGAAGTTCGATGGCGAGTATGTGATCGGCCGCGGCGCGATGGACGCCAAGGGCCAGGTCATCATGCAGACGCTCGCGGCCGCGGCAGTGCTTGACCTGGGCGTGGAGCTCAGGGGCAGCATCGAGCAGCAGGTCGTCATCGAGGAGGAGCCGGGCGGCAATGGCGCGCTCTCGCTCATCCGCCAGGGCTGCACCGCCGACGGCGTGATCGTCGGTGAGGGCTCGTCGCTCAACGTCTACCCGGCCAACCGCGGCGCGATCTGGTTCCGCGCCCGCACCTTCGGCACTCCCATGCACATGGGCCGGCGCTTCGAGGGCCAGAACGCCATCGAGAAGATGATGGAAGCGATCCGCCTGATGCTCATCTACGAGAAGAAGATCGTGGCCGAGAGCGCGAACTACCCGCTCTTCGAGCGCTACGAGGCGCCGGTGCAGCTCTGTCTTGGGATCATCCACGCGGACGGCTGGCCCTCGATGGTGTCCGGCGAGTGCGTGCTCGAGGGCGGCGTCGGTTTCCTCCCGAACAAGTCCATGGAGGACGTCAAGGTCGAGTTGCTCGACGCGGTCATGCAGACCGAGGACCAGTGGCTCAAGGACCACTTCGAGCTGACCTTCCCGAAGCTTCACAATGACTCGTACGAGATCCCCGGCGACCACCCGCTGCCGGTCACGCTCAACGAGGCCGTGCTGAACTACGAGGCCGGCTCGGAGATCTTCGGCTGGAACGTGAGCTGCGACGCGCGGCTCTACAAGCGCCTCGCGGACCTGCCGACCGTGGTCTTCGGCGCCGCCGATATCTCCGAGGCCCATTCCGACCACGAGCGCGTCTCAATGACTGAACTGGTCAATGGCGCGAAGGGCCTCGCGCTGCACATGGTCAACTGGTGCGGGTAGAGCGGCGGGGCATGGGGGAAGGGTGAAGGGTGAATGGGGGAACGACCGGCTTCCCACGCCGCCGTTCCCCAATTCCCATTTCCCAGTTGCCCATCCCCGCCGTTCTCCCAACGGAGGTCCCCCCGTCTTCGCTGTCGAATTGACGCTCTGTCGGCACGCACCGCAACTCATAGCCAGGCTCAGGAGCCTGGCTCGATAACTGATGTACGAGAAGCTTAGGAGGTAATCAACTGTGGCACAAGCGCGCATTGGCGTGATCGGTCTCGGCGAGTTCGGCATCCAGCACCTCCGCTGTTTCCGCCAGATGGGCTACTGGGGCGAGGCTCAGCTCGTCGCAGCCTGCGACATGAACGAAGAGCTGCTCCGGAAGCGCCAGCAGGAGTTCGGCTTCAACGCATACACCGACTTCCGAGAGATGTTCGACAAGGAGAACCTCGACGGCGTGACCGTCGTCACGCCCGACTACCTGCACAAGATGTTCGTCCTTGAGGCCGCCCAGCGCGGCATCAACGTCCTCAGCGAAAAGCCGCTTGACGTCACCATGGAGGGCTGCCGGGAGATGATCGAGGTCTCCGAGAAGGCCGGCATCCTGCTGCAGGTGGACTTCCACAAGCGCTTCGATGAGTACCACATCGCCATGCGCCAGAAGATCGAGGCCGGCGACCTCGGCGAGATCGAGTATGGCTACGCGCACATGGAGGACAAGATCGTTGTCCCGCGCGACTGGTGGCCGCGGGCCGCGGAGAAGTCCTCGCCCGCGTGGTTCCTCGGCATCCACTTCTACGACCTCGCCCGCTTCCTCATGGGCGGCGCCAAGGGCGTGCGCGCATGGGCGACCGGCGCGCGCAAGAAGCTCCCGAGCATCGGCGTCCAGGCCTGGGACAGCATCTCCGCGAAGGTCGAGTTCGACAACGGCGCGACCGTCATGTTCGACACCTCCTGGATCATGCCCGACCCGTTCGAGGCCATCGTGAATCAGGGCATCCGCCTCGTCGGCACCGAGGGCATGCTGGAGTGCGACTCGCAGGATCGCGGCACCGTCACCTGCACCTACGGTGAGGGCATGGCGACCCACAACAAGAGCTTCCTGCGCGAGAAGCAGGACAAGCAGGGCCGGCAGATCTTCGAGGGCTACGGCATGGACTCGATCGCCGACTTCGCGCGCAACGTCAACGTGCTCATTGATGGCGGCACCATCGCTGACCTCGGCGAGTTCCCGACCGCCTATGACGGCCTTGAGGCCACGCGCATCGGCGTCGGGGTGCACAAGAGCCTCGAGACCGGCGAGCTTGTTGACCTGACCGAACTCTAAGCCGCACAGGCCTGAGACCGACCACCCACGGCGGCCCCGGACACGGGGCCGCCGTTTGCATATAACCGGAGCGGCTACACAGAGACTTGTCCCCGGGCCTCATCGCCGCCGTCGCGGTCACCTTCCCTGTCGTATCCTGTGCCGTTTCCCGCCATCCTGCAGGCGCGCAGCGCCGTCTCCTGTTCCACGTCGTTCCGTCTCCCCATGCCCGCCCCCCGTGCCCGATGCCCCGCCGCTATGCCGCCGTCCCCTTCCCTGTCGTATCCTGTGCCGTTTCCTGCTATCCTGCAGGCGCGCAGCGCCGTCTCCTGTTCCACGTCGTTCCGTCTCCCCATGCCCGCCCTCCCATGCCCGATGCCCGGTCGTTCCCGTTTGACAGCCCATCGCCGCACGGCTATACTTCCACCACGATGGGTGGGAGGCGCGCGGATCGCGTCCTCGCCGCCCCTCGTTTCCCATGTACCGCTCCCTTCGGAGCTACGCTCGACACAGAGAGGCGACAGACATGCCGAAGGTTATCACCGAAGTGCCCGGACCGAAGTCGCAAGCGATCATCGAGACCTCCCGCAAGTATGAGCCGCAGTCCATGGGCGACCAGATGCCGGTCGTCTGGGATCACGCTGAGGGCTGCGTGGTCTGGGATGTGGATGGCAACGAGTACCTCGACTGGTCCTCGGGCGTCCTCGTCACCAACGTCGGCCACTGCCACCCGCGCTACGTGGAGGCGGTCAAGGCGCAGTGCGACAAGCTCTTCAACTGCTACGATTTCGTGACTGAGCCGCGCGCGCAGCTTGCGCAGAAGCTCGTCGAGATCACGCCGGAGCATATCGACAAGGCCTTCCTTGTCACCACCGGCAGCGACGCGACCGAGGCCGCGATCCGCATGGCCCGCCGCGTCAGCCCCGGGTACGAGATCATCGGCTTCGATGGCGCCTTCCACGGCCGCACCTACGGCGCGGCGTCCGCGGGCGGGATGATGGGCAGCAAGAACGGCTACGGGCCGATGACCCCGGGCTTCCTGCACGCTCCCTTCCCGTACCTCTACCGCGCCCCGATCTGCCAGGGGAAGACCGAGGAGGAGGCCTCGCAGGCCTGCCTCGAGTACCTCGACTGGCTCGTTGACCGCCAGTCCGCGAACGCGCTGTGCGGCGTCATCACCGAGCCCTACCAGGGCGGCGCGGGCGGCATCGTCCCGCCGAAGTCGTGGATGGAGGGCCTCTTCAAGTGGTGCAAGGACCGCGGCCTGATCTTCATCCTCGATGAGGTCCAGTCGTCCTTCGGCCGCACCGGGAAGATGTTCTGCATGGAGCACTGGGACATCCAGCCCGATCTCGTGACGCTCGGCAAGGGCCTCGGCTCGGGCATCCCGTGCTCGGCGGTCGTCGGCACCTCTGAGATCATGGACGCCCTGCCCGCGGGCTCGATGGGCAGCACCAACGGCGGCAACCCGATCTCGTCGATCGCCGCGCTCACCGCGATCCAGATCATTGAGGACGAGGGCCTCGTGGAGAACGCCGCGAAGATGGGCGACCTCTTCGAGGCGCGCTTCAAGGCGATCCAGCAGCGCATACCGCAGCTTGGCGACATCCGCGTGATGGGCCTGATGGGCGGCCTTGAGTTCGTCACCGATCCCGAGACCCGCGAGCCCGCACCCGAGTTGACCCGCGCGATCACCGAGGAGGCGCTCAAGCGCGGCCTCATCATGATCGCCCCGATCGGCCTCTACAAGAACGTGATCCGCGTCGCCCCGCCGCTGGTCATCACCGACGAGCAGGCGCAGGAGACGCTGGACATCTTCGAGGAAGCAATGGAGGCCGCCGTCGCGAAGATGTAAGCGACGTTGGGCGCCAACTCTGACGCTTCGGGCGACGGCTCATGCAGCCGTCGCCCGCTTTAGCCAAACAAAATCCGATTCGTTTGGCTGTCAAGCCCCGTAAGCCAAAGTACTTTTGCTTCGCCGCCACTCAAACCAAAGAAACACTCATTCGTTTTGGGGTGCGCAAGTGAATGCTGAACTTCTTCATGAACTGAGGGGCCGCAATGTTAGCATTGGCGGGGAACGAGAAGCGTTCGTGCCTGCTCAGTTGCCTCCGACGATTGAGTACTCCGAGGAGTTGGCAGCTCTACTTTCGCAGGCCAATCGATCCCTGGGGTGGCTTGACGGCATAGGCGAACTCATCCCGAATTCCTCTCTGCTTGTGATGCCATACATCCGAATTGAGGCGGCCTCAAGCTCCCGGATCGAAGGCACTCAGACCTCGCTCGAGGAGCTTCTGATAAGTGAAGCTGAGGAATCGTCTGAGCCTGAGGGCCAAGCCCGCGAAGTCGTCAACTACGTGGTGGCGATGCGTCAAGGTCTCGAACGCCTAAAAGAGTTGCCAGTTTCGAACCGGCTGGTGAAGGAAGCTCATGCAACGCTACTGACAGGCGTGCGCGGCGAGAACGCTACTCCGGGAGATTTCCGTCGCGCGCAGGTATACGTGGGACCTTACACTCCACCCCCACCGAACCTCGTTGAGCCGTTGATGGCTGAGTGGGAGCTTTTTGTCGCGCAGCCGCCGCGGGACATGCCCGTGCTAGTGCAGTGCGCCGTCATGCACTACCAGTTTGAGGCCATACATCCGTTTCTAGACGGGAACGGTCGCATCGGTCGCTTCCTCATCACGCTGCTTCTATGTGAAAGACGCCTACTCGCGCAACCGCTTCTCTATCTGAGCGCCCATTTGGAGGCCCACCGTTCGCAGTACTACCGCTGCTTGTTCGAAGTGAGCGATAGCGGGGATTGGACCGGCTGGCTGCGGTTCTTCCTGAATGCAGTACTGCTGCAGGCTGAGCAGGCCGTGACCTGTTGCCGCGAGATTGTCGGGCTTCGCGAGAAGCTCCGGCAGCGGATTTCGGACGCGACACGATCCGCCAACGCTCTCTCTCTGCTTGACTTGCTCTTTACGAACCCTTACGCCACCGTCCCGCGTACTGCGCGCCGCCTGGGTGTGACTTCGCAGACCGCGCGCAACCTCTTCAGCCTGCTAACGGATCTCGACATCGTTGAGGAAACCGCGTCTACGATGGGACACGCCAGGCTCTACCGTGCCAAGACCCTGCTGGACGCGATCAAGCGGGCGGCCCAGCCACCATCGACTGAGACATCGGCGTCTGGCTCTGCCAAGTAGCTAACCGCGGGAATGCGCTTCGGCACAGCATAGCGGCTGCGGCGCCGGTACCCGGTTCAAGCGATCAGCAAAGTGCCGGCTCAACCGGATATTCCAGGCCCCCCGCCTCCTGCGCATGCTCGAGGAGGCGGCGCGATCAGGGGACGCTGTGGGGACGATCCTGCCATGAGAGTCGCCCGCATCTTCGGAGTCGCGTTCATCACCGGCTTCTCCGGCGCGATGATGCCGGGGCCGATGCTCGTGCTCGTCATCGGCCAGGTCGGCGCGTGGCAGAGCATGATGCCGGTGATCGCGATCGTCGGCGGGCACGCGATCCTCGAGATCATCACCGTCATCCTGCTGATGACCGGCATGCGCCAGGTCATCCAGCGGCCGGCGGTCCGCGGCGCGATCGGGCTGATCGGCGGAGCGTTTCTGGCGTACATGGGCGTGGACATGATGCTCCACGCCCGCAGCGTCACCGTGGACTTCGGCGCCGTCGGGAGCGGCCTGCCCTGGCTGCAGCTCGTGCTCGCCGGCGCGTTCGTCTGCGCGGTGAACCCGTACTTCGTCGGCTGGTGGGCAACGATCGGCACCGGCCAGCTCGCACACGCGGCGCCCTGCAGCCGCCGGGAGTATCTTGCATTTTACCTCGGACACGAGCTGTCCGATCTCGTGTGGTATGCCATCGTCGGCCTGATCACCGTGACGGGCGCGACGTGGCTGTCGCCGGGCGTATACATGTGGTTGATCCTTGTCTGCGGCGGAGCGCTGATCGTCCTGAGCCTGTGGTTCATCTGGACCGGCATCCGCTTCATCTGGCTCGGCGCCGGTCATGGAGAGGACCTGCCTACGCCCGAGATGTTCGGGGAAGCCTGCGCCGGCGCGGGCGCGACTGATACTGAGGAGTGACGATGGATGTCGGAGAAGCAGCAGCTGCGAATCGGGCTGCCCAAGGGCAGCCTGCAGAACTCAACGGTGGAGCTCTTCCGCAAGGCGGGCTTCTCCGTCACCGTTGATGATCGCGCCTACTCGCCCGACCTCGGCGATGACGAACTGTGGTGCGTGCTCCTGCGCGCCCAGGAGCTTCCGGAGTACATCGCGCACGGCGTCCTCGACTGCGGCCTGACCGGCTACGACTGGATCCTTGAGCGCAACGTGGACGTCGTGGAGGTCTGTGATCTGCTCTACGCCAAGGGCGGCATGCGCCCGTACAAGTGGGTGCTCGCGGTGCATGAGAACTCGGGGATCGAGGATTGGCAGGGCCTGCAGGGCAAGCGGATCGCGACGGAGCTTGTGGACGTGACGCAGCGCTTCCTCGCCGAGCGCGGCGTGGAGGCGCGTGTTGAGTTCTCCTGGGGAGCAACCGAGGCGAAGTGCCCGGACCTTGTGGACGCCGTCGTGGAGGGCACTGAGACCGGCAGCACGCTGCGCGCGAACAACCTGCGGATCATAGACACTCTCTTCGTCTCCTGCACGAAGTTCGTCGCCAGCAAGGAGGCATGGGCCGATCCGTGGAAGCGTCAGAAGATCGAGAGCATCGCGCTGATGCTCAACGCGGCGCTTGAGGCGGAGAACAAGGTCGGGCTGAAGATGAACGCGCGCGAGGAAGACCTCCCCGCCGTCATCGGCTGCCTGCCGGCGCTGAAGAATCCGACCGTCGCGCCGCTCGCGAACGGCGGCGACAAATGGGTCGCGGTTGAGACGATCGTGGACGCGAAGATCGTGAAGGACCTCATACCCGCGCTGAAGGCCGCGGGCGCGCAGGGGATCATTGAGTACCCGCTGAGCAAAGTCGTCATCTGACGCGCCTCCGGACGGAGACGCGGGGAAGCCGGATTGAGGCGCAGGGGTGCGCGAGAGCGCAGGCACTCCTGCGCCCTTGCGTTCTTGACACAGGGCCCGGGTTGGGCTAACGTATCATCGCGCCATTGTGCAAAGATGCATGGCAAAACATGACAAACCTTCACGCGACGGTTTGAGGCGGTGAGTGAGATGACGCGGTGTGAGGAGTGCGGCGCGACCAATGCGCAGAATGCTGCTTTCTGCGTGCGTTGCGGCGCTGATCTTGCGGGTGATCAGCGGTCCGCGGCAGGTCAGAACACCGATTCGTTCGTGCCGGTTACGGAGGCCACGCTGGCCTTCGATGCGGCGACGATGATCGAGCCGGACCAGGCCGAAGCGGCCGACGCCGCCGATCCGGCCGGTGATGCGGAGTCTGCCGCGAGCCCGGAGATCGCGGCCGCGGAGGCGTTGCTCGTCGACGCCAGTGACCGGCTCTCACGCGGCGATGCGGACGGCGCCGCCGTCAAGTGCCGCGAGGCAATCGAGCTTGTGCCGGATCTCATCGCCGCGCACTCGCTCCTCGGCATGGCCGAGGAGGCGCGTGGCAACACGGTTGCCGCCGCGGGCGCGTACCGCCGCGTGCTGCAGCTTGACCCTGACCGGCTGACCGAGCGGGAGAAGCTCGAGATGCTGGCCGCCGAGGGCACCGACTCTGTAGACGAGGACAGCCTCGATCACAAGATCGTGACCTGGGCGCCGTGGGTGGCAGCCGTTGGGGCGGCCTTTGTCGTGCTCGCAGTACTCACATTCATCGGCGTACGCGTGGCGACCGGCGGGGCCGTTGAGCGCACCTACACGGAGCAGATGCAGATCGCCCAGGCAGCCCTCGATGACAAGGACTACGCAACGGCCCGCAGCGCGTTCTCGAGCGCGCTGTCCGTCAAGCCGGACGACCCGGACGCGGAGCGTGGTCTCGGCTACGCGCAGCGCAAGCTCGCAGGCCTCGGCGGGACCGCTCCCGCGCCCGACTTGTTCGCCCAGCCGATGCCCTATCAGGCGCAGATTGTGCCCTCGTCCGGACCGAACGTCTTCACGCCGATACCGATCGGCGCGGGCCAGCTGCCCGGCACCGAGCCTGCGACGGGCCAGCCGCCGTTGGCGCAGGCGCAGATGGGCACGCGCACCTCGCCGCCGCCGCTGATGGCCAGCCAGGAGCGCGTCGAGGTCAGCCGACCGACCACGACCACGCCGGGGACCACCGTGCCCTTCGGCAACGTGCTCGATGATCCCGGCGATCAGCCTCCCGCACCCGCCCCTGCGCCAGAGCCGGCCGGCGATGACACGCAGGTCGCCGATCAGCCGCGCGGTGAGTGCACGATCTGGCTGAGCCCCCGCGGGTCGAGTGCGCAGTCATCCGGCGGGTCGAGCCAGCCCGCTCCCACCACCAGCCACGCGCAGACCGCCGACCAGCTTCGACGCCAGGCGAGTGGCGCAATCAGCAGCGGCGACGGCGCGCGCGGTCGGCAGCTCATAGATCAGGCGATCCAGGAGTACCGTGCCGACAGCGAAGCCAATCCCGCTCGCAGATCGGCGAACCAGGCGAGCATCAACAGCCTTGAGGCGCAGCGGCAGCAGGTTGGGGAGTGACCGTGAGCTTCCAGCACCTCCAGCTGAACCCGATGAAGATCGCGGCGCTAATCGCGGTCTGCGTCCTGACCGCCACCTGCGCGAGCGCGGAGGGGGTGGGCGTGCTACTCGCGCCGGTCGGGGAGCACCTGACCGAGCCTGAGGCGCTCTACGCCGACTCGATCGTGGTCGGCCTCGCGACCGCAGGCCGCCGCGCGACGCTCCTGCATGAGAGCTCACCGATGGTCCACGCCGCAGCCGTCTCGCTGCCTGCGGTGCGCGCCGATGACGACTGGACGCCGCTCACCGGCGTCCTCGACAGCATCGCAGGCCGGCTGCAGCTCGACTACGTCCTGCTGACGGCCCTGCGCAGTGACGGGGAGGGTGCCACCGCATCCGGACTGCTCGTGGTGCGCGGGGGAGAGAGCGCGGCGCTGCCTGAGGTGCAGGCGCCGACCGGCGCTGAGGCCGCGACGATCGTCGCCCAGCGCCTCGCGGCCGCGGTGGCGAGCCTGCCCGGCCCGCGCGATGTGCCCGGCGAACCTGTCGCGCTTGCGCCGGCACCCGGGGCCGCTCCGGTTCCTGATGGGCCTGCCGCTGATGAGCCTCCCGTCGAGGTGCCGCCGGCCGAGCCCCTGGCTCCCGTTGCGGGGCAGCCGTACGTGCCGCTGACGGTTGCGGATGAGCCAGAGACGACTGCCGGAGCGCCCGTCGCGGCCGCCCCGCAGCCCGTGGACGACGCCCTCGCGGCCGCCGAGGCCGCGTACAGCTCCGGTGAGCTCGACGCCGCCGCGCGGCTGCTGGAGGCCTCCATCCGCGAGGCCGGTCCATCAGCGCGCGCGTTCTATCTGCGCGCCCGGATAGGCATCGGGCGGCAGGACCGTGAGGCCGCGATCAGCGATCTCCGCCGCGCGGTCACCATGGACTCCACCTTCACCGACGCGCAGGTCTGGCTGGGACGCCTCCTTGTTGATCAGGGCCTGTGGCAGGCCGCTCAGGAGCAGTTTGAGCGAGCGACCGCCAGCGCCCCGAGGCATCTCGACGGGCTGCTGGGCCTTGCGCGCCTCTACCGCGACCACGGCCATCGCCGCAGGGCGATCGATCTGCTCATGAAGGCCGACGATCTTGGCCAGAGCGACCCGACGCTGCTGATGCTGCTTGCGGAGCTGCAGGGCAGCGAGGGGAACGTGGAGCTTGCGGAGCGCTATCTGACACGGGTCGCCGGAGTGACCAGTGGCGAACAGCGCGCCCTCGCGTGCGAACAGCTGGGCAACCTCCACCTGCAGCTTGGCCGCCATCGCGAGGCGCTGACCTGCTTCATCAACGCCGCGCAGATCAGCCCATCCCGCGCGAGCATGGCGCAGCGCCGCTACCTCGAGGTGATGAATGCCGCCGACGGGACTGTCGGAGCGGCTCTCACCTCCGGATGGGCTGTCTTTGAGGACTTCGCGGCGAACGGGATCGGCGCGCGCGAGCTGGCCTACCGCACCCTCAGTGAGATCAATGGTGAGCTTGAGGCAGCGCTGGGCTTCGCTGAGAGCATCGCGCCACCCGGTGAGCTTGGGGAGATCCACGGCAAGCGCAAGTTCGCGTATGCCCTGGCGGTTGAGGCCTCTGTGCTGGCGCTGTCATGGCTGGACCTGGGGGATGAGGTCGTGCTGGCGCGTGCGCGTGAGGTCCACGCGGACGCGGTCAGGGAATTCGAGCAGTTGCGTGCGGCGGTGCAGGGGTAGGACACGATCGCAATGATCGGGCAACTGGGACGCATCGTAGTGATGACGGGAGCCGTCTTGTTGGTGCTCGGCGCGCTGATGATTCTCATCGGCCGCTTCGCTCCGTCGGGCAGGCTGCTGCCCGGTGACATTGTGATTCGCCGCCCGGGCTTCACGTTATACATGCCGCTCGCGACGATGATCGTGCTGAGTCTTTTGATGACCGCGGTGGCGTGGCTTATCGCCTGGTTCCGCCGGTAGAGCGGGTGCGCAGGACCTCCCGGAGAAAGGCATGCCAACATGCTGATGCACGAGTGGATCCGCTATCGCAGCCAGCAGGTCAAGCAGGCTCTTGGTGAGGAGCCTTCGGAGGCCGTTGCGGCTGAGGAAGCCGAGGAGCCTGAAGACGCTGAGGCGGGAGCAATCGAAGCGGCGGAGGCCGTTGCGGCTGAGGAAGCCGAGGAGCCTGAAGACGCTGAGGCGGGAGCAATCGAAGCGGCGGAGGCCGCGGCGCCTGAGGAAGCCGAGGAGCCTGCACCGCGGCCTGTGCTCGAGCTCGCTGAGACGCCGCCTGAGGAAGAGGCGGTCGTCGAGCAGGCCCTCGAGCTCGCCGCCGAGAGCCCGGCTGACGACCGTGAGGCGGTGCTGAACTCGCTGCAGGAGGAGCTTGAACGTAGCGGGCACGGCATGAAGGACCGTCTCAGGCAACTCCAGGCTCGGCAGCGACAGCTCCCGATGGACGTGGATGAGCTCCCGGAAGAGGAAGAGGACGAGGAGCGTCCTCGACGCGCGTCTGAGACGCGGCAGCAGCTGGTGCAGCGGCTGCTCGATCCTACGCTTACTCTTCGCGAGGCTGCCCTGCTCATAGACGTCTGCCCGACCACCGTCCGGCGCTACACCGACCGCGGGCTGCTCAACTGCTTCCGCACCCCCGGCAACCAGCGCCGCTTCCACCTCTCGGAGGTGCTCGAGTTCATGGAGCGCCGCGAGCGTGGAGAGGTCTGATGCAGTCCGCACCTCCCCGGCATGCGCGTCTTGCGGATGCACCATCGTGCTGCAGTACCCGGCAGCGCGGGAAGTCCGCGCCCGACGGGATGACCACGCCATGACGATCGTGGCGGTCGAACCGATCCATCTCCAGCTCCCCCTCGAACGGCAGCTTCCAGCGACAGGCTCCGGCGCGCCCGCCGGCAGCCTCGCCACCACCCTCGTTCGCCTGACCTGCGGCGACGGCAGATGCGCGTGGGGCGAGGGCCAATGCGCTTCGGAGACCCTCGACGATGCGCTCGCGCTCCTGACTCCGATCATCCTCGACGCCGACCCGCTCGACCGTGGCACCCTGTGGGAGCGCATGGTGGACCGCCTCTCCGGCCTCAAAGAGCCGCTCGAGGGTGGCGCTGCCGCCCTCTCCGCACTGGACATCGCGCTCTGGGACGCCGCCGGGCAAGCCCTCGGGCTGCCCATCTGGCAACTGCTTGGCGGGCGCCGCATGGCTCGCATGGATGCCTACGGCACCTGCCGGTCGGCTGAGCCCGAGGCTGCGGCGCGTGAGGCGCGGGAGATCATCGCTGCCGGCTTTCACTCGGTGAAGGTCACGGTCGGCGGCTCCTCTATCGAGCAGGACACGGCAGCCCTGGAGGCGGTGCGCGCGGAGATCGGGCCGCAGGTTCCTCTGCTGGTGGACGCCGCTCAGAGCTATCAAAGCCGCGACGAGGCACTGGCGTTCGGTGCGGTCGCCGACCGCGTCGAGGCATTCTGGTATGAGGAGCCGCTGTCGCCCGGCGAGTGGGCGGACTACGTCGCTTTGCGGCACGCGCTCAACACGCCGATTGCCGGCGGGCAGCATCTCAGGTCGCCCGGGGCATTGCTGCAGGCCATCGATCGGGGAGCGCTGGACATCGCCACGCCGGACGTGCGGCTCTGCGGCGGGATCACCGGGCTGCTAAAGATCGCCGAGCTTGCCCGCTGGTCCGGGGTGCAGGTCAGTCCGCACAACTGCGGCTCGCAGCTCGCGGCCGTCGCCTCGACGCACGCTGCGGTCACGCTCCGCAACTGCGTCATCACCGAACTGGATCGCGAGGACGCGGGGCTGCTGGAGGATCCGGTCCGGCTTGAGGATGGCTTCATCGCGCCGCCCGACGGGCCGGGGCTGGGGATCTCGATCAACGAGGAGTCCGTCACCAGGCACTCAGTCGCGTGAGTCCATCGGGAGGCTCAATGACAGGTCACGAGCTCGTCTCAAAGGTCCGCGATGCGCGCCAGCGCAGGGATGCGATCGTTCTGCGCGTCTGCGGCGCGTGTGAGAGCAAGTGCTGCAAGCAGATGACGATGATGGGCACGCAGGATCTGCGGCGGCTGGTGCGGGAGATGATGCTCGACGAGGAGTTCGAGCGCCACGTTCGGGAGGGGCTGCGCGAGGTCGCGGACGAGCTCGAGGCCGACCTGCTCGTGCTGCGTGAGGTGACGGAGTTGCTCGGCGCCTCAGTCGGCACCGGCCGACCGGAGGATCTTGCGGAGCTGCGGCACAGCGTCGAGGAGTGGGGTGAGTTCGTCCACTGGCTTCGCAGCGACTTCCCGATCTCGCAGGAGGAGATGCTGCGGATCGTCAGATTTCCGGCGGTGCGCTCCAACGCGCTCAATGCCCTGTCGCGCTTCTCCGGTGGCCTCGGCGCCCTTGTCACCCTCTCCGGCAGCCGCGCGAGCTTCCGCTTCCACGGCAGGCGCATCGCGCCGCCCCCCTGCCTGTTCTACCTCGATGCCTCAGGCTGCATCTGCGATCACGCGAAGCCCGCGAAGTGCGCCAACTTCTTCTGCACCGGTGTGCCGAACCTGCTTGAGGAGTTGCGCAAGTCCCTCGGCTTCGACGACTTCGTGCTGGCGAACGTGACGCCGGTCACGATCGAGCGCATCATCAGCATGATGGAACTTGAGCGCAACCTCGGGCCGGAGTACGTTGAGCCCAAGATAGTCCTCGGGGCCTCTGAGGAGATGATCGATCGGATCGCCCGGCGGATGGGGCAGTGCGGCGAGACCGTGCGCGTCCGGCGCATCGAGCGCGGCGGCCTCCGCTCCGCCGCCGAGGTCGAGGCGGAACTCAACGCCATCCCGCCCGGTACCGGGCTGCTCGAGGTCTTCCCGTCACTCGACGGCAACACCCTCTACGAGATGGCGCTTGCCCTCGATCGCATCCGCCTGCGCGACGACCACCCGAGCTATGTGATGGCGGCCACGGAGCTGAAGACAACCCCTGCCTCGCACCCCCTCTGGGACGATCAGATGATGGCCCAGCCGCTCGGGGTCCTCGACATCTTCGCCATCGACGCCTGAGCGCCGCTGCACGGATTCCTCCAGCCGCCTGCAAGCCTCCGCGAAGGATTTCCAGCCGTCCTCCGCGTTACCATCGTGCCTGCCAGTCATGCAGACGGCGGGAGGGCAGGCACGATGACCGAGGACCGCGACGGACTTGAGCGCCAGGCGGACACGCTGCTCGCGGAGCACGCGCAGCGCTCCCCGGAGTACCCCTGCTACACCGAGCGCTGGATGGACATCCTCGCGCGAAGGGACGCGCCGGGAGCTGACCTCGCGCCCGATCACGGCGGTGAGGTCGAGGGGCGGCTGGCGGCGATGGTCGTCAACGCGGCACTGACGCGCCGCCAGCGGACGGTGGTGCGCGGGCTGGCGCGGGGGCTGTCGCAGCGGGAGATCGCAGTGAAGCTTGGCCTCTCCGAGGCGCAGGTGAGCCGCATCAAGGCCGGCGCGCTGCAGCGGATACGCAGTGAGGGCGTGCTGCAATGAGTCCCCTCACCGCGCTCCGTGACAGCTTCCTGCAAGGGCCGCTCGGAGGGGTCCGGCGCGCTACCGGACGCGCACCTGCTCCGGCGGGAGGTCCAGCATGATGCCGCGCTTGGGGATCGTGCGCACCAGCTCAGCGGCCCCGGGCACCGCCTCGGCGAGTCTCCCGGCGAGGCGCGAGCGATGCGAGTAGATCTGCGCGGGCTCGACGAAGGCCTCGTCGCCCCACATGCCCTCGTAGATCGCCTCGTAGTCCACGCAGGCCCGCGGGTGATCCGCGAGCACGCGCAGCAGGCGGAATTCCGCCGGGCGCAGCTCGATCGGCGTGCCGTCGAGCAGGACCCGGTCGGGGCGATCGGCCTCGATCACCAGCCCCTGCGTGGGCGCGGTCTGCGGCTCCAGCGCGCGCGGCGAAGCAACCGCGCCCCGAAGCGGCTCCAAGCGGCGGTCCAACTCCGGCGCGATCGGCACTCCGCAGGCGATCGCCAGCGCTCGCGCGGCCAGCGTCGGCCCGAGCAGTCGCTCAAGCGCCTTCGGCTCCGCGTGGGCGATGGCGGCGCGCGTGCCGAGGCCCTCGTGCAGAAGCGCGCGGATGTGCCCGCGCCCCAGGCCCGGCACATGCACTTCGTGCAGCGCGAGGCCCTCCTCAGGGACCCCCGCCGCCACGCTCTCACCGAGGCGCATCAACCCATGCCACTGCTCCCGCGGCCAGTTCAGCTCGCGCCCGATCCGCGCCAGCACCTGCACCGCCCAGCCCACGGTCTCAGCGAGCAGCGCCAGCCGACCGGCGGGGATGCGGGTGCGCCCTTCCACCTCGGTAGTGTCCGCCGGCCCGAGCCAGTGCCGCATCGCGAGCACTACGCGCGCCGCACGCTCGCGCCGCTGTGCTGGAGCGGAGCCGGCCGCGACCTTCCCCGCGGCCTCCAGCAGCCGCTCAAGCTCCCACTGATCATCGCACGGCGCGGCCGCATCGGCGAACTCATCCGCCAGCGCCGCCCCCCAACCGGGCGGGGGCAGCGGGATCGCCTGGGCCTCGTCGGTCAGCGCGGCCGCCAGCAGCGCCTCAAGCTCCGCCGGAGCGACGCCTTCGGCCGTCCGTGCAGCGCGCAGCAGGGCGAGGAAGCTCCGGACCGTCAGCCCGCTTGTGCCGCAGAGCGCCCCCATCGCGGTCGGCCGCCACTCGCCCACGCTCTCCTCCACCAGCTCGTGCGCGGCCGCCACGTCCAGCGCCTCTCGCAGCTCGGTCGGGAGCACGTCCGGCGGGAGGGCCGCCTCGCGCGCCGAGAGGGAGCGTCGCCATGCCTCGGCGAGGCCTCCCGCCCGCACCGCGCCCGCCGAGCCCGACAGGAGCGAGATGCGTTGCAGTGGCGCCTGCGCGCCAAGCTGCGCGCGAAGCGCGGGCAGAGTGCCGTCGAGGTAGGTGGCGAGCAGCACCTGCCGCTGAACCTCGCCGTCGGCGATCAGCACCGCGCGCCCGATCTCGGCCGTGCTCCCGAGGCAGCCGAGGCGTCCGGCCCGGCCCGCCATGTTCTCAAACTCTGCCCGGCTGATGGCGCCGAGTGTGGGCCTGTCTTCCGCGCCTGCGGTGCACCAACGGCGGACATCGATGACCACGTTGCGCGCGGGGAGATTGACGCCCATCGCGAGGGTCGAGGTGCAGACGAGCACGCTGAGATCGCCGCAGCCGAAGCCGGCCTCGATCACCTCGCGCTCGTCGAAACGCAGGTCGGCGGTGTGAAAGGCCACGCCCGCTCCGGCAAGCTCCCGCAGCGCCTGCGTCGCGCGCGTCCCCTCGAGCGCCACAAGCCGCGCGGCGGTTCGCTCGCCCGGGGGCAGAGACGAAGCCTGCGTGATCGCCTGAGCCATCTGCACCGCGGTGCGCCGGTCGCGCACGAAGACGAGCGTGGCGCCATCGCGCTCCGCCAGCCACGCCGCGACCTGCGCCATGCGCTCGCCGGCGTCAACCGGCCCCTCCGCAAGCTCCTCCCAGCGCTCGAGGCCCTCGACGCCGTCATTGTGCTGGCGGAAGTGGTAGTCCGCGCCATCGAGCACGCCCCGGCGCAGCTCCACCGGGCGCCGCTCCTCCCGCACAAGCTCCGCGCCCAGCCACTCCGCCAGCCGCTCAGCCTCCCCGAGCACCGCCGACAGGCCGATCACCTGCAGCCCCGGGCTCTCCGCGATCAGGTCGCCCAGCAGAAGCTCCAGGCACGGCCCGCGCTCGGGGTCGCCCAGAACCTGCAGTTCATCGGCGACCACCGCGCCGATCATCCCGGCCATCGCCGCACGCTCACTCAGCAGCGCCCGCATCTTCTCCGGCACCGCGACCAGCAGATCGAACTCCCCGCGCGCCACCTGCTCGTGCTGGTGGCGGCGGTCGCGCGTGGCGATCGCCACGCGCAGCCCCAGCGCCTCGTAGCGCGCGCGAAAGCGCCGATACTTCGCCTCAGCGAGCGCCTTCGTGGGCACCAGGTAGACGACCTTGCGGCCCGACAGCGCGGCGTGCAGGCCCGCCATCTCACCGACGAAGGTCTTCCCCGAGCTGGTTGGCGCGGAGACGAGCAGGCTGTGCCCGGAGAGGACCCCGGCCCTCACCGCGCGCTCCTGGACCGGCAGCAGCGTCTCCCCGCACGTCCGCTCCCACGCGTCAAGCACAACCGAAGGCAGGCCGTATGCCTCAAGAGACCTCATGAACATGACAGAGCACCCTTTGCAGATTGCCGGCGGCAAGCGTCAGTATATCGAACGAGTGTTCGGAAGTCAAGCGAGGAACGACAACGGCGGGAACTGGGAATTGGGAATTGGGGGACGGCGAACGGCAACGGCGCGAGCTGCAACGTGTCTCGCCCCCTCAATCGCCGTATCCTGTGTCGTGGTCGCAAATCCTGCCGGGCGCAGCCCGATCCTGTTATGCCGTCGTCGTTCGGCGGGAGGAATTGCGCGTGCCGGTGGCGCATTAGCAGTTCCCATGGAGACGCCTCCCGAAGAGACCCAATCACCTGCAGCCGACGAGCGCGGTATCATCGCGACCCTGCGCGACCCGATCACCATCGTGCTGGTTGCCGCAGCGGCAATGCTGGTCACCGTCTACTACCACGGGCCGGATATCCGCTTCCTGCCGGTCTGGGCACAGATGGCGCGCCTCAACTGGTTCGGGCTGAACTTCATCTGCCTCTTCATCGTGCCGTGGATCCTCGCGAAGTACGTGCTCAAGCGCAACCTCCGTGACCTCGGCCTGCGCGGCGGGGACTGGCGCCTGCAACTGAAGTATGGCGCGTTCTTCGGCGGCCTCGTGATCCCCGCGATCCTCATCGCCTCGCGCATGCAGGGCTTCCAGTTCTACTACGGCCAGTACGGCTGGGCCTACGAGAATCTGCCGCTGTTCATCATCTTCATGGCGGGCTGGGCGCTCTACTTCTTTGCCTGGGAGTTCTTCTTCCGCGGCTTCCTGCTGCAGGTCCTCGGCGAGCGTTTCGGCACGGCCGCGATCGTGCTGCAGACGCTGCCCTTCGTGATGATGCACTTCGGCAAGCCGGAGACGGAGACGTGGTCGGCGATCATCGCGGGCGTCGCGCTGGGGTGGTGGGCGTGGCGCACGAAGTCATTCCTCGGCCCGTGGGTGCTGCACTGGCTGAGCAGCGCGGTGATGATCGTGGCCGTGCTGTGGTGGCGGTGAGGGCGGATCTCTCCGTTCGCCCCACTCGTGGCACGGGCGTCCCGCCCGTGCGCCGT
>DHPY01000029.1:0-3260 GCA_002411015.1 Armatimonadetes bacterium UBA5352 | reverse complement strand
CCCTCGCGGGGCGCGAGGGCCACAACAGATACGGCTGACGACAACAACCGCAGGCAGGAATGCCCGCGCCACGAACGGGATGGATGTCGTTGCCGGATGCCGTTGCGCCTGTCCCACGTTCTTCTGTCGGCGCAGGAACGCGGGCAACGATGGCGAACTTCACTCGACCTGACGCAGACCGGCGCACGATTGGTTGATGGAGGTGCAGTGATGGTCATTGACGCGCACGCACATCTTGCCTGGCGCGGGGGCAACGGGTGGGAGGAGAGAGACAGGGCGCTGATCGATGCCGCCGACCGGCTCGGCATCGACAAGCTCGCCTGCTCGAACCTCTGCCCGAGGCGACCAGCCTGTCCGGAGGACTTCATCCAGGGAAACGAGTGGGTCGCGGACTCGATGCGCGAGTACCCCGACCGCATCCTCGGCTACGCCTACGTCAATCCCGGCTGGGTGCGGGAGGCGCTTGAAGAAGTCCGCAGGCGCGTTGGCGAGGGCTTCATCGGCGTGAAGCTTTACAACGAGTACCCGTGCAGCGAGCCGGTGGTCTTCCAGCTCGTCGAGCTGTGCATTGAGCTGAACGTGCCGATCCTCCACCACGCGGGCTACAGCCACTACTACGTGGCGCAGCAGCCGCGGATGTCCGGTGGCGTGGAGATCGCGGCACTCGCGAACCGCTACCCGGAGGCGATGATCATCTGCGGCCACCTCGGCGGCGGCGGCGACTGGGAGTGGCAGATCAAGGCGCTGCGCTCCGCGCCAACCGCGTACGCCGACACCTCCGGCAGCGTGGTGGACGAGGGGCTGATTGAGATGGCGGTGCGGGTGATGGGCGCCGAGCGGCTGCTCTTCGCCTGCGATATGTCCATGACCGCGGGCGTCGGGAAGGTCCGTGGCGCGCAGATCACCGAGGAGCAGCGGGCGATGATCTTCGGCGGGAACTTCGAGCGCATCCTCGCGAAGCGGGGTGGATCGCAATGACCATCGACATGAACGCATATCTCGGGCACTGGCCCTTCCGGCGGCTGCGGCACAACGACGCGGCCGGGCTGCTGGCGCTGATGGACCGGGCGGGCATCGACCGCGCCTGCGTCTCATCGGCGAGCGCGATCTTCTACAAGAACTCCCAGGCGGGCAACGAAGAGCTTGCGGACCAGATCGCGGGGCATGAGGACCGACTGATCCCGTTCGCGGTGCTCAACCCGGCCTACGTGGACTGGGAGTATGACCTCGGCGTCTGCGCGGAGGAGTTCGGCGCGCGCGGGCTGCGGCTCTACCCGAACTACCACGGCTACTCGCTCGGCGACGCCTGCTGCAATGAGCTGGTCGCGGCGGCGGCGGAGCGTGGCATGATCGTCTCGATCCCGCTCCGGCAGATCGATCAGCGCCAGCGGCACTGGCTGCTGGAGATCCCGGATGTGGCGCTGCGCGACCTGGAGGGGCTGGTCGAGCGGCATCCGCAGGCCAAGTTCGTGTTCCTGAACGGGCTGGGCTACACCGGCTCGCGGCTGGGGAGGGCGGATAGCGGGCTGCCCGCGAACTACGCGATCGGGATCTCGCGGCTGAGCGCTGTGATGGCGGACGAGATAGGGACGCTCGTGCGGAACCTCGGCGCCGAGCGGGTAGTGCTGGGCACCGGGATGCCCTTCAAGTACCCGGAGCCGGCGCTGCTGAAGGTCGAGGTGCTCGACGCGCCGGAGGAGACGAAGCAGGCGATACTCGGCGGGAACGCGGAGCGGCTGCTGGGGTAGGGGCGGCGGGGCGGGGAGACGACCGCGACCGCAGGCAGGAATGCCCGCGCCACGGGAGCGTTTGCCTCTCCGTGGGGCAGGCATCCTGCCTGCCGCCGCAATGCGCTCCCGTACGTCGTGTCGTTGTCGTGTCGTTCGTAGCGACGGGCTTCCAGCCCGTCTCTTCGCCCTGAGGAGTATAGCTCTCCCATGACGGGCTGGAAGCCCGTCACTACAAACAACCACGGCCCGCGGCCGTTCAGTCCATCCGCTGGAAGATCAGGATGAACTGGTGGTGGATGTTGCCGATGAAGCAATAGGGGATGCCGAGCGGGTAGAGGTTCTTCGAGTCCTGCACGAGGACCGTCATACCCTTGAGTTGCATCGCCGGGCTGCGCTCCTCGATGATCCGCGCGATGTCCGCGTGGTAGAGGTGGAACTGAGGCCCGTGGCGGAAGTCGCAGACGATGACGCACATGTACTGTTTCACGCGGAGCACGCGCCCGCACTCCACGAAGATGTCGCCGAGGCGCTCGAGGAACTCGTCGTAGTCCGCGAGGTTGCCGAGGTCGGCTTCACTCTCCGAGTAGTGCGTCGGGAGGCCCTTGCTGACGCGCTCGCGCTCGGCCTTCGATCCGCGCTTCTGCAGGATGCGCCAGTAGGGCGGGCTGGTCACGATGAAGTCCGCGCACTCACCGGGCAGCGCGCGCAGGCCACTCCCGGCATCGCTATGCACGAGCGCATGTGTGCCGGCCCTGGCAGCCTCAGCCGCTTCCTCCGGCGCCACGAGACGATGCGCGATCCCCCGCGCCTCCAGCCGGCCCTGAGCGACCTCCACCCACTGGTCGATCAGTTCGATGCCGATGCCGATGCGGTCGGTCCCGGCACAGGCCAGCAGAGTTGAGCCGCTGCCCACGAAGGGGTCGAGTACGATCTGGCCAGGCTTCGTGAAGAGGCGGATCAGGCGCTCGATGTCGCGCTCGGAGAACGTGGCGGGGTGCGTGGCCTTGAGCTTGTCGCGCGGTGGCGCCTTCGACCACATGACGCTGCCCGCGACCTGGCCCATCATCTCGCCGGCGCGCTCCTCACCATGCTTGTCGGCAAGCCACAGCGCGAACTGCTCCAGCAACTCCGGATCGAGCCACTCCGGCAGGTCATCCTCAGCCTGCGACCGCCAGAAGCTCTTTGTTTCGATGAGCCACTGGCGGTTGGTGAGTTCGTTCATGCGATTGCGGGGATCGACGGTGTCTGACACGCGGTGCCTCCGACAGGGTGTGCTGGGCGGAGGGTTGGTATTCGACGTGGCGGGCGGCGGCCCCTCCCCCCGGCAGGATCGTCGTACGATTCATCAGCGAGCATCAGGTCGGAGCCTCCCCGCGGAGTCGGGCAGCAGCTTGCCGGCACCCGCGGAGGAGAAGTCATGACCGGTGCGGAGATTGATGGAATCTCGGTGGCACGGAGGATGTCATTGCGTACGCAACGAATCACACGTACGCGGCGAGTCTGCTGAGCTTGACGGCTGACAGGCTGGGG
>DHPY01000062.1 GCA_002411015.1 Armatimonadetes bacterium UBA5352 | reverse complement strand
GCATGCCATTCCGGCCCGCGGTCGTTGACTTTGCCTCCGCGGACGAGTCGCCGCCTTTCCAGGAGGGGCCGCCCTTCGCCCCCTCATCTCCGCCGATAGTCCGGACACCTCGTGGCGTTCGGGCGCTGGGGTCGCTTGCAGACGTCGCCGTAGTCGTAGCGACACGAGTCGCAGAGGAAGCGGCCGGGCGCCGTTCGCCGCTGCCACCAGGCGTTCAGTCTCTGCCCGATCCCTCGCAGCCATCTCCGCAGCGCTCTCACGATCCGCCCTCAGCCTCGCCCACCGTTCAGTTCGCGATCAGGCGCGCTATCTCCCCCAACTCCCAGCGCACCCGGCCCAGCGCCGCCCCGCCCTCAGTCAGCACCACCAGCACAGCCGGCTGACCGCCATAGTCAGCCCAGTGCAGCGCCAGCAGCCTCTCGCCACTGCTGAGCGCGATCCACTCCGGCGCATCAAGCGCGACGGCGTCCGCAAAGCGCTCGATCGGCCCCACCAGGCGCGCGGCCTTGCGCCCCAGATCCTGCAGGTCGACTCCCGGGGCGGCGTGCGCGGCGATGATCCGCCGGTGAGGTCCACGCCACGCACTCCAGCCGCCCGCGAAGCGCCCGGCGACTGCGCGCGTGGCCTCATTCACGGCGGCGGCGACACCCGGCTCGGGGCTGATCGGAACGCGTGCGTCCTCCGCCTCGGCCGGCTCACTGCCGTCCGGTTCATTCGCCGCCTCGACCATCGCCAGCACGGCGTCAGCGCTTCGCTCCGCGGCGACCTGCAGCCGCCCCGCGACCGCCCCCCCCCGCGAGGCCATCATGAGCATCACCGAGCCCGGCTGGTCCACCGCTCGCAGAGCCCAGGCCCCGATCGGGCCGGAGGCGATCTGCGTGCAGGTGCCGTCCGCGCCCAGCCAGGCGCATATGTCAAGATGTGCGCTCACCAGGCTGTTCGCGTGGCCGCCGGTCGCTGCCGCCGGGGTCCCTGCAGGCACAGCCGCGACGATCGTCCGGCCATCGGGCGTGCGCCAGACGCGCACGTCCGTACCCTCGCCCGCGGCGCGCGTGATCACGTCCACCATCCCCTGAAGATTCGATGGCGGCGCCATCTCCTCCCCCTCCGATGGCCCCCCACTCACAGGCGCGAAGGCAGCAGTGTCCTCCCCCACCTCGCCCGCGACGGCCACTGCTTCAGGCTCCACCTCGGCTCCCTCAGCCTCCGTGGCGGCCACCTCAGTTGCTTCCTCCTCAGCCTCACCCAGCGGTCCCTCAGCCGCGGTCTCCTCTTCAGTCAGCGCCTCGGCCGGCTCGCCGCGAGGCTGCTCGGGGCTCTCCTCCTGCGGCTGCTCGCCCTCTTCGGGCGCCTCCTCATCAAATGGCAGCGCCAGAGCCTGCTCGACCTCCGCGTCGGTGAGCGGCTGCTCCATCGCCTCTGTCAGATCGCCGATCTGCCGCTCCTCGAGGACCGTCGGCCTCACCGGCGGCTCATCGGGGGCCTCCGCGATCGCCCCGAGGAGGAGCTCTCGACGCTCCTCCTCCTCGGGATCCTCGCGCGCAGCCTCGGGCGTTGCAGCCCCCGGGCGGCGGGTGAGCCGTCTCCTGCGTGTGGCGATCAGCGGGCGCACCAGCCGTAGCGTCAGTGCGACCAGGAAGACCTGCGCGATCGCGGCCGGCCAGTAGGCGGCGTGGTAGAATTGGAGGCTCGAGAGGAGATCCCGCCCTGCCTGCGGAGAGACGGCGCTTGCCGCAGTCGCGATGCCCGCACGAAGCACAACACCAAGCGCGATTGCCAGCAGCATTACCGGCGCGCGGACCGAGCCGCCGCCGAGGATGAGGACATACACGATGATCTCACCGGTCAGCATGACGGGGAGGATGCGCGAGTAGTCCACCGCCACGATCGCGAGTTCCGCCAGCGCGGCGCTGGCGACGATCGCGATCACTGAGGCTGCGATCACGCGCAACAGGCCCATCAAGATTGGCGCCCCGACGCGTGGCCGGGGCCGGTTGACCGCCATGCTGCTCTCCTCCGTCCGGAACGAACTACAGAACTGCAGGTCGCGGGTTTCGCCACAGGCCCCGACATCCCCTCCGTGTGCGAATGCCGGCAGGGCTGCATAGCATAGAGGTCTGTGCGGATCATACGCGAAAAGGCCTGCCGAACCACCCGACTCGCCACACGCAGCGGCAGTCGCGGGGATGAAGCCCTCCGCGGGCACTTCATCCTCTACACCTCACCCGATGGCATCACCTGGGATGAGGCGCTACGTGCGCATGCGAGAGGCGGGAGCCGGCGCGTACTCGAATGCCATCGTGGTCGGCGCGCTGGAGCCCGGGACGCCTGAGCGCCTGCTGATCCAGACGTCTCTTGCACATGAGGACTCGAAGACGAACATCCTGCACTGGTGGCTGGTGTGAGAGGAGCCTCCACAACCATGCACGCGGTCTCCATCGCCCTGACCCTCACCATGGCCGCTACCGGCTGGAGCGGCGGCCACAACGTCATCCGCGAGCGCGCCATCACCGGCCTCCCCGCATGGCAGCAGGAGCTGCTCGGCGACGCCGCGGATGCGCTCTGCAATGACTACTCCGCGCTCCAGGACCAGTCGAGCAACGAGCACATCGACCTCGCCACCTACTGCCGGCCCGAGGGCGCGAACGTCTCACTCCACGATGTGAACGCGGTGCAGCAGAGCACGATCGCCTTCCGGTGGTATCTCGAGCGAATCGGTGCTGCGGTGCGGGCGGGCGAGATGGACGAGGCCGCGCGCTACCTCGGCGTGCTCTGCCACTGGATCGAGGACGTGGGCTCGATGAGCGTGCACTGCACCGAGGGCTTCGTCGACGAGACGAGCCTGCGGGAGCTGATCCCGCCACCCGGTGATGAGCGCAAGCACCACTACCTCTACGCGGCCAGCGGCATCTCCGACACCGGCCGCTACGACATGCCCGCCACCGAGGAGCACACGCCGGTGCTGCTCGGCCGAACGGTGAAGGAGGCGGCGCTGCATATCCAGCGCCGCCAGCGGCTGCAGGCGCGTGCGACGCGGCAGGTCATCGTGCCCTTTGTCATGGACGAGGCGCACGGGGACGGATCGGTGGCGGCGAAGCTCCGCGGCCGGCTTGTCTCCAACGCAAGCCGCACGAGCGCGGACATCATCTACACCGCCCTGTGCCTGGCGACCGAGCGCATTGAGGGCGACTCCGCACACCTCGACGAGGTCCCGCTGACCGACTTCGTCTCCGACTACCGCGGCGGCACAAGCTCCACGCCATGGCGCTGGACGCCGTTCGTGCTTGACGCCTGCTACGACCAGCAGCGCAACGTGGCGCCGCTGGAGTTGCCGACTGCCGAGGGGACGGTGCAGTTCGAACGCGGCGTTGGCATGGGTGTGCCGTTCGCGTTGAAGTGGACCCTCGGCCCGGCAGGCGTCTACGCGCGCGTGGTGACCACGGTGGGCCTGCACCCGGCCTCGGCGGAGGGCACTCAGGCGACCTTCGTGCTGCTTGCGAACGGTGAGGAGATCGCGCGCACGGAGCCGGTCGCGGCCGGCGCCCCGTGCGTCATACTGGATGCGCCGCTGCCGATGGAGGGCGACGCGATCGAGCTGACGCTGGAGACGCGGCTACCGGAGGGAGCCTCCGGCGCAGGCGCTCTGGCGGTGTGGGGCGAGCCGCGGCTGGTGAAGTGAGCGGCGAGACGGGTAGGATGCCCGTCGCTACGAACGAAACGACAACGACGGACGACGAGGGTCGTTCGCCGCCGTCACTCCACCGGCTGCCTCAGCACCGTCTTCATATTCCCTGGCTTCGTCCGCCGCGGGTCCGAGAGGTACGCCTCGTGGTGCTTCCCGCGCGGCCGGCGGCCTTGCTCGGCGATGAAGGCGTGCAGGCGCTCGATCGTCGGCCCCTCCTCCGCGTACGGCCCCCGATGCATGATCTGCGCGCACAGCCCCTCCTCGAACTTCTCGAAGCGCATGAGGTCCGCGGCCACCAGGCACTTCTTCGCGCAGGCCTTCCTATGGCCCTCGAGGTAGATCTCGTCATCCACCGGCTCCGGGATCATCAGCATCATCGTCCACTGCCAGTCCTCCCGCTCCGCCTCCGTGAAGGACGTCATATCCTCCGCCCACCACAGCCCCTCAAGCGGCGGCATGACGAAGTCCAGGTCCTCGCTGCGTTCCTTGAGGATGAACTTGATCGAGTAGCCGACCGCATAGATTGCCTCCACGACCTGCTGGTGCCAGGGATCGGTCTCCGGATCGCCGGAGCCGTCGATCATGATGAAGTTCATGGCAGGCATGTCCACCATCACCGGCTCCGCCGGGGGCTGATAGAGTTCGCGGAAAAGCTTCAGGAACTCGCGCTTGGGCATCTGGTTCACTCCCTGGTACGGTGATGCTCTGCACCGGCACGGTCGCACGCCGCACAAGACATTCTTCCGCAGCGCCCGCTGCTCCTGCAGCAGGTTACGGTGCAGGATGCAGGTTCCACGCCGAACGATGGACAACTCTCCCGCGCAGGTCACGTCAGACCCACCGGAGGAGAACCGTGCTTCGTTACATGCTGCCGTCTCTGCTTGTGCTGCTGCCCCTGACAGCGATGATGGTTCACGCCGATGTAACACTCAACGGGATGTTCAAGGACAACATGGTTCTGCAGCGGGGGATGCAGGTGCCGGTCTGGGGCTGGGCCGCGCCCGGGGAGCAGGTCACAGTCACCGCGGCCGGCCAGGCGCAGACAGCCACCGCCGACGCGGATGGCAAGTGGATGGTGCGGCTTGACCCGATCGAACTGCAGGAGCCGTTCAGCGTGACAGTCTCGGGCAACAAAGAGATCGTGCTGCAGAACGTGGTCATGGGCGATGTGTGGATATGCTCGGGACAGTCGAACATGGCATTCACGCTCGCCACTGCCGTCAACGGCGCGGAGGAGGTCGCCGCCGCCAACTACCCGCTGATCCGCCTCTGCCAGGTGCCTCGCGTCACGTCGGAGGAGCCGCTCGATGAGGTCAATCCGACCTGGTCGGAGTGCATGCCAGAGAGCGCCAAGGGCTTCAGCGCGGTCGGCTACTTCTTCGGCCGGAAGCTGCACCAGGAGCTGGGGGTGCCGATCGGGCTGATCAGCACGAACTGGGGCGGGACGCCGGCGGAGGCGTGGACGAGCGCCGAGCGGCTCCAGGACGACCCGGACTACGCCCCGGTTTACGAGTGGTGGGCGAAGACCATCGCGGCCTATCCGGCTGCGCTGGAGACCTACCAGAACCAGACCATTCCCGCGTGGGAGGCGAAGTGCGAGGCTGCGCGCGCTGCCGGAACTCCGCTGCCCGCGAAGCCGGCGGCCCCGATGAACGAGAACAATCCTCGCCGGCCGTCGAACCTCTACAACTCGATGATCCACCCGCTGATCCCCTACGCGATCAAGGGCGCGATCTGGTATCAGGGGGAGTCCAACGCGCACCTCGGCGGCCCCGCGGCGACCAGCGGCGCCTGGCAGTACCGCGAGCTCTTCCCGACGATGATCGCGGACTGGCGGGAGCGCTGGGGGCAGGGCGACTTCCCCTTCGCGTGGGTGAGCCTGGCGAACTACCGAGCGGTGGCGACGGGGCCGGAGGAGAGCCAGTGGGCGGAGCTGCGCGAGTCGCAGACGCTGACCCTCGCGCTGCCGAACACCGGGCAGGCGCTGGCGATCGATGTCGGTGAGGCGAACGACATCCACCCGAAGGACAAGCAGACTGTCGGCCACCGGCTCGCGCTCTGGGCGCTTGATGAGGTCTACGACCGCGACGTGGTCTCGCAGGGACCGACCTACCAGGCGATGCAGATCCAGGGGAACCGCGTGCGCCTGAGCTTCGCGAACGTAGCGGAGGGGCTGCGCACGCAGGCAACCGTCAACGCGCCCGACCCGGCCGTCCTGCGGGGCTTCCAGGTGGCCGGCGAGGATCGCGCCTGGGTCTGGGCGCAGGCTCAGATAGACGGCGACGAGGTGCTGGTCTGGGCCGACGGGGTCACGCAGCCGGTCGCCGTCCGCTACGCCTGGGCGAACAACCCGATCGCCAACCTCTACAACAGCGCCGGGCTTCCGGCCGTCCCCTTCCGCACCGATGACTGGCCACTGACCAGCCAGCCGACGGAGTAGAATCAGCCTGTGACGGATCAGCGGCGGCCGAGACTACGAAGCGCTCTCGGCCGCCATTCTTTCTTCAGGATGCGCTCAAGCTCTCATGCGCGCCCGCCGATATACTGGTCGGAAGCACTCGCTGCGACGGCCCGCGACAACATTTTTTCGAGACATTTGTGAGCAGTTATGGAGCATCCGGACGAGGCCACTAGGCCAAGCGCCACTTGGCCTTTCAGCACTATTGAGCATAACGAGAGCAAAGCTAGAGTGCAGTCTGAGAGGAAATGTCGCGGAAAAAACTTCCGCGGATGCTTGACAGGAAGAACGTGGTGCGTATACTGGTCGTGCACAGACGGGCCACAGAAGCTTGAGCGAACCTTGAGAAGAGAGGATCGGGCAGCGGGACCAGAGACAGGCAACTGTCTGGGGCCCCCCGGGAACTGACCGATCAGCGGGCGCAAAGCCCACTCTCATCTCAGCAACTGGACGCACCGGGTAAGCCTGGCTCACGGCCCAAACTACCGTCGCACACACTGCATGAGGAGGCGGACAATATGTTCGAGCTGTGGAAGGACGAAGAGGGTCTGACGACAGTCGAGTACGCGCTGCTTCTGGCTCTGGTCGTTGTCGCAGGTATCATCGCGTGGCGGGGTCTTGGCGGCACCGTCCGGACGACGGTCAACAACTCGGCAGACGAGATCTCCGGTGCCGCGACACCGTAACAAACACACCCGGCTGACGTCACCGTATCTCCGGCCCACCAGGGCCTGCCGGTGTAGAGCTTTTCCTGTCCCACAAGTGTAGCGGTTTACCGTAGGCGCTTGCAGGAGACAGGACGTCCAGCCGGCGGTAGGCGAGGGAGTGAAAGCTCCCTCGCCTCACATCTGTACCCCCGGCTGCTCCGCGCCACTCTCCCCTTACCCCCGCACTGACAGGCGCATCAGCTCGCGGGCGGCGGCTTTGTCCGGGATGCGGCCGCGGACGGCGCTGTCGAGGTCCGAGGCAGCGAAGGGCGGGACCGCCGAGCCCACGCAGGAGGGGCAGCCGTCCTCGCAGGTACACTCCTCGATCACCTGCGCCACCGTCGCCATGATCTCCCCGAAGCGCTCCATGCAGCGCGCGGCGAAGCCCATGCCCCCCGGGTAGCGGTCGTGCACGAAGAGCGCGTCGCGGCCGAGGTTCGTCGAGTCCACGACCGTGCCGATGTCCTGCACGTCCGCCATCACGTAGAGCGGCGCGACCTCCACAAAGACGTTCGCGATCCCGATCAGCGCTTCGCCCACGATCATCTTCCGGCGCATCAGCTCCTCCACCACGTCCTCCCGCGGCGCGAACCACATCGCCACCGTCTCAAGCTCCTGCGGCGGCAGCGAGAGCTTCTCCCAGCCAAGCGAGTCGCGGCTGGCGAACTTGATCTTCTTGAACATCGGGATCTCCGTGCTGACGGTCACGTCCCCGAAGCCAAGCGGGGCGTCGAACCACTGCCCCTCGTCCTCCACCTCGTCGATGTGTATCTTTGAGGACTGCACCGACTGCGTGTAGTAGTCGAGGTCGCGCCGGTCAACGTGCGCTATCTTCTGCTCGATGTCGAGGTGCTCCACGAAGTACGTGTCCGCCGCGTGCAGGTAGACCGCGTGGTCGTGAAGCTGGCTCATCGCGGAGATCTCATCAAGCGTACCGATCACCCGCTCGCCGTCGCGCTCGTCCTGGATCGTGTAGACGGTGCCGGAGACGTTGCGCAGGTCCACCTCAGCCGCCGGGTAGTCGGGGCTCGCCCAGTACCAGTAGCCGCCGAGGTGCCGCACGAACTGGTCCTCCTCGAGCAGATCGAGCACCACATCGCTGTACGAGCCGAAATCCGGGACCTCGGCGTCGGCCAGCGGCAGTTCGTGCGTGGCGCAGCGCAGGTGGCCGATGATGATATGCGGGTTGTTCGGATCAACCACCGCCTCCTCTGGGTTCTGCTCGAAGAGGTAGCCGCTGTGCGCCATCAGGTACTGGTCCATCGGCGTGTTCTGCCCGACGAGGAAGACCAGCGCCTCCTCCTCCCCACGCCCCGCGCGGCCGGACATCTGCCAGGTGCTCGCGACCGTGCCGGGGTAGCCGACGAGGATGCAGGCGTCCAGCGAGCCGATGTCGATCCCAAGCTCCAGCGCGTTCGTGGAGGCGATGCCGAGGATCTCGCGGTCAACCAGCCGCCGCTCGATCTCCCGCCGCTCCTCCGGCAGGTAGCCGCCGCGGTAGGCATGCACCGACTGCGCGAGGCGCCGCGAGATCGGCCGCAGGCGGTCGCGCACGCCCTTGAAGAGCAGCTCCGCCGCCAGCCGCGTGCGCACGAAGGCGATCGTCTGCACCTCCTCGCGCACCAGCTCAGTCATCAGGTCGATCGCCTCGCTCAGCGCCGAGCGCCGATCGCCGCCCACGCGCCAGTCCTCCCCCGAGCCGCGTGCGGCGGTGCTCAGCGGCCGCGGGTTCCAGAGCACGAAGCGCCTCGGGCCGCGCGGCGAGCCATCGTCATCCACAGGCTGCATCGGCACGCCGGTGATGCGCCCGGCGTGCTCGGCGGGGTTGCCGATAGTCGCGGAGCAACAGATGAACTGCGGATCGGCACCGTAGTGGCGGCAGACGCGCCGGAGCCTGCGCATGACGTTGCTCAGGTGCGAGCCGAAGACGCCGCGGTAGGCGTGGACCTCATCCACGACCACGTAGCGCAGGTGGGTGAAGAACCGATTCCAGCGCGCGTGGTGCGGGAGGATGCCCTGGTGGAGCATATCCGGGTTCGTGAGGATCACGTTCCCGGCATCGCGCAGCCGCCGGCGGAGGTTGCTCGGGGTGTCGCCATCGTAGGTGCCGGTGAGGAACCAGTCGCGCATCTCCTCGGTCTCAAGCCGCCCGAGGCCGCGAAGCTGGTCCTGCGCGAGAGCTTTCGTGGGGTAGATGTAGAGCGCGGTCGCCATTGGATCCTCGAGCATCGTCTCGGCGACCGGGATGTTGTAGCAGAGGGTCTTCCCGGAGGCAGTGCCGGTAACGATGACCACGCTCTCCCCCGCACGGACGTGCTCGATCGCCTCCGCCTGGTGGGTGTAGAGGCGCTCGATCCCTTGCGCGTTCAGCACGCGCTCCACGGACGGGTGCAGGCCGCCCTGGAGGTCCGCGTAGCGCGCCTCACGCGGCGGAATGATTTGAATATGCGCCATCTGCTGCTCGAAGAACTCGTTCCCTCGGATGCGGTCGATGAAGGTTGCGGCGTCCATGTGGTCCTCCGGACGGTGAGATCTGTCCACCGTTGCTGTTGTCGTCAGCCGTT
>DHPY01000115.1 GCA_002411015.1 Armatimonadetes bacterium UBA5352 | reverse complement strand
GGAAGCTCGCCCCTCCTGAACGACTCTGCTATCGGCCTCTCAACCCGCCGACGCTTGACCCTCGCGCGATTTCTGGAATGCAGGTTTCAGCCGCTCCGACTGCCCTGGAGGTGCCGAACCGACATAGCACGAACAACCCGCGCGGAACACTCACAGCCACAATGATGTCATTGCGGAGCGGACCAACGTTCGCCCCAGCGCATGTTCTCGGGAGGGCTATTCATGTCTTTGATGCAGCGAATGCGTTGGCTCTGTACGGTTATTGCTATCATCGTGGCCGTTACGGCTGTCTCAGTGGCCTCCGCTCAGGCCCTCGACCCGGCGCAGCTGGGCCTTGAGATGATGGCCTCGATGATGCCCATGGCCGCCTGGACCTTCTACCCGGACGACCAGGTGATCGGTGACTTCTCCGGCACGGTCGTCGTCTCATTCAGCGCGTCAGGCAACTTCGCTCTACCGGACGACAACGATGGTGGCGAGACGAAGTGCAGCGCCGACCTCTCTGCCAGCCTCGTCTACACCACCATGAACGGCCATGAGCAGACCAGCACGACGGCCAGCGGTCGGATCACCGAGACCTACTACCGCGCCGCGATGGGCGTGGATGAGCCGGGGGCGATGTACGATCCGCCGCGCCGCGAGCGCACGGTGACGCGCTACGTCGGGCCTTCCGAGACCACGCCGATCCACATCGTGAACCTGCACTTCAGCCGCAGCATGAAGCTCTCGTCGTTCCAGATGCAGATCGGCACCGCGGATGTCGGGCGCAGCCAGATCAGTCACCTCACAATGGTCACCGATCAGAAGATCGACGATGATCCACCACAGCGCATACAGCTGGACGGCATGGCGCTGTTCTTCAGCCTGCCACCGTATGGGACCTCCAGCTCGCGCTGGGCGCAGTTGATGCGCGGGAAGCCCTCCGCGATGCCGATGGCCGGCCCCTACTACTACGAGTCGAGCAGCGCGAACGGCGAGTGCTCCGGCGCCGCAACCTTCCCGGCCTTCTTCCATAACGGGGTGTGGGCGACGCGCGAGCAGTGGGAGACGACGGGGCAGGACCCCGAGGCTGACCCGAACTGGCCTGCTGACATCTTCTGGCCTGGGAAGATGATGGTTCGCTGGAGCTTCGTGACGCGGAGCGACCCGGGCGAGATGACGATCGCGCCCGAGACCCCCGCGATCTACGAGCAGTGGATCCCTGCGCCGCTGGCGGGCGGGAAGATCAAGGTCGCGCCGCTCGTGCAGGGCGGGCAGGCGGATGATCAGCCGGGGCTGGCGCCGCTGGTGCGGCCCGATGAGAACGCTGAGCCGACGATCTTCGGGCCGGCCTCGCCGCTCTACGTGACCGCGCGCATCAAGCCGCGGCAGGGCCAGAACGATCCGCCGAAGGGGCGCATCCACTTCCACCTGCAGGACGTGACGCGCAACCCCGGCACCTGCCATGGCCTGGGGGAGGAGACTGACCGCGACCTCTACTTCGTGGAGATGCCGGGCGTCATCATCGGCGATGATGGCCAGCACGCCTACACCCAGAACTACGTGTCGGAGCTGACGGTGGGCGTGGCGGCGCGCGATACCGGAGCGTGGGGCGTGGTACAGGCGAGCTGCGACGACCTCGGGCTGCTCGCGCGCGACGAGCGGACCGGGCGGCATGGGCTCGTGGTCCCGCTCGATGACAACCAGAACCGGACCTCCGACGCATGGGACCGCGAGTTCGGCATCCGCGACAGCCTCGCCACGGACGATGAGGATGGCGATGGCTGGACGCTCTACGAGGAGTACCGGGGCTTCTGGACGGACACGGGCTTCATCCGCACGAACCCGCGGGTGGCCAATCCGTAAGCCGCGGCGGAGCCGGGATGGGCCAGACAGGCTTCGCGCTGCGTCCGACAGGATGTGCTCGCCGCGCCCGCACAACAGGTGACGGCAGACGGCCATTCACCGGGAACGGCCGTCCAGCCGTACACCTTCGCGTGCTGTTGTCGTATCCTGTTCGGTTGCCGTCAGTCCTGCCCGGCGAAGCCGGAATCCTGTTCCAGAGTCGTCGGCTCGAGAGCCCTGTCCTACGCCGCGTTGTGCACGATCCGCAGGTCGCGGATGCGGCCTTCGAACCAGTTGCCGGTCCAGCCATCGCCGAACAGCGTGAAGCCGATGTTGTTCGCCGGCAGCGTGACCGGGAACGACTCCGTCTCGCCGTTGACGCCCAGCGTCATCTGCTCGAAGTCATGCCGCACGGTGATCGTGGACCACTCGCCCGCAGGCACCTCAAGCCCCGTCTCCATGCTCTGGCCGCTCCAGTCGGCGGCCGGGTAGTTCCCCGCGAGCCGGCTGTCCTTTATCTGCAGCCCCAGCCCCTTCTGCGAACCGCCGACGCGGTATACCAGCAGGAACTGGTCGCGATCGGTGGCGGGCTTCACGTCGAAGCTCATCGTGAAGCTCCCGCGGTTGGGCAGGCTCTCGCGCGGCAATTCAAGGTAGGTGCCCACGCCGTCGAACTCGAGCGCCGGGCGGCCATCCTCCTCGACCCACGCGGGCGCGGAGTGCGTCGCCGACGTCGGGTAGCTGCCGCGGGCGCTGCGCCAGATGCCGTTGGGGGAGCCGCGCCCGGTGGTGGTGTTGCCGTACCCGCCGAGGGTTGCCCAGAACGGGCGATCCTCCGACAGCAGCACCGCTCCGCGAGACGGGTCGAACTCGAAGTCGAGCACCGGCACGCGCGAAGCAGCCACCTGCACGTCCACCGGCCCGGCCTGCGTCTCGGAGTAGATGCGCAGCGGTACGCGAGCGCCGCTATCCGCTTCCGGCAGGAGCAGCGGCCGCGAGCGGAACTGCTTCCCATCGGCCGTCGTGATCCGCAGGTGGAACTGCTCCGTCGCGATCTCCGGCCAGATCGGCACCTCGAACGTTGCCTCGCGCTCGGTGAGATGGTAGGGCATGTCCACCTGCCGCCGGTAGGGCTGGACGGTCACGTGGATCGGCCCCTCGAACTCATACGCCACGATCTTCTTCTCCAGTACCTCGCTGAGGCCTACCGAGAAGCTGCCGGTGTCGAAGTTCCAGTCAAGCTCCGCCACGTCCAGGTCCTCGCGCGGGACCGCGAAGTAGACCCAGCGCACCGCCTCCGCGGCATCGCCCTGCAGCTCAACCCGCTGAGCCGGCACGGGGCCCTCAGCCGCGACCGGGATAAGCTCGGGGCCCTCCGAGCGCCAGACCGGCGAGGTGGCGTTGCGGAGCGTGAGCGCGCCCTGCATCGGGATCGTGTTATGCGAGCGGTACTCGACCAGGAACAGCTCGTAGTTCGGGTCATCGCGCAGGAACTCACCGTTGCGGTCCACCGCGTAGACCTCGTCATCATCGCCGAGCAGCTCAACCAGTCCGAGGGCCTCCGGCGCTGAGGCCGTGCCGGTCAGCGTCAGCGGGCCACCGGCGTCTGCCGCAGGCTCCCACGCAAGCTCCACCTCGGCATCGCGCAGCATGTCGCGCAGCGGCTGCCGGACCGTCAGGTAGTCCCAGTTCCACGTGGCGCGCAGGTTGATGTGGTGGAAGCCGCTGTCGAGGGTGATCTCCTCGCCCCTGTAGCCGCGGATCGTGACCACCGGCACCAACGCCTGCGCATCCGCGAGCGTTTCGCTGGGCAGGCTCAGCCGCTCCTCCCGCAGCGCCGCGCTGTCGAAGGTCACGGGCCCAAACTCGTGCACGACCTGTCCTGCCTCGTCCTGCAGGGCCACTGCGATCTCATACTGACCGGCGTCCGTGCCATCCGGCACGTTCACAAGCTCCACGATCAGCGTCTCGCCGAGCGTGAGGATCTTCCGGGTGCTGACGATCAGGTTCGGGATGCTCGTGTCATCTCCGGGCCAGGACGTCGGCGGCTCGCCCTTGATCTCGCTCATGTAGTAGCGCAGCAGTCGCCCGGAGGTATTGCCGCCGTAGGCCGTTGGCCGGAAGCTCGTGTTCTCGTTCTGCTCATCCCACTCGGGCAGGATAATGACGTCCGCCCGGGCGTTCATCGCCGCCTCGAAGGAGGAGCGGAGCGTGCGGGTGTAGTCCTCGTAGAGGTTGTTCCCGCGATCGGGGGACATGTGCGAGCGGTAGGCGCTCAGGCCCAGGTACTTGTTCCGGTAAGCGGGCTCGGCGAGCACGCTTTTGTACACCGGGATGAACACCTCGCTGTAGAACTCCGCATCGAAAGTGTGGTCCGGCTTCCGCAGCGCGGGCGGGTAGTTGAAGTAGATGCCGTCGCAGACGTCGAGGTACTCGCGCAGAGTGGCCTTCACTGCGTCAATGGCCGCCTGCGGAATCGGTTCCCCGTTCATCAGCGGCGTTCGCAGACCGACACCGCTTGTGAGCGCGGGCAGGAAGATGAAGACATCACCCACCCGCGCGCGCAGCTCATCGAGGACCTCTTTCCACTGCGCCGGGGTGCAGGACTCCGCACCGTAGCTGGTGATGAGCAGCTTGCCATCGATCCGCGGGGCGAACGAAGTCCGCAGCGCGCGCTCGAGGATCCGAACCTTGTCGCCGATCGGGTCATCGGTGTAGGCCGGCACGAACTCAGCGAGCAGGCCCACGCCCGGCATGTTGAGCTGCTCGTGCAGATCGAACATTGCGAGGCGGCCCTTTGTCTCCGGGAAGAGCGCCAGGCCGTCTATACCATACTTCACCACCTGCTGCAGCGTGCGCTCATAGCTCGCGGGCGGCGTGACGTAGTCGCTCTGCTCGCGATAGCCGCGGCTGACCAGCAGCGGGCGGTCGTTCCACTGGTGGTAGTAGTTGCGCCCCAGGCCATACTTCATCTGGCTGCGCGAGAAGACCAGCGGCCGCTCCGTGAGCGGCACACGCGAATCAGCCTGTGCCCGGAGTTCGTCCATCATCCGCTCATACTCCTCCCACGCCTGCGCCGGATCCACCGGCGGCGCGGGCGCGCCCAGCGCCGTCAGCTCAAGCGCTCCGAACTGCATCTCGCCGTTGAGCGCGAGGATGACGATCGCGCCGCTGAGGAAGTGGGTCTCCGGGCGGGTCACGAAGGTCAGCTGGCGCTCGATCCACTCTCCATCGGGAGCGACCGGGACCTCGCGCAGCCCCGACGACTCGCGGTTGTACGGCTCGAACGGCCGCACGCCCTCAGCCTCGTGCTCGCGGAGCATCAGGTAGACGCTGCCCGGCTCCTGCAGGCCGACCGGGCGGATGCGATAGCGTGCGCGGTAGCCGCAGTTGGGCTCAACCGGGATCCAGCCGAGGTCGAGCGTCGCGCCGCCCTCTATGCGCGCGGAGGAGACCGAGACGGCGCTGCCGTCGGGCAGCAGCGTGGCTGTGACAGCCGGGGCCTCCGGGAGGCCGAACTGCTGCGGCTGGATGACGATGGGCGGCGGCACATCCTGTGCCGACGCGACGCCGATGCAGATGAACGCGGCAAGTGCGGCAATGGCGATTGGCCCGGGCAGCTTCATCCGTAGACTCTCCTCAGAACATGGACCTGCGTGGTAATGGGGAGTATAATACAGAGGGGTGGATGGACGGAATCGCGGGGCGACGGCGACGGCAACAGGATTCCGGCTTCGCCGGACAGGATTGACGGCAACGGCACAGGATACGGCAACGGCGTGGGAAGGTGTACGGCAAAGGCAAGCTCACGCGCGAAACCAGACGAGGGGGCGAGATGCATGCGTACGATGGCAGTCGTGACGCTGCTGGCGCTGGTCGTGACGGTGGCGGTCGCGCAGCCGGTGACCATCACCGGTCGGGTGGTCGGGCCGGACGGCGAGGGTGTGGCCGGGGCGCGAGTTGCGACCGTACTGACCCTAACCTCGCCCCTCAACGTCGAGTGGGTTGAGACCACCTCCGCCGATGATGGAAGCTTTGAGTTCAACACCCCGAGCGCGCTACCCGATGGCACGACCTTCGTCGTCGCCTCGGCCGAGGGCCTCGGCGTCTGGGGCGCGATGACGCGAGGCGGCGCGCCCATCGAGATCCGCCTCACTGACGACCTCAGCGCGATCTCCGGAACCATCCGCGACACCGCCGGGCAACCCATAGAGGGCGCCACCGTGAGGGTCATCGCTCTCCTCCAGGGAGGCAACGAGGAGCCGGGGGCGTGGATGATCACCTGGGAGGGCGCGCCCCAGGCCGTCAGCGATGCCGAGGGCCGCTTCACCATCGGTGGCCTGCCGGCAGGCACGCGGGCCGCGTTGCAGACCGAGGGCGAGGGCTTCGCGTCGGTCATGGTCACCGAGGAGGACGACTGGCCTGTCATCGGCGAGGCGGAGGAGATCACGCTCACGATGCACCCGCAGAGCTTCATCGCCGGGCGCGTGACGCATGAGGGGCAGCCGGTGGAGGGCGTGGCGGTCAGTGCTGTCGCGATGCAGCCGCCGATCAGTTGGAGTAACGCGGTCACCGATGCGGATGGCCGCTACGAAATCGGCGGGCTCGCCGGTGGCAGCTTCGTTGTCATGCCGCAGCCGCCTGAGGGGCTGATGGCGACCTCGCGCGACAGTGTGACTGTGCCGGCGGGCGGACGCGCTGAGGGCATCGACTTCCAGTTGAGCACAGGCGCGCTGGTGCGCGGGCGGGTGACGTGGCAGGACACCGGCGAGCCTGTCGCGGGCACCACCGTCATCCTCGTGGGGGACACGGGCGTGCAGAATCGCGCGCAGACCGATGAGGATGGGCGGTACGAACTGCGAATACCCGCGGGCACGCACAGCCTGCAGTGGATGGCGCCACCCGTAGACGCTCGCGGCGCTGAGCCGTCTCAGCAGGAGGTCACGGTGGCGACCGATGACGTCCGCGAGCGCGTGGACTTCGCGCTGCTGCGCAAGAAGACGATCGTGCTGACCGTGCTCGGGCCCGACGGGCAGCCCGTGCCGGGAGCGAGCGTCTGGTGGGATGCAGGCGAGCGCTATGGTTCGCCGGAGATGATCGAGCCGGTCCTGACTGATGAGCAGGGGCAGGCGAGGCTGCTGTACGGCCGCCAGAACCCGCCTACGCCGATGGCGGAGTTGCCGCCGCCGGTCATTGTCGTCGTGCAGGAGGTCGAGCGCGGGCTCGCAGGCATGGCCCACTTCGACGCCGAGGCGGAGGATGCGCTCACGATCAGGCTCGAAGCGGGTGGCTTCGTTGAGGCCGATGTGCAGGATCAGAACGGCGGTCCGCTTGAGGGCATCCAGTTCCGGGCGATCTCCCACGGCCAGTACGTCTACTACCCGGAGCTGCCGCTGCGGATGAGCACCGATGCGGACGGGCGCCTGCGCGCAGGGCCGCTGCCGCCGAACGTGTCGCTGGAGATAGCGCCATCATGGCAGCACCGCTCGGTGACGCTGCAGCCGCGCGCGACTGAGATGCCGGTAGTCGAGCTTGCGCCGGGCGAGACGGCAGAGATCGGGCCATTCATCATCGCGCCCGCGGGCATGACCGTGCGCGGGCGAGTGATTGACGCGGCGGGCAACCCCGTCGTCGGCGCAATCGTCGTGAGCGCGAACGGCGTCAACTGGACGACCGTGCGAGACGAGGCCGACGCCGAGGGTCTCTTCGAGCTGAAGCGGATCGGCACTGATGAGGAGATCGTGACCATCATCGCGGCGGCGCCGGACGGCAGTGGCGCCTGGGCGGAGCCGGTGGATCCGACCATCGCGTTCGAGCCGACCATTCAGCTCGCCGCGCCTGGCATGATCATCGCCACCATCCGCGGTGCGGATGGGCAACCGGTCGAGGGCGTGCAGGTGCAACTCGATCCGCAGGATATGCGAACCCTGATGGATGCGCAGCTTCCGGGGGGGCTGGTGGTTCAGGTGGATGGGGCGCTGACGGACGCCGAGGGTCGTGCGCGATTCGAACACCTGGTGCCGGGCGTTGAGTACTTCGTCCATCCGGCGCAGGACGGCTGGACCGGCGGGCCCCCGATGACGATCTACGGCCCGGAGCCTGTGGAGATCGAGATCACGCTGGGCGAGTGACGACGGCACTGCAACAGGACCGGCTCCGCCGGACAGGATTGACGGCAACGGCACAGGATACGGCGACGGCTGGGAAGGTGTACGGCAAAGAGGCGCGGCAAGCAGCCTCCGTTCCCCTGAAACGCCGTCTGCCGTTACCTGCTGTGCGAGCGCAGCGAGCACATCCTGTCGGACGAGGTCCGAATCCCGTTAGGTGGCCGTTCCCCTGGCCGCCCGAGCGACCTCCTCGAACAGCCGCAGTGCATTGCCGCCCACGATCTTCGCCACCTGCTCCTCACTGTAGCCGCGCATCAGCAGCCCGACCGTGAAGTACGGCCAGCAGACCCAGCTCAGACTCCCGTTGCGATCCTCGTCATTGCCGCCACCGAGCGTGCCCGGCAGCCAGTGTGACCACCAGTGACCTCGCCCGGCGGGCATCGGCAGCATCTGCGGCTCCTCCGGCGGCGGCGCCACGTAGCCATTGTCGGTGCCGATCCCCACGTGGTCTATGCCGCCGACCTTGATCGCGTGCTCGACGTGATCGAGCAGGTCCACGATCGTGCCGCCGCCCTCGCGCAGGAAGACCGGCACGCAGGTGATGCCGATGTAGCCGCCACCATCGACGATCGCGCGGATCTGCTCGTCGTCCTTCCCGCGCCGATGGTCCCTCACCGCGCGGCAGACTGTGTGCGAGGCCGCGATCGGCGCCTGCGAGGCCTCGGCCGCCTGGAGGGTGGTCAGGCGGCCGGTGTGCGGGGTGTCTATCACGATGCCAAGCTCGTTCATCCGCGCGACGACGTCGTAGCCGAAGGCGGAGAGCCCGCCCTCGTTGACCTCCATGCAGCCGTCACCGACGAAGTTGCGCCGGTTGTAGGTCAGATGCATCATCCGAAAGCCGATGCGCTGGAACCAGTCGAGCCACTGGAGCTGCTCGAAGCCGTCCGCGAAGCCGGTGTCGGCCGGCGGGTTGTTGGCCGAGAACATCATCGCCCGCCGGCCGTCGGCGAACGCGTCGCGAACGTGCTGCGCCTCGATGGCCTTCGTCCAGCGCTCGCGCAGGCCGTCAATGACCTGCTGGAAGCGCGCGATGCCGCGGAGAGCATACTGCAGCCCCGGCCCGGGCCCGGCGTTGATGACCGTGCAGTCCACTCCCGCGGCCTCAAAGAGCACCTCGTGCAGGCGCGCAGCCTCCTCGTCGAGTGCGCAGTCGGCGGCGTGGACGTCCAGACGAAGCTGGGCAATCTCCGCCGCCGACCAGTGCTCCTCAATTGCGCGGTTGATGCGCGCTATGCCCGCGCTGGACGCGATGCTCCACGGGAGCGTGAAGCTGTCGCAGACCAGCAATTCGCGGTGGAACTCCATCCCGCGCTCGACGTCGGCGTCGGTTGCGCCAAGGTGCGTCTTCGCGCGGGCATGGCAGACTGCGATGTGCTCGCGCAGCTTCCGTTCGCGTTCAGTCATGGCAGCGCTCCGTCTGCTTCACCGTGTTGACAGCTTACAGTCGCGGTGCGGGCACGAGCGGGCCGATCGGCCGGATCGGCCGCAGCGGCAGTCCACGGATGGAGTATTCCTCCAACAGCTTCTCGTTGCGGCTGTCGGGTGTCTGCTCCATCTCCCGCACGATGCCGATGCTGCGCGCCATCCAGACCATAATGCGGTTCGTCTCCCCGCCGCCCTCGAAGGTGACCCGGAGGCGGGCGCAGTTGGGGAATGCGCCGGCGGGCACGGTCACGTTCTGATATCCCTCAAACTTGCAGCGGAAGGTCATGGGCGTATCGGGCGTGCCGTCGCCATGGTGCGCAACCGCATGGGACACCCACTCGTATCCGACCGGCATCAGGGGGCCGCAGCGCAGAGGAGGCTCATACTTGAGGCTATCGGCTCCGCTTCCCTGATCATACATCGAGAAGCCTGTGACGCCGTTGCACGAACGGGTCTCTTCCCACGCCGGAGAGCCGTCCTCTGTGGTTACCCAGACGATCGCGGCCTCGCCACCGACCACGACCGCGCGGTCGCAGCGCTCGCGGCGGGTTTCGTGCTCAACCGTCCCGTCAGCCTTCGTGCGCGTGTACCGGTACTGCCACGCATTGCCCACTGCGTGCGGGAAGTAGCGCTGGATCCAGAACGCATCCACGATCGGCACTGTGATGTCGTGGTTGCCTGCGGGCATCGTGGTGTTCACGATTCCGCCCTTGAGCACGCCGCCGGTCTCCTTCTAGCAGATCACGCGCTGGGCACCCGCCGGCACGGTGTCGGCCCACTTGCCTGCCGGATTGGTCGTGCCTGTGACGCCGGCAGGCTGAACCTGGACCGTCGCGCCGCCCACCGACGCTCCGCCATCCGTGACCCGCACAGTAAGCTTCCCCGCCCACGCCGCGCTGCAGACTAACAGCACCAGGAGAACTACCCCGACCCGCCTGACTGCACCCATCGTCGTCGCCACCTTCTATGTCACGACTGATACGCACTGGGTGTGACATGGCAGCATAGTATGCAGTTCGCTTCGTGAGCATATCCGCCACGATCGCCACACACGTTACAGGATCGCGTTCACGGAGACGTCGGCTCATGCCGGTTGACGGTCACTCCTCGCCCTTAACCCCAACATTCCCCTCGGGGCTGAGCGTCCACATCGGCTTCTTGCGGAACTCGTTGTGGAACTTGCGGTCAGGCGCGCCGGCCGGGCCCTTGCTCATGAAGCAGGCCCGTACGCAGCCGCGGGCGCCGCAGACCGCGTAGTAGCCCACGCCGTTGAGCATCGTGTAGGCGTAGTCGAGCACGTGGCCGGTCGGGAACTCCGGCGTCTTCCGCCACGTCGCCCGCCCGATGGCATGGGTGAGCTTGTAGGCCTCCTCCTCGGAGCAGTCCTGCTCCGCCACGGGCATGTGCAGGCCCGGGCAGTCCTTCGCGAGGAAGGGCGAGGCCTCTTTGTTCAGCCCGTGGTGTGTGAGGGTGCACTTGCCCATGTGCACATCGCCCCAGCGGTAGGTCGTGCCCTCGATCTGGATCTCGACGACCTTGCCCTCCTTGATATGCGGGATGCAGTGGCCGGGGCAGTCCTCAACGCAGGCCATGCACAGGTTGCAGATCGAGTTGGGCTTCACCAGCGGATCGGGCTCAAGCTCGGCGTCCGTCAGGATCATGCACAGGCGCTGGCGCGGGCCGAACTGTGGCGACAGGAAGACCTTCGACCAGCCCATCTCCCCGAGGCCCGCGGCGACCGCCGCGATGCGGATGTGTGGGTAGACGGTGGGGGCAGGCTGGCCCTCGCGGAGGCGCTTGCCCTGCGGCTCAGCCTCGGAGACGCCCGGGTAGACCGGCGTCGCCTCGAAGCCGTGGTCCTCGACGAAGCAGGCGGTATCGTACTGGGCCGTCGGGAGCATCAGCGTGTTCAGGCGGTTATAGCCGTAGAAGGTGTAGTTGCTCCAGTGCGTGCCTTCCTCGATGCCTCGGTAGACGCCGCGGGGGATGCGGCGGCCGAGCACGATGGCCGATCTCGCGCCGGGGAAGATGTAGCGCGGATCCATCTGCTCCGGCGCGCCTTCGGAGCGCTCCATGTTCGCGATCCCGCAGAGATCTGCGCCGGCGGAGTAGGCGAACTCCTTCACCTGCTGAGAGGTGAGCGTCATGGCTGCGCCTCCTCGCGAGCCGCCTTCGATCCGTCGGGGTCGCCGCAGCCGGAGCCGGCGGCGGAGATTCCGGCCTTGACCTGCATCGGCTCACCGGCGAGGCCGAGCGCCCATGGCTCGCGCGTGCGGAAACGGTGGGCGAACTCGGTCGTGAGCTTGCCGGCATCCTCCAGTGCCTGCATGCAGGTGCGCATGCAGATGGCGCCGAGGCGGTCCGGCGCGCCTGCGGGGTGATAGCGGTTCGGCCGGGCGCCGTTCTGGCAGCGGCGGCACCTCGCGTAGTCGATCTTCGCGACGGTGCACTCGCGGCCCGCGATCACCATCGTCTCCTCGCTCTCGGTGCTGATGGCGCCGAGCGGGCAGATCTCCACGCAGCGCATGCACATGCCACACAGGTTCTCCTCGAGCAGCGGATCTGCCTTAAGCGGCGCGTCGGTGAGGATCATCTGCCAGCGCTGGCGGTGGCCGAACTCCGGGGTGAGCGCGAGGCGCACGTAGCTCATCTCGGCGAGCCCGGCGGCGACCGCCATCTTCTCCATGTCCGGGTAGACATTCGGCGCGGGCGCGCCCTCACGGACCGCGATCCCCTGCGGATAGGCCTCGGTCGGGAACGGGAAGATCGGCACCGCCTCCCAGCCCTGGTCCTCGATCCACTCGGTGACCTTGAAGGTGCTGGCGGCCACGAACTGCATATCGAGCCAGGAGTAGCCGAAGTTGTCGTAGAGCGCGAGGTTGGTGCCCTCCTCGATGCCCCGGAGGGTCCCGCGGGTGATGCGCCGGCCGATGACGATGGCGGCGGTCATCTCGGGGAAGATGGAGAGCGGGTTCTCACGTGCGGGCAGGCCTTCGAAGCGATCGGGCGTGGCGATGCCGACGAGGTCTGCCGAGGCGGACCTCGCGAACTCCTTAAGCTGTTGCGTCAGATCAGACATGACAATATCGCCCCACTGTGTCAGGTGGTGGTTGCAGCACGGAGAAGGTTCCCCGCGGCGAAGGCGGGACCTTCCTTCGTGGCGTGGGCGGCCGCACACGGCGGAGGGAACGGTGGCGCGGGCGGTGAAAGAGCGCCCGCGCCACGGAACGACATACCGGAGGCCACACCATGCCCGATCGCCAGCCCAACCTCCTCTTCGTCTTCGCAGATCATATGCGGGCGCAGGACTGCGGCTTCACGGGCAATCCGCGGGTGCGCATGCACTGCGGCGCCCTTTGACACCGCTGCCGGTCGCTGCGTATACTCAGGAGCATGGATGAGCAGCGTAACCCCAAAGACCGACTTTTCGCCATCATCGCGATCATCGCCGGCTTGATCACCGGAACCATCCTCACCTGGGCGTTCCTGACGCCGAAGGACGCACCTCGCTACCGCCCTGAGTACCGCGTCGTTGACGAGCAGCGTGCGCCTCTCGGGAGTGCTGGGGTGGCTCCTGAGGGCGCCGACCCCGCCGAGGCCGTGAGCGGTCGCTCCCCGGAGGGAGCATCCGGCGCCGATAGGGCCGTGATTGAGGGCGCGCAGGCACGCCTCGATGCTCAGGGCGTCACCGAGTACGTTGAGCTGACCGAGGAGCTCTACATTCGCGTCTCCGCGAAGCTCGTGATTGCGGCGGCCGCGCTCGGGAAGGCGCTCGGGCCCAATGCGGACCCGACGGAGGCCCAGCACCTGCTCGCTGAGAAGACCGCTGATGAGCTGGCTGCGGCGCGAATCGATCCCGACGAGTACTGGCAGTACACGCGCGATCTGCACTCGGACCCGGCCCGCGCCGAGGAGATGGGGGACAAGATCCTCCAGGAAGCCGAGAAGCACACGCAGTATCGCATCACCTTCAAGGACATCGAGCCGCTGGAGCCGACTCCCGTGCCCGGCACTGAGCCCTGACGACCCGTGGAGAGGTCACGCCACGGCTCGTGCGGAACCCCGGTGCGTCTATGAAGCACGAAGACGCCCGGGAGGCCGCGATGCGAGTACGCGTTGCCCTGCTGCTGACTCTGGCGCTGACGACCGCGCCGCTGTGCGCGCAGACGGTGCGCGTGTGGGATGCTCCGCTGAGCGAAGATGCCCTTGCCGCGCAGCCTGCCGATGTAGTTGCGCTGCTGACCCAGGCCGGCTACGACGTCGCCACGATCACCACCGATGAGCTGCTCGATCCCTCCCTGCTGACCCCCGACCGCGTTGACCTGCTGGTCGTCTCCACCCTTGGGAGCTACCCCGCCGAGGGGAACGAGGTGCTGGCCGGGTACCTCCGAGCCGGTGGACGAGCGCTGCTGCTGGGCGGCCTGCCCTTCAGCAGGCCGCTCGATAGCGGCCCTGGAGGCTGGCAGCAGGTCTCCATCCCGACTGAGCCGCCGGGCGAGGTGCGGGTGATCGCGGACTTCGACGCCGCCGGCCCGGAGGTCGTTGCACAGGGCGGCGAGGACGGGCACTTCGCGGTGGAGATCGTCGGCGATGAGGGCGGTCGCATGCTGCGCGCCAGCCTCGACGACCTGCAGCAGTGGCAGTACGTGGACCTCCCGATGACCGACACAGGCGATGCGGGCTTCAGCCTCCTGCACTTCCGCATCCGCGGGGACGCCGCCACGACCAGCATCGGCCTGGAGATGAACGAGGCAGATGGCTCGCGCTGGAAGTACGTCATTCCGCTGACGGAGGAGTGGCAGGAGCACACGATCTTCATCCCGCACTTCCTCTCCTACGCCACCGAGGACCGCGGTGATGAGGGCGACTACCTCCACCCCGAGCGCCTCGAGACCCTCAGCTTCGGCATCACCCGCGGAATGGTCGGCGGCGGCCCGCACAGCTTCATGCTCGATGACGTGGAGCGCTGGCAGTTCGAGCCGCCCTCGCGAGACGTCGTGCCTCGCCGGCGCGAGATCATCTCCGCCACTGCCGACGCCTACGGCGCCCTCGTGAAGCTGCCTCCGGACCAGCAGAACCCGCTGGTGGCGCTCTTCGACGACGCGGAGCGCTTCGAGGGCGAGGCGCTGGCCGCGGTCGCCGAGAGCGGCGGAGTGCGCCGCCAGAGCGGCTGGGCGATCGAGGTGCCGACCGGGAGCGGACCCGCCTACGATCGCGTCATCATGTCGCCGAGCCGCACCGCGCGCGTGTGGCCGCTTCTCGCGCGCAACGATGGCGGGACGGTCGCGGGCATCGTGCAGGCGCATGGCGGCGAGCTTGCGGGCGCGACGATCGGCTTCCTCGCGCTGGACGGCAGCGATCTGCTCGCGGTGCCGCGGCTGCGCTCGATGGCGCTGATGATGGCCGACTACATGGCCCGCCGGCCGCGCGTCGTGGACGTCGAGCCGGAATTCACGGTCGTCAACGGGCGCGCGGTGATGGACGCGACGGTGCACCTCGCGGCGCCAGTCGACGGCTGCGAGGCGGAGGTGGAGCTTGCGGTCGCAGAGGGCGATGGCGGGCCGGTGGTCGGCGACCGGACGTCGGTGAACCTCACTGGCGGCATGCAGACCGTCGAGCTCCGTGTGCCGGCCGACAGGTTCGACGTGCGCGACTACCAGATCGTGGCGACCGTATCGGGCGGGTCCGCGGGCGCCGACAGGATGGCAGTGCGCGTTGACGCGATGGGCATGTTGACCCGCGTCTGCGACTTCTTCGTGGAGATGCAGGGGCCGGACGGCGTGATCACCGGCCCGGGCTTCGTGGATGAGCGCGCCGCTCGCGCGCTGCTGGCGATGTACGACATGACCGGCAAGCGCGCGTACCTCAACGCTGCGATCCGCTGGGGCGACAATGAGATCGCTATGCAGCGCGAAGACGGCGGCTACCGGATGGGCTACGGGATCACCAGCCGCGGCGAGGCCTGCTACGTCGCGGACGGCGGCGAGATCGCCATCGGCATGGCGAGGCTTGTGGGCTACGTTCCGGCAGCGCGCCGCCAGGCCTACCTCGACTCGCTGCAGGCCTACTTCGACTACCGCGAGAGCTTCCGGCTCCCGGACGGAACGATCACCGTCGGCTGGATCTTCCATGAGCAATTCAGCCAGGTCGGAGGCGAGGGCACGCGCGAGGCGCCCTTCCGCTCAGACAAGTCCTTCCCATGGGTCGGGTCATGCTCGCTGGCGTCTACCTCCGCCTGGCAGGCCATCACCGGGCGCCCGGAGGATCGCGAGATGGCGATCGCCGATGCGCGCTGGTACCTCCGCGATGTGCCGAGCGCCGTCAGCGTCTCCGGAGAGGCGGCTCAGTGGGCGCACTACTTCATTGACGACGCAGCCCTGCGCGCGGACCTCGCGCAGCGCATGAAGGCGACGCTGCTTCCGTCCGCGCTGAACACGCGCGGCTGGTGGTATGCCTCAGGCGGCCGCAGCGCGGTCACGCTCAGCGCGGTGGCCTACTACTACTCGCAGATCGAGCCCGCACCGGAAGCCCTGGCGGGGATGGCGCGCGGCATCTACCGCATGGCGTCGCCGCACTCGCCCGCCTCGATGGACACCGTCATCGGCGAGGGCCACCCTGATGGCGATGAGTGGCGCTACCTCGCCTACGGGGCGGTCGGCCTCGCGGAGGTGGTGGAGCCACTGAGCACGATGAGGGAGATCGCGCCATGAGCATGCGCGCAGCCGTCTGCGCGGCGCCGCTCGTGCTGATGCTCTGCGGCATCGGGCGCGCCGGCGAGTTCGTGGACCTCGGGACGCCGGTGCGTCAGGCGAACGTCATGACGGCGTTTGTCGGGCCGGACGCCGACGGGCGCATGACAAAAATCTACGCGCACATGGCCGCCAGCGGTGAGATCACCTTCCTGCTGCAGATAGACCCTGCTACCGGCGCGGTCAGCCGCTACGACCTCCCCGAGGGCCTCGGCGCGTGGAACTCTATCGCAGGCCCCGACGGCCGCGTCTACCTCGGGGTAGCGGGCGCCGAGCCGGGGGTGGCGCTCTGGGCGTTCGATCCGGCCACCCCGGAGAGGGGCCTCTTCCACGTCGCCGACCTCTCCGACACAGAGACGGTCATCTGGCGCCTCGCCGCCGGCGACGACGCGATCTACGGCGGCACCTACCCGAACGCGCAGGTGCTGGCGTATCAGATCAGCACCGGCGAGGTCCGCACCCACGGCTCGTTCACGCCCACCGGCACCTATGCGCGGCCGATCTTCGCCGGAGCCGATGGCTGGGTCTACGCCGGCATCGGCACCGATGACTGGGACCTCATCGCGCTTGACCCGCGCACCGGCGAGTTCCACTCCGTCCGCACCGACGAGCAGCGCCAGCGCGGCTCCATGCTCCCCGAGGGCTGGACGGCGTGGGGGCGGATCTACCGCGCGCAGGACCGCACCGTCCACTACTGGGACAACGATGGCTGGCACCGCCTGTGGAACGGCGAGAGCATCGCCGTGGCCGACGAGGAGATCGGGCGGTGGGAGAAGCAGCCGATGGAGGACGGGCGGGTGCTGGGCGTCTTCCAGCCGGACGGCCGCTACGCCCTGGTCAACCGCGATACCGAGGAGGCCACCTGGTACGAGGCCCGCTACGAGGCGCCTGCCAGCAGGCTCTTCATGGTGGCCAACGGTCCCGACGGGAGCATCTACGGTTCGAGCATCATCCCGCTCGTGATGTTCCGCCACGATCCTGTCACCGGCCGGAACGAGCAGCTCGGCAACCCCACCACTGCCGGGGGCGAGATCTACTCGATGGCGGTCCGTCACGAACTGCTCTACGTGTCCGCTTACCCCGGCTCCTACCTCTCGGTGTACGATCCCTCGCAGCCATGGAGCTTCGGCACGGAGGCCGGCAGCAATCCGCGCGGCTTCGGTCCGCTTGGCGACGGGCACTGCCGCCCGCACTCCACGACCGTTGGCCCGGACGGGCTGCTTTACATCGGCAGCACCCCCGACTACGGGCAGCTCGGCGGCGCGATGGCGGTCTTCGACCCGGAGCGCTGGGAGGTCGTGGCGAACTACCGCAACCTCGTCCCCGACCAGTCGATCACCGCGCTCACGTATGATCCCGACACCGGCCTGATCCTCGGCGGCACGAGCATCGTTGGCGGAGGCGGCTCCACCCCGACCGCCGCCGAGGGCGTCATCTTCGCCTGGGACCCGCGGGAGAAGCGGATCGTCTGGCAGGTGGCTCCGGTCGAGGGCTCGCAGGGCGTCGCGGGCCTCACGATGGCCGGCGGAAGGCTGGTGGCCGCGGTCAAGGGCGACAGGATCTGCGTGCTCGATCCGGCCACGGGGGAGATCCTCGGGAGCGGCAGGGTGCCATCAGGCTGGGTGCACTGGGCCGCCCTCGCCACGCACTCCGACGGGATGGCCTACGGCCTCACCCGAACGTGCATCTACCGCGTGAACCCGGCGACCTGCGAGATCACGAGCGTAGCGGAGCCCGAGGGCCCCATCTCCTGCGGCCTCGCGCTCACGGATCAGGGCGTGTACTTCGGGTCGGGAACGCACCTGTGGGTGTATCGCTGGTAGAAGGAGAGGGACCTCCATGCGGTGGAGCACGCCGGTCATCACGCTCATCCTGCTCACCAGCACTGCGCTACAGGCGTGCGCGCAGGAGCGCCCGGAGTGGGTGAGCCGCATTCGCGCCGACCGCCCGCGCGTGTTCCTGAACGAGGACCAGTGGCCTGCCGTGCGTGCTCGGGCTGAGGGCACGATGGCCGAGCACTACGCGCGCCTCAAGGCGCAGGCCGATGGCCTCCCGGAGGAGCTTGAGGTCAAGGACTACGGTGACATCGTGACGAATGTCGCCTTCGTCTGGAAGCTGACCGGCGATGACCGCTACCTGCAGCTTACGCGCGATCTGCTGGATCGCAGCCTCGAGCACTACCACGCATGCGTGGCGGCGGGGCAGTCGGTCAACTGGTACTCCTACAGTCGCATGACCGCGCTGGCCGCGTATGACTGGATCTTCGAAGAGATGCCCGAGCAGTGGCGCGTCGAGTGGGGGCGGCGGATGCTCGATCACCTGCGCGATGTCCTGCCCGGCGGCGTGTCGAGCCTGGGCGTGCCGCAGGTCTCGCCCGTGAACCGCAGCGGCATCACCACGGGCTTCTACGGGACGCCGAGCCTCATGTGGTACGCGGGGCTCGCGATGCTCGACGCCGGCGTGGATGACGAGCGCGCCCTCGACTACCTCGTGCGCGGCCACGACCTCTACATCCAACTCCTCGAGCACCGCCGGAACGCCGCCGCTGATGACGGTGGCTCGGCCTCGCCCACGCTCGGCTATGCCCTTGCCGCGTACCCCTTCGCGGAGTTCAACTTCCTCCTCTCCTGGGAGTCGGCCACAGGCGAGAACCTCGCCGAGCAGTGGCCGCACGTGGCGCTCTTCGCCAACTACGTCATGTGGAACTACCTCCCCGGCGGCCTTGAGTTCGGCTACGGAGACGCCTACCACACCGACAACAAGATCTCCACCTGGCTGATGCCCCAGCACATCGCGCAGATGATGCACTTCTACTCCGAGACGCGTCCGGAGTGGGTGGCGCTGATGAGGCACCTGCGGGAGACCATGTTCACCGGCGGCTACTCCACCTCGCGCTGGGGCGCGCACCCGCTCCTGCTCATGCGCATGGAGCAGGCCCCGCCGCCGATGGACCCCGGCGACCTCCCGCACGCGCGCCACTTCGAGGGCATGGGGCAGATCTTCATGCGCTCGGGACCGGGGCCCGAGGACACCTTCGCGCTCTTCAACGCCGGCGGCGTCCTCAGCCAGCACCGGCACTTCGATAACCTGAACTTCTGGATCTACCATCGCGGCTTCCAGACTGTCGACAGCGGCACCCGGGCGAACGAGGACGCCGGTGAGCACCTCCAGAACTACTACGCGCAGACCGTCGCGCACAACTGCGTGCTCATCGACATGCCCGGCGAGGAGGTCTCGGAGTACTGGAACGGGACCGTCCATGTCCAGGAGGGCGGGCAGTATCTCGCGAAGGGCTCCGAGGTCGTCGCCTTCGAGACGAACGATCAGTTCACTTACGTGGCGGGCGACGCTACGGGGGGCTATCGCGCGGAGAAGTGCGAGCAGTGCGTGCGGCAGATGGTCTTCGTCTACCCCGATCACTTCGTCATCTTCGACCGCGTCCGCTCGACGCAGCCCGAGTACACGAAGCGCTGGCTGCTGCACACCGCGCGCGAGCCGCGGATCGACGGAATGACCGTTGCTGCCGATCAGGGCGAGGGGCGGCTCTTCTGCCGCACGCTGCTGCCCGCGGATGCGGTGCTGACGCCGGTCGGCGGCGATGGGCAGCAGTTCATGTGCGGCGGGCGGAACTGGCCGGTGCCGCCGGGCGTGGAGCTGACGGAGATGATGGGCTGGGGGCGCATCGAGGTCAGCGCGCCACAGCCGTCGGCCCAGCAGGACTTCCTGCACGTGCTGCAGGTCGGTGACGCGGCGGGCGAGGCGGAGCCTATGGCGATGGACCCCGTCGAGCGCATCGAGGGCGACGGGCTGGTGGGCGCGCGGCTCATCGCGGGCGACCGCACGATCGAGGTGAGCTTCGCCACTGAGGGCGAGGTCGCGGGCCGCATCCGCATCATCCGCGGCGGCGAGGTGCTCGGGGATCGCGATCTGACGCGGGAGGTCCAGCCCCAGGAAGGACTGGCCCTCCCGCAGTAGCACAGGCGAGGCGGCTACCTCTTCGCCCGCCAGAGGGTGTCAACGACCGTCGGCGACATCGTATCGTTGTATGACAGCGCCTTCGCGTGGCCATCGAGGAAGGCGACGTTGGAGCCCCCGTTGTGTATCTTCGGCTCATTATACTGCTGCGCCAGTGGCAGCCACGTCGGCAGAAGCGGCGGATAGACGAGGCGGATGCCCTTCGACTCAAAGATGCAGCCGGTGGAGGCGGGCTGGCTCACCTCAGATTGGTACAGAGCCGCCTCAGTGGACGTTCCCCAGGAGCCGGGGATGCCGAGGAAATAGTAGTTCCAGCCATAGGTGATAATGAAACCGTGCACGCTCGGGCACACCAGGATCTGCTGGTTCTTGATGTACGGCTGAATCTGCTCGTACCAGCTATACTCCGAGGGTCCACCTCGCACGTACCGGTAGTGAAGAAGGCTCTCGTCATAGTCCTGGGAGTACATCAGTACTGCCAGCCCCATCTGCTTCATGTTGCTGAGACACGAAGTCTGGCGGGCCTTCTCCCGCGCTCTCGCAAAGACCGGGAAGAGGATGGCCGCAAGGATCGCGATGATCGCGATCACGACGAGCAGTTCGATCAGCGTGAAGCCACGTCTGTCTGGCGACAGCATCGTAATACCTCCCTGGTCAGGCTATGTGCGAACGCGTGCAGATTGAGCGTCTGGATTAAGATACCTCCAAGTCAGCCATGTAAAGTGACGATTTCTTGCTGCTCACGAAGCCCCGGTGTCCTCCAACTCCACGCGCCGCCCCTCGCGCTCGGAGTCGTATGCGGCCATCACCACCCGCAGCGTGTCGTACGCAAGCTGCGTCTCCGCGAGCGCCTCACGCTCCTCCACGATGGCGTCGAAGAGGTCCTCGATCATCGCCTCCATGCCGTAGGGGTGCACGTAGAGCGGGTTGCGCACGCGGATGGGGGAGAAGTCCTCGCCCTGCAGGAGCGCCAGCGGCACCTCGTCCTCGGGCATGTCGCGGATCAGCAGCGCGCCCTGCTCGCAGAGCACCCGCCGCTCCGCCCGGTAGCGCTCGCCGTGGTCGGCGAATGTGACGAGCAGGTTCGCCATCATCCCCTCGCCGAAGTCGAGCGCGACCGCCGCGGTGTCCTCGCCCTTGCCCTCGATGTCAATCAGCAGCGAACGGCACATCGCGCTCACCGTCCGCGGGCGCCCGAAGAGGTGCAGCAGCAGGTAAAGCGGATGGCTGCCCGCATCGATCAGCACGCCGCCGCCCGCGCGCTCGATGCTGCCCTTCCAGTGCTCCGGGTCGCTCATGCGCACGAACTCGTCATCGTAGACCGCGAAATCCGCGAGGAACGGCCGCCCAATCTCGCCGGAGTCCAGGACCTCCTTCGCGCGCCGCACCGCCGGATAGTAGAGCTGCGGCATGGAGATCAGCAGCCGCCTCCCGGCCTCCTGCGCCGCGGCGAGCATCGCGTCGGCCTCGGCGAGCGTGCGGCCCATCGGCTTCTCGCAGATCACGTGCTTGCCCGCCTGCAGAGCCGCCACAGTGATCTCGCAGTGGCTGTCATGCGGCGTGACGACATCCACCACGTCCACCGCCTCGTGATCGACGACCGCGCGCCAGTCGGCCTCCGTGCGCTGGATGATCCCGTAGCGCCGGTAGAGGCCCTCGCGCGCCGCCTCGTCGGGGTCGGCGGCGATCACCTGGCCGACCTGCGCGCATCGCACCAGCCCGTCGAGGTGCAGCTTCGCGAACTCCCCGCATCCGATCAGCCCGACCGTAAGCTTCATCGGCGTCCCCTTCGTGGCAAGGGCGTCTCATCAGTGCTGCCGTTCCCTGTCGTTGCTTTCGTTTCTTTCGTCGCTTTCGTTGCCGCCGTTCACGCCTTCATCACCAGGTCGACCTCCGCCGCCTCCACGTAGCCGACTGTGTCGCGGTGGCAGTTCGTGACAGGCACGCGCTCGAAGCGCTCCGCAAGCTCCTCGGGCACCTCGATCTTCATCTTGCGCATGAGAGCGATGATCGCCGGCGCGTGCCCGCGGCTCGAGCCGTCGGAGGTCTTGATCGCGATCCCGATCCCGCGGCTGCGCGAGGCCATGCAGAAGAGCCCCTCCGCGCCTCCCTTCGCCACGATCTCCCCGCCGCCAAGGCGCAGAAGCTCCGTGTTGAACGAGCCGCGCGCGCTCACCATCACCGGCTCCGCCGCCATCGCGTCGCAGACCCGTCGCGCGGCCTCAGGCAGCCCGTCGGGCAGGTCGTCGGGCATCGCGAGGCGCGCGAACGCCCGCGCCATCGCCGCCAGCGGCATCGCGACCGTGGGCGCTCCGCAGCCGTCCCGGCCGAGCTTGAACTGCTCCTCCGGCACCCCCGAGAGCAGCGAGAGGTTCTGCGCGATCATGCGCTGCACCGGGTGCTCGAAGTCGAGGTAGCCCTCCGTGGGCACGCCGAGCGCCCTCGCGGTCGCGAGCATTCCGGAGTGCTTGCCGGAGCAGTTGTTGTGCATCGGCGACGGCTCCTCGCCCGCACAGACGAGCCGGTTACGCTCCTCCGCATCGCCCGGCCAGTGCACACCGCAGTCGAAATCCGCTTCGGTCAGGCCAAGTTTCGCGAGGATGCCGCTCACGGTCTCGCGGTGCTCCGCTGAGCCTGAGTGCGATGCGCAGCAGACGGAGAGTTCCTTCTGCGTCAGCTCGAACTGATCGGCAGCGCCGCTGGTGACGACGCTCAGTGCCTGGATCGGCTTGGATGACGAGCGCCAGAACTGCTCGCCCTGCGCGTTCCCGGCGCTGGCGAGAAGCAGTCCGCTCACGTCACAGATCGCGACGCGGCCAAAGTGCGTGCATTCTGTCACGCCATCGCGGCTGACGGTGGCGAGTGCGACGACGTCTTTCGGCGAAGCCTTCATGATGGCGACTCCTGTCTGCTCCGATTCCTGTGCGCCTACTGGCCGGCGGACTGGGACTGCCCCGCGGCCTTCGCCTTCCTGCGCATGAAGTTCACGCGCAGGTCGGTCAGCGCGCGCTCGAACTCCCGCTGCTCGGTTGCATCCGCCTCGCCGCCAAGCTGCTCGACGAGAAGCTGGGTCGTGTCTATCGCGACCTTCGCGCAGCGCAGGTCCATCTGCGTCTCGCCAGCGCCGTAGCGCGGCTGCAGGCCCAGCGCGATCCAGCCCTCCTGGATGAACAGCCCGATCGCCGCGCGCAGCATGTCGTACACGTTCGTGTCCGGTGCCGGCGCTCCCGGCGCGTACTCCGGCTCGTCCATCGGTTCCTCAGGCTCCTGCGCAGGCTGCTCCTGTGGCGCCTCCGCCTCGCCCGGCTGATCGTCCTGGACGCGTTCGTCACTGCTCATTGCAGTCACCTCACCATCGTCGGGCGCCACCGGCAGGCATTCCCGCCCCCTCGGCGATCACCTCGCCGGTGGCCTCATTGATCGCTATCTCCACGTCAAGGAACTGCTGGATCACCCATGCATTCGTGCGCAGGTGCGCTGTCACCTCTTCGGTGACGTAGCGCGTCTCAGCGCCGGCAAGCGCCGCGTAGAGGAGAAGCTGGTCTGCGAGGTGGCGGTCCACGGATGCGCGGCCCGCGAGGAACCGTGCGGCCTCCTCGCCCGCCTCGCGCCCGACATCCTCGGCACGCTTCCCGCGCGCTCCAAGCGCGCTGAAGCCGCCCATTCCGCGCTCCAAGCTGGCCGCGATCGTCAACGAAGTCCCCGGCGAGTGCGCCTCCGGGCGAGCTTCGTGCGTGCGCAGGCCCGCCGAGCCAAGCGCCTCACGCGCCGCATCCATCTGCCGGCGCACGATGTGCGCGGGCAGGCGCGCCTCCGCCACCGACCACGCGCTTAGCGAGCGCAGTTCGCCCCGCTCGGGCCAGTCGAGCGACCGAAGCGCCCTCGTCACCGGCGTCACGCGTGCCTCGATCCGCCCGCCGCCCTTCGGGTAGAAGCCGGGCATCAGGCACTCGAACGCCAACTGCGCCCTCATCTGCGCGAGCGCGGGCAGGAAGACGTGCGCTACGTACTCCTGTGGCGGGCTCCACGGCACGTTCGTGCCGCCCTGGATGTCCACGTGAGAGGGCTCATCCGCGAACAGCAGCGCCGGGAGGACCGTCTGCAGCACGAGCGTGGCCGCCCCCGCGGTCCCGACCGCGAACTTCCAGTGGCCGCCGCGGACGACGCCCGGGCGGAACTCAAGCTCCTGCGAGCCGATCTCATCGCCGCGCACCGTGGCGCTGCAGACCGTGGCGGCCGCCCGCACGCTCGCGAGATGCTGCGGCGCCAGTCCGGGCTTCGCGCGCCCGGCGCGGATGTTCTCCAGCCGCAGCTCGCAGCCAAGCAGCGCCGACATGCTCAGGCTGGTGCGCAGCACCTGTCCGCCGCCCTCACCGTAGGAGCCATCTATCGTAACCATGGGCCTTTGAGTATGCCAGCGGCACCGAGGCAGGTCAAGGAGCCGTTAGCGGAGGGGGAAGGAGCCGGGCGCCCCCACCGCGAAATACCCGGCACGATGGCAGCCCCGAACGGAGCCGACTACGCCGAACTGGTCGTGGACGCAGCCTCGCCTGAGGAGACGATGGCGCTTGGGAGGCGGTTGGGCGAACTCCTCTGCCCCGGCACCTTCATCGCGCTCATCGGGCCGCTGGGCGCCGGGAAGACCACGTTCGTGCAGGGCCTGGCCGACGGCCTCTGCGCGCAGGGCGCCATCACCAGCCCTACCTTCGTGCTCATGCGCCTCCACCAGGGGCGCGTCCCGCTCGCTCACGCCGATGCCTACCGCCTCGGAGGAGCCGCCGACCTCGCGGAGCTCGGGATCGAGGAGCTTGCCGACGAGTGCGTGGTCGCGCTCGAGTGGGCAGATACTATCAGCGACACATTGCCGGAGGATCGGATCGAGCTGCGCATTGAGTACACCGAGGAGGGGCGGCGGCTGGACATCCGCGGCCAAGGCCCGGCCTCGTCAAACGCAGTGCGCGCTCTGCAACCATGAGGATACTCGGAATCGAGACATCAGCGAAGCTCGCCAGCATCGCCCTACTGTCCGACGGGGAGGTGCTCTGCCGGCGCTCATTTGCGGCGAAGATGACCCTCAACCAGCGTCTCGCGCCTGAGATCGTCGAGATGCTTGGCGGCCTCCCGCGCGATGCGGGGCTGGACGCCATCGCGGTAGGCGTCGGTCCCGGCTCCTTCACCGGCGTCCGCATGGGCGTGGCGCTCGCGAAGGCGCTCGCACACGCACTGCACCTGCCGCTGGCCGGCATCTCCGCACCGGAGGCGATCGCGAGCGGAGCATGCGCCGCGCCTGGTCGGGCGGTCTGCGTGCTGCAGCGGGCGCGGGCGGAGGAGCTCTACGCGACAGCGCTGGGGATCCGGCCTGACGGCATCGCTGAGGAGGCCGGGCCGACGCGCGTAGTGACGCTCCCGGAGGCGCTGCAGGCGGCTGAGGAGCTGCTGGGGCGCGCGCCGGAGCTGTTTGCCGGCGACGCAGCCGTGGCGCTCGCCGAGCAGATACGCGGCAAGTTCCCTGCAGCCGAGATCGCGAGCGAGGAGCGGCAGTATCCGGATGCGGCCATCATCGCGCAGATCGCCCAGGGGCGTCCAGATCGGCCAAATACGGAGGCTGCGCTGAGCCTCACTCCGCGCTACGCCCGTGCATCGCAGGCCGAGCGGCAGTTTGGTGTGGATCTGGGACTGAGAGGGTGACGCTGATGGCCGCGGCCGTCTCCGGGAGCCGTGACACCGTCACGATCCGCCACGCCGACCTCGCGGACCTCGACTGCATCGTGCGCATCGAGGCGCAGAGCTTCCCCACCCCGTGGAGCCGGTCGCTGCTGTCGACCGAACTGCGGCAGCCAGGCAGCATCTACCTGGTGGCCGTGTTGGGCGGCGTTGTCGCGGGCTTCATCGGCCTGTGGCATGTGATGGATCATGGGCATATCTGCACTCTCGCGGTGGACCCGGATGCTCGCGGGCAGGGCCTGGGGGAGTTGCTGGTGCTCGCCGCACTCGACGCGGCCGTCGGCGTCGGTTCGGACGTCGTGCACCTCGAGTACCGTGTGGGAAACGCCCCCGCCGCCGCGCTCTACGAGAAGCTGGGCTTCGAGCGGGTCGGGCTGCGCAAGGGCTACTACTCGGACACCGGCGAGGACGCGATCCTCGCGAGCGTGCGGCAGCTCAGCACCGATGAGGGCCGCGCGAGACTGGATGAGGCATGGCAGCGCTGGAAGAGCGAGAGGGGCCTGCAGGTTGCAGTTGAGTGATACCGATCTGGTGCTCGGGATTGAGTCGTCGTGCGACGAGACCGCGGCGGCGATCGTGCGTGGCGGGCGCGAGATCCTCAGCAACATCGTCGCCTCCCAGGAAGAGATGCACGCGCACTTCGGCGGGATCGTCCCCGAGGTCGCTTCACGCCGCCACGCTGAGCTCATCACGGTGGTCGTGGAGAGCGCCCTGCGCGATGCCTTCGTCGGTTGGCGCGACCTCGCGCTGCTGGCGGTCACCCGAGGGCCGGGGCTCGTTGGCTCGCTGCTCGTCGGAGTGAGCGCCGCGAAGGGCTACGCCCTCGCAACAGGCCTGCCGCTGGTGGGCGTCAACCACCTCGCCGGGCACATCACCTCCTCGTTCCTGCTGGCGGCGGGCGGAACGGAGCCTGCGCCACGGGAGTTCCCGGCGCTCGCGCTGGTCGCCTCAGGAGGGCACTCGGATCTCGCGCTGATCGAGGACCTCGGCCGCTACCGGCGCGTCGGCTGGACGCGCGACGACGCCGCCGGTGAGGCGCTCGACAAGGCCGCGCGGCTCCTCGGCCTCGGCTACCCCGGCGGTCCGGCGATCGAGCGTGCGGCGGCTGACGGTGACCCGCACGCTGTTGACCTGCCGCGGCCGGACACGAAGGATGGCTTTGAGTTCAGTTTCGCCGGCCTGAAAACGGCCTTGGTGCGTATCCTAAAGAACAATGATGTGCAACAATCAACCCACTTCACCGCCGATCTGGCCGCGTCTTTTCAGGAGGCCGTGGTGGACTGCCTGGTGCGGGAGACGGTCGAGGCGGCGTTGCACTTCCGCGCCCGGCAGATCGTGATCGCGGGCGGCGTCGCGGCCAACCGGCGCCTGCGCGAGAGCATGGCGACCGCCGCCGGGCGTCACGGGCTGAGCGCCTACTTCCCGCCCATGAGCCTGTGCACGGATAACGCGGCGATGGTCGCCGCCGCGGGGTACTTCGAGGCCGCGAAGCACCCGCCCGACCCTCAGCAGATGCTCTCGATGAAGGTCGATGCCGCTCTTGAGCTGCCCGCCTGATCACTCGGGTAAAGCCCGGACTTTTCCCCGAATCTCCCCTGACGATGGCCCGGGATGTTTCACGAGCGCTTGGCCGCCTTGGTTTCCCGCGGTCACTACGGAAACCACGCGACTGTGGAGAACCGCGTGGAGAACTCCGATGGCGGACTGCTTCATGTGGAAAAACAACGCAGAACGCCTGTTTGTCCGGAAATTCGACCGAGTCGTGTCAGTGGTTGCCCGGACACAACAGACGCTCAAGTCTCTGTGATCTTGTTGTGGCGCGAGGATGATGGTCTGAGACCACGGCCACCGTCGCCGCTTGCGTGGCGCAGAAGCCACCGCAGAGACCTCCGGAGCCCGATCAACAGGAGACGACAGCGTGACTGAAGCTGCCGACGCCAACCTCATACTCGCGCTCAGCCTCCTGCTCACGGTTGGCTTCGCGCTCGCGTGCCCTGTGAAGCTCGTCCACCTGCCCTCTGTCATCGGCTACATCGTGGCCGGCATCAGTCTCGGACCGAGCGGCCTTAACCTCGTGACACCCGAGATCCTCGAGAGCGTCTCTTCGTGTTCACCAACATCACCGCGCTCCCCGTGGCCTTCGGCATCGGCGAACGCCGCGATTCCCCAGCAATGCCGGATGGTAGGAAAGATACCAGCAATGGTCGGGCATGCTGCGCGCGTTCTTCGGCTCGCTTGCGGAGGATGTCGCGCTGCAGACGACGAAGACGATGCTCATGGTCGCGGGCGGCGGGCGCGCGTGCGCCGACTCGCGCTCGATCGAAGAGGCAACTTCCGCAATGCGAGACGTGTGAGTTCGCCACGCCCTGGAGGGCATCCGCGATGGACAGCGCCCGGATCGCCGTGAAGACGAACAACCTCGGGATGGACCGCCACGAAGCCATCAAGCTGGTCGGGGAGTGGGGGATCGGCGGCGTGCACATCACCGCCAACGGCCCCTTCGCGCATGAGCTACTCAGCAAGCAGGACCGCAAGGACCTCGTGAAGTTTGTGCAGGCGCAGGGCATGACGATCTCTGCGATCATGATGTGGGGCGGGCAGGTGGACCTCTCCGAGGAGGAGAACTGGGAGGCCGGCATCGAGGAGGGGAAGCGGCTGCTGGAGCTTGCCGCCGACCTCGAGTGCGGCATCTGGGGCGCGCACGTGGGCATCATGCCCACCGAGACCTCCGACCCCGGTTGGGACCGCATGGTCCGCGCGATGGCGCAGATCGCAGCGCACGGGGAGTCCGTCGGCGCCTGCGTCGCGATTGAGCTTGGCCCGGAGCCGCCGCGGATCGTCCGCAGGCTCATCGAGACGGTCGGCAGCGAGGCGATCCGCGTCAACTACGATCCGGCGAACCTCGTGATCTGGCCCGCGCTGCTGGCGAAGCGCCGGGGCGAGGAGTATGACCGCGACCTCGCGATGATCCAGTTCGAGCCGGTGGAGGGCGTGAAGACCCTCGGCGAGTTCGTGGTGCACTGCCACGCGAAGGACGCCATCGTCAAGTGCGACGGCCAGCATCAGGAGGTGCCGCTGGGCACCGGCTGGATAGACTTCGAGCGCTGGACCTCGCTGCTCGATGAGGCGGGCTACACGGGCTTCTACGCCATCGAGCGCGAGGTAGGCGCCGACCCGGTCGGCGACATCCACGACGCAGTGGAGTTCCTGCGCACGCTCTGAGCCAACGGTGACGCCCCATGGAGGCGTTCGGCATGCGATCGCTCTGTCTGGTTGCGTTAACGCTGCTCCCGCTCGCCGGTGCGCTCGCTCAGGACGCACCGGCCACTGGCCCTGAGCGCCTGGTGTGGATGCGCGAGCACCTGCGCGGCACCGTCAGCAAGTTCGAGTTCACTCAGGGCTACGACTTCCGCAAGGAGCCCGAGCGCCTCGGACCGTTCATGGCGGCGATCAAGGCCCATGGCTTCACCGCCTGGGATCAGCACGCTGCCGGCGGCATCTGGACGGAGGAAGCCTTCGAGTCGCTCGAGCGCAGCATCGTGGCGGCGGAGGAGGCGGGTCTGCAGGTCTGGGCCACCCTGGCGCCGCCATCCGGCTGCGAGGAGATCGCCCGCTGGCCGCTGGAGCAGCGGCAGGAGTACTACTACGCGACCGCCGAGCGGTTCGCGCGCATCGCCGCCGAGCACCCGAGCTTCGTCGCCTTCAGTTGCGATGACTTCCTGCCCTACAACCGCGCGTTTTTCTCGCCCGAGATGCTCGCGGTGATGGCCCGCCGCTGGCGCGCGATCTGCCCGAACCTCGCCTTCGTCCCGCTGCTCTACTACCCGAGCATCACCGAGGACTTCTTCGACACCCGCGGCGAGTACATAGACGGCATCGTCTTCCACTACCGCGCCGAGTCCTACCCGTACGAGTACATCCCCGGGTATGACCCGAAGAACTTCGAGATGTATGGCGATGTGATGCGCTACGAACTCAAGCGCGTGCGGGAGATCGCGGGCGAGCACCCGCTCATCTGCGGAATCTACATCTGGTACTTCCAGCGCGGCTGGGGTGTGCTGACGCCCGATGAGCAGAACCCCTCCGAGGAGCACATCGTCCGCGATGCCGCGCAGAAGCTCGAGATCGCGCACGAGTTCGCAGACGGCATCCGCGTCTACGGCCTCGGCATCGACCACCCCGCCTATGCCGCGATGCAGGAGCGCCCTGAGCGCTGGCAGGCCGATGGTGCCGGGTGGGGCCTGCAGGCGGGCGACCCCGAATCGCACCTCGCGCGCTGGCAGCAGGAACTGGGTGACGGCCCGTACCTGGGCACGCTGCTCAACAGCGAGCGCGGCTTCGGCTACTCGCTGCCACGTGCCGGCGAGTGGCCGCGCGTGGAGCTCAGCCGCACCTTCGCGCGCGGGGAGTTCGACCCGGAGGAGGCCGCGCGACGCTTCCCGCTGCTTGTGGTATCGCGCTCGCAGATGCCGCCTGAGTGGCCCGAGCTGCTCCGGCAGTATGCTGAGGCCGGCGGCATTCTCGCGCTGGAGGCGGTGCCGGGCTGGGTGACCGACGCGGGCGTGCGCGCGCTGGAGGCGGAGGAGCTCACCGGCGACAGCGCTCCGACCACGCTGGCGATGGCGGAACTCTCCGGCATCACCTTCCACTACGAGCCGCGCGGTTTCGTGCGGCGCTGGCGCGTGGCGGCCGACCACCCGCTCACCGAGGGCCTCGGCGATCCGGGCGCGTGGATCGACTCGCCTCTGGCGGAGGGCCAGAGCGCCTACTCGCAGCTTGCGCACCCGGTCGAGGCCACGGACGCGACGGTGCTGCTGGAGGCCGAGCACGAGGCCGCCCCGTACGACGGCGTTGCGTATGTGCCGCAGGGAGAGGCCGTCGGCGTGTATCCGCTGGTGACGATGCGTGAGGTGGGGGAGGGCCTGGTCGTGCGGCACTACGCCCAGAATGGCGCCGGCCCGATCATGCACGAGGCGTGGGACCGGCTGATCGAGAACCTGCTGAAGCTGGCAGAGGAGCGAGCGGACGAGTAGAGGAGGCCACAGATGCTGCGGTCAGGAGAGACGTGCGCGTTGCTGGTCGCGCTGCTGACAGTCATGGTCGCCTGTCAGGCGCAGGAGCCAGAGCAGTCCCCGTCCTGGGTCGAGCGCGATGGTGTCACCTACGGCGCGCAGGCCGATGGGCAGGGGCCGATCGGTGGTGGCGAGGGCTACGCGAACACCGTCACTGAGGGTGACTTCACGGTCGAGACGCTGGAGGCGCTCATCGAGGCCCTCGCGCAGGCGCAGCCGGGCCAGACGGTCTTCATCCCTGGCGAGACCGAGATCGACCTCACCACCTTCATCTACATAGACGAGTTCGTGCTGGAGATCCCGGAGGGCGTGACCCTCGCCGGCGAGCGCGGTAACGGCGGCTCGCTTGGCGCGATCCTCACCAGCGATGCGCTCAAGACGCCGGTGATGATCCGCGTACTCGGGCCGGATGTGCGTATCACCGGCCTGCGCATCCGCGGCCCGAACCCCAAGCGCTACCTGGAACACCATCGACGCGCATTCGGCCAGGGCGGGCCGGGGAGTTCCTACTACTACAAGTTCCCGACGCAGAATGGCATCACCACGGAGTTCGACCGCCTTGAAGTGGATAACTGCGATGTCTCCGGCTTCGGGCACGGGGGCGTGTCCCTGGGGGCGGGCGCAGACCACCACATCCACCACAACTACATCCACCACTGCCAGTACAATGGCCTCGGCTACGGCATCGTCCATAGCACCGCATTCTCACTGATAGAGTGCAATCTCTTCGACTGGAACCGGCATTCCATCGCCGGCTCCGGGCGCACACCGAGCGGTTACATCGCCCGCAACAACATCGAGCTTGGTGCATCGCTCTCCCACTGCTTCGACATGCACGGCGGGCGCGACCGCGGCGACGGAACCGACATCGCGGGCACCCGCATCGAGATCTACAACAACACCTTCCGCGCCCCGCAGCGCGCCATCGCCATCCGCGGTGTCCCAGAGGATATCTGCGACGTGCACCACAACTGGTTCGTCACGCACGCCACGCCAGATGCAGCCGTGCGCGCCGCCGACCGCACCACCATTCACGACAATGTCTACGGCCCCGACGCCGGGCCGCCTGCTGAGGAGTGAGCCGCATGGGCTGGCAGACCGCGCTGTTCATCCCCCTCCTGTGTCTCTCATTCGCTGCAGCGAGCATCGCCGAGAACCTGCTGCCGGAGAAGATCGCCTCCATGTACACCGGCTGGGTCGCGCCCGATGACCCTGAACGTGACCTGCAGGCCGATCTCGTCGAGAAGATGCTCGACCCGCTCGCGGAGGCGCACTTCACCGCCTTCTACGCGAAGTTCCAGGATGCTCGCGACATCGGCATCGACCTCTCTGACCCGGAGCAGAAGGCGCGGGTGAAGCTCGTGGCCGATGCCTGCGCCGAGCGCGGCCTGGCGCTGGTCGCGTACACCTACCACCACCCGCACCACGGGCGCAACCCCGAGCGCTTCCCGGAGCACGAGGCGATGCCCGCGCTGGTCCTGGCCTCAGGCGAGACCGTGGAGGATCGCTTCGCCCTCGCGAACGATGATGTCTGGGCGTACGTCGCAGGCGAGGCGCTGGAGCTTGCCCGTGCCAGCCTCGAGGTGCCGATCGCGGCAGTGGGGATAGACATCGAGGTCTACATGGGCTCCCCGGCCTCATACGATGATGCCGCGTGGGCCGACTTCGCCGCTGAACGCGGCTTCGACTCAAAACTGCCCGCCGCCGAACGGGGGCCCTTCGTCGCGGAGCAGGGCCTGAGCGATGCCTACGTGGAGTGGTACTTCCAGCGCTGGGATGGCGTGGTGCAGCGCTGGTGTGAGGCGATCCACGCGATCAACCCGGACCTCTCGATCGCGATCATGCCCGCGCATCACACCCACCGGATGACGCGCCCGTTCTGCGTGCATGCAGGCACCGAGCGCGCCCCGGCGATCATCGATAACTGGGGCATGTATAACGGGAGCGGTCTCACCGACGCGCTTCTCGCGCAGCAGGATGAGGTGAAGGCGCTCAACCCGCACAACCGCTTCGTGCTCTGGTTCCGCCCGGACAGCTACCGCCCCGAGGACATCGGCGTGCAGGCATACCACGCGCTGCTGAAGACCGATGGCTACTGCAACTGGCACATCGGCATGATGCTGCCGGGCGAGGAAGCGGACGCCGCTGAGCGTGAGGCGGCCGCGGCGCGTTGGGCTGCCTACTCCGAGGCGAATGAGACTGCGCTCGCGGACCTGGCAGCGGGCCGCGAGCCTACAGTCCCGTTCGTGCCGGTCAAGCCCATGGTGGCGCAGATGGACATCGGCGCGCTGCGCGCGCAGGCGATCCCGCAGCTCACACCGGCGGGCGATGGCACCGGCGAGGACCGGTGGATTCCGACGCGCGAGCTTCAGCGCTTCTTCATCCATGCGGAAGCCGGCGGGCAGATCAGCGTGGGCCTCTGGCACCTCGCGGGAGCCGCCCGGCCGCTGGCGCTGCAGTATCTGCTGCTGCGCCCGAACGGCGAGGTCCTGCGCAACGAGGCGGTCTCACCGGGCGCGACCGAGGAGTTCACCGTGGATGCGCCGGAGACGGGCACCTACGCGCTCTGGATCACCGGTGGCGCGGGCGGGCAGGCGTGGTATGCGGTGAACGTGCACAACGCGCGCTTCGCCTTCCCGGCGCTCGATGAGGAGGGCATGGGCGGGCAGTTGTTCTTCGTGGAGCGCCTGTTCCCGCTCACGTTCTACGTCTCACGCAGCAGCGCGGCCGCCGCGCGAGCGATCGTTGAGACTTCCGGCAACCAGTCAATCATCGCACAGGCGGGCGACGATGATCCGGTGGCGATCGATGCGGGGGAGAGGGCCTTCGATCTCCCCGAGGCGGACATCCTGCGCCTGACGCTCTCGGACCCGGGCGAGCAGCTTCCGGATGGCTTCTACGTGCAGTATGTGGGCCTGCGAGTGGAGGGCGCGGCGGTTCCGTATCTCGCCATCAGCCCCGAACGGCGGCTGCTGCCGTAGCGAGAGGCTCTCGCGCGAAAGCCTCTCAAGAGCCGTTGGAGGGGCCGCCCTCGCGCAGCGAGGGTGAGGCCCGCTTGCGGGCCGAAGGTTCCACCCCGGCCCGCGACGTTAACCGCGAGCGGCCGGCCCATCCTCGGGCCGGCCGCTATGCCGTCGTCGTCGCCGTTCACCCCCCGCCGGAACCGAGAGGGGCCGGGGGAGAGGTCAGAGCGCCACCGGCTGCCCCGTCTCGCTTGACTTGTAGATCGACAGGATAACCTCCACCGCGCGGCGCGCCTCGCGGCCGTTCAGCACCGGCTCCCGGCCCTCCTCGACCGCCGCGATCACGTCGCCGATCTGCCTCACGTGCGAGACGATCGCGTTCTCCTGCATGCCACCCTTCGGGTCGGCCGCGCCACCCTTCTTCCCGGCCAGCGCGTCCTCGAACCGCTCCTCGCCCTCGACATCCCACAGCGCCAGGTCGTCGCCCACGACCAGCACGTTGCCCTTCGTGCCGTGAATCTCGATCCGCGCGGGCATGCCGTTGTGGGTGCAGGTGCTGCCCTGGATGATCCCGTGCGTGCCGCCCTCGAACTTCAGCACCGCCGAGCCCATGTCCTCTGTCTCGATGTCATGCGCAAGCGCGTCCGTGAAGCCGTAAATGCGCTCCACGCGGCCCATGAACCAGATCAGCAGGTCGATGTAGTGGATGGACTGGTTGATGAGCGCCCCGCCGCCATCCAGCTTCTTCGTCCCGTGCCAGCCGTCGGAGTAGTACTCATCCGAGCGGTACCATGGCACGAACGTGTTCCCGTAGAGGATCTCGCCGAGCCTCCCGTCGTCGATGTAGCTTCTGATCTTCTCGTAGATCGGGTAGCTGCGGTTCTGGTGCGTGGCGGCGATCTTCACGTCATTCCGCTCGCCCGCCGCGATCAGCGCATCGATGTTCTCGAGCGTGATGTCTATCGGCTTCGTGCAGATCACATGCTTCCCCGCATCGGCGCACTGGACGCCTAGCCGCGCGTGCAGGCCGCTCGGCGTGAGGATGTTCACGATGTCAATGTCTTCACGCGCGAGCATCTCGGCGAGATCGGTGTGCGGCTGCGCGCAATACTCCGCCGCGCAGGCCTTCGCGGCCTCCTCATTGAGGTCGCAGACACCGCGCAGCTCGGCGTTCTCGAGGCGCATGATCGCCTCGGCATGCGTCGGCGCGATCACACCGCAGCCGACGAGGCCAAATCCGTAGGTCTTATTGCTCACCTGGATCATCCTCCCACGGGTCATTGATGGCTTACTGAGGCGCCGCTCGGCGTCAACGCAGCCACCGGCAGCCTCCGATGATACCAGTAAGTCGGGCGTGGGGTCAAACTTCACTAACCCGAGGGTCGGGAAGGCCGCGCCGGCTCCGTTGGCGAACTCTCCCTCGGTTGAGCATGCCGCACGGCACCGGAGGCTGCGCGATGAAGCGATCTGAACTGAACGCGATCCTGCGCGAGAGCAAGCAGTTCCTCGAGCGCATGAACTTCCACCTGCCCGTGTGGGCCCACTGGTCGCCGGAGGACTGGGCACGGGCGGGGCATGAGCATGACGAGATCCGCGACAACATGCTCGGCTGGGATATCACTGACTTCGGTCTCGGCGAGTATGACCGCACCGGACTGCTGCTCTTCACCATCCGCAACGGCAATCCGCGGCTGGAGCGCTACGACAAGCCCTACTGCGAGAAGATCCTCATCTGCGGAAACGAGCAGGTGACGCCGACGCACTTCCACTGGGAGAAGATGGAGGACATCATCTGCCGGGGCGGCGGTAACCTGCTGCTGCGCGTCTGGAACGCGACCGAGGATGGCGACAAGCTCGACTCGCGCGTGGACGTGAACGTGGATGGCCATCAGTACCAGGTTGAGGCGGGGGAGACGCTCACCCTCACGCCCGGCGAGTCGATCACCCTGCGCTCCTATCAGTATCACGAGTTCTGGGGCGAGCCGGAGGCTGGAGAGACGTTCGTGCTGGTGGGTGAGGTCTCGAAGGTCAACGATGACCAGCACGACAACCGCTTCTTCGATGATGAGATCGGCCGCTTCCCCGCGATCGAGGAGGACGAGCCGGCGCTGCACCTGCTGTGCACGGAGTACCCGCCCGCGGCTGAGTGACAGCCGACACTGCCTGCCGGGAGTTGGTCCGCATGATCCGCACGCTCGCGCTGGTCATACTGCTCTCGTCCGCCATGCCCGTACTCGCCCAGGAACTGCCCCCGCGGCCGTATCCGCAGGGCGACGCCTTCCCGCTTGGCGCATACTCGCTGCAACCCGTGGAGGAGCTTCCGCAGGTTACCCCCTTCGGCTGGAACTTCGGCCACACGTACCAGTTCACCGCAGAGTACCTTGACGCGACGCTCGCGAACGGCCTCTACGCGCTCGCGCGCATCCCGAAGATCAGCGAAGAGGTAACCTGGGAAACGATCCGCGAGCGCATACAGGAGTACGCGCAGTATGACAACGTGCTCTGGTGGGACCTGCCGGAGGAGCTGCGCTACTGGGAGCCGGCCGAGGAAGAGATGATGCAGCGCATCCCACAGCTCACCCGCGAGCTTGACCCGATGAAGCGGCCGAACTTCATGTACCAGCCGACGCACGTGACGCCGGGGCGGATCGCGATGGACGCGCCGAACCTCGACATCATCGGCTGCGGCGCCTACACCGAGTATCACAACATGCCGCGCTCGTGGATGCGCTACGCGATCGAGCGGGAGATCGAGGGCATCGAGCGCGCGGGCTTCGAGGTCGGCCGCGACTACCTGGCAGGCCAGAAGACCCCGATCGCGGTCCTGCAGCTCTTCTACAGCCCGAACATGAGCATCCTCTCGCCGATCGACGCACGGCATGACTTCTGGGCGTCGATCGCGGCGGGCGCGCGCGGCGTGCTGATCTTCTCCTACTGGCACAAGCGCGACGGCGGCGTGATGCAGGGCACCTGGGACGCCTACAACGAGTGCGCGCAGCAGCTCACATCGGCGAACCTCGGGCCGGTCTTCCTCTTCGGTGAGCCCTTCACGGACGTGAGCTTCGCGATCCTGCGCGGGCCGCAGATGAGCGCGCCCTTCGAGCCCTACGGCTACAACCACGAGGTCCGCTATCCGTCGCTGACGGTGCGCGCCTGGACGCATGAGGGCAGCCTCTACGTGCTGGCCGTCAACTCCTCCGAGCGCGGGCTCACCGCACGGCTCGGCGGGCTTCCGGAGGGCGCGACGGAGGCGGAGGCGACCTTCGAGACCGTGACGCCCGAGGGCGAGGGCGCGCAGCCGGTCCAGCGCATGGTTCCGGTCGCCGGTGGCGGCATCGAGGACAGCTTCGGCGGCCTCGGGATGCACCTCTACCGGATCGCGCTGCCGTAACGCCCGGCGGTCTTGCGCCGCGAGGAGTTTTGGCGTATTGTATGCGCACACTACCGCGCCGGCTGCGCGCGGGCATCGGCATGCCCGCGCACACGGCGCGCTTCTGCCATATCTGCATTCGCGCAATCAGGTTTCAGTCTCAGCTTCCACTAAAGCCGCACCGACAAAGGAGTCCTGTCATGAAACTCGCGGAGAGAATGAGCAGGCTTGGCACCGAGACAGCGTTCGAGGTGCTGGCGCGGGCCGGCGAGCTCGAGAAAGAGGGCCGCGATATCATCCACCTCGAGATCGGCCAGCCCGACTTCCGGACGCCGGATTACATCATCGATGCCGCATATAAGGCGATGAAGGACGGCTTCACCGGCTACGGCCCGTCCGCCGGGCTGCCGCAGGCCCGGGAGCGCTACGCGCAGTACCTCAACGATACCCGCGGCACCGACTACAAGGCCTCCGAGATCGTCATCACGCCGGGAGCGAAGCCAATCCTCTTCTTCAGCATCCTTGCGCTGGTGAACGAGGGCGACGAGGTCATCTGCCCGAACCCCGGCTTCCCGATCTACGAGTCCGTGACGGAGTTCGTCGGCGCCACCGCCGTCCCGTCGCCGCTGCGTGAGGACCGCGAGTTCCGCCTCGATCCTGCTGAGCTTGCCTCGCTCGTCACCGAGAAGACGAAGCTCATCATCATCAACTCGCCGCACAATCCGACCGGCTCGATGCTCACCATGGAGGACCTTGAGGCGATCGCCGAGGTCGCCATCAAGCACAACGTCATGGTCCTCTCCGACGAGCCCTACTCGAAGATGGTCTACGATGGCGAGTTCCACTCGATCGCCGAGGTTGACGGCATGCGCGACCTCACGATCCTGCTCGAGGGCTTCTCGAAGACCTACGCGATGACCGGCTGGCGCCTCGGCTACGCCGCCATGCGCCAGGACCTCGCGGACCAGATCGCGAAGCTGCAGACGAACTCGAACTCCTGCACCGCGAGCTTCATCCAGATGGCCGGCATCGCCGCCTACGACGGCCCGCAGGGCGAGTCCGACGCGATGATGAAGTCCTTCCAGGAGCGCCGCGACATCATGGTGGACGGCCTGAACACGCTGCCGGGCGTCTCCTGCCTGAGCCCAGCCGGCGCGTTCTACGTCTTCCCGAACGTCACCGGGACAGGCATCGACAGCCGCGAGCTTGCGAAGCGCTGCCTCGAGGAGGCGGGCGTCGCGGTCCTCTCCGGCACCGCCTTCGGCAAGTACGGCGACGGCTACCTGCGGCTCTCGTCCGCGAACAGCGTCGAGAACATCAACGAGGCGATCGAGCGGCTGCGCAAGCTGCTTGGCGGGTAGCATCGCCTCGTCACCAATGACCCGATGGGCAGGAGTGCCCTGCACGGCGCTCCTGCCCCCCGTGAGGGCTGCGTTGCGTTGATCACCGTCCTGTGCGCCAATGCCGGCGTGGATAAGACCTACGAGGTCCCGAACTTCGCGACCGGTGGATACTACCACCCTGCCTCCGCGAGGACCATGGCCGGCGGCAAGGGCATCAACGTCGCTCGAGCCCTCATGGCGCTGGGGCAGGGCCTCGTGCTGGCGGGCTTCGCAGGCGGGAACAACGGCCGCTTCATCAGCGCCAACCTGCTCGAGGCCGGCCTGAAGGCCGACCTCATCGGCGTGGCCGAGGAATCGCGCGTCACGATCAACATCATCGACCGCGAGCAGCGCACCCAGACGCGCATCGATGAGGTCGGGCCGCTGGTGACGCCGACGGAGCTGCGCCGGCTGCGAGAGACCTGGTCGCGGAGCCTGCGCTCCAGCGCGATGGGCATCATCGCCGGCAGCGCGCCGCGCGGCGTCAACCTCGAGTTCTACGCGGACCTCATCGAGGACGCGCACGAGATCAAGAAACCGGTGATCCTCGACGCGCGCGATGAACTGCTCGCGCGGGCGATCCCGGCGAAGCCGACGGTCATCTCGCCGAACCTTAACGAACTGCAGCGGCTTGTGCGCAGGCAGCTCTCGGTGCCCGACGGGGTCGTCGCAGCGGCGACTGATCTGATCGAGCAGGGCGTGCGCATGGTGCTCGTGACGCTCGGGGCGCGCGGAGCGATCGGCATGGCGGCCTCTGGTGGCGCCTGGTGGGCGAAGCCGCCTGCCATCGAGCGCATCAGCAGCGTCGGCAGCGGAGACGCCTTCATCGCGGGCTTCGCGGCCGGCTCGATGGAGCGCCGGCCCTTTGAGGAGCGCCTGCGGCTGGCCGTCGCGTGCGGCGCCGCGAACGCGGAGTCCGCTGGAGCCTGCGAGATCACCGCGGAGCGCGTCGCTGAGCTACTCGCGCAGGTGACGCTCGATCGGCTGGGCGGTGGTGGGCCGCAGGAGGAGAGCGGCGAGGCGTCGAAGTAGCTCCCGACGGCGGATGTCCACCCGGAGGTGTTCGTGATGTTCGGACTCGGCACACCTGAAATCGTCGCCATCATCGTCCTCGTGCTGATCCTCTTCGGCGGGAAGAAGATCCCTGAGATCATGCGCGGGCTCGGCGAGGGCATGCGGGAGTTCCGGAAGGCACAGAACTCGCCACAGGACATGCTGACGCGCATGGCGGATGGGGAACCGGTGGCGGGCGAGGACGCGGACGACCTCGAGACGGAGAGTTCCGTCGATGGGCCTGAGGATGAGAAGCGCACGATGGAGACCACCAAATGAGGTTGATCCGGCCCGCGAGAGGACTGTGCGCCGCCTGCTGCTGTACGCGGGCGCGCCACTGCTCGTGCACGGTCGGTGAGAGATAGCCGATCCGCGACACGCAGGCTCGGCAGTGACACGCCCGGCGCAGCGGCTCTCCCCGCTGCGTCTTTGTCTGAATCGCCACGATACCTACGGGAGGCCATCCCGATGCTCAAGCTCTACAACACCGGCACGCGCCGCAAGGACGACTTCCAGCCGCTCGAGGAGGGCGTCGTCAGCATCTACTCCTGCGGCCCCACCGTCTACGACTTCCCGCACATCGGCAACCTGCGCACCTTCCTGTTCGCGGACATCCTCGTGCGCCACCTCAAGCGCCGCGGCTACACCGTGCACAACGTGATGAACATCACGGACGTGGACGACAAGACGATCCGCGGCTCACAGGCTGAGGGCGTCTCGCTCGGCGAGTACACTGCGAAGTATGCCGACTACTTCCTGCAGGACCTCGAGACGCTGCGCATCCAGCCCGCGTGGAAGTATCCGCGCGCGACCGAGCATATCGACCAGATGCTCGATGTGGTCAAGCAGCTCATAGAGAAGGGCTACGCCTACGAGACCGAGGGCAGCGTCTACTTCGACATCTCCGCCTACCCGGACTACGGCAAGCTCTCAGGGATTGTCCCGGAGGAGCAGGAGACGCGGGAGTTTGGCCGTCTCGATCGCGATGAGTATGAGCGCGATGACGCCCGCGACTTCGTCCTCTGGAAGGCCGCCAAGCCCGGTGAGCCGAGCTGGGAGAGCCCCTGGGGGCCGGGGCGCCCCGGCTGGCATATCGAGTGCACTGCGATGAGCATCGAGTATCTCGGCGAGACCGTGGACATGCACCTCGGCGGCGTGGACCTGATCTTCCCGCACCACGAGAACGAGATCGCGCAGTCGGAGGCCTACACCGGCAGGGAATTCGTTCGCTACTGGGTGCACCCCGAGCACCTGATCGTCGAGGGCGAGAAGATGTCGAAGTCGAAGGGCAACTTCTACACGCTCCGCGAGCTGCTCGATCGCGGCTACGATCCTGTCGCCATCCGCCATCTGCTGATGAGCGCGCACTACCGGCGGCAGCTCAACTTCACGCTGGAGGGCCTCGACCAGAGCCAGCAGGCGCTCGCGCGGCTGTGGGACTTCGCCGATCGCGTGGCGGAGATCCCGGACGATGCGGAGGGCGCGGACCTCGCCGATGAGGTCGCGGCGGCGCTGGCGAAGTTCGACGCGGAGCTGGATGACGACCTGAACGTGCCGGGCGCAATGGCGGCGGTCTTTGAGCTGATGCGCGACGTGAACCCGCTGCTGGCGGAGGGGAAGATCAGCGCCGCCGGCCGCGACCGGGTGCTGGCGTTCCTGGCCGATGCGGACACGGTGCTGGGGATCATCGAGCACGAGAAGGGTTCGGTGGATGCGGAGATCGAGGCGCTGATGGCGGAGCGCGAGCAGGCGCGTGCGGACAAGAACTGGTCACGCGCGGACGAGATCCGCGACGAGCTGCTGGCGCAGGGGATCGTCATCGAGGACACCCCCCAGGGCCCGCGCTGGCGGAGAGCGGAGTAGGCGGGGCGGGCTTCGCTGCCCGCGCACAGGTCAGGCATTAGCGGGTCGGCTATCGCAGCCGGCCCGCGTTGCGTTTCCCCCTCACAACCTCTGCAGCGGGTCGTCGTCCAGCACGTCGCTCTCGGCGTCGCCGCTGCAAGACCTCAATCTGTTGGCCGTGGCTGCCTCCGCGCGATCCTCAGCATCAGGATTGGAGCCGCGACGTGAAGAAGAAGTCGGTTGTTTGTTCCCGTGCTGCACCTCGATATGCCCATCCCAGATCGGGTTGTTGAGAATGAGGGCGACTCCCAACGTGGACTCACTGCAGACTTGTCGCACCAACCCCTCTGCGTTGTCTCTATCTCCCCTCAACAGAGCCTGGGTGGCGGTCAGAGCTCTTCCCACGATGCCTCCATCGGCCTCAGAGGCCTGAGCAAACTCGACCGCGGCGTCTGCTACTGACAAGCGCTCCTCTTCGGGAACGACTTGGAGAAGCTGATAATAAGAGAAGAGACAACGGGCGCCTATATGGCCATCGCCGGGGTCTCGCTGTAGTAGAGTCGCGTAATGGGCCACTGCAGTTCTGAACGACTTGGCGCTTTCACTGCGATCGAAATCGCCGATTGCCAATCCACGCAAGGTTGCGAGAGCTGCTTGGAAACTAAGCTGGAGAGGCGGCGAGTGCTCGGGAATGGCTTTGCTCAGCACCAAACTGCACTCGGTTGCCGTTTTTATCGCGTAGTCTGATCCGGACATGTTGTACAGCACCGCGGTGGCGGCACCCAGCAGTTGCTCGATGGCGGTAGGGCTATTCGGGGCGATCCTCACTGCCTCAATGAACTGAGTAAGAGCTAACGTAGCGAAATGCCTGGCGAGCGTCAGGTCCTCCGACTCGAGATGTGACGACAACTCGAGCAATGCTGCTCCAGTCGCCGTAGCTGCAGCTTCACTACCGCCGGATGTGAAAACAGATTCAGCGCGTGCCAATGCGACCGCATCCCAGAGACACTCTTTGGCGAAATCAGGATGCCTTTCCTCCTGTTCCCGAGCCAGGGCGACCAGACTGGATGCCCACGCGATTGGCGTGTCGCCGTCAGATGGATCAGCGGACCGTGCCCGAGAGAACGCTTGTGTCGCATTTCGGAGCAACTGGATTCTCTCCGGTTCCGAGACGAGGATTCGGCTTAGAGCCATGCAGGCTGCACCCTTGTTGTACGCTGGATAGGCATCGTCCGGCTTGATCTGGAGAGCAATATCGAACGCGTCAAGCGCCTCCCGCAATTGATCGGCAGCGGACTGCGGATCTTCATGCTGCCGCAGTGTGGCAAGGTCCTTTATGGTCAATCCACGGTTGTTGATAGCTCGGTAATCACTCGGGTCTAGTCGGATGGCCTCGCCGTATGAATCACGCGCCATGGACAGGTGCACGACCTTCTCGTCGAGGTTCTCCTGCTCGTCCGATTCCGCCAACCGCTGATGCGCTACGCCAATCGCGAAGTGCACTGCCGATGCCGCTGGAAGTACACCAGCAACCGCATACAGAACCTTCAGGGCCCGCTTGATGACGGCCGCGCTATCGGCACCTAACCACTCGATAGCCTGTCTGACTTCCTTGGTTGCCCTATCGCGGGCATCATCCGCCTCTGCCACCCTGTCTTCTCTCTCGTCGCGCCCCGCCGGGTTGGCGGATACCTGGTATGCCCTGCTGTCAGATATGAGGTCGATGGGCCGGTTCACGAGGTGAAGATCATGCTCGGTCAGCATGTGTCGAGAGAAGCTCTTCTCCATCTGCAGTTCTCGCTCCGCCAGTTCCAGTTTCTGGGATACCTTCTCCTCAATTTCGTCGCGAAGCTGCTTCCGCAGAGCAACGTACAGAGCCGCAGCTCCAATGATTGCCCCCAGAACGGCATAGAAGAGTTCGTCGTACCCCACTACCACTCACCTCGGCTTCGTCGGCGATGACAGCGCAAATGGCGCGGTGATAACCGGACTTCCCTCCTAGAATGACAACACCTCTTGGTCAGCTGGATCATGCCTCTCAATGGCGCGATTACTGCTACGCGTTCCCTCCATCCCTCACAGCCTCTGCAGCGGGTCGTCGTCCAGCACGTCGCTCTCGGCGTCCTCGTCATGCACCTCCGGCTCATGCACCAGGCGCGCCCGGGTGATCGCGCCCTTCCCGAAGCGCTCCACCACCTCATCGCGCGCCTTCGCAAGCTCCTCCCGCCGATCATCAGCCTCAGCGAAGAGCGATAGCTGGTTCGCGGCCGCCTCGTCCGTGAGGTTGCTCACGCCCACCCCGATCAGCCGCGCGCGCTGCGCCCCGAAGCGCACCTTCGCCAGCATCTCCCGAGCGTGCGCGAAGATGTCGTCCTCGAGGTCCGTGGGGGCCGGCAGCGTCTCCGAGCGCGTGAAGAGCTTGAAGTTCGAGAGCTTCACCTTCAGCGTGATCGTGCGCGCGAACTGCCCGCGCCTTCGCAACCGCCGCGCCACCTCCTCGCTCAGCGCCAGCAGCCGCTGCTCCAGCACCTCCGAGTCGCGCGTATCCTGCGCCAGCGTCTCCTCGCGGCTGATCTGCTTGCGATCATCATCGCCCGGCTCGTAGTAGGGCACCACGCCGTCATCGCGCCCGTGCGCCGCGCGGTGCAGGTAGGTCCCGTGCTTCCCGAAGTGCCGCTCCAGCAGCGTCAGCGGCACGCGCGCGAGCTGCCCGATCGTCGTCACGCCCATCTGCGCCAGCTTCTCACGCGTCACGCCGCCCACGCCCGGGATCACCCCGACCGGCAGTCCGAACAGCCGCTCCGGAAGCTCCTCCGGCAGCACGATGCTCAGCCCGTCCGGCTTGTCCCAGTCCGAGGCCATCTTCGCCACGAGGCGGTTGGGGGCGCAGCCGATCGAGACGGTGATGCCGAGTTCCTCGCGGATATCCGACTTGATGCGCGCGAGCAGCGCCTCCAGCCCGCCGAAGAGCCGGATCGAGCCGGTCACGTCGAGGTAGGCCTCGTCGATCGAGGCCGGGTCCATGCGCGGGGAGAAGCGCGCGAGGATCTCGCGGGCGCGCGCGGAGTACTCAGCGTAGGCGGGGCCGTCCACGGGGAGGAAGATGCCGTGCGGACAGCGCCTGCGCGCCTGCCAGATCGGCATGGCGGAGTGCACGCCGAACTTGCGGGCCTCGTAGGAGGCGGTGGAGACGACGCCCCGGTTGGAGGTGCCGCCCACGATGATGGGCTTGCCGCGCAGATCGGGATTGCGCCGCACCTCAACGGACGCGAAGAACGCGTCGAAGTCCACGTGCAGGATGATACGCTGGTTGGGGTCCCACTCGATCATGATAGCCTCTGCGAACGCCGGTTCGAGTGGAATCGTAGCGCGTGGGAGGTGGGTGTGTCAAGAGGGAAGGAGTGGGGGAGCGCGCGGGGAAATGGCGGACGCCGCTCATCCGCTCCGCACATGGGGGAACGAGACTTGTCCGCAATCACCGACTACCTCCGCACCGTCCGCGAGATTCACCACAGCGGCGGCGCGACCGAGCACTCCTACCGCCCCGCGCTGAAGGCGCTGCTTGAGGCGCTCCGGCCGGGAGTCGTCGTCATCAACGAGCCCAAACGCAACAGCGACTACGGCGCGGTGGACATGCGCGTGAGCGACGGCGGACGGCCGGACGCGCTCACCCTCGGTTACGTCGAGTGCAAAGACACCCACGTCTCGCTCGATGAGGCTGCGAAGTCCGACCAGCTCAAGCGCTACCGCGACAACCTCCCGAACCTCGTGCTCACGAACCACCTCGAGTTCCGCTGGTATGTCGAGGGCGAGGAGCGTCTCCGCGTCACTCTCGCCTCCTGTGGTGCGGGTGCCCTCACCCGCACACCCGGCGGAGAGGACGAGCTTCACGACCTCCTCCGCGCCTTCCTGAGCCGCACGCCCGAGCCCATCACCTCCCCGCGCGAGCTGGCGCAGGCGATGGTTGACCCGACGCGCATGATCCGCCACATCATCATCGAGCAGTTCAACCATGGCGACCGCGAGGGCGAGACGTGGGCGCTCTATGAGGCCTTCCAGAAGACCCTCCTGCCCAACATCAAGCCCGCCGAGTTCGCCGATATGTTCGCGCAGACGCTCGCCTATGGACTCTTCGCCGCGCGCGTGAACCACCCGGCGGGGCAGCCCTTCACGCGCCGCGACGCGCCCTACGAGATCCCGGCCACCAACCCATTCCTGCGCAAGCTCTTCACCAGCATCGCCGGGCCGGAGCTTGAGCATGAGCCCTACGTGGGCTACGTGGATGACCTCGCGCGCCTCCTCGCGCATGCCGATATCGGCGCCATCCTCGCCGACTTCGGCACGGATACGCGCCAGGAGGACCCGATCGTCCACTTCTACGAGACCTTCCTCGCCGCGTATGACCCGAAGCTCCGCGAGATGCGCGGCGTCTACTACACCCCCGAGCCGGTCGTCTCCTACATCGTCCGCTCCGTGGACTGGATACTCAAGGAGCACTTTGGCCTTGAGGGCGGCCTCGCGAACGAGGAGAGCGTCAGCTATCAGGTCACGCTGCCGGATGGCTCCACACAGACACGCACCTCGCCGAAGGTGCTCATCCTCGACCCCGCCTGCGGCACCGGCACCTTCCTCTACCACGTCATCGAGCATATCCGCCGGCAGTTCGTGCAGTCCAACAACGCGGGCAAGTGGCCGGGCTTCGTGCGCGAGCAGCTTCTCCCGCGCCTCTTCGGCTTCGAGCTTCTGATGGCGCCGTATGCGGTCGCGCACCTCAAGCTCGGGATGCAGCTTGCCGCGCTGGACATGACCGAGGAGCAGCGCGCGAACTGGGCCTACGACTTCGAGGACGGCCAGCGCCTCGGCGTCTACCTCACGAACACGCTGGAGGAGGCGGAGAGCACCGCGCAGCGGCAGATCGGCATCATGCAGACGATCACGGATGAGGCGAACGCGGCCTCCGCCATCAAGCGCGATATGCCGATCATGGTGGTGCTGGGCAATCCGCCGTATTCGGGCATATCCGCCAACAAGGGAGCCTGGATCGATGGGCTTCTGAAAGGCCAGTTACCTGATGGAACCAAGGTCGATAGCTATTATCAAGTTGATGGGAAGCCACTTGGAGAGAAGAAGGTCTGGCTGCAGGACGACTACGTGAAGTTCCTCCGCTTTGGGCAATGGCGGATAGACCAGACCGGGAGTGGCGTGCTCGCGTTCATAACGAATCACGGCTACCTCGACAATCCCACGTTCCGAGGCATGCGGCAGAGTCTGATGGCCACATTTACGGACATCTACATCCTCGATCTGCACGGGAACGCGCTCAAGGGGGAGAGCGCGCCGGACGGCAGTCCAGATGCGAATGTATTTGACATACGCCAAGGCGTCGCGATCGCTGTCATGGTCCGGCGGCATGGCCTGAAGCCGCCGGCAAGGGTGTGGCACGGTGAGATCTGGGGTGATCGCTCCGGCAAGTACGGATTCCTACACGAAAGCGCGGTAAGCGATCTAGAGTGGCGCGAACTCGAACCACAGATGCCTCATTACTTCTTCGTCCCCCGCGATCGATCTCTGGAGCGGGATTACGCATCGGCTGTGTCTGTGATCAAGTTGCTTCCCTGCTACGTGAGTGGAATTGTCACCGCGCGCGATCACTTCGTCGTGGACACCGATCGCGCCAGGCTTATCGAACGTATGCAGGACTTTGCCGATCCCTCAGTTGCTGACCAGACCATCCGCGAACGGTATTTCGCAGGGAAGGGAGCGTCGCAGTACTCCGACGGCGACACACGAGGATGGAAACTGCCCGAAGCTCGCGCCAAAGTGCAGTGCGACCCGCACTGGATGGAGCACGTTAGCCGATGTCTACACCACCCCTTCGATAGCCGTTTCATTTACTACGTCCCGTGGATGGTAGACTGGCCGCGGCAAGAGGTGATGCCACATCTCATCCGGGGATCGAACCGGGCGCTGATCACCACACGGCAGACGCGGGATCCTTGGTGTGCGTTCGCTACGGACTCTGTCTCCACCCACAAGTGCATGGCGGCGTATGACATCAACAGCCTCTTCCCCCTCTACCTCTACCCCGACCCGACGAAGCTTGATGATCTCGGGGATTCGCCGTGGCCGGAGGGGGAGGAGGGGCGGCGCCCGAACCTCAGCAAGCCCTTCGTGGATGAGTTCGCGGGGAAGCTCGGGCTGGAGTTCGTCTCCGACGGGCGCGGGGACCTGCAGGCGACCTTCGGCCCGGAGGACATCTTCGACTACATCTACGCGGTCTTCCACTCGCCCACCTACCGCGAGCGGTATGCGGAGTTCCTGAAGATAGACTTCCCGCGGGTGCCGCTGACCTCGGACGCGGACCTCTTCCGCGACCTCGTCGGCCTCGGCGGGGAGCTTGTGCGGCTGCACCTGATGGAGCACCCGGACCTCGCGCGCGAGGCCAACCGCATCAGCTACCCAAATGCGGGCGGCAATGAGGTCGAGAAGGGCCATCCGAAGTACTACGCGCCGGGCGAGGTCGCGCCGGGGGAGGCGGAGCCGCTGGCGCGCGGGCGGGTCTACATCAACGGCACGAAGCGCAAGGCGGGCGCCCCCGCCGCGCAGTATTTCGACGGGATCGCGCCGGAGGTGTGGGCGTTCCAGGTGGGCGGCTACCAGGTGCTGGACAAGTGGCTGAAGGACCGGCGCGGGCGGACGCTCTCATACGAGGACATCGAGCACTACCAGCGGGTGGTGGTGGCGCTGGAGCACACGATGGCGCTGATGGCGGAGATAGACGCGCGGATCGAGGAGTGGCCGATTCGGTGAGAACGGCGGCAATGGGCAATGGGCCATTGAGGACAGCCGCGGGGCTGGCTCTACGCTGACTTGAAGGCATCAGTACGGAGGGGCCTCCGGAGCCGGCTTCGGCGCTCATACACGACATTCGCGCCTCAGGCGGCCCCTCCGTCCGTTCGCTATGATCGATCTGCCGGTGGCTCCTGTGCCCGGGCGCGCTCGGCGCGGCGGCGGGCTGCCCAGCGGCGGAGCAGCGTGATCACGATCAGCAGCGGAACCCATATGACCGAGCCGGTGACCACGATCCAGATGATCGCGTAGACCACGCCGCGGAAGGCCCGCACCAGCGCCAGCCATGCGCCGCGCAGGTGATAGCCAAGCTCCCATCCGTCCGGGGCCTCGATCGGCGCCTGCCCGGGTTCGTAGAGGCTGATCGTGAGCGTGGAGAAGCCGACCTGATCCTTGAGGTAGCGCAGGCGGCCCTGGTACTGCTCGATCTGCGTGCGGACCTCCGTGAGGCGCTGCTCGATCTGCAGAAGGTCGGCGATGGTGCGCGCCTCCTCGAACATCTCCCGCACGCGCGCCTCCTGCGCCTGAAGGTTGACAATGCGGCGCTCGAGGTCCATGTACTCCTCGGTGACATCCTGCCCGCCAAGCTGATCGCGCGTGACCTTCCCGAGCGCCTTCACGGCCTCGTAGATCTCGCCGAAGTAGTCGGACGGCACCCGCGCGATGATCTGCGCCTGCCGGCCGGTGTCGTAGTTGTTCACGGTCATTGAGCTCACGAAGCCGTTGCGGCGATCCACGAGGTCGAGGATCTGCTTCTGTGCGGCCTCGATCCCGCGGATCTCGAGGTCCACCTGGGCGGTCTTGATGACCTTGCGGTCCGCCGGGGCGGCCTCAGCGGTCGCCATGCCACCGGCACCGGACTCTGGCGCCGCTTCAGTCGGTGCCGCCTCATCCGCCATCCCCGCCGAGGGAGCCTCCGCCATAGGAGGTGAGGGCGGGGGGGAGGGCTCGAAGTCCATCTGCTTCTGAGACGACATCTCAGCCTGCTGGCCGAAGAGGCCGCAGCCTCCCAGGGCAAGGATCCCGCCCGCCAGGGCCAGCGCGACGAGCAGGCGCACCACGACCGACCGATACGAGCTGTCCATACTTCATGCCTCCCCGCGACGTCCGGAACGCGCGCATACGGACGCAGTTGCTGCTTCCCCCCGAACGGTCAGTGGTCGGACGCGAGGCGAACGTTTGATGTTCCGTGACGCGATCTCAGCTGATCCGGCGCCACGTCATGTTGACGATCTCCTCACCGCGGAAGGTGAATGTCTTCTGCCACAGGCTCTCCGAGGCCCCCACGCGCACGCGGCACCGGGTGACGAGGCGGCCGTCGCCATCCTCGCTAAGTTCGTCCTGCAGCACCTCGCAATCCACAAGATCCTCGCCGTAGTTGCTCTTGAGGTAAGCGCCGATTTTCTGCTCGATCTGCTCCTGCGTCAGCTCCGCCATCGTGAACACCCCTCCGTACGGGCAGATACTACCGTTGCTCAGTGCGGAATGAGGTTCGCTGTCGGTTCCGGAGGCACCTGCTCCGTGCGCTGCGCAGGACAGACGCAGGCCTGCGGCGAAACGTGCGGGACGACATCCCCCCAGGAGGTGGCGGCGATTCTCCGCACGATCATGGGCATCACAATGGCAGCTGTGATAGCAGGCGCGGCCCACGGGCAGCACCTTCCCGCGCCCGTGCAGCACTACGCCAACTGGATCGAGACGGCGACCATCATGCAGCCGTGGAACCTCGAGCGGACTGCAGCGCTGGTCGAGGAGCGTGAGGAGTGGATCCCGCGGCTGAAGCAGTGGGGTTTCGACACGGTCATTTTCATCCCCGGCCCGGGCGATATCGATCCGGACTACCCGATCGAGAAGCTGCGAGCCGCCGCCGATCACTATCACGCCGCTGGGATGCGCGTGCTGATGTACTGGAGCATCATGCACGTCGGCCATCACGACACCTGGCACACGGTCGCGCAGGAACATCCCGAGTGGTGGCAGCGCGATGTCAAGGACGGGACGGTCACCGTCTACGGCGACGAGTGGCTCTGCCCGAGCACCGGCGCGCTGGAGTACACCATCAACCTCGGCATCGACCTCGCGAAGCGGATGGACGCGGACGGGATCATGCTCGACAACAACGAGTTCCACTACACCGACGCCGGCGCCACCTGCTACTGCGAGGGCTGCCAGGAGGCCTTTCGGGCGTACATCCGCGGGAAGCTCGGCGATGGCGCGCTGGCGGCGCTGGGTCTCGATCCGGACACGCTGCTCATCCCGCTGCCCAACCAGCCGCTCTGGGGCGAGTGGGTGGACTGGCGCTACATCGTCTGGCGCGACGCGACCGAGCAATTCCGCCGGCGGGTGCGGGCGGCGATGCCCGGCGCGATCCTCTGCGCGAACACCCAGTACAAGCACAACTGGGTGCTCGCGGTGCAGGAGCAGATCGAGGCGGAGGACCTGCTCTTCAGCGAGTCGGGCAATCAGCTTGGACGCGAGATGGCCTGCAAGCTTGCCTACGGGCATGCGCTGGCGGATGGGAAGCCGGTGTGGAACTACCTGCGCACATGGAAGGAGGGCGACCTGAGCCGCCTCGGGGAGCGCGACCGCGTGCACGACGACCTCTGCACGAGCCTGGCGTGGAACACCGCGCCGTGGATCGTGGGCTACGGGCTGGTCTTCCAGGCGCCCGCGCAGGACTGGCTGCAGGGGCGTTACCAGGTGCCGGAGGGCGCGGTGTGGCTGCGCGAGGAGAGGGGCGGGCCGGATGGGTCGCCTGCGGTACGGCTGTCCTCGCCGAATGAGCCTGCGCGCATCAGTGTCTCGCACCAGCCGTTCCTGCAGGTCAGCCCCGGGCAGAGCTTCGACTTCTCGATCCGCTACCGGACGCAGCGGGTGCGGGAGGGCCTGCCGCGCATGCGACTGACCTTCGTGGATGCCGCGCACAAGGTCCCCGCGAGCGGGCAGTACGCTTTCTACGCGGATGGGAAGGGCGGCACGCATGGCTGGCAGGAACTGATGCTGACGGGCGTCGTGGCGCCGGAGGGGGCGGTGCTGCTGAACGTGGAGGCCTTCCTCGGGGAGGCCACCGGGAGCGTCTGGTGGGATGACGCGCGGCTGACGCGCGATGGCGAGGAGGTGCCGCTCAACGGCGGCTTCGACGTGCCTGCGGGCGAGACCGATGCGCGGACGCGCGATGCGCTTGTAAGCGGGCTGCAGTTCCGGCGCGAGCATGAGGAGCTATATCGCGGCGCGGTGCGCTGGGCCGACGTGGGCCTGCTGCTCTCGCGGCACTCGGTGGACTTCGCGCAGGCCTACAACCGCTTCCCGCGGCCCACGATGCACGCGCTGCTCGACGCCCACGTGCCGTTCACCATGCTCGAGGAGCATCAGCTTGACGCCGAGCACCTTTCGCGCGTGAAGGTGCTGATCGTGCCGCAGGCCTCATGCCTCGGCGACGAGCATCTGGCGGCGCTGGCGGAGTGGGTGCGCGGCGGCGGACGGCTGATCTTCACCGGGGCGACCGGGATACTGACGCCGTATGCTCGGGAGCGGGAGGACGATCCACTGGCTGAGGCGCTGGGCGCGCCCCGCGAGGAGCTGCGGGAGGCGCGGCAGGTTGGTGCGGGGATGGCGCAGTGGCTGCCGCAGGAAGACGCGAACCGCGCGGTCGCGGACGGGCTGATGGCGGCGCTGCACGGCATGGGCGGCGGCCAGATCGTGCGCGTGACCGGCGGGGAGGGCGTGGATCTGGTGGCATGGGCGCAGCCTGAGGAGCGGAGGCTGCTGATGCACCTCGACCGGCATGAGCGCGGAAGTGGCGGGGAGATGGAGCTTTGCGTGGCGGTGCCGGAGGGCTGGGGGAGGCCGAAGCGGGTGCGCCTGCTGGAGCTTGGGAGCGAGGAGCGGCGGGTGGAGTTCGCTGAGCAGGGCGGGCTCGTGACGGTGCGGGTGCCTGCGCCGGAGTGGTACGCTGTGCTGGTTGTCGAGTGAGTCTCTGTCGGACAGGCTTCCCGGTTATGTTCA
>DHPY01000076.1 GCA_002411015.1 Armatimonadetes bacterium UBA5352 | reverse complement strand
TTCTGGAATATGAGTTCCAGCCCGCCGGCCGTTCCCGCTCATGTCACGCCCTTGCCACCCCGACCTTCACGCGATATGATGACCGCATCATGGATGACCAGATGCCACCACAGTCAGAGCCCGTAACCGAGCCCACCGGCGCGACCTCATGGATGGCCAAAGCGGCCATCCTCATGATTTTCGCCACCCTTGGCAGCGCCGTCACGGGCATGTTCCGCGATATCGCGATCGCGCACACTTACGGAAGCTCCGCGATTGCCGATGCGTTCTACAACGCCGCCACCGTCCCCGACTTCCTCTATTTCATGATCGCCGGCGGCGCGCTGCGCACCGGCTTCGTCCCGGTCTTCACCGAGTTTATGGCGAAGGGCGACGAGGATGGGGCATGGCGCATGTTCAGCGCGATCTTCTGGATCCTCGCGTTCGCCTCGGCCATCGTCGCCGCCCTCGGGATCGTCTTTGCCGAGCCGATCGCGCGCTTCGTCAACCCCTCCTGGGCGGTCGGCGGCGCCGCCGGGGCGAGCCCTATGCGAGAGTTCCTCGAGGCGATGGGCCTCCTGCACCCGGGCGGCGACGGCAACCCCGAGGCGCTTGCGATCTGCACACACATCATGAAGCTGATGTTCCCGGCGCAGATCTTCTTTCTGCTCGGCGGCCTGCTGATGGGCACCCTGAACGCCCGCAGGCACTTCTTCTGGCCCGCGATGGGCCCGATCATCTACAACTGCGCGATCATCGCGGCGGCGTTCCTCGCGCCAGTCCTGTTCGGCCCGAGCACCCTCGGCCTGGGCGTCCTGCTCGGCGCCGCAGTGGGCAACTTCGGCCTGCAGATGATCGCTCTGCGCGCCCGCGGCGGACGCCTCCTCCCGGTCTTCCGCCCGACGCCCGCGGTCCGGCGCGTGGTGCTGCTCGCACTCCCGGTCATGCTCGGCCTCGCCATCGCTGAGATCAACTTTGCGGTCACGAAGATCCTCGCCAACGCGGTCGAGGGCGAGGGCGGCGTCTCCACGCTCAACTACGCGAACCACCTCTGGAAGCTCCCCGCGCGCGTGATCGGCGCAGGCATTGCCATCGCGCTCTTCCCCGCGCTTGCCGAGCACTATGCGCATGGCGACGAGCGCCGCTACCGCACCGACTTCAGCTTCGGAATGCGCAACGTGATCTTCCTGACGCTTCCCGCGACGGCGCTGCTGATGGTCCTCGCGAAGCCCTCCGCGGTGCTGCTGTTCAACCTCAGCCCCGAGGGCACCCAGGCGGTCGCCCTCACCCTCTGGTGGTTCTGCTTCGGCATCGTGCCGCTTGGGATGGTCTACATCGCCGCGCGCGCCTTCTACGCCCGCCATGACACCATGACTCCCGTGTGGGTCGGCGCCATCTCCGTGATCGCGTGTATCGCGTCGGCGCTCCCCCTGGCGGCGCGCTACAGCGTCCCGGGCCTCGCGATGGCCACCTCGATCAGCGGGATCATCAACGCCATCGGCCTCATCGTGCTGCTGCAGGTGCGCATCGGAAAGCTTGGCGGTCGCGAGATCGCGAACACAGTCCTGCGCATGCTCCCCGCGACGCTGCTGATGACCGCGGTCACGTGGGGCACGATGGCCGCCGTGCAGGCCTACCTGCCCGGCGGAGGCTCGGGCGGCCGGATGGAGGCGCTGCCGGCGGTCGTGATCCCGCTGGCCCTCGGAGGGTTGGTCTTCATCGGGGTCGCGAGGGCGATGCACCTGCGCGAGCTTGAGAGCGCGTGGAGCATGGTCGCACGGCGCTACAACCGTAACTGAGGGAGCGCCCCGCAATGCGCCGCCGCGCTCGAACCGCCCTCCCCGGAGATGACGCGAGCGCCCGATTCGGGTATACTGTATGGTGCCACAGCGAAGCCGTGGTGCGGGCGCCCCGCCCGCACACGCTACGGCAACCGACCCACAACCGGGCGGACGCGTAGCTCCGCCCCTCCAGAACGGCAACGACCACGACCCCTCCTCGAAAGGGTAACGATACGAAGCATGGCGACTGATTCGAAGACCGGCCAGCAGGCGACGGAGCCCAGGGTGCCGCAGCAGAATGTGCGGAACTTCTGTATTGTCGCGCATATTGACCACGGAAAGTCCACGCTCGCCGACCGGCTGCTCGAAGTATGCGGCAACGTTGAGCATGCCGGCGAGCAGATGCTCGACACCATGGACCTCGAGCGCGAGCGCGGCATCACCATCAAGTCCTCCGCCGTCCGCCTCTTCTACGAGGCCGACGATGGCGAGCTCTACCAGCTCAACCTCATCGACACCCCCGGGCACGTAGACTTCAGCTACGAGGTGTCCCGCAGCCTCAAGGCCTGCGAGGGCGCGGTCGTGCTCGTGGATGTCTCCCAGGGCGTGGAGGCGCAGACGGTCGCGAACATCTACCTCGCGCTCGACGCGGAGCTTGAGATCATCCCGGTCGTCAACAAGATCGACATCCCGAACATCGAGCCGGAGATGGCGCTGCGCGAGATCGAGGAGGCCTTCGGCTATCACCGCGATGAGGTCGTTCTCACCTCGGGCAAGTCCGGTGAGGGCGTGCATGAGCTGCTCGAGGCGATCGTCAAGCGCGTCCCGCCGCCTGATGAGGACGCCGACGCGCCGCTGCGCGCGATGATCTTCGACAGCGAGTTCAACGTCCACCAGGGCGTCATCGCCTACCTGCGCGTCTTTGAGGGCAGCATCCGCCCCGGCGACGAGATCATGATGATGTCCTCCGGCAAGCGCTTCGAGGTCAGTCGCGTGGGCGTCTTCACCCCCGCGATGATCGACACCGATGAACTGCGCGCGGGCGATGTCGGCTACATCACCGCAGGCATCAAGGGCGTTACCGACAGCCGCGTGGGCGACACGATCACCAGCGCGAAGAACCGTGCGAAAGAGCCCCTCCCTGGCTACCGCGAGGCCCAGCCGATGGTCTTCTGCGGCCTCTATCCGGTGGACAACGTGGACTTCGAAGCCCTCAAGGACGCGCTCGACAGGCTCTCGCTCAACGATGCCGCCCTGACTTACGATCGCGAGACCTCCGCAGCCCTCGGCTTCGGCTTCCGCTGCGGCTTCCTCGGGCTGCTGCACATGGAGATCGTGCAGGAGCGGCTGGAGCGCGAGTACGACCTCGACCTCGTCGCTACCGCGCCGAGCGTCATCTACCGCATCCTGCTCACCAGCGGCGAGATGATCGAGGTGGACAACCCGGCGCAGTTCCCTCAGCGCGAGCTGATCGAGGTGATCGAGGAGCCGATGGTGCAGGCGACCGTGATGTGCCCGCAGAAGTACGTCGGGCAGGTCATGCTGGTCTCCGAAGAGCGACGCGGCGTCTACCTGCGGCAGGAGTACATCTGGGGCGACCGCCTCACGCTGCACTACCGCCTCCCGCTGGCGGAGATCGTCGTGGACTACTTCGACGCGCTGAAATCCGCCACGCGCGGCTACGCCACGCTCGACTACGAGATGGACGGCTACTCCGCTGAGAAGCTCGTGAAGGTGGAGTTGCTGATCAACGGCGACCCGGTGGACGCGTTGGCGATCATCTGCCATCAGGACAATGCGGAGGCGCGCGGGCGGCGCATCGCCAAGCGCCTCAAGGAGGAGATCCCGCGGCAGCTCTTCGAGGTGCGCATCCAGGCCTCGATCGGCAGCCGGATCGTTGCCTCCACGCGCATCGCGCCGCTGCGCCGGAACGTCACCGAGAAGTGCTACGGCGGTGACATCACCCGCAAGCGCAAGCTCCTCGAGCGCCAGAAAGAGGGCAAGCGCCGCATGAAGGCTGTCGGCAACGTCGAGGTCCCGCAGGAGGCCTTCATGTCCATCCTGAGGCTCAGCGACGATGACTGATGGCCCCGCCGGCATCGCCATCTACGTCCACCTGCCGTGGTGCCTGCGCAAATGCCACTACTGCGACTTCAACTCCCGCCCCGGTGGCGACGCCGAGCGGGCCCGCTACCTCAGCGCGCTGAAGACTGAGATCGGCCGCCACGCGAAGATGCGTGGCGGTCTGCGCATCAGCACGATCTTCTTCGGCGGCGGCACGCCAACGATCTACGAGGGCGAGGAGCTTGCGGAGGTGCTGGCCGTTATAGCATGGGCCGACCTCGCGTCATCCGCGGGGGCGGGTGACGCTCGTGCGGCCCCTCCTTCGAATGCCGTCGCCTCTCGTTTGCCGTCGGAGGGGCCGCACGAGCCCCGCGAGCGCAGCGAGAGGGGCGAGGCCGGCCCGCTCGCTCACGTGCCTGAGATCACCTGCGAAGCGAATCCCGAGACCGTCACCATCGCCAAGCTCCGCACCATGCGCGAGGCCAGCGTCAACCGCGTCAGCATCGGCGCGCAGAGCTTCAGTGAGAGCGAACTGGCGCTCCTTGGCCGGGGGCATTCGCCCGAGCTGACAGAGGCCGCCGTTGAGGCTGCGCGGGAGGCCGGCTTCGAGCACCTCTCGCTCGACCTCATCTACGCGCTCCCGGGGCAGACAGTGGAGGACTGGCGCCGAACGCTCCTCCGCGCGCTGGCGCTGGAGCCTGAGCACCTCTCCGCGTACGGCCTCGAGCTTGCCGACGGCACGCCTCTCCACGCGCGCTGGGAGGCGGGGGAGATCGCGCCCGTTGCCGACACCGAGCACCTCGCGATGCGCGAGCTTACGCGCGAACTGTGCGCGGAGGCGGGCCTGCAGCGCTACGAGATCTCGAACTACGCCCGTCCCGGCTGCGAGTGCGCCCACAGCATCACCTACTGGCGCAACGAGCCCTACATCGGCTTCGGCGCGGGCGCCTGGAGCTACCTCGACGGCGTCCGCAGCGCGAACCTGCGTGAGCCCGCAGCCTACTGCGCCGCGACCGAGGCGGGGGGGAGCCCGCGGGAGTTCGCTGAGCGGCTCGATCCCGACGACGCCCTCGCGGAGACGCTGATGATGGGCCTGCGGATGACCGCGGGGCTGTCGCTGGAGGCCCTGGAGCTTCGCTTCGGCGAGGAGCGGCTGCAGAGGTTGCTCGCCCGGGCCGCTCCGCTCGTGGAGATCGGGCTGCTGGAGGTCCGCAACGGCCATCTGCGCCTGACGCCTGAGGGCGAGCCGCTGCACGGCGAGGTTTGCGTGCGGTTGGCATAGACGTTGCGTCGCACTCGACGCGCGGGCACTTTGGCGGTATGATTGGCACGATCAGCGAATCACTGCCGCTTCGGCAGAACGGGGAGACGAGCATGATCAGGCTGGTGGCGATGATGGGTCTGGCGCTGGCGATGGGGTCACACGCGTGGGCGCAGCCGGTGCTTGATTACGTGAACGCGCCCGACGACAGTTTTGCGTGGGAGGTCGCCAAGCAGGAGCCGATGGCCGGCGGAATGCTCACCGAGCTGAAGGTGACCTCCCAGGTCTGGCAAGGCATCACCTGGACGCACCGCGTCAACGTCTTCCTGCCGGATGGCTGCAGCGACCCGAGCACCGCGCTGATGATGATCACCGGCGGGTCCCCCGGCGGGAGTGAGCTGGTCCTGCTCAGCTCCGCGGGCATCATGCTCTCCGCACCGGTCGTGGTGCTGGGCGACATCCCCAACCAGCCGCTCTTCGACAACCTCCGCGAGGACGCGCTGATCGCCTACACGTTCATGAAGTATGTCGAGACCGGCGACGAGACCTGGCCGCTGCTCTTCCCGATGACGAGGGCCGCGGTGCGCACGATGGACGCGGTCGAGGCGTGGACCGCTGAGGCGTGGGAGCGGCCGGTCGAGCGCTGGGTCGCCACCGGCGCCTCCAAGCGCGGCTGGACGACGTGGTTCACCGGCGTCACGGTGCCGGAGCGGCTCGACGGGATCGTGCCGATGGTCTACGACAACCTCGACCTCGCCGCGCAGATGCGCCTCCAGGTCGAGAGCTTCGGGGGCTACTCCGAGGAGATCAACGACTACACCGAGCTGGGCCTGCAGGAGATGCTCCAGTCGCCGGAGGGCGCGCAGCTTGCGGCGATGGCCGATCCTCACTCGCTTCGCGACCGGGCGACGATGCCCAAGCTCATCATCAACGGGAGCAACGACCCCTACTGGCCGCTCGACGCCACGAATCTCTACTGGGACGAGCTGCCCTCGCCGAAGTACGTCCTCTATGTGCCCAACGCTGGCCATGGCCTGCCTGACATCGAGCGGGTCATCAACGCCGAGGTAGGCTTCTTCAAGGCCTGCACGGGCCGCATCCCGCTGCCCCAGCCGAGCTGGGAGTTCGACTACGGGAGCTACCTGAAGCTGGTGGTGGATCCGGGCGAGGAGCTTCCGGTGATTCGTGTGAACCAGTGGATGGCGCACGCGGACACGCGCGACTTCCGCGGCTCGGAGTGGAGGATGCGCGAGGCGCTGCAGAGCGGTGACAGCTACGTCGCTCGAGCGCGCTACCCGCTGACCGGCTACACCGCGCTTTTCGCGGAGATCATCTACGAGGCCGACGGGCGTGAGTTCCCGCTATCCACGAACGTGCGCATCATCGGGCCCAGGGGCTAAGCTTCGGAGTTCCTATCGTCCTTCTCCGTCTGCCCTTCGGGCGATCCCGAGGGGCAGACGCCTTTCGTGGCATACGGGCATGAAGCGGCGGACGCGCAGCTTCCGCAGCCTCCGCCACGCGCCTGGCGCACGATATGCCACACCAGCCACGCAACCGCCGCCAGAACGATGATCGCCACGATGGTCGCCTGCGCCATCGCCCGCCACCTCCTCCTATCCCAGCCCCAGCGCCCTGCCGCCCTGGTAGACGACGAAGGCCATGACCCACGCCAGCGCGATCGTGTATGCGATCGCGAACGCCAGCCACTTCAGTGAACCCGCCTCGCGCCACAGCACCGCCATCGATGCCACGCATGGTGGGTAGAGCAGCACGAACACCATGAGCGCGTAGGCCACCAGCGGGCTGAAGACCGGGTCCTGCCGCAGCGCCTGCCGGACGGCCGTCAGCCCCGTCTCCTCGCTGCCCTCAAGCGAGTAGGTGGTCGCGAGCGCTGACACCACGATCTCCTTCGCCGCCAGCCCCGCGGTGAGGGAGATCCCGATCTTCCAGTCGAAGCCGAGCGGCCTGATGACCGGCTCGATCGCCTTACCGATGCGCCCGGCGAGTGTGTAGGCGATCTCAGGCTGGCCTTGCAGGGCCAGATCGGCCGGTGGCGTCGGGTAGCTCAGCAGCGCCCAGACGATCACCGAGGCGGCGAGGATGACCGTACCGGCCTTGCGGATGTAGCACCATGCCCGCTCCCAGACATGCAGCAGCGTGCCCTTGAGGGTCGGCATGCGGTAGGGCGGCAGCTCCATGACGAAGGGCGTCAGCGGCCCGCGGAGCACCGTGGAGCGCAGGACTCGCGCCATCAGGATCGCCAGCAGCACGCCGAGCAGGTAGATGGAGAAGATGACCTTCCCCGCCATCTGAGGCGCGAAGAACGCCCCGGCGAGCAGCACGTAGACCGGCAGCCGCGCCCCGCAGCTCATCAGCGGCGCCACGAGCATCGTGGTCAACCGGTCGCGCCGGCTCTCGAGCGTCCGTGTCGCGAGGATCGCGGGAACCGTGCAGCCAAAGCCGATCAGCATCGGGATGAAGCTCTTCCCGTGCAGGCCGATGTGATGCATCAGCTTATCCACGACGAACGCCGCGCGAGACATGTAGCCGCTGTCCTCAAGCAGCGAGATCGCGAGGAAGAGCAGCATGATCTGCGGCACGAAGACGAGCACGCCGCCAACGCCGCCTATGATGCCGTCCACGATCAGCGACTCGAGCGGACCGTCTGGCAGCAGGCCGGCGACGAGCCGGCCCAGTGCGACGAAGCCGCTCTCCAGCCAGCCCATCGGCGGCGCTCCGAGGCGGAAGACCAGCTCGAACATCGCCCACATCAGCAGCAGGAAGATCGGGATGCCGAGGATGCGGCTGGTGACCACCTGGTCTATCCGCTCCGTCCAGTCCACGGCAGTGGGGGTGGTGCTCGTCACGGCCTCGGCGCAGGCGCCGTTGATGAAGCCGTAGCGGCGATCGGCCAGCGCAAGCTCAGCGTCATCGCCGATGACGGCCTCAAGGTGCGCGCGCACCCGCCGGACGCGCTCCAGCAGTTCCGTGCCGCCTGCGATATCGCTCTCAACGTCCGAGCGCACCTCGCCATCATCCTCGAGGAGCTTCAGCGCCACCCAGCGCGAGGGTACGCCCGGCAGGCCCCCCGCCGCGTCCACGATCTCCGTGATCTCGCGGATGTGGCTCTCCAGTTCGCGCCCGTAGCTTATGTCGCGTGCCGGGGGACGCCGCTCGCGCGCAACCGCGACCGCGACCTTGAGCAGGTCCTCCACGCCCTCGGACTTGCTGGCGACCGTCGCCACCACCGGCACACCGAGCAGTTCGCTCAGCAGCGCGATGTCGATCGAGCGCCCCATCGACCCCGCCACGTCCATCATGTTCAGCGCAACGACCACGGGGACGCCAAGCTCGATGAACTGCGTGGTGAGGTAGAGGTTGCGCTCGAGGTTCGACGCGTCCACGACGTCAATGACCACGTCGGGGCGCTCATCGATGACGAAGTTGCGCGCGACGACTTCCTCAAGCGAGTATGCGGTGAGGGAGTAGGTGCCGGGTAGATCCACCACGTGCACCGAGGTATCGCCGACGACCCGGCGCCCCTCCTTCTTCTCAACCGTCACTCCAGGGTAGTTCCCCACGTGCTGGTGAGAGCCGGTGATCGCGTTGAAGACGGTGGTCTTCCCCGCGTTTGGGTTGCCCACAAGTGCGATGCTTATCTCGGAGGTGACTGCCACTGGTGCCGTCCCTGTTGTCGCCACGGACTGTACCGTCCTTGCCGGATTCCGATCGTCATAGCATTCCCGCCTGGCTGTCAGCTCAGCGCCGGCCTGACCATCACCCGGCGGGCCATCCCGCGCCCGATGCCGATGCGCGTCTCGCCAACGCGCACAATGACCGGGCCGGCGCTGCCCGTGTCACTGACAAGCCTCACCGGCGCGCCCGGCGCAAAGCCCATCTCCAGCAGGCGCCGCACAATCCCGTCGCCGCCGCACACTTTCGCGATCGTGCCCGTCTCGCCGGCGCGCATGCGATCCAGCGGCAGCACCGGCCCGCTCGGGAGATCACGCAGGCTCGACTGCAATGCCCGCCGCCTCCCGCTTGCGCAGTGACAGGTGGTAGCCGCGCACCTCGATCTCTATCGGGTCGCCCAGCGGGGCGAGGCGCTCGACCTCGATCTCCGCGCCCGGCGTGAGCCCCATGTCCATCAGCCGCCGCCTGATCTGCGGCTCGCCCGACAGCCGCAGCACCTTCCCGCGCTTCCCCGGCGATAGCCGGTCCAGCGTCGTGGAGTTCTCCGTGCCACCACGCGACGCGAACGGGTTACTCTCCGGCACCTCTATGTGAGCGATGCACTCGGCACAATCGCGCTCGCACGGCGGGTTCTCCCACCGCGCGAGCATCTGCTCCAGCCACTGCTCCCCGCCTCGCGGACAGCGCTCAATGAAGTCCAGCAGCATCAGCAGTCGCCTGAGGCTCTCGGGGCTCAGGGCATGCTCGATCTGACCCGCCTCAGTCTCTGCCTGATCGGGCTCGATTCCGAGGATATCGCGAAGAAACGCGATCAGCGCGTAGTGCCTCCTGCACAGGAACTCGGCGGTCTCACGGCCGGCGGGCGTCAGCGTCACCTGCCCGTAGCGCTCGTGTTCCACCAGGCCGCGCTCCTTCAGCGCCGCCAGCGCCGATGAGACCGAGGGCATCTTCACCCCCACCATCTCCGCGATCTCCTTCACGCGAACCGTGCCGCTGTCCCTCAGGAGGCGGTAGATAGCTTCGAGGTAGTCCTCGAGCGATTCGGTCAGTTCGACTGCTTCGGCCATTGTTGCCTGCCTCGTCCCACACGATGTTCGTCGGTACTAACAATGATAAGTTAGCACGGCCTAACTGTGCTGTCAAGCCCCTGTGCAGGTGGCAGGAAGGAACTTTTCCTCGGGCAGCGAATAGACCATCGTTGTGGTAGATTCCCCGTCGTTCAGTGACCACTTGCAGAGGACGATCGCGATGAAAGTTCGATCAGCCGCAGTTATCTGTGCCATTCTCCTGCTGGCTGGCTGTGCGCTTGCTCAGCCGGTTGAGCTCACGAACGAGCACCTGACGGTAGCCTTCGATCCTGAGGATGGCTACGCGGTTTCGAGTATCTACAACCGCGAGACGGATGTTGAGTTCATTGAGGAGCGGCCTGAGGATGCTCTCAACCAGAACCGCTCGCTCTTTGAGATCGAGGTCCAGTCACAGACGCAGACGGTGCTCCTTACCGCCGCCGATGCGGCCGAGGCCAGCCACGAACTTGATGGCGACACGCTCACCATCACCTGGAGCGGCATCGAGAGTCAGCGGATGCCGGGTGACCTGACTGTCACGGCGACTGTCCGGCTTCCGGAGGACTCGGCGAGAGCTTTCTTCCGCTGCGAGGTCTCCGGTGAGACTACCGGTTGGCTCTGGCAGGTGGACTTCCCGCGCGTCTTCGGCGTTCGCGACTTCGCCGACTGCCAGATGTCCCTTCCGTATTACTGGGGCCGGCTCGTCCGCAAGCCGCAGCAGCTTGCGCGGGCCGCGTCGCTTGAGTACCCCGAGCCCGCCTCGATGCAGTGGCTCTCATACTGGGGCGTTGATGAGGACCGCGACCCGCCGCTGGCCGAGGAGGAGGGGCGCGATTCAGAGACCGGCTGGACTCCCGACTACTCCGACGCCGCCGGCCTGTACTGGGCCGCCGAGGACAGCGACCTCTACATGAAGCGCTTCGCCTGGAACCCGACCCTCCCGGGCGAGCAGATGTCGTTCCATATTGAGAACATCCCAGGCCTCGATGACTGGCCGATGCCGCAGTTCACCGCTCCCGTCGAGGTTGCCTACCAGATGCCCTACGCTGTCAGCGTCGGCGTCTTCACCGGCGACTGGCTCAGCGCCGCGGAGATCTACTCGGAATGGGCCGAGCAGCAGCGCTGGACGCAGCGTGGCCCGGTGGACGAGTGGCCCAACCAGACGCCCAATCCGGGCAGCGACCAGCTTGCGCGCTGGACTCCGCCGTGGTTCCGCGAGATCGGCTTCTGGGCCAAGTACTATCATGAGCCCGCGAAGATCCTGCCCGAGTGGGGCGCCTACCGCAAGTGGCTCGGCGTGCCCGTCGCGAGCCACTGGTACCGCTACAACATCGCGCGCTTCAACGATAACGATCCCGAGCATCTGCCGCCTGACCCGTATCTGCTCCAGGGAGTGCGGGCGGCGCGGGAGCTTGGGGTAGAGCCCATGCCGTACGTGCTCGCCACGATCTGGGACACCGACACGCAGTCGTGGATCCGCGAGAACGCGCGCGAGAGCGCCGTGGAGACGGCCTCGGGCGACATCCTTCCCTGGGACATCGGCACCAACATCTTCGCGTGGATGTGCATGTCGCAGGAGCAGTGGCATGCGAAGATGCGCGAGATCTGCGAGAAGCTCATCTGGGAGCACGGGATGAGCGGGGTGTACCTGGACGTGCTGGCAGCCGGCTCGCCCAAGCTCTGCTACGATCCCGATCATGGCCACACCGTCCATGGCGGCAACTACTGGGGCCAGGGCGCACGTGAGTTGATGGAGGAGCTTCGCGCGGATATCCGGCGCGTTGACCCGGACGCGTGCTTCTTCACAGAGGAGGTCGGCGAGCACCTCATCGATGTGATGGACGGCTTCCTCACGCTCGATATCACCCGCAGCTACACCCCCGGCGGCGAGCAGGTCTGGCCGATTCTGGCGGGCGTCTACCATCCGTACACGATCCTCTTCGGCTCCGACGCGACCATCACCATGCCGCCCGAGGAGTTCGCGATCGTCTACGGCCAGCAGCTCATCTGGGGCAGCCAGCCGCTGAATTCGGCGGTTACGGTGCCTGCGCCGCAGGAGGGCGATCCGTCGTCGGAGATCCTGCGGGAGTACACGCGGGCCTACTACGTGGCCGGGCACCCGTGGCTGATGGGCGGGAGGATGCTGCGCATGTCGGTGCGCCCCAAGGACGCGCCGCAGGGCCGCTGCGGCATCGAGCTTGCCGCGGATGAGTACACCACCCGGTACAGCGCGATCAACAACCGGCTCAAGATCTGGACCGGACCTGCCGTAATGGCCTCCGCGTGGGAGCGCTTCGGCGATATCGGCATCGTGATGGCGAATATCTCCGGCGAGGAGCGGACGATTGATCTGACCATCCGCGGCGACGCGCTTGGCCTCAATGGCCAGCAGATGGTGCGCCTGTGGCCTGAGGTCGAACAGATGGGTGACGCCGCCGGCGAGCGGTCGCTCACCCTCGCGCCGTGGCAGTGCGCGGTGCTGTGCATCACCGGCGACACCGACGCGGCCGTCGCGCGCCTGAACGAGCTTGATGAGATGCCGTGGGAGCTCGAGGTCGTGCAGGATGGGCCCATCCCGTCCGTCAGCGGCCCTGTGGGCTCGCTCTTCGCCTCCAGCGACGTGCCGGTCGCGAACGTTCCCGATGGCGATGGCGTAACCGCTACCGCGCAGCAGTGGAACGAGGAGGGCCGCCTGGCGCCGATGACCGGCCGACAGGCCGAGGCCACCGGCGCTGCATACGAGGGACGTGGCCTGCCACGCACGGCCAATGAGCAGCCCTTCGCGCTGCTCCGGCGGCTGCCGCATACGGCCGTCGCTCGCGAGCCCGGCGTGCTGGTGGTCTCCGGCGATGAGCGCCACCTGCTGGCCGTCGTGCCGGGCGGCACGACCGTGGAGTTTGCCCATGAGGGGCTCGCGATCGTCTCAGACGCCGGAAGCGGCATCGTGGCGCGCGGCATAGACCAGCCTCTCACGAACGCCGTCGAGACACCTCGCGGCGGCATGTTCATGGTCGGCTGGGCGAGCTTTGAGGCGGAGGAGATGGCCGAGCTGCTGCGGTTCGGCGACGGCGAGATCGCCGCGGGGATCGCCCCACTGTCGCAGCTTCTCGGCGGCCTCGCGCAGCTTCCCGCTCCTGAGCGGGCGGGCGCTCTTGCCGAGGCGTCTCGGCGCTTCATTGACGTTGCAGCCTCGTTCGATGAGACGCCGGGCGTGCTCTCGCCAGTCGCGCCGCTGACGAAGCTCCACGAGCGCCTGAACGCGCTGCTGGTCGCGCACGTGAACACGCGCGTGATGCTGCAGGCCGAGGATGACTGGCTGGCGCCCGAGGTGGAGAAGCCGCTGAGGGTACTGGTGCAGGGCGCTGGCGCCGACGCGGTGGAGATCCGGCCGGTAGGCTTCTGGCGCGCGGGGAACATGGAGATCAAGCAGCCCGGCGGTGCTCAGGTGGTAGAGGATACCGCGCTCTACGACGCATCGGTGCGCATGGATGACGGCCTCTACGTCGAGCGCGTGGTGCCGGTGATTGCCGCGGCAACCGTTTCGCGTGCCGGCGAGAGCTTCGTGATAGCCGACGTGCTGCGCCTTGAGGCGAACCGCCCTTACCAAGTCATCTTTGACCCGCACAACGCGCCCACGATGGTAGCCGGTCACACGGCGGCGGTGGAGATGACTGTGCGTAACTGGTCACCGATCGACCTGACGCTGAGCGTGATGGCGTCCGGGCCCGAGGGTTGGGAGGTCACGCCTGTGGAGGAAACGGTGCAGGTCCCCGCGCTCTCCGACACGGCCATCTCGGTTCGAGTCGCGGCTCCCGCAGATGCAGCGCGTGGGCGCCACGAGGTGCGCGTCATCACGAATCACGCCGCCGGCGAGGACTCGAGCTTCATCGCCATCCAGCCTGTGAGCGTGCTGGATGCGCTGAAGCCGCTGGAGGCGGACGTAGCCGAGTGGGAGCGACCGGCGGACGAGCAACTCGCGCGTATACGGAATGGCTCCAAGTTCGCGATCTTCGCCAACGCAGGCGAGGAGATCTCCGCTCGTGTGAGGAATGTGCGGGTCACTACCTACACCTCGACGCTCATGTGGTCGCTCCTGAGCCCCGAGATGGCGCTGCTTGAGGAGGGCCAGGTGAGGCTGGATGAGGAGGCTCGGGTCTCGCACCAGGCGGAGGCAACCGGGACGTACTACCTGGTGGTCATCCCGCAGAGCGGCTCGGCGCTCGTGAGTTTCGAGAACAGGCCGGTGGCGGAGGTCGCGACGGCACAGGATCAGTTGCAGCTTTTCGGCAGCCTGATCACGCGCTACTTCTTCGTGCCTGAGGGTTCGACCGGCTTCCGCCTCGGCGCACAGGACGGCGGTCCGACTGAGGGAGCGCGCTTTGTCATCACCTCACCCACGGGCAGGGTTGCGTTCGAGGCCGATGGCAACTACAATGGCGTGGAACTGCCGGTTGATGTAGAGGCCGGGGAAGCGGGGCGGGTCTGGTCTCTCCGTATCGAGCCCCAGCAGGACCTCGCGCTCTGGCTTGCCGGAGACGTCATGCCCTACCTGTCCACCGCGCCGGAACGAGTGCTTGTTCCGGCCACCGACAACAACTAGAATGGAAGACCGAGTGCGGCATCGCGGGGATCGATCCGCACTCGGGGGGGAGGCAGCTGGCATCCTGTGCAGAGACGACCGTCTCTGCACAGGATTTGCTCATCACCGCTTTTATCAAAAGCACGGGGGCGAGCTGCATGGCGCCAACAATCCTTGTCGTAGACGACGATGCCGCCACTCGCAAGATGATCAACATTGCGCTCACCAGCAATGGCTTTGAGGTCGTTGATGCGGCCACCGCCGCAGAAGCGGTCAGCGCGATTGGCCGCGCAAATCCCGACGTGATACTGCTCGACCTGATTCTCCCCGACGGCGACGGTGTGGATGTCTGCCGCAAGGTGCGCGAGGATTCCGAGGTCAGCATCATCATGGTCACCGCCAAGCGCGATCTGACCGATCGTCTGGCGGGGCTGGATGCCGGGGCCGATGACTACGTCACCAAGCCGCTCTCCACGGGCGAGTTGGTTGCGCGGATCAAGTCGCTCCTCCGTCGCAGGCAGTTCCGTCAGCAGGAAGAGGTCGGCGGGGAGATTCGCTGGGCTCAGGTGACGCTGCAACCCAACACCTGCGTCGCTTCGGCAGGCGGGCGACAGGCGCGTCTCAACGAACTCGAATCGATGATCCTCGAGGTGCTGATCGGGGCTCGCGGTGAACCGATGTCGCTCCAGCAGATCGCAGACCGGGTGTGGGGGAAGGGCGAGGGCGACATGATGGTCCTCACCACGCACATCGCCAACAGCCGGCACAAGCTCGAGCGCGATCCGGAGAACCCGGAGCACATCGTCTGCGAGGACGGCCGGTACTTCATTCGCTGAGGACTGCGCAGACCTGACGCGGCCGGACCCACCTGCGGGTCCGGCCGCTGTGTCTTTCGGAGCTTGCGGCATCTATCCGCCAGGTTTGGGCGGCGCGTCGGCCCCTTCACCGGCGGGTGGCTCATTGGCGAACGGGTTCTCCGGCGCCTCCACCGAGCTCTTCTCCAGCTCCTTGATGTCCTCCGGCAGGTCGCCCATCAGGAACTCGGAGATCTTCACGACGCGCCTGCTGTTGCTTGTCATCGCGTAGTAGTCCTTCTCGGGCGTGGCGTTGCCGATCAGCACCTTCACTGGATCAGCGCCACGCCTCTCGATGGTGACGGCGGTCTGCGGCACCGTCAGCCCGAACTCGCGCAGTTGCTGCGGTGTTGCCTCATCCGCCACGAACTCAACAGCGCTGAGGTCCTCGAGGTCCCAGAGGATATCATCGACAGCGCCCTGGCGCGCCTCGAAGTTCTTCGGCTTCTCCACGAACCAGCCGCTCGGTCGGCGAGCGATGGTGAAGCTCAGGCCCTTGGTCCGCTCGACCTTCAGCCGCGTCACATCGTCGCGCTTGAGGCTGAGTACGCTCTTGTCACGCAGGTCAAAGAGTGTCTTCTGGACGTCGTCCAGTGCGCCGGCCCGCACCAGCATGATCTCGGGCCGCTGTGAGCTGCGGACGAAGACAAGGTCCTCCTTCGTCGCCGGCTCCCCGACTTCGCGTGTGGTGGTTTTCCCGAATGTGAGTGTCAGCGGATCGCCCTCTTTACGCTGGATCGCCACCGTGGCCTGCGGCCTATCGAAGCCGGTGTCGGCCTTCCCCGCCTCCTCTGCGGAGAGGAACGCTTCGGCAGTCATGTCACCGATGCTGGTGATTACCTGCTTGACATTCCATTCATCAGCGTCAGTCTGGATCGGCGCTGTCAGCCGCCACAGCCCCTCCGCCTCAGGCTTGGCAGCGCGCTCGCTGACGGCAACTACACGCTCCTCGGCGTGATCCAGTGCGATCTGCTTAACGTCCTCGGCGGCGACTGTCGCTATGTTCTTCTCGCGCAGCGACTCAGGGTCCGTCCAGAGCGTTATGCGCAGGTCCGCGCCCACGACGAAGAGCCGCGGATCACCGGCGATCTCGGCGAACCGTTGAGTGCCGGCAGGTGTCTCCGCGCCGATCTTCAGGGCGGCGCTGCCGCCATCGTAGGTGAGTGTGGCCACGAGATCGGCCTCAGCGAGGCCGAACTGCTGGTCGGTGAGGTCCACGCCCTCACGAGACGCAACAGGGCGCAGGAGCGCGACGGCCTCTACGATGCGTTTGACCTCGTCCGCGTCCGCAAGCCCCTCAAAGGGCTGGACGACGTTCCAGTTCTCGCCGCGCTTCTCGAGGATGATCTCATCCTCGCCCTTGCGCTGGATCTGCACGCGCGTGACCTTCTCAGGGTCGATTCCGTAGAGGTCGAGGCCCATGAAGGACTGGCGGAAGACTTCGCCTTCCTCCGCAACACGCTGCCTGCTCTCGAGTACAACGACCACGAGCAGGGCCACGAAGATCAGTCCGGCCGCGACGGTTGCCCTCCAGTTCATTGCGTCAAAGCTCCTCCCAACTTGCAGAAGCCTTCTGATTGGATGTCGTGAACGCTCATGCGGCTACTGCTTACTGGCGGCGTTACCGGCGCCGCCACCAGACGATAAAGCCCGCGAGTGCGATGGCCAGCGGGACGACGCCGACGACGATCGCCCAGATGAGGCGCTTCTGACCGGCGCTCATCGTGAGGAACCGCGGCAGGTCGTTCTTCGGCGGGATGGTGATGAGCTTCTCGTTCTCCATCAGCCAGTTGATCGAGTTCAGCGCGAAGTACGCGTTTCCGGTCAGGCCCAGGCTGATGAACTGGTCGGCCATCATCTCAGCATCTCCGAGGACGACGATGCGAGGGCCGGTCTGCTCCTCGGGAGCGGGCAACATCGGGTTCGCCTGCTGTGGCTGCGTCGCGTCCACGACAGCGGCCACAGTGAACGGTCCGCCGAGCTCACCTGGATCGCGATTCGGGGTTGCAGAGCCCGCCTGCTCGATCCACGCACTCGGGGATGACTCGAGCAGCGGCTGGGCGAGCTGCTGCGGGGGCATCCCCGTCATGGGATCCTCCATGCCCGTGTCGGCGATCTCAAGGCTGCGCGGTGTGACCATCGCGATCGGGACACGCGCAAGATTCTCAACGATACGATGGTCGCCATTCACCTGGACCATCGGGATGTCGGCCGCGCCGATGTAGCCTGCGTCGCGGTCTCGGATCGAGCCATCGCGCGCCTGGATGCCGTACTCGCTCAGGAGCGCGGCGAGGTTGGGCCCGCGGGACTCCAGACCGATCAACAGATTGCCGCCCTGCCGGGCGTAGTTGATGATTGCGTCCATCTCTTCCTTGCGGATCTCCTCAGTGGGGCCCGCGATCACGAGGGCCGCGCAATCGCTCGGGATGGTCGGCGCCTGCTCAGTCGCCAGGTTCAACTCGTCCACCTGGTACTGCTGATCCTCGAGGGTGCGCTTGATCGTGCCGATGCCGGTCCCCTGGGTGTCCTCGAGGCTCAGCTCGCCGTGGCCGGTGAGGAAGCAGATGCGGGCCTTCTCGCCACTGGTGACGGAGAGGACGGCGCTGGTGAGCTGCTCCTCATCGCCGCCGTAGATGGTCTCCTGGCGCTCGCCCGCCTTCACCACGAGGATGTTCGAGGTGCTGGCCTGCACGTTGAACTCGGCGGCCTTCTCCCGGTCGAGCAGCGGGTCATAGGTCTCGACGGTGACGCGCGGGCTGAGCATCTGGTACTCGCGGAGGCGGTTGCGGAGCTCCGCGGTGCCCGGGTTGGGCTGCCCGGTGAGCGGGTCGCGGTCGTTGAGGAACGCGACGATCCGAAGGTCGGTCTCAAGCTCACCGATGACGGCGCGCGTCTGCTCCGAGAGGGAGAAGAGCTGCTCCTCGGTGATGTCCTTGCGGAAGTGATGCCGGGCCGCCACGACATTGACGAGGACGAGGATGCCCAGCACGAAGAGCACGAAGATGGTGCTGTTGGCGCCGATGCGGACGCCGCGGGCGCGGGCGGCGCCGGTGAGCGCCTGGTGATGCACGACGCCCCAGAAGATGCCCAGGGCGATGGTGGCGCCGAGGAGGATCTTCTGCCACAGATTGAAGCTGGAGTTGATCGCCAGCCAGAACACGAAGACCAGCAGCAGCACGGCCGCGGCGTATCCGGCGATGAGTGCTGCGGTCTGGAGCGGCGACAGTGTGCCACTCTCGGTCTGCAGCCGCGGATCAACCATCGGCTTGCGATGAGTGGGGTCTTGCTGTCGGGTCTCGTCCGGCATCCGTGTCACCTGCCCGAAGATTCTGGTCGAAACGGCATTCTGCCGGCCCACTGCGCGAGCCGGGTCGCGCCTGCAGGCGCGGGATCAGATGGTGCGCTTGCTCTCCAGCGAGCGAACCGAAAGGAACAGCGCGAAAACGATCAGCGAAACGAAGAAGATCACCGGTCTGGTGTCGATGATCCCCTTCGCGAAGTCCTGGAAGTTCTCGAGGATGCTGATGTACTTGGCGACATCGCCGATCACGCTCTCCGTGGCGGTGTCGAGCCAGCCGATGAGCCAGAAGAAGAGGAGCATCACGTAGCCGAGCACCGCTGCGGCGATCTGGTTGGCGACGATGGCGCTCGAGAAGACGCCGATGGCGATGAATGCCATGCCAGCGAGCAGGACGCCGATGTAGCCGGAGAGGATCGCCATCCAATCGGGCTCCCCGAATGCCCCCAGGATGATGGCGAACTCGAGCGATCCGGCCAGCGCAAGCCCGTAGAGCGCCAGGGCGGCGAGGTACTTCCCGAGCACGACTTCGGTCTCGCGGATCGGGTTGGTCATGAGCAGCTCCAGGCTGCCGGTGGCCTGCTCCTGCGAGAGGAGGCCCATGGTGATGATGGGGACCATCATCAGCGAGACGAAGATCATGGTATGGAAGATCCCGGCCATGCTGGCCTCGGCCTGGGTCATCGTCACCGTGAGGGCGAAGATCAGCCCGCAGATGCCCAGGAAGAAGGCGAGGACCACGTAGCCCATGGGTGAGACGAAGTAGGATCGTATCTCTTTTGCGGCGATCGTGAGCACCTTGCGCATCGCTTACTCAGCACCCTTTTCCTGGCCGGACGCGGCGGACACAGCCGCCGGCTCCTCGGTGGTGAGCTGCTGGAAGACATCTTCGAGCGTCATCTCAAGCGGCCTCAGCTCGAGGAGCCCCCAGCCGCGGCCGACGACGAACTCCGCGATCTCAGCGCGGACGTCGGCACCGATGGCGGTATCAATATGGTAGACGCCGTTACCACGTGGCCGCACGGCCACCACTTCGGACATGTCCGTGAGCTGTCGCTCAACGCTGTCACCGGGCGAGGCGAGGGTGATCGAGATGGTCTCGGCCTCGCGGATCTGTGCGGTCAGGGCCTCGGGGGTGTCCTCCGCGATGATCCGGCCGTGATTGATGATGATCACGCGCTCACAGGTCATCTGCGCCTCGGGCAGGATGTGCGTAGAGAGCATGACGGTGTGCTTCTTCGCGAGGCTCTTGATGAGGTTGCGGACCTCTATGATCTGGTTCGGGTCGAGGCCGACGGTGGGCTCATCGAGGATGAGCACCGGCGGCTCATGCAGGAGGGCCTGTGCGAGGCCGACGCGCTGGCGGTAGCCGAGGGAGAGGGTTCCGATGATGCTGTCGGCGCGATGGCTCAGCCCGCAGGTGTCGAGGACGTAGTCCATGCGCTCGCGGGTCTCCTGCCGCCCCATCCCGCGGAGGCCGGCGCAGAAGCGCAGGAACTGCGTCACGCGCATGTCGCGATACAGCGACGAGGTCTCCGGCAGGTAGCCGATGGCGCGCCGCGACTCGAGCGAGTCGGTGACGACATCATGGCCAGCGACAGTGGCGGTCCCTGCCGAGGGCGGGATGAAGGAGGTGAGGATACGCATGGTCGTGGTCTTCCCGGCGGCGTTTGGGCCGAGGAAGCCGACGATTTCGCCCTCGCCAACGTGGATATCCACATCGGCGATGGCCTGATGATTGCCGTAGTACTTCGTCAGTCCCTCGCAGCGTATCATGCGGCAATCCTCCCGGACAATGTGTATCGGGCGGTGTAGCTCCTATCGAGGCGAACGGGCAATGGCTCAGCCGGCCGCGCAGGCATGCGAGGCGGGTTGAGCCAGAGCAGTGCGCAAACGTGCGCGGGCGCGAAGCCGCCACTGTATCTCCTAAACGTGAGGCAGTATAAAAGAGTTCCCGCAGAAGCGCAAATTCTGTCGCCCCCCCATTCCCGCTCGTTGGTCGTGAGGCTGCCGGGAGGGATCGGCCTGCGGCCGCGCGAAGGTCGCTTCTCGGAGGGACGGCTGTGTGCAGGGCGCCACGTGGAGGTGCAGCGACGTGCGCGGGCTGATCGCGATGCTCATAGCAGGAACGATGGCGCTCACTGCCGCCGCGGAGGAGCGCGTCTTTGAGTTCGGCGATGCATCGGCGCTTGAGGGCTGGCTGACCGATACAGATTCGTGGCGCATCGAGGATGGGGCGCTGCGTCAGCCTATGCCCGGCATCCGCGGGACCCGCGCGTTCTGGCCGGAGACGTTCTCGGACGTGACAATCGAGGCGCGCTTCCTGATTCGGCCGGAGGGCGACGGTGTGAGGGCGCCAGGCATCATCTACCGGGCAGCGGATGAGCACACCTACTACTACATCCACTTCGACAGCAGGAACCGCCAGGTCGTGTGGGTGCGCTCCTCCTCAGAGGGCGACTGGGCGGAGGCGCGGCGGCACCGGGAGATCACGCTGCCGGTGGATGAGTGGCTGACTGCGCGCGTGGAGGCGGTCGGGAGCGAACACCGCGTCTACCTGAACGGGACGCTGCTCTTCACCGAGGAGGACGCGACGATCCCGGCGGGTATCGTGGGCCTGCGCGCAGGCCAGGGCGACATCAGCTTCGACGACCTGCGGGTGGAGGGGACGCCGGCGGAGCTTGCGGAGGAGTTCACGCTCACGCGCGTGCCCTTCTTCACCGTCTGTGCCGACGGCGGCGGGCCGGGCGCGTACGAGGCCTTCCCGGACCTGTGCATAGTCGACGATGGCGAGCTTCTGTGCGTGTTCTACGCGGGCTACGGGCACATCTCGTTCCCGCGGGAGGACCTGCCGAACGGCGGCTTCATCGCGATGGTGCGCTCGCGTGACCTTGGGAAGACGTGGAGCGCGGCTGAGGTGGTGGTGGACGCGCCGATAGACGACCGGGACCCGTCGATCGCGCGGCTTGGCAACGGCGACCTGCTGGTGACGTACATGACCTATGTGAAGGAGCGCCGGCCGACACATGAGGTCTTCTGCGTGCGCTCCACCGATGGTGGCTCGACGTGGGAGACGCCGCAGCGGATTGAGCTTCCGTTCACGGAGGCCCAGGCGGTCTCCGAGCCGGTGACGGAGCTTGCGGATGGTACGCTGCTGCTGCCCGTCTACGGCACGCACAGCGAGGACCGGGTGCTGACCCATCCCTGCGCGGTGCTTCGCTCGGAGGACGGCGGAGAGACGTGGCCCGCAATCACGGTGCTGACCCCTCAGGGCAATGAGCTCTTCCAGGAGCCGACGATCGAGCCGCTAACCGACGGGCGGATCCTGATGCTGATCCGGCCGGGGATGCACTGGTCGGAGAGCGCCGATGGGGGAGTGACGTGGACGCAGCCGGAGGCGCTCGGGATACCGGGGCAGGCTGCGAAGATGCTGCTGACGTCGAAGGGTATACTGGTGGCAGGCTATCGCTGGGCGGAGCGGCGGGCGACGGCGGTCATCTGGAGCCACGACCTCGGCCGCACCTGGGAGGGGCCGACGATCGTTGACCCGGTGGTGGGCGGCTACCCGAGCCTCGTTGAGCTGCCGGACGGGCGTGTGCTGATGGTCTACTACACGGAGGGCGCGGGCTCGGACATCCGCGGGGTGTATCTCAGCGCCGACGCGGACGGCGTGCAGGTGCTGCAGCCGGAGGGGTGAGCGGAGGAGACGAATGAGGCCCCGGCGAATGTCAGGGAGGAAGGAGGCGACGCTGCGTGGGACATGAGCAGAGCATGGTGGAGCGCGGGATGAAGTCGGCGCGAGAGTTGGCGGCATGGGTCCGCGAGCGCTTCGGGGACGAACTGGTCGAGGCACGTGTCTTCGGCTCAGTCGCCCGCGGCGAGGCGACGGAGGACTCCGACGTGGATGTGTTCTTCCTGTTCACGAGGCGGTTGCCATGGGACGATAAACGCGAGATTGCAGGTGCTGCGTTCGACATCGACATGCGGAACGGCACATGGACCGGATGGTTGGCCGAGAGCGTGGAGCGCTGGAGAGGGTCGGCTCTGCGGGGTAGCGGGATCGTGTGCGCGGTCGAGAGAGAGGGAGTGGCGGTATGACCTTTGCGTTCGGCACATCTCTGATGTGGCCGCGCAAACGGGCCGTATGCCGTTCTGGAGGGGCCGCCCGAGCGTCCGCTGTCGTCTAGCGGCGCGAGGGTCCCGCGAAGCGGGAG
>DHPY01000045.1 GCA_002411015.1 Armatimonadetes bacterium UBA5352 | reverse complement strand
GCCCCCCCGCCCCCGCCCCCGGGGGGGGGGGGGGGGGGGGGGGGGGGGGGGGGGGGGTGTGGCCCCCCCCGTTGTCGGGGGCGGGGGGAGGGGCCGGGGCCCCGCCGTGAAAAACATGGCAAAGGAGAGCACCTCCGGGCGCTATGTTAATGGGGGGCACGCGAAGAGACGCCATCTCCCACACACAACATCCGCCGGACCTTGACCGCGCGCCTCTAAGCGCATAGACTGCCGAAGACACGGGGCCTCCGAAGCAGGTGGGGCCTCTTCATCTGTGGAAACGCGGCGCCATGCGAGCAGGCGCGTCCGTGCGCCGGTGTCTCCATGTACGCCGCATTACTGACGAGGGAAGTGACTAACCATGGCCGAGAAGTGCGTGCTGGCCTATTCCGGGGGACTCGACACCTCCGTGGCAATCCAGTGGATCGCCGAGAAGTACAACGTGGACATCATCGCGGTCGCGGTGGATGTCGGTGAGGAAAAGGACTACGAGGGCATCCGCGCCAAGGGCGAGAAGGTCGGCGCCGTCGAGTCGATCGTCGTGGACGCGAAGCAGGAGTTCTTCGACGACTACATCACCCGCGCGATCGCGGCGAATCTCACCTACGAGCGAAAGTACGTGGCCTTCACCGCCCTCGCGCGGCCGCTACTGGCGCAGAAGCAGGTCGAGGTCGCCATCCAGCGCGGGGCGAAGTACGTTGCCCATGGCTGCACCGGCAAGGGCAACGACCAGGTCCGGTTCGAGGTCTCCTACGCGGCTCTCCAACCGGACCTCGAGATCATCGCGCCCGCGCGCGAGTGGGGCATGACTCGCGAGGAAGAGATCGACTACGCCAACGAGCGCGGCATCCCCGTGCCGGTTGGCAAGAAAAATCCCTACTCAACCGACACCAACATGTGGGGCCGCTCGATCGAGTGCGGTATCATCGAGGACCCGTCGCTTGAGGCCCCGGACGATGCCTGGGAGTGGACCGCCAGCCCGATGGAGGCGCCCGATGATCCCCGCTACGTGACCGTGCGCTTCGAGGCCGGCGTCCCCGTCGCGCTTGACGACCAGGCGATGGGCGGCGTGGAGCTTGTCACCGCCCTCAACGCCATCGGCGGCGAGCACGGCGTCGGCCGCGTCAACATGATGGAGAACCGGCTCGTCGGGATCAAGTCGCGCGAGCTCTACGAGTGCCCCGCGGCGACCATCCTCCTCGAGGCGCACAAAGACCTCGAGAGCCTCGTGCTCGACCGTGAGACCATGCACTTCAAGCAGCACCTCGAGCTGAAGTACTCCGAGATGGTCTACTATGGCCTGTGGTTCACCCCGCTGCGGCTGGCGCTTGATGCCTTCATGCAGCAGACCCAGCAGCCCGTCTCGGGCGAGGTCACAGTGAAGCTCTTCAAGGGCAAGGCGGAGGCGGTGGCGCGCCAGTCCGAGCAGTCTCTGTATGACCTGTCGCTCGCAACCTATGGCGATCAGGACATCTTCGACCAGTCCAGCTCGCGCGGCTTCATCGAGCTCTTCGGCCTCCCGGCCAAGGTCGTCTCGATGGTCCGCGGCCTCCAGGGCTAGGGACCGAGAGCACATGCGCACTGAAGTTGCGGCGATCGTATCGCCGCCCGGAAGGGGACGACCCGAGCATGGTGCATCATGGACGTGGAAAAGCCGCCGTCGTACCGGCCGCACTGGCGATCTTCGCGCTGCTGGCGTTGCTGGCGGGCTGCCCGCCGCAGGCCGACGACGAGGGAGAGGTCGTTGCTCCTGATTCCCTCGCGCCGGAGCCCCAGGCGCTGACCGGCGACCCGGTCAAGATCGGCGCGCTCTTCGCCGTGACTGGCGAGGCCTCGTCACTGGGCGAGCCCGAGGCCGATACCGCGAAGATGCTGGAGAAGAACTTCAATGAGACCGGCGGTATTGCGGGCCGACCCGTGCGGATCCTGATCCGCGACACCAAGGGCATCGAGGCCGATGCGCTCAACGCGGCCAAAGAGCTCGTGGAGAAAGAGAACGTGGTCGCACTGGTGGGCCCGAGCCGCTCCGGGACCACCATGGCCGTCGTGGACTACGTGGAGAGCGCAGGCGTGCCGCTGCTCTCCTGCGCCGCCGCACGCGCGATCACCGAGCCTGTCAAGAAGTTCGTCTTCCAGGTGCCGCCCGGTGACGCGGACGCTGTCGTTCGGATCTACGAGTACATGAACGCGAACAACATCTCGAAGATCGCGATCCTCACCTCCTCCAGCGGCTACGGAGCCGAGGGCCTGAAGCAGCTCACCGAGCAGGCCGGGGATGCGGGCATCGATATCGTGGCAAAGGAGTCATTCAACGAGGCCGATACCGACATGACCGCGCAGCTCACGCGGATCAAGGCCACCGACGCGCAGGCCGTGGTCTGCTGGGGCGTCGGCAAGGCCCCCGGTCTCATCGCGAGGAACATGGCGCAGCTCGCGATGAAGATCCCGCTCTTCCAGAGCTCCGGCGTGGCGAACCAGCGCTTCATTGAGGCCGCCGGCGAGGCCGCCGATGGCGTGATCATGCCCGCGGCGAAGCTCATCGTCCTCGACCAGCTCCCGGAGGGCGAGCCGCAGATGGCGGCGCTCAAGGAGTACCACGACATGTTCGTGGCCGAGTACAACCGCGAGCCCGACCACTACGGCGGCCACGCCTGGGATGCGCTGCAGATCATCAAGGCGGCCATCGAGCGCGCCGGCGCCGATGCCGACCGCGCGGCCATCCGCGACGAGATCGAGAACACCTCCGGCCTCGTGGGCATCGGCGGCATCTTCACCTACAGCCCCGAGGACCACTACGGCCTCTCGCCCGACTCCTTCGCGATGGTCACCATCGAGGGCGGCAAGTGGAAGCTCATCCACGGGAACGAGTAAGTTCGATACTCAGCCGGTACCCGCGCCGCGCCCGAAGTCTCGGGCGCGGCGCTGTCGTAATGAGAAGCTGACGACGCACCGGGAGGAATCACTGTGAGCGAGCAATACGGAGCCGCGATCAATGCCTGCGGCTGGGTTGCGTACGAGCATGCCAGAGCGTACCTGGCCAACCCGCACACGCGCATCGTCGGCGTCACCAGCCGGACACGCTCGAGCGCGGAGAAGCTGGTCGCCGAGCTTGGGCTCGATTGCCGGATCTACCCGAGCTACGAGGAGCTGCTGGCGGACGACGAGGTGGAGATAGTCTCCGTGACCACGCCGAACTTCCTGCACGCCTCGGATGCCATCGCGGCGGCGCAGGCGGGGAAACATATCGCGCTGGAGAAGCCCGCCGGGATCAACGAGGAGGAGCTCGATGAGCTTGCCGCCGCGGTCGCGAAGGCCGGCGTGAAGAGCGTGATGAGCTACGTCCTGCGCTGGAACCAGCAGGTCGTGAACGTGAAGAACCTGGTGGCGCGGGGGGCGCTCGGGGAGCCGTTCTACTGCGAGACCGACTACTGGCACGGCGTGGGCAGCGTCATTCGCGCGGACCGATGGATCGCGAAGCAGGAGCTTGCCGGCAGCGCCATGCTCACCGGCGGCTGCCACGCGGTGGACATGGCGCGCAACTTCATGGGAGAGGTCGCGCGTGTCACCGCGCACTCGCACAACAACCCCTCGCTGGGCTTCGAGTACGATACCGCGACCGTGTGCACATTCGAGTACGAGTCCGGCGCGATCGGCAAGACCTCGTCGATCCTGGAGATCGTGGCGCCGTATCGCTTCAATGTGATCCTGATGGGCAGCGAGGGCACGGCGCTCGGGAACCAACTCTACTCGCGTGTGCTGATGCCCGAGCAGCAGGACTACGCGGAGATTCCGTGCATCACACCAAACTCAGGCGACGTGGCGCACCACCCGTTCCAGCAGGAGATCGACCACCTCGTGGAGTGCCTGCGGGCAGGGAGAGACTGCGTGCCCGACATCGCCGATGGCATCCGCACGAGCCGCGTCTGCCTCGCGGCGGACCGCTCCGCGGCGAACGGAGGCAGGCCGGAGGAGCCGCGGTAACGACGGCGGACAACAGCGCACGACGGCGCACGGCAACGACGAACGGCGGCAGGCAGGATGCCTGCCCCACGGTAATGTGCGGGCGGGGCCGCCGGGCGGAGCGGCCCCTCCAAGGCATGGCACTCGGCGTGCCGCCGCTTAGTGCGTCCGGCCCTCAAGCTGCCGCTTGACCTTGCGGTAGCGCTTCTTGCTCGGGTCGAGCTTGATTGCCTGCTCGATCTCATCCATCGCGCGCTCAGGCTGGCCGAGGCGCGAGTGGCAGACCGAGAGGTTCGCGTGCGCATGGGCGAAACCTGGCTCAAGCTCGATGACCTTCTGGAACTGCTCGGCCGCCTTAGCCCACTTGTGCTCATACATGCGCGCAAGACCGAGATCGTAGCGAGCGGCGGTATTCCCGGGGTTGTCGCGAACCGCCGCCTCATACTCCGCGGCCATCGCGATGATGGCCTCGGAGGTGGAACGCTTCTCGTCCGCGGCGAAGCTGGCGCCACACTCGGCGCAGAACTTCGCTTCATCCTTCGCTTCCGTGCCACAGACGGGGCAAACCTGCATCTCTTGCCTCCAACCGATGATTAGGTCTCACTGGTGTGGGCGTTCGCCGCCAACGCAGGATTCACCTCCGAGGAGGCCAGATGCCTCACACGGGCGAATGCACAGGTGATCTGAGATGACCACCCACCAGGCGGGCGAGCAGACGCGACTGGGGCCGTATCTCGTACAGGATGTCATCGGCTCCGGGCCGCATGGCACCGTGTACGGGGTGCTGGACGAGGAGAAGAACCAGCGCCTGGTGCTCAAGCGCCTGCATGAGCCGGCGGAGGAGCAGCCGGGGGAGGTCTTCAGTCAGGTTGCGAGGGTCGTGGTCGCCCTCGCACACCCAGCTATCGCCGATGTCGGTCATATCATGCTCCACGGCAGGCACGTGGCGATCATCGGTGAGTTCGTGGATGGCCGGCCGCTGTCAGAGGTGCTCGCGAACGATGCGCCGCTGCCGCCGGCGGAGACGCTGGCGCTCTCGAGGCAGATCTGTGCGGCGCTGATGTACGCGCACCAGCGCTGCGTCTATCACACCAGCCTGCGGCCGGAGAACGTCTTCCTGATGAGTGACGGGGGCATCCGCATCACGGACTTCGCCATCGCCGCTCTCTACGGGCACTCGGTGCGCGGGCGACCGAACTACACGCCCGCGCAGGAGCGTTACTTCGCGCCGGAGTTCCGCGAGCGGGGCGTGGTCCACGCTGCTTCCGATGTCTTCAGCCTCGGTGTGCTGCTCTACACGGCGCTCAGCGGAACCATGCCGTCCTCACAGGCGACGTGCGGAACGGGCCGCTTCTCCTACCTCGAGGTCGAGGGGAGCACGAAGGGCCCCGGCACTCGAGAGCTTGATCTCTGCGCGCTCCCGGAGGGTACGCCGAGTGAGCTTCGCGCAGCGATTCAGGCATCCATCGTGGCCGATCCGGCCAAACGGCCAGGCAGCGTGAATGCGCTGGTGGACATCCTGCGCCGGGTGCGCGCCACAGCGCCATCCGCCAGCCGCGGGTGGTCCATCTCCGAGGCTCCGCCGACTGTCGCCACGGCTCCGGGATCGCGCTTGCGCGTCTGCAGGGCATGCGGCCGCCCGGTCTCTCCCGCGGGGCGCGTCTGCCTCGCCTGCGGGCTGCTGCTGCGCGAGGCGCCCGAGCCGACGGAGGAGATGGGGTACTACCACCGCCATGCGCGCCGGCTGCTCGTGAAGGGCGAAGTGGATGGCGCGGAGGCTGCGTATCGCCAGGGCATCGAGCGCGATCCGCAGGTCGCGGCGCTGCACAATGAGCTGGCTGATGTGCTCGCGGTGCAGAACCGCTTTGAGGAGGCGGTGCGGTCGTATCGGAGGGCGCTGGAGCTTGATCCTGAGGATGATGATGCGTGGCACGACCTCGGGGTCTCGCTGGCTGCGCTGCATCGGCGGAAGGCCGCGGGGGAGGCGCTTGAGCGGGCCATTGCCCTGGCGGATCGGGAGGAGGTGCGGCTCTCGGCGCTGCTGCACCTGGGGGCGATCGCGGCGGAGGAGGGACGCACGGCAGAGGCGATCGAGCGATGGACAAGGGTCCTTAAGGAGGATCCGGGGCTGGTTCCGGTTCGGATGGCGCTGGCATCGGTCTACGCGACCGAGAGCGACTATCAGCAGGCGGAGGATCAACTCCGGGCGGTGCTGAGCATAGAGCCGGAGCACCGGGAGGCGCTGAACCTGCTGGCGCGAGTGCGAGAGCGGTCACAGCTTGAGCGTGGCGATGCCGATCGCAGCTTCGGACTGGTGGAGGATCTGGGCGGCGGGCGGACGTATCTGGGGCCGGGTTTTCGCTGGGCGAGACTGCGCTGAAACGGGGTTCGAGGGGCGGAATGTACGAAGCTTCAGGAAGTGCTTGCGTTCTTGTCCGGTTTGTGTTAGAGTGCTTACGAGGAAAAATGCGGCGGAAGGCCGCACGCGGAGGATCGATGTCGAGTCGCTTGTGAGCTTGTCTCCGGCGGCAGGGCAAAGATGCTGCGAAGGACGTTACATGGAGGCAAGTTACAAATGGCGACGGGAACAGTCAAGTGGTTCGACGACTCGAAGGGCTTCGGCTTCATTGAGACCGACGGTGGCGAGGATGCATTCGTGCATTACTCCGCGATTGTTGGCGAGGGCTACAAGACGCTGGCCGAGGGCGCGAAGGTCGAGTTCGACATCGAGCAGGACGCCAAGGGCCCCCGCGCGGTGAACGTTGTTGTCACCGATGCAGGCGCAGCCAAGGGCAGCCCGAACATGTGGTAGTTCGTCCCCTAAGCGGACACCATGCGCCCGGCGGCATCGCCGGGCGCTTTTTTTGTGTACCAGGGGGGCAACTGGCCCGGTTGCGGGCGCGCGCGAGTGCAGGTATAATGTTGCAGACGCAAGCATTCCGAGGCGGCTGCTATCGCGCGAGCCGATCATCTTCAGAGGTTGGAGTGACGCGTAGATGCTGCATGGAGGACGAGGCGGAAGAGGCGGCGGCCACCAGCAGGTGGCGGGCCGACACGAGGAAGATGTTGAGCCGCTGCGCATAACCGATCGCCGGATGATGGTTTGGTTCGCGCACTACCTCGGCCCGCACTGGCCGACACTCGCGCTTGGTCTCATGAGCATGCTCGTGGTGACCGGGACGAGCCTCTATGCGCCGCAGATCCTGCGGCAGATCTTCGATGAAGTCATCACCGCGCGCAACCTCGGGCCGCTGCCGCGCCTTGGCTGGATGCTGCTGGGGATCTACCTGTTGGATAACCTGTTCAGTGGCATACGGATGAACGTGATGCACCGGTTGGGGCAGCGCTTCGTCCTCGACGTGCGCCTGAACGCCTACCGGCACCTCCTCCGCCAGTCGCTGAGCTTCTTCGAGGCGCGGCGCAGCGGCGACATCATGTCGCGCGTCTCAAATGATGTTAACACGGTGGAGGACATGGTCGTCCACGGTCTGGACACGATCATCTCCGACTCATTGACGATCATCGGCACAGTCGGCATTATCCTCTGGATGAACTGGAAGCTTGCGCTGATCGGGATGGCGCCGCTGCCGCTGTTCCTCGCGGCGGTGATCAGCTTCGGGCGCATCGTGCGGCCGCTCTACGAGCTCGTCCGGGAGCAGCTTGGCGACATCAACTCGCGGCTCCAGGAGAGCCTCGAGGGCATGCGCGTCGTGAAGGCCTTCAACCGCGAGACACACGAGTACGATCGCTTTGAGGGCGACAGCACGGACTACTTCCGAGCGTCGGTGAAGACGATCTGGCTCTGGACCACGTTCTTTCCCACGATGAGCTTCCTGACGGCGCTCGGCCTGATCGGAGTCATCTACTTCGGCGCGCGGATGACGATCACAGGAGAGACCTCGCCGGGCACGATCGTCGCTTTCCTGGCCTACATGCAGCACTTTTACAACCCGATCCGCAGCCTGGTGCGTGTGCACAACGTGTTCAACCGGGCGCTGGCGTCGCTGGCGCGGATCTTCGACCTCCTCGACCAGGAGCCTGATGTGACAGACGCTCCGGACGCGAAGCCCGCGCCACGCCTGTCGGGCCACGTGATCATAGACGGCGTAACCTTCCGCTACGCCACAGGCGAGGTGGTGCTGGAGGACATCTCGGTCGAGGCGGAGCCGGGCGAGACGGTGGCGATCGTCGGCCGCTCCGGCGCAGGGAAGACGTCGCTCGTGAACCTGATTCCGCGCTTCTACGACCCGCTTGAGGGCCTGGTGCTGGTGGACGGGATGGACGTGCGGGACCTGACGCTGAGCAGCCTCCGGTCACAGATCGGGATCGTGCTGCAGGACACCTACCTCTTCAATGACACTGTGCGCGAGAATCTCCGCTACGGGCGCCTCGACGCGACGGATGAGGAGATCGAGGATGCGGCGCGGCGAGCCCACGCGGCCGAGTTCATCGAGGCGCTGCCTGATGGCTTTGAGACGCCGATCGGCGAGCGCGGCGTGAAGCTTTCGGGCGGGCAGAAGCAGCGGATCGCGATCGCGCGGGCGCTGCTGGCGGACCCGCGGATCCTGATCCTGGACGAGGCGACCTCGCTCGTGGACACGGAGGCGGAGCAGCTCATCCAGCGGGCGCTCGATGAGCTGCGGCACAACCGGACGACGTTCGTGATCGCGCACCGGCTCTCGACAGTCCGCAGCGCGGACAAGATCGTGGTCATCAAGGGCGGGCAGATCGTGGAGGAGGACAACCACGAGGCGCTGATGGCACGTAACGGCATCTACGCGGAGATGTACAACCGCCAGTTCCGGATGGAGGACGTCTGGTTCGGCGATCAGGAGCCGGCGCTGGACCTGAGCGAGTCACCGGGTTCATGATCTGAGGCGTGGTACACGCTGCACGAGCCAGGAGGGCCCGAGACGTGAGTGCCGTCCGCGATAGACTGATGGCTGCGTTGCGGCCCTACCTCCTGCGGCGCCGCATGGTGGCCATGGCGGAGGGGCTGCTGCTGGGTGCTGCGCTTGCCGCGCTGCTCGTGGCGGTCGTGGCGCTGACTGCCGGGCGAAGCGCCCTCGCGGCACCGCTGCTGCCGGGAAGCGCTGCGGTGGTCATCCTCCTCCCCGCCATCATCCGTGCGGCGATGCCGGTGCGGGCCTCCGAAGCCGCGCTCGCGATTGAGCGCACCTTCCCCTTCCTGCAGGACCGCGTCGCAACCGCCGTGGACCTGCTGCAGCGGCAAGCGGACCGGATTCCGCGCTCGGAAGCCGCCATGGTCCGGATTGCCGCGGAGGCCACTGCCGCGCTGAACGATCTGCCGCTGAGGCGGGCCGCGCCGGTCGGCGCTCTCAGAGCGCCCGCGATGGCGGCCGTGCTGGCGCTCGGGCTGGCGGCGCTGGCGTGGTCGGCGGCGCCGGTAGAGCGGACTCCCCCGCCTCCGCCTGTCGCCGTGCAGCCTGCACAGGAGCCGACCGCTGCCCCGGCGCCGGAGCCGCCGCGCCTCTTCGACCTCAGCATCAGCATCGAGCCGCCCGCCTACACGCGCCTGCCACGCGTCGCGTTCTCCGCAGAGACGGAGACGATCCGCGCGCTCAGGGGCAGCGCCGTCGGGGTCTCCGGCGTGTGCAGCGCCGTGGATGCGCAGGTCAGCTTCGAACGCGCAGACGGCACCTCAATCCCGCTGCAGACGACCTCCGACGGGCGCTTCAGCCATCTCTTCACGCTGAGCGGATCGGTGCGGTGGCGCGTCGCCGCGGCCTCCAAGGCAGGCTTCAGCGCGACTGAGTGGCGGGCGATCGAGCCGGTGGAGGACGCGCCGCCGAACGTGCGCCTCACGCAGCCGATGGGCGATCTGACGCTGGCGCTCGCGGAGCCGGTGGAGGTGACGGTGGTCGCGAGCGACGACTTCGGCGTGGGCGAGCTGGGGCTGGAGCTTCAGGTGGAGGGCGCCGACGGCTGGCGGAGCATGCCGCTCGGGTTCACGGCCGGCACGTCGGCGACGGCTTCCGTGCGGCTGAACCCGGCGGGCGTCGGCCTGCAGCCCGGCGAGGAGATGACGCTGCGGGCGTACGCATTGGACAACGACGCCGTGGGTGGCCCGAAGCGGTCGCTCAGCGCGCCTGTGCGCATCAGGCTGGAGGCGACGGCCGCGCGGAAGGAGGCGCTGCCGGAGACGCCGGTGGAGGCGGCGCAGCGGGAGACGGCGGACGCGCTGGAGGAGCTTCAGCGGGTTGCTCGGCAGCTCGGCAGCGAGCTTCAAGAGGCGATCGAGGGGGCGATGAGCGGGCAGGCGGACGAGGGGCAGCCGACGCCGACGCGCCCCGGATTCGAGCTGCAGGAGGCGGCGCGGCGGCTGCAGGACCAGGCGGGGCGGCTGGAGCAGGCGATGCGGGAGGCCGAGCGGGAGATGACGGAGCAGCAGGGCACCTCCCCGGAGCTGGTGGAGAAGGTTCGCGAGCTGCACGAGCTGATGCGCGACGTGCTCGACGAGGAGATGCGGGAGGCGCTGGAGGAGCTGCGGAAGGCGGTGGAGGCGCAGGATCCGGCGCAGATGCGGATGAGCCTGGAGGCGGCGCGCGAGGCGCAGGAGCGCTTCATGCAGCGGCTTGAGCAGACGCTGGCGCTGCTGAAGCGGGCGCGGCTGGAGGCGCTGCTCGGGCAGCTCCGGCGCGAGACGCAGGAGCTGGCGAAGCGGCAGCATGAGCTGACGGAGCGGACGAGCGACCTGAGCGACGGCCAGTCGGATCGCACGCGCGCGGCGGAGCGCGACCAGCGGGAGCTTGCGCGGCAGGCGCAGCCGCTGCCGGACGCTGTCGAGGCGGCAGTGGAGGTCGCGCGGGAGGCAGACGCGGAGGTTGCGGCGAGGCTCGGGGCGATCGCGGACCGCCTCCGGCGGGAGGACCCGGCGGCGCAGATGCGGCGGGCTGAGAGCGCACTGCAGCGAGGCAGCGCCTCGGACGCGCGGGAGCCTCAGCAGGAGGCCGAGCAGTCGCTGCAGCGGGCGTCGGATGACCTCGCGAAGATGGAGCAGCAGGTCGCCGCGGACTTCACCGCGGAGGCGCGGCGGAAGCTCGCCGGGATGCTGCGCGACGCGCTCGCGCTGTCACACTCACAGGAGGCGCTGAGCGACGACGTGCGGGATCTGAGCGAGCACGGGCTGGTCGACCTGATGCGTGACAAGCGGCCGATCTCGCCGCTGCGGAGGCGGCAGAGCACGCTGACGGATGCGACGCGGCGGCTGGCGGAGCGGATGGAGCAGCTCGCGCGGGAGACGCCGGCGATGGACCCGCTGCTGCCTGCCGCGGCGCAGGTGGTGGCGGATGAGATGGCGCAGGCGGCGCGGGAGATCGAGGGCGCGGACCTCGGATCGGCGATCGGGCGCGGCGGGAATGCGATGGCGGGGCTCAACGAGCTTGCGCGGATGCTGCTCGAGACCGACCAGCAGCTCTCCCAGCAGACGGCGCAGTCGGCGCTGTCGCAGTACATGGAGCGGCTGAAGTCGCTCGCGCAGCGCCAGCAAGGCCTCAACGAGCAGACGGGTGAGATGCAGGAGGGCGAGGGCGGGCAGCGGATGCAGGGCGGCGGCGGGGGCACGAGCCTGTCACAGATGGCGTACGAGCAGGCGATGATCCGCCAGGCGCTCAAGCAGATGCTCCAGCAAGCCGGGCAGGGCGGCGGGGCGCAGTCGGTGGCGGACCAACTCGGCGGCGTGCCCGGCGAGATGGAGAAGGTCGAGGGCGATCTGCGCTCGGGGCGGCTCGAGCGGGAGACGGTCGAGCGGCAGGAGCGGATCCTTGAGAAGATGCTCGAGGCGCAGCGCTCGCTCTACACGAAGGAGCGGGAGAGTCAGGAGCGCAAGGCGGAGCGGCCGACGGCGTTCGCGCCGCCACCCTCGCCGCCGGTGCTTGCGCCGAGCCTGCTCTCGCGCCCGCCGGTGCGGGTGGAGCGCGGGCGGGGATCGCAGGCGCTTCCGCGCGGCTACGAGGAGCTTGTGCGCGAGTACTACCGGCGGCTGGGCGAGGGCGGGGCGCGATGAGGATCGCGGCGGGACTGGTGCTGCTGATGGCCGCGACGACTGCTTGGGCGCAGGCGCCCGCGGACTACGACGCACTGCTCCGGCAGGCGCACGAGCACACGGTCGCGGGGCGGACCGCGGAGGCGGACGCGGCGCTCCTGCAGGCGATCGAGGTTGCGCCGGATGAGACGCTTCGCGCGGCCGCGATCTTCACCCTCGGCGTGGCGCGCGAGCGGCGGGAGGATGTCGCGGGCGCGATGGAGGCCTTCGCCCGCGCGCTCGACCTCGACCTCGACGGCGGGGGCGAGTGGCAGGTGCTGGCGCTGCAGCGGCTGGCGTGGCACGCCGATCGCGGCCGCGACGGGCTGACCGCGCGGGCGGCGTGGGAGCGGCTGCTGGCGCTGGTTGATGCGGACGCGCCGGAGGCGGCGGAGGCGCTGATCGGCCTGGCGCGGCTGGAGCGGCAGGCCGGGCGGCTGGATGAAGCGACCGAGCACTTCGAGGCGCTGCTCCCGAGCGAGGCGCACCGGGCGTGGCACGCTGAGGCGCATGAGAGCCTGAGCGCGCTGCTGCTCGCGCAGGGGCAGACTGAGCGGGCGCTGGAGCATGCGGGGGCGATCGAGGACGAGTCGCGGCGGCTGCGGGCGGAGCTTGACGTCGGGAGCGCGCTGCTGGACGGCGGGGATGCCGAGGGTGCGCTGGAGCTTGGCCGGAGCATCCTGCGGCGCACGCCCGATCAGATGGCGGCGATGAGGCTCGCCTACGGGGCGGCGGTGCAGGCGAATGCGCTGGAGAGGCTGAGGAGCGAGCTGCGCGCGGAGGCTGATGGCGAGGCGCCCGAGGCGGCGCTCACGTTCCTCGCGGAGATCGCGCGCTGGGAGGAGGACTCGGCGGCGGCGGTGGGATACCTCCAGCGGCTGGCGGAGCTGCGCCCGCAGGACGCCGAGGTGCGGGTGAAGCTGGCGCAGACGGCGCTCGATGCGGAGCTGCTGGATGAGGCGGAGGGGGCACTGCGGGAGGCGCTGGGGCTCGCGCCGGAGAACCGCAGGGCGCAGATCGTGCTGGCCGAGGTGCTGGCGCAGCGTGGGCGGACGGATGAGGCGATCGTGCAACTGAAGAGCGCAGTGGGCTACGACCCGGCGGACGTGGCGAGCGTGCGGTCGCTCGATCAGGCGCTGCAGCGGAGCGCGCTACACTACGCGCGGGTGGAGGCGATCGGCGAGGCGCGTGCGGCGACGGGCGATGAGGCGCTGATGGCCTACGAGCTTGCGCGGGCCCACGTGGACCTGCTGCAGTACGAGCAGGCGACCGAGGAGTTCCTGCGGGCGCTGCGGGCGGAGGCCGTGCCGGCGCGGGTCGTTGCGATCGAGCTTGAGCGGCTGGTGGGCGATGCGATCGCAGAGCCGGAGGTGCTGGAGGCGGTGCGGGCGCGTCTCGCCGCGACGGAAGCGCCGCCCGATGCCGAGCGGCTGGCGCTCGCGAGGGTGCTGCTCGTGGCGGGTGAGCGGGAGACGGCGCTGGGGCTCCTGGAGGGCGTGACAGGAGCGGGCAGCGCGGTCGCCGACCTGGGGCGCGAGGCGCGGTTCCGAGGCGACCGAGCGGGTGCCTCGGAGCTGCTGGCGCTGGCGTTGACGATGGACCTGGCGGAGTATGAGCGGGCGGACGCCGCACTGACCCTGGCGATGCTGCAGCGGGACACGGGCGCGTGGCGGGAGGCGCTGGAGACGCTTGAGGCGACGCCTGCGCTGGCGGGCCATCCGGAGGCGCTGCTGATGCGCGCGCGGCTGCTGACGGATCGGGCCCGCGAGCTTGAGGCGGCGCGGGAGGCGTGGGAGAGGCTGGCGGCCTGCCCTGAGCCTCGCTTCAGAGAGGCGGCGCGGGAGGGGATGGCCGACTGGCTGTTCGCGAGCGGAAGGCTGGATGAGGCCGAGGCGGCCTACGTGGAACTGACGGAGGAGCGCTCGACGGACGAGGTCGGCTTTGAGCCGCTGTGGGGCGAGCTCCCGCCTCTGCCGCCCGGCATGCTGCCGCCGGGGATCGGCATCGCGGCGCCACCGGCGGATGAGGCGCCGCTGGCCGATCCTGCGCGGGCGGCGCTGCGACTGGCTGAGATCGCACTGCGGCGCGGCGAGCTTGAGGCGGCGCAGGCGCGCTTCCGCTTCGTGGTGGAGGAGTATCCGCTGGGGCCTCACGCCAACGACGCGCTGGAGCGGCTGGCATTCATGCGGGAGAACCTGGACGGCGAAGGCGGCTCGGAGGCGCGCTACTTCGAGGCGATCGGGCTGATGGAGCGCGGGGAGGCGGCGATGGCGCGCGAGTTGCTGCTGGAGATCGCAGGGACGCGCGACGAGCCGCTGGCGGATGATGCATTGATGGCGCTCGGCGAGGTCCGGCTGATGCAGGGCGATGCGCGCGCGGCGGTCGAGACGTGGCTGTCACTGCCCGGGCGCTTCGCGGAGAGCATGCTGGCGCCTGGGGCGCTGCTGCGGGCGGCAGAGGTGCTGCGCGGGGAGCTTGCCGACGACCCCGGGGCGGCCGAGGCACTGCGCCGGGTCACTGAGGACTACCCCGACTCGGCCGCGGCGGATGAGGCGCGCGCGGAGCTTGAGCTGCTGGGCCGGCGCGACCCATGAGCGGGCGCGGGAAGGGCCTGCTGCTCGGGCTGATCGCGAGCGCGCTGTGGGCGAGCGTGTTCTCCGCCGCGCGCTATGCGACGGCTGCCCGGGGGCTGGATCCGATCCTGACGGCTGCGCTGCGCTTCGGCATCGGCGCGGTGGGAGCGGTGGTCTTCCTCGCGCTGAGCGGGCACCTGGGGCGGCTGAAGGACGCTGCTTGCGACCTTGTGCCGCTGTCAGCGATCGGCGCGGTGGGCATCTTCGCGATGGGCCTCCTCGTCTTCATCTCCGCGAGCCTCACCAGTTCGATCAACGGGGCGCTGCTGCTCAACTCCAACGCGGTCTTCATCGCGGTCTTCGCGATCTTCGCCGGGGAGCGAGTGCCGCTGCTGCGCTTCGTGGGTCTGATCATCGGGCTCGCGGGCTGCGGAGTGATCGTCCTCGGGCAGACGCCGCCGCAGGAGCTTCCGGTCGCGAGCAACGTCCTGGGGTCGCTCGCGGCGCTGGGCGGGGCGATCTGCTGGGCCGCCTACACGGTGGCCGGGAAGCGCTACGTGCGGCGGCATGGTGGCCTGGTGACCTCGACGATCACGCTGATCGCGGGGGCGGTGATGCTGGCGATCGTCGCGGCGGCGCGGCGGCCGGCCTTCGATCTCGGGCTGAACGAGTGGCTGGCGGTGCTGTGGCTGGGGATCTTCCCGACGACTATCGCGATGCTCATGTGGTACGCGGCGCTGGAGTACGTAGACGCGAGCGTGCTCGGGCCGACGCAGTACATCGCCCCTCCGTTGGCGACGCTGCTCGGCTGGTGGCTGCTCGGGGAGCCGCTGTCGTGGAGCTTCGCGCTAGGCGCGGCCGCGATCGTGATCGCGGTGTGGCTGGCGACAAGGCCGGTGGGGTGTGGCGTGGAGAACGACGACGGCAAACAGGATCGGGCTGCGCCCGGCAGGATTGACGACACCGGCACAGGATACGGCAACGGGTGGGACAGGGACGGCAACGGCTAACGGGGGATGGGCAGGATGCCCGTCGCCAGGGACGACACGACAACGGCAGGCGACCGCGCAGGTGCGTTACGCCAGTGCCACGACGGTGCCGGAGACCCGACGTAACCCTCACCGGCCGCCGAAGGCGTACTCCAGCCCGGCACGCAGCGCCTCGACCATCTTCGCCTGGCCGGAGGCGCTGTTGATGAAGGCCTCGTCCTGTGCGTTGGTCAGGACGCACATCTCCACCGTGAGCGTCGGGACCTGCGAGAAGATCGAGCCGGTCAGCGCGCCCTGCCGCGAGCCGACATAGGTAGCCGAGTCGCCGTGCGTGCCGCGTCCCGACAGCGTCCCCGCCAGCACCGACTTCATGCCCTCGTAGAAGGCTCCCATCATGCCCGTGCTGGCGGAGATTACGGTGCTGCTCGGGCCGGATACGCCTGACACAGTGCCGGTGCGGTCGGGGGCGTAGACCGCGTAGCCGCGGGCGTTGGCGGCGTCGCAGTGCAGGCGGATCATCAGGTCGGCGTTGGCCGCGTTGGCAATCTCCGCCCGGCGGCGGTTCGTGACGTACTCGCCCTCGCTCTGCTTGGTCATCACGACGTTCGCGCCGACGCTCTGCAGGTTCTCCTTGAGCTTGAGCGCGATCAGCCAGTTGATGTGGTTCTCGCTGACTCCGTTGGGGCCGGAGGTGCCCGCGCTGGTCTCGGAAGGATGTCCGGGATCGATGCAGATGGTGCGGCCGGTCAGCGCCGAGGGCAGGCGCTCAAGCGTCGCGTAGAGGGACTTGCTCTGCCCGGTCGCCAGGCTCACCGGCGCCTCCCACTTCTTGAAGCCGGGCAGGTGGAGCGTGAAGGTGTAGGGCTGCTCGACCTCTGTTGCGGAGCCGATGACCACCGTCGCGGGGGTGCGGGCTTTGAAGTAGCCGTTGACGTAGATCTTGGCGCCCTCGGGGTGCGAGGTCACGGCCACGGTGGCGTCATCGGCTGCCGCCGCCGAAGCCAGGACAAGCAGGAGTGCAGAGGTCGCCGCAATCGTCAGGCGCGTCAGCATGCGTTGTGTCCTCTCACGAGCCGGGCGGAGGGGCGACGCACGCCCTCTCGCGCCACCATCTGCACAGTGCTATCAAGGATTGGTCGCGGGCGCCTCGAACGCGAACTTCTGGTACTTCAGGATGTAATCGGCATTCTCCCGCTCGAGCACAGAGAGGTTCGCGTCATCGTAATCCTTGTCTGGCGCGTACCAGGTCATCTCCTCGAAGTGCCTGCGGATGTGCGCGTTCTGGAACACCCGCCCGTGTCTGGCGAAGATCTCATCACGCGCGAGCGTGAGTTCCCAGTTTGTCAACCGGTCGATATCCCTCTCAGTGAGTGGCCGATCGTCGCTCATCGGCAGAAGCTCGCCGGGAAGTGGCTGCGTCTCAGCGGGCGTAGCGCCCGAGCCGGCGGCCTCATTGGAGGGCGCGTCCTGCCCCGCCTCGGCTGCCAGATCAGCCGGCTCCTCAGGCGGCACCGGAGTGGTGGTTAATGCCTCTGGAGCCTCATCGCCCTCACCGGAAGGTGCTTCTCTGGCGCAGCCGGAAGCTCCGAAGAGGATGGCCACGGTCAGTGCTGATGCGACGAGTACATGCTTCATACCCGTTCCTCCTCGCTCAGGTTGTGGCGTGCGGATCTGCGGCCTGGCGCTACGGACGGCTTGCCGGCGTGCCGAAGACACGGACCTGGTAGGTGCGGATGAACTCGGCGTTCTTTGCCTCGGTGCTGGTCAGCCAGGACTCGCGGAAGCTCGAGTTGGGCGTGTACCAGCCGGTGCGCTGGAAGTAGGCTCGGATGTTCACGTTGTCGAACGGGCGGCCGTAGCGCGCGTAGATCTCATTGCGGGCGAGGGTAAGCTGCCAGTTGTTGAAGCCCGCGAGATCGGAGTTGTTCAGCAGGCGATCGTCGCTCTGCGGCAGAAGCTCGCCCGATACGGATGGTGGGGGTGGGAGATTGCGGCCGCCGACGATGTGCAGGATGATGTCTTCCGCTCCGGGGGCGGCAATATAAACGGTGTTGCCGGTGTAATTCACCGTTCGGCCAAGTGCCTCGCCGACGAAGCGCAGCGGGATGTGGACGCGGCCGCTGATATTGCGCGGGGGCACGTCGAGGTAGGCCTCATAGCCGTTGACCATCGCTGTGTGATTGTTCACCCACATGGTGATGAAGTCGCTGCCATGGGCGACCTCGACAGAGCGATCGTAGCCGTTCCAGTCAACCGTTGCGCCGGTCAGTTCAAAGACGCCGCGCACCGGCACGAGCAATCGCCCGTTCTCCTCAACGCGAGTGATGGTGGCCTCCAGCGCAGCGGAGCAGACCGCTGCAGCGGCCAGGAGCATCAGCGTGCAGATCCAGAACCGTTTCATAGTCATACACCTCGCATGTTGCCTCGGAATTCCCCGCAACCGGAAGGAGCGCTACGGATGGAGTGGGGCTGTTCTTCGAGGTATAACGCACGCCACCTCCTGCCAGTTCCGGCTTGACCACTCGCGGCGCCGACCGCTACACTGCGGGATGCGAATACTACGGTTGGCCATCGAGGGAGAAGATCATGCGCATTGCGGTTCCGAGAGAAGTCCAGGATCAGGAGAGCCGCGTCGGGATGACACCGGCGGGAGCGCGGGCGCTAACAGGCTCGGGGCATGAGGTGACCATCGAGACCGGCGCCGGTGGGGGCGCGGGCTTCGCCGATGCCGCCTACCGCGACGCGGGCGCACAGGTCGCTCCGACGGCGGCGGAGTGCTGGGCCGCAGGTGACCTCATCATCAAGGTGAAGCAGCCCACGGAGGAGGAGTGCGCGCTGTTTGCGCCGGGGAGCGCGTTCTTTGGCTTCACGCACACGGAGACGCGGCCGTGGCTGACGGAGGCGTTCCTGGCGCGTGGCATGACCGCGATCTCCTTCGAACGGGTGCGGCTGGAGGATGGCTCGCTGCCGCTGCTGGCGCCGATGAGCCGGGTCGCCGGGCGGATGTCGGTGCAGATCGGCGCGCAACTGCTGCAGACGATCCACGGGGGGCCGGGCGTGATGATCGGCGAGGTACCCGGCGCCGGGCAGACGGGCGTGGTCATCATCGGCGGCGGCGTGGCGGGCGAAGCGGCGACGCGGGTGGCGCTGGCGCTGGGGGCGGATGTGACGGTCGCTGAACTGCGCGAGAGGCGCCGGGTGGAGCTTGCGGAGATGCTTCCGGACGCGGCGGTTCAGCCGCCCGAGGCGGCCATCGTGGCCGACGCGGTGCGCGAGGCGTGGCTGGTGGTGAACTGCGCGACGGTGCCAGAGGGCTCGGAGACGCACGTTGTGACGCGCGAGATGGTGCGCTCAATGCGCGACGGCGCGGTGATCGTGGACGTGACGGCGGACCTCATGGGCGCGATCGAGACATCCGTGCGCAAGACCACGCACACCGAGCCGACATTCGTGGAGGAGGGCGTCACTCACTACGTGGTGCCGAACATCCCGGGCGTGGTGCCGCGGACCTCAACGCTGTCGCTGGAGGACGCGACGCTGCCTTACACGCTCGCGATGGCTAAAGCGGGGATCGCGCAGGCGGTGGAGGATGACGGGGCGCTGGCGGCGGGTGTGCTGTGCATGAAGGGAGATCCCGTGGCGCCTGACATCGCGGAGCAGGCGGGGAGGCCTTAGGCATGTGGGGGCGGGGCGCCCGCACCACGGAGCGGGGGGGCGTGGAGGCCCTGCGCTTCCAGACGTCGAAGATTCACAACGAGTTCCTGCTGCGAAACTGCCTCGGAGGTGCCGGAGATGAATGGGCTGATGATTGCGGCGCTGGTTGTTGGGACGTTCTCAGGAGTGGACCTCAACCACCTCATGGACACGCCGATCATCGGCGGCGAGGCTGTGCTGGACTACGATGCGGAGGAGCTCGCCGAGCACGGAGCGGGCTTCGCTGTGGAGGAGCGCGACGGCCGCACTGTGCTCGTCACGAACGACGCGGGCTTCGCCCTGAGCTTTGAACAGGAGTTCGAGGCGGGATCATACACGCTTACGGTTGAGGCCGATGCGCCCAGCAATGGCTCCGACTCCTACTGGGTCGTTGTGGATGGCCATCAGGGATCGCAGCCGCTCACGCTTTCGATCGACACGATGAGCGAGCGCTCCGGAGGCTTTGAGATTGCTGAGGGTGGCGTGCACACGGTCGGTATCATCCTGCGCGAGGGCCCTGGCAGCGCGATCGCGAGCCTGCGGGTGCGGCGGAACGAGATCATGCCGCCGCAGGAGCCGATGCTGCCGGAGCTTGCGGCGCAGCACCCGCGGCTTCTGTTCACCGCCGAGGACATTCCGGCTATGCGCGCGCGGCTGCAGGACCCGCGGGTGCAGGAGTGGTACACACCGGGCGGCGCCCTCACGCGCACCCCGCCAAGCTTCAACGAGGGCGGGCGCAACGGCGGCACGTTCCGAAGCATCACCTCAAGCGCCCTCTCCTACGTGCTCGAGCCGACGCAGGAGAAGCTTGATGGGCTGATCATGTGGCTCGAGGCTGCCACCACATACCCGAACTGCGGCGTGGACCTCGACGCCGAGTACTTCATGGAGGGCGTCGCACTCACCTACGACTGGCTCTACGATGATCTGCCTGAGGACCTACGGGCGCGCGTGCGTGATACGATCTGCCGGCAGGCGCAGGTAGTCTACACGTCTTCGCTCGCCGGGCACTCCGGCGGCGGGCTCAGCTTCCAGCAGAACCACTACTGGTACTCGCACCTGGCGCTGATACTGGCCGCGGGGGCGGTCTACAGGGAGGTGCCGCAGGCGCGCGACTGGCTGGCGTGGGGCTGGGACCGGGCCGAGCGGACGTTCCTCACCTTCAGCCCCGACGGCGGCTTCCACGAGGGCCCCGGCTACTGGGACTTCTCGATGCCGACGCTCTACCTGCTTGTGCAACTCTACGAGGACCTCACGGGACTTCGCGTGCCCAGGGCCGACCAGGGCCTGCACGGGCAGGGCGTCTTCCGCTGCAACCACCTCTATCCGGGGCTGGTGCGCTCGGCCTCGATGGAGGACAGCAGCTCCACGATCGGGCGGCCCGGCAACCATCTGCTGCTCTGGGAGGCGAAGCGCTACAGCGACCCGGTCGTGATGGGGCTCGCGCGGGCGCTGCGGCGGGATCCGAACTCGAATGCGTTCACGTTCCTGTATCTCGACGAGGATCTGGAGGCGGCGGATCCGTTCGAGGAGTTGCCGGTGGCGACGCACTACCCGGACGTGGAGACGGTGTTCGCGAGGACCTCGTGGGATGACGACGCGTCGTACGTCGGCCTCGTGAGCCGGCCGCTCGGCGGGCACTTCTACGCGGAGATCTGCGATCGCTACGGCATCGGCGGCACCGGGCACAATCACCCCGAGCAGGGGCACTTCGTGCTCTTCGGCCGGGGTGAGGTGCTGGCGAATGACCCTGGTTACACCTACACGAAGCTCACGCGCAACCACAACACGATTCTTGTGGATGGCCAGGGGCAGTATGGCGACGGGGAGATGTGGCCTACGCCGAAGCCCGGGCGCGCCCGCATCACCGGCTTCGTCAGCGACGAAGTGGACGGCATCACGATCATCGAGGCGGACCCGTCCTCGGCATACCCGCCGGAGCTTGGGCTGACGCGCTTTGAGCGCACGCTCGTGCTGGCGAGCCCGGAGCTTGCGGTGGTCTGCGACCGCCTTGCTGCCGATCAGCCGCGCACGTTCTCGTGGCTGCTGCATCATATCGGCGAGGCCGAGGAGGCGGGCGATGCGTGGCGGATCACCCGCGGACAGGCACAGCTTGGCGTGCGGCCGCTGCAGCCTGAGGGGCTGACGGTGGAGAGCACACGCTACCTGCCGAACTACATCCACCCGACGCGCGATCTCACGCCGAAGGAGGACGCGGAGATCGGGATGATCGAGCTGCGGACCGAGCCGGTGACGGCGGCGACTTTCCTGGTGCCGCTGCTGATCGGGGACGCCGGGGCGGCGCTGCCGGCGTCCGAGCAGATCGGTGATGAGAGCTTCGACGGTGTGCGCGTAGGCGACACGGTGGTCGCGTTCAACCGCGGCGAGGGGCCGATGACTGTGCCGGCGCCATGGGGCGAGGCCTTCACCACGGAGGCGCGTGCGATCGTGCTGACGGTGCGTGATGGGGAGCGCGCCATGGTGCAACTTGTGGGCGCCGCCGGCGAGGAGAGACCGGCTGAGTGAGAATCGCGCTGTTCACGAACACCTATCCGCCATCGCTGAACGGCGTGGCGAATGTCACGCACTTCTACCGCCTCGGGCTGACTGAGCACGGGCATGAGGTCCATGTCTTCGCGCCCACACCGCTTGGGGAGGATCCCTTCGAGGGCGACCCTGCGGTCCACCGCTACCCGGCGTTCCGCTGCCCGGGCGAGCTTGATTACATGATCGCGCTCCCGCCGCTGTTCTTTCCGAAGATGGCGGTTGAGATCAGCGGAATGCAGTTCGACCTCGTTCATACGCAGCATCCGGTCTGGGTGGGCGCATGGGGGCAGCGCGTGGCGCGGCGAATGGGCATCCCAGTGGTGTCAACCGCGCACTCACAGTACGAGGTCTACGCGAACCGCACCGTGCTCCCCACCGCCTGGATCGAGCCGGGCGTCACGAGGCATGTTGTGCACTACTTCAACGCCTGCCAGGTAGTTACGACGCCGGTGGAGTGGATGCAGCGACGGCTCGTGGACAAGGGCGTTACATCGCCGGTGGAGATCGTGCCGAACCCGGTGGACCTCACGAAGCTGGGCGCGCCACGCCGGGAGCAGACGCGCGCTGCGCTCGGCCTCAGCAACCGTGAGATCGCCATCGGCTACCTCGGACGGCTGTCGCCGGTGAAGCGCGTGCCGGTGCTGATGGATACGGTGGCGCTGCTCGCGAAGCATCGGCCGGAGGTGCGGCTGGTGATCGCAGGCGGTGGCGGGATCGAGCCGGCGCTCCGCGAGCGCGCGCGGCGGGTGCTCGGTAACCGCGCGATCTTTGCGGGGGCAATTCCGCACGCGGAGGTCGGGCACTACCACGCGGCCTTCGACGTCTTCGTCACCGCCAGCATCAGCGAGACGCAGCCGCTGGCCTACAGCGAGGCGATGTACGTGGGGACGCCCGTGGTGGCGCTCGCCACGCCGGGCGCGGCCGACATGATCCTCGACGGCGACAACGGGCTGCTGGTGCCGCCGAAGCAGGGCGCGAGGGGGCTCGCAGCGGCGGTAGAGCGCGTGCTCACCGAGCCGGGACTCGCGGACCGGCTCCGCACGGGTGGCAGGCGCTTCGCCGAGGAGCGGCATTACCCGCGCGTGGCGGAGCGCCTCGAGGAGATCTACGCGCTGGCGGCCGAGCGCTGCGCCGCGAAGGCGTAGCGAGGCCTGCCGGGCTCAGTAGCCCTTGTACTCGCGGATGCGGTCGCCGATGAGGATGGCGCTCTCCTCCGCCGCCACGGTGTTCGAGCCGCCGCTCGGGTCCTGGGTCAGCACCATGGTGTTCTCGCCAACGCGCAGAATCTCCCGCGGGATGTGCAGCGTGAAGGTGTCGGTGGTGGCATTGCCGGTCACGGGCACCGCGATGGCCTCGCCACCGTTGATGCAGACGGTCAGCTCCCGAGGGTAGTCCACGTCATTGCCGGTGATGCGGAGGGCGTACAGTTTGTCCTCCGGAAGCGCGTTCATGCGCCAGGTGACCGTTGCGGACTCTCCAGCGCCGAGGCTCTGGCGACCGGAGACGGGCACGGTCACATCGACCAGGTCGGGCTGGTACTGCTCGCCCACGGCGAACACCTCAACGTCGTCGCGGTTCGGGCTGAGGAAAGGCGGCACCCGTCCCGCGAGGTAGAACTGCACGTCATCGAGGTTCAGGTCCCCATCGGCAGGATCGGTTATGCGCAGCTCCCAGATCGCGTCGTCTGCGCCCTCAGGCACCGCCACGGTGATGGTCCCCGGGGTGTCGTAGTCGCCGACCTCGTTCGCCACGACCGTCCCGTCGGGCCCGAGGACGGTGACCTCCGCGGCCTCACCGGTTACATCCGCGACAAGGGAGACGCTGAACTGCTCGACGTCCGCGGGGACCTTGAAGAACAGCGGCGACATCGCCCCGCTGATGTTGACCGGCACATTCTGCCACGCGACCAGCGCCCACGGCGCGCTACTGATCTGCGCGCGAACGGTGTTCTTCCCGGACGCCAGCCGCACCGCATGCGTGCCGTCCATCGTCACAGGATACTCCAAGGAGACCGTGCTGCCGACGGGCACAAGCTCGCGCAGAGGGCGCTCGCTCGCCGGGTCGATGACCTCGACAAGCAGATCGTCACCGTAGAGGTAGCTGGCCTTGGGGATGGACTCAAGCTCGATCGTGATCGTCTCACCGGCATGGCCATCGAAGACGAGGAAGTTGTCGTGGCGCAGCAGCGTCTCCGGCAGATCCTGTGCAAGACAGGGCGTCAGCGCGGAGGCGGCGAGTACCAGCACGAGCAGCAGTCGGTTCATCCAGCATCCCTCACGAGGCGACGGTTCGCTCGATCTCAGGCGATCTGCAGCACCGCGGCGCCGGGGAGTTCGCTCTCCTTGACCTGCCGCAGCGCCTCGTTCGCCTCGTCGAGCGTGAAGGTCTTCGCAGTTGTCTGGAGGGGGATTTCGCCGGCGACGTGCACCAGCCCTTCACCGTCCTCGCGCGTTGAGTTCATCACCGAGCGCAGGACTCGCTCCCCGTGCGGACGTGGACCTCGCCCGGCCCCGGCCGGGGATCAACGACCTCCTCCAGCCGGAGCGGGGCGCGGGTGATATCGGCCTGATCGTAGAGCACCATCGCGCGCATGCTCCGTCACCTCTCATCGACACGCTGATCCGCAGGGAGGCCGCGCGGCGAGCGACGGAGCGCCCGGCCTCCAGGATGCAGAGCACAGTCGTACACTTGTCCGCGCTGCAGGCGCTCACCTCCCGCGCGTCGAACATCCCCTGCACAGGAGGGATCGCGATGGAATACCGGACGCTGGGACGCTGCGGCGTGAAGGTCTCACAACTCTGCCTCGGGACGATGATGTTCGGCGAGCCGACGGATGAGCGGACCTCGCTGGACATGATCGAGCGCGCGCTGGACGCGGGGATCAACTTCCTCGACACAGCCGACAAGTACAACGGGGGCGCGTCGGAGAGCGTCGTCGGGAAGGCGCTGCGGAACCGGCGGGAGCAGATCGTGCTGGCGACGAAGGTCACGCTGCCGATGGGCGAGGGGCCGAACATGGGTGGCTCATCGCGCAAGCATATCATCGAGGGCTGCGAGGCGTCGCTGCAGCGCCTCGGCACCGATTACATCGACATCTACTACCTGCACAAGCCCGACCCGGACACGCGCATCGAGGAGTCGCTCTCGGCACTGGACCAGCTTGTGCGACAGGGCAAGGTGCTCTACGTGGGCCTGAGCAACTTCCACGCGTGGCGCGTCGCGAACGCGCTCGGCGTGCAGGCGCTGCATGGGTGGGACCCGCTCGTGGTGGTGCAGCCGCTCTACAACATCGCGAACAGAGACGCCGAGGCGGAGCTGCTGCCCGCGTGCGAGGAGCTTGGCCTCGGGGTGGTGAGCTACTCGCCGATTGCGCGCGGGGTGCTGACCGGCAAGTACGCGAGGGGCGACAGTGTGCCTGAGGATTCGCGCGCCGGGCGTGGCAACGAGCGGCTGATGCAGACGGAGTTCCGCCCGAGCAACTTCGAGTTGGCGGCGGAGGTCGTGGCGATCGCTGAGGAGATCGGCTGCACGGCCGCGCAGCTTGCGGTGGCGTGGGTGATGGCGAACGAACTGGTAAGCTGCCCGATCATCGGCCCGCGGACGCTCGATCAGCTTGAGGACAACCTCGGTGCGCTGGAGGTCGAGATCACGCCTGAGATCGAGGCGCGGATAGATGCGCTGGTGCCTCCGGGCGAGCACTCGGGCTTCGGCTTCCAGGACCCGAGCTTCCCGGTGAGTGGGCGGAGGCTGAGGGGGTAGGGGCGCACCTCTCCGGCGGCCCGCATGCCGTTTGCCCAGCCGTGTGGAGCGGAGGGGCTTCAGCCGCTTCGACATCCGAGCGACGCGGGAGCCTCTAAAGCGCCTCCCCTCCAGAACGACAACGACTGACGGCGAACGGCGGCAGGCTGGAAGCTCGCCCCACGGTTGGAGGTAAGGAGGGGCCGCACGAGCATTGCGAGCTTGCGAGCTTGCGAGCAAGGCGAGGCCGGCCCAAGGTCGTTGGCGTGGCTGCGATGGGCCGACCTCGGCGTCCTCCTTCGTCGGACGCCTCGTGCGGCCCCTCCGTACGGCACGGCAGATGGCGGCCCCTCCCCCTTGAGCGCAAACGGCGCGCGCTCGGCGGGAGAGGGGGAGGAGCGACAACGGCGGCAGGCTGGAAGCCCGCTCCACGGTTGGAGGATAAGGAGGGGCCGCACGAGCCTTGCGAGCTTGCGAGCAGGGCGAGGCCGGCCCAAGGTCGTTGGCGTGGCTGCGATGGGCCGACCTCGGCGTCCTCCTTCGTCGGACGCCTCGTGCGGCCCCTCCGGATGACTCGCGATGAGCGTCTCCGCGATCGACGGCCCGCCGCCGTTCCCCATTCCCAGTTCCCAATTCCCGCAGTTGGCCGTTCAGATCTTCCAGTACTCGTTGATCGGTTCCTGGTAGGAGCCGACCTTGCCGAGGCGCACGTCCTCAACCGAGACCGGCTGGCCGCCGAGTTCGGAGGACTCGTAGAGGGCGAAGCAGAGCGCCTTCGCGCGCAGGGCCTCTTCCGGGCCGAACTCCGGCTCGCGCGGCTGCGAAATTGCCTCAACGAAGTCCCAGCACTCGATCGCGAACGGGTCGGTGATGCCATACGGGAAGAGCTGGTCCTTCTCGTCCTGCGAGAGCGAGTCGAGGTACTGCTTCTCGATCTCCTCGTAGGAGAGCTCGCTGCCGTCCTTGCGGATGAGGTCTGCTCCGAACTGGAACGGGTGCATCCACTCCTGCCGGTCGGCGAGGCAGCCCTCGCTGCCGTAGTACATGCGCGTGGAGAGCTTCCGGCCGGGCGCATGCTGCGACCACGACCAGTGGCCGGTGAGGCCGCTCTCGAAGATCATGCTGGCGATCCAGTAGTCCTCTACATCAACGGGCTGCGGCGGCACGTCGGGGATGTTGATGATCGTCTCGTCGATCGTGCGCATGGTGCAGATGGCGGTCTCGACGGGGCCGAAGACATACTGCACCATGTCGGAGAAATGCACGCCCGCGTCCACGAGCATCCCGCCGCCGCCCATGGTCTTGAGCGCGCGCCAGCCGAACTTGTAGGTGGAGCGGTCGAGCGGGTTGAATGAGAAGACCTCCTGGGTGAAGAAGCGCGGCTCGCCGATCATCCCGCGCTCACGCACCGCCCAGTGGATTGCGCGCGAGGGGAGGCCGCGGCGGACCTGCTCGGCACCGGCAATGACCAGATCGCGCTCGCCGCGCGCCTCAATGAGCTTGTGGGTGGCCTTGATGGTGATCCCGACCGGCTTCTCGATGAGCACGTGGATGCCGCCGCGCAGGCACTCGCCGCCGAGGGTGTGGTGGTAGGCGTGCGGGAGGCACAGGTCGGCGCCATCCACGACGCCCGCCTCGATCATCTCACCCACCTGCGCGAAGACGCGCGGCCTGGCGCCGCCGAAGTTCTTCTCGATGCCCTCGGCAGTCGCGGCGGCGTTCTCGGCGTTCACGTCGCAGACCGCGGTGATCTGGAAGCGTTCGTAGCCTGCGTCCTTGAGCATCTTGTAGCCCTTGAGGTGTGACTGAGCTATCCCGCCCGCCCCGACAATGGCAAGCCGCACAGGATCGGCCATACTGAATCGTCTCCTCGTGTTCGTGTGTTCCGGCGATGCCCTGTTTTCTCCGGGGGAGCTTGATGGACCTGCCGGAGGGCGCCTGCGCGTTCGCGAGGAAATGGACGCACGATTGAGCCGCCGACACGTCGGAGAGAGAAGAGGAATGCAGATGGCGACGTACCGGACGATGATCCTTGGCTGCGGGCCGCGCGCACACTGGCATGCCGAGGTCTACCCCGAGCTTGAGGGCATGGAGCTTGTCGCGTGCGTGGATGTCGATGAGGAGCGCCTGGAGACCTTCGCGGGGAAGTTCTGCGTGCCGATGGCCTTCAGAGACTACGAGACGGCGCTCACGGAGGTGCAGCCGGATATCGTGCATGTGGTGACGCAGCCCGCGAGGCGCGTGTGGGAGGCCGAAGTGACCGCGGAGGCGGGCGTGAAGGCGGCGATCATCGAGAAGCCGATCGCGATCATGCCCTCGGAGATCGTGGAACTGCAGCGGGTGCGTGATGAATCGGGCATGGAGATGATCGTGAACTGCCAGCGCCGGTACTTCCCGCAGTTCCGTGATGGCGTGGTCCGCGACGTGATGAAGAAGGAGATCGGCGATGTCTACCTCATCCGCGCCTCCACAAAGGGCAACCTGATGAGCATGGGGCCACACACGATGGACCTGCTGCTGCAGCTCCTAGACGAGGCGCAGCCCGAGGAGGTCTGGGCGATGGCTTACGGCGTGGACGAGACGGGCTACAAGGCCCACCACCGGGCGCCGGAGCATACCTTCGCGGAGTATTGGTTCCCGGGCGGGATCCGCGTGCTGTTTGACTGCGATACCGAGGCCCTCGGCAGCCCGGATGAGCAGAGCTTCTGGATGCACCTGCACTTCGATATCCTCGGCACGAGAGGCCGCATCTACGTGACGCAGAACGCCGGCTGGTGGTATCAGACTGAGGGAATGGCTGAGCCGGTGCATGGCGAGAGCAGTTGGGACAACCAGCAGTCCGCGGGGCAGCGGGACCTCACCCAGGCGGTGGCGACGTGGCTGGATAGCGGCGTGCCGCACCTGAATCGCTTCGAGACGGCGCGAGGGGCCTTCGACGCGCTCACCGGCGCGCTGCAGTCGGTGCATGAGGGACGGCGGATCGCTTTCCCGCACACATTTACCGATGAGCAGTGGAATGAGCAGCGGGAATGGATGAAATCCTGTGACCCCGGGTATACTCCGTGATATGGTGCCGGGACTCCCTCGTACACCTGCGGCTCGCGTGTCGGCCGCGCGACTCGCGGGAGATGGGACGTCAGGAGGGGCGCGCTCAGTCCCTGAACAACGAGCGCACCAGACGGAATTGACGCGAGGATTGTGGCTGCTATAATGGTCGGGCGGTCCCGGGTGGGATCGCGCGCATGAGATTGTGTACCCGGTGATCGGCATGACGCCGCGCGAACGGATCATCGCCGCAATCGCACATCAGCGGGCCGACTACGTGCCGTACGTCATTCCGATCGACCCGGAGGTCACCGAGCGGCTCGACGCCCACTACGGCTCCCAGGACTGGCGGAAACGCATCCACGGCTTCTTTCAGGGCGCCGGGGTGAGTTGGGGCAGCGAGCGCGAGGGCAAGGGCCGCTGGACGGATGCTTTCGGGGTCCTCTGGGAGGACGCGCCGGGGGCAGGGGCGTGGCACAGCGTTGACGTGCCGCTCAAGGAGCCTACGCTCAAGGGCTACGAGTTCCCGCGTCTGCTGCCGGATGAGGAGCTTGCGCGGATGAGGGAGGCGTTCTCGACCTCGCACGACCGCTACCGCGTGGTGAACCTCGGGATGCTCTTCTTTGAGCGCGCGTGGGCTCTGCGCGGCATGGGGAATATCCTGATGGATTTCCGGCTGTACCCGGAGTTCGCGCACGAGCTGTTCGAGCGGCTGATGGAGCTGCATATCGAGTTGATCGATCGGCTCGCGGAGCTGCCGATAGACGGGATACGCTTCGGCGATGACTTCGGTGGGCAGCGCGGGCTGATCATGGGAACGCCGGTCTGGCGCGAGTTCCTGAAGCCGCGCCTCGCGAGGATGTACGGCCGGGCGCATGAGTGCGGCTTCGATGTGTGGATTCATTCCTGCGGCGACAACTCGCCGGTTATCGAGGACCTGATCGAGATCGGTGTGGACGTGTTCAACCCGTTCCAGCCCGAGGCGCAGGATGTCTACGCCATGAACCGGGCTGTGGGCGAGCGAATTACCTTCGAGGGCGGGATCGGGACGCAGGAGCTGCTGCCGCGCGGCACTTCGGAGGGCATTCGGGCGGAGGTTGCGCGGCTGTGCAGTGAGATCGGGCGCGGAGGGGGCTTCATCCTCTCGCCGACCAAGCCGATCATGCCGGACGTGCCGACGGAGAACGCGGTGGCCTGCGTCGAGGCGATACTCGAGCAGGCGGGCCACTAGCCGCCGCGGGAGGAGCCGTCTGTGGGCCGCCGCAGAGGTATTGGGCGTACTGAGGGCGAAAGACGGTGCAGATGCCGACAGAACAGACGGAGGTAGGCCGATGTCCCCAGACAAAACGCCGCGCGTGGCGCTGATTCAGTTCCCCGGCTCGAACTGCGAGTGGGAGACGAAGCGGGCCGCCGAGGCTACTGGTATTGACTGTGACGTATTCCGCTGGAACCTCGATCCTGAGGCGCTCTCCGCCTACGACGGCTACATCGTCGGCGGCGGCTTCAGCTATCAGGACCGCGTACGCTCGGGCGTGGTGGCCACCAAAGAGCCCATCGTGGCACGGATGATGGAGGAGATTGCGAAGGCCGGCAAGCCGGCGCTTGGCATCTGCAACGGCGCACAGGTGCTCGTGGAGGCCGGGCTCATTCCAGGCATACACACGGGTAACGTGGAGATGGCGCTTGCACCGAACCGCCCCGATGCCGCCAACCGCATCGCCGGGTTCTGCTGCCGCTGGGTCTATCTGAAGCTTGCGTGTGCGCCGGAGCGGTGCCGGATGACCACCCGGATGCAGCCGGGCGAGGTGATCCCGATACCGATTGCGCATGGTGAGGGACGATTCACGACCCGCGACGCGAAGGTGCTTGAGGGTCTGCGGGCGAATGACCAGATCGTCTTCCAGTACTGCGATGCCGAGGGCAATGTCGTGGATCGGCCGGATGTCAACCCCAACGGCGCCGTGGACAATATCGCGGGCATCTGCAGCCCGGAAGGCAACGTGCTGGCTATGATGCCGCACCCGGAGCGCGCAAGCTTCCTGCGCCAGGTGCCCACGGACCTCGGCGGTCCGTGGGCGCAGCGGCGACGTGAGGCGTGGGGCGACGCGCGCGGACTTGACGCACCCGGTCCCGGCCGGGCGATCTTTGATTCAATGCGGGAGGCGCTTCTGGCGCCGCAACCTGCATGAACGCATGGGGCACGTGACGTCTGAGGGCGCCGGTGGGCCTCAGGACGCCACGAACCGCTCAGCTTGACAGTGCGGAGGGCGGTCGGCTATACTCGCCCTGGATTCCGACCGCACACTGCCGGTAAGGTGGAATAATTGTGGCAGTGGTCTACTGCAATCGCTGTGGCGCCGAAAACCAGGCAGCGCGTGGGGCGTGCCTGAGATGTTTCAACCCTCTCGACTGGCCCGCCGGCGGGCTCACCTGCGGCGCCTGTGGCGCGCAGAACGTCCAGGAAGCGCGCTACTGCGCGGCCTGCTCCGACGTGCTGGTGGACCTCCCCCCGATGCCCTCATGCACCCGGGATCTGGCGATCACGCTGATCCTGGGCGCGGAGGACGAGATCGGTCCGGCCGATGAAGAGGACTTCATCGGCGGTGTGGCCGACGAAGAGATCGGCCCCGCTGGCGTTCCTGAGGCCGACTTCGAGGAGGCGGAGGAAGAGGAGTTCGCCCCGGCGCCACCTCCGCCACCACCGCCCGCTGCTGAGGCCGCAGGGCTGATGACGGCAGCGGCGGCACCGCCACCACCTCCGCCCGCCCCTGATGAGATCTCGCTTGACGAGGAGCCGGAGGAGGCCGAGGAGCCACTCTTTGAGCCGGCCGGGGCGTTCGCACCGCCACCTCCGCCGCCTGACGTGGATGACATACATCTGGACGATGATTCGGCCGCGCGAGAGGAGTTCGATGAGGAACTCCCGGCATTCGCACCGATAGGGGCTGAGGAAGAGGCCCCGCTGTTCGAGCCGGTGGAGCCGGCTGCCGAGGAGGCGGACCGCTTCGGCGATCTCGACTTCGAGCTTGAGGAGACCGAAGAGCCTGCTCACGCTGAGGAACAGGCGGCCGCTGCGAAGGAAGAGACGCCGGAGGAGAAGGAAGAGGAGCTTGGCGGCTGGGTCATTGACTTCGATGATGAGAAGTAGCTGAAGGTTGGCTTGTCGTGCGCTTTCGCAATATAGGGGAAAACCTGAATGAGGTCAGACGGCGGATCGAGGATGCCGAGGCCCGCGCAGGGCGAGATCCACACTCCGTCACTCTCGTGACCGTTACGAAGACGAGGATGCTCGACGAAGTTCGAGCCGCCGTGGAAGCGGGCGCAGGAGACCTTGGCGAGAACTACGTGCAGGAGCTTGAGGAGAAGGCTGCGGCGCTTGGCGACCTTGACCTGCACTGGCACGCTATCGGGCATCTGCAGACGAACAAGATCCGCAAGGTCGCTCGCACGGTGGCGATGGTCCACTCCGTGGATAGCGAGCGAGTCGGGCGGGAGATAGATTTCCGCGCCGCAGCGGCGGGTCGGAAGGTGCCGATCCTGCTTCAGGTGAATGTGAGTGGTGAGGACAGCAAGTTCGGCGTGGGGGCGGATGAGGCGCTCGCACTGGCGAGGCGGCTTGTCGGGCTTACGCATGCCACACTCGCGGGCCTGATGACGATGCCGCCCTACAACGATGATCCGCAGGCGAACCGGCCCTACTTCGCCCGCCTGCGGGAGTTGCGGGAGCAGTTGGTGGCTGCGGGCATACCGGATGAGGCCATGCAGCACCTGTCCATGGGTATGACGCGGGACTATGAAGTAGCGGTCGAGGAGGGCGCGACGCTCGTCCGGGTGGGGACCGCGATTTTCGGCGCACGACAGTAAGGAGCTATCGGGCCTGGAGGAAGTCTGACAACCGAGAATGCCCGCGGGATGGCCGCAGCCAATCCGCGCGGGCTGGCGACATCGCAGCAGTTACAGCAGCGCTACAGCCGTCATCGCAGCAACATTGGAGGGATGAACGATGTCGAGGGGATTTGTGGCCAGCGTTCTGGAGTTCTTCGGCGTGGGAGAGGGACTGAACGGGGGCGACATCGAGTTTGAGGAGGGCGAGACGTTCGCCCGGACAGATGACTCATCCGGAGCAGTCTACCAGCTGCCGACCCAGCGCACGCAGTACAGCGGCATGGCAATACTGCGGGCGAAGCCGGAGACCATCGACGAAGCTCCGCAGGTGGCAAACCAGATCAAGGGCCAACTACCGGTCATCGTCAACCTCGAGGACGTGCCGGACGCGGAAGCACGCCGCATCGTGGACTTCCTCGGTGGCGTCGTGTACGGCCTCGATGGTTCGATGAAGAAGGTCGCGCGCTCGGTCTTCATCTGCTCGCCCTTCGACGTGCCGGTTGAGCAACTCTCGATCTCGCCCGGTCACAGCGGGCCGATGCCCGAGGAGGACGAGCGGCACGACCTGCGCTCCGCGGCGCTCTAGCCGTCAGGCAAACATAGAGGTATGATATGGCGTACGAGGTAACCCCGAGGTACCGCCTCGGCCTAATCGGTTCGGGTGTAATGGGTCGGGCGCTGCTGAACGCTGCGATCCGGGCAGACGTGGTGGATGCGTCCGAGGTCATCGCCTCCGACGTCAGCCCTGCCTGCCGGCTGGCTGCTGAGGAACTTGGCTGCGATCCCACTGAGGATAACGTTCAGGTGGTGACGAACGCCGAGCACCTGCTGGTTGCGCTGAAGCCTCAGGTCCTGCGTGAGGTGCTTGAGGGGCTGCGCGAGCAGTTCCGCGAGGGGCAACTCATTATCTCCATCGCGGCGGGCGTGCCGATGGCGTCGCTCCGCGAGGCTGTCGGAGATGCGCCGGCCATCGTCCGGGTCATGCCGAACATCTGCTGCACGGTCAATGAGGCCGCCTCGGCCTGGACCGCCGGTCCCGAGGTGAACGAGGAGCAGCGGGCGTTCGTGGTCGAACTGCTGCAGGCCGCCGGTGAGGCAGTCGAGGTCGAGGAGAAGCTGATCAACGCAGTCACCGGCCTCTCAGGGAGCGGGCCGGCGTTCGCGGCCCTGTTCATTGAGGCGCTGGCGGACGGCGGGGTCAAGGCGGGTCTGACGCGCGATCAGGCCCAGCGGCTGGCTGCGCAGACGACTCTGGGGGCGGCGCGCTGGGTGCTTGGGAACGAGGGCGGTCCGGCGCGGCTGAAGGACCTCGTGTCATCCCCGGGCGGCACAACAATCAGCGGTGTTGCGGCGCTGGAGGCGCGGGCCTTCCGTGCCGCGGTCATTGATGCGGTCGTGGTGGCGGCGGAGCGGGCCCGGGAGCTCGGCGGCTGATCGAGGTCGCGAGCGCGCACCGGGGCGGAGGAAGACCGTGTCACGGTTTCAGATAGCCTGGGCCATCAGCCTCGCCCTCAACGTCTACTACGTCCTCCTGCTCGTCCGGGTGGTGTTCAGCTGGCTGAACATCAGGCGCCCTCACCCGATCCTCATCAGGATCCACCATGTCTCCTACGCAGCGACCGAACCGCTCCTGCGGCCCATCCGTAATGTCCTGATGAGGTATCAGCAGGGCGTGCCGATTGATCTCTCGCCGCTGATCGCGTGGTTGCTGCTCGATCTTGTCTCGCGCATCCTGATCCGCGCGCTTCTGTAGACGCTGGAGAGCGCCCGGAGCGTCTGCCACTGGAGAGCCCTGGTGTCCTGGCATCCCGCAATCGGAGACTACCGGCAGCAACTGCTACGCATCGCCGTGATCGCGGCGATGTTCGCCGCCGCTGCCACGCTGCTCGGGCTGCACCAGCAGCGCACGGGGCTGCCATCGGAACGGTGGTATCAGCTCGCGCGCCAGCAGGTCATGGAGGCCGACCTCGCGTGGCGGCTGGCGGACGCGCTCGAGCAGTTCGACCAGGCGACGCGCCCAGGCGGGACAGTGGCGGACGAGATGCGGGATCGCGCGGTTGCGGGCTGGGAGCGCCGCACTCTCATGCGCAGGCCGAGCCACGCGGCGGCGCTGCGCCTTGGCGTCACCTACGGGCACCGGGGCTACTCAGAGCAGGCCGCGGAGATGCTCGTTCTGGCCGCAAGTCTCGATGAAGCCGGCAGCGACTACTACACAGCGCTGGCCGAGGTCTACTCGCGGTCGGATGTGACTGATCGGAGCCTGCGTGAGAAGGCGCTCGTCATTGAGGCCCACAAGGGGTGGCTGAGCGACCTCGCGCTCACCGACCTCTACCGGCGGATAGACGCCGAAGACCTGCTCGCTGATGTGACCGCGCGCAGACATACGACTGGAGCGCGCTTTGCCGGCGGGCTCGCGGGTCTCATGGCGGTCACCGGTGTGCTCTTCCTCATCGGCGTGACCAAGCTCGCGGCGATCGTCTTCAGGTGGGGCCTCCGCCGGCCGAAGGCGCTCGCGCCAACCCCGTTCATCGTCCCGTGGCGCCTGCTTGACGTCGTGGAGGCGGTCGCGGTCCTGCTTTTCGTGATGGTCGCGGGAGGTCTGATCACCCAGCTCTCGCTGCAGAAGGCGCTGGCAGCCGACAGGTGGCCGCTGGGGCAGCCGATCCTGATGGGCATCCAGTACGTCCTGCTGTCAATCGTGACCGTGGCGGTGATTCTCTATCGCGTCCGCGCTCACGCCCCCCGCCCCTTCCATGCACTCGGCCTGCGCCTGCGCAACGTCTGCAGCCTCGTCGGGTTCGGGCTGAGCGGCTATGCGACATTCGTCGCGCTGATGCTGATCGTGGCGCTCATCGCAGGGCGGGTGCTCGGTGGCGCGATGCCGCTCGGGCAGACGACGGAGGAGATCATCGGCTCAGCGGGAAGCCCTGCCGAGATCGCGATCTACTTCGTGCTCGTGTGCGTGCTCGCGCCCTTCTTCGAGGAACTCATCTTCCGCGGGTACGTCTATGCCGGCCTGCGGCGCTTTCTTCCCGCACGGACAGCGATCATCCTCGGCGCCGCCGCGTTTGCGGCAGTCCATCTGAACGCTGAGGCCTTCCTGGTGCTCGGGCTGATCGGCTCTATGCTCTGCTACCTCTACGAGCGCTCTCGCTCGCTGCTGCCCGGCATGGTCGCGCACAGCCTCCACAACGGCCTCGTGCTTGCAATCATGCTGCTGCAGGCGACGTGAGGTGGCGGTCGTGGCTGCGGTGAAGATCCCCCTGAAGGTCATTCCCGGCGCGCCGAAGGATGAGATCGTCGGCTGGCGCGGCGAGGACCTGACCGTCAAGATCACCGCGCCACCTGTTGAGGGCCGGGCGAATGAGCACGTGCGCCGGTACCTTGCGGAGGTTTTCGGCGTCTCCCCCGCCGACGTCACGCTCCTGACCGGCGAGACCTCGCGTCGAAAGACGGTGCAGATCAGCGGCCTCAGCGCCGCGGAGGCACAGGAAAGGCTGAGGCCGCACCTCTCGTAAGCGCGCGGCTACCCCTGCATCCTGATGATGGTCGGCGTGACGGTGATCACGGAGCTGTCGTCGGCGCTCAAGGAGCCTCCGCCCCCGGGGAAGCTGCGCGAGATCTCGTCGAGGCGGCGGTCCAGGCCGCCGATCACCAGCGACTGCCCGTCAGGCACACGGACGGTCGTCTCGACGAGCGTCCGGCGAACGATCTCCCCGGCACCGGCGCGATCGACGAACCCGGCGAACTCCGAGAGCATCGGGCGCAGCACCATCGTGATGGTGTTGTCCGCATGCACCGTCGGCAGCACCCAGAGCGTTATACCCGCGAAAGCCGCCTCAGTGGCGTAGTCCACATGCCGCTGCCCCCAGTTGTCATACCAGACGCAAGAGGAGATGCGCGGTCGCACCTCACCCGCGGAGATGACCAGTGGCATGCCGCTCATGCCGGTGATGTTCGCGCCGGTGCGGGTGCGACGGCTACTGCTTCCCGCGTCATAGCCGCCGGAGAGGCTGAAGCCGCCGGCGGCGAAGCCGAGCACCGGGGGCCGGTCCGCTCCTGCCGACAGCTCCCCTGCCCAGCCCCATGAGCGAAGGCGCGGGTAGATCTCGCGGGCGAACTCCCGCGTGATCTGGTCCATCAGCAGGTCTATGTTGACCATCGGCGTCGGGACGTCCAGCATCGCGATGACCTCGCGGAGCTTGTCTATCGCCTCGGGCGTGCCGCGGACGATCAGCGCGTTGCGGTTGGGCGTGGCGACGGGAGGAGAGGAGAGACCGTCCGGGAGCAGCCCCGACAGATCAGCCCCCGCGCCGGGGATGGATTGCGCCCGCGAGTAGGTCAGCGACCCCGCGACGGAGCTGCGGCCGCGTGTCTGCTGCGACACATCGCGCAGCACATCGGCCGCGAACGCGGTGGTCTCGCTCTCCAGCACGTCGGCGCCTGCGCTGCGGCCTGCCAGGGATGCGGCGAACTCCGGCGCGTTCAGGTGCAGCAGGTCGATGATCTCAAGCTGCTCCGCGAAGCAGGCGGCGGCGGAGATCAGGCTGATGAGAATGAGGGCGGCTCTCCTCATGTGTAACGCTCCTCGTCTCCGGGTAGAAGATAGTGCCGAGCGATATGCCGACAGGTCATCATGGCAGTCGGACCGAATCTACTAGTGCAGCGCCTTTGAAAAA
>DHPY01000071.1:404-13493 GCA_002411015.1 Armatimonadetes bacterium UBA5352 | reverse complement strand
CACTTTCTTTCTGAACACAACCGTACTACTTCGTCTCACTGAACTTCAACCCGGACGGAGAGGAGTTGCCGCCATGCAATCCGGCTGCAGTTGTGAGAGACTTCCCCTCCGAATCCATCGGCACCATTGTGTTTGACGCCTATATAGCTAACAGCGACCGACACCCGCGGAACATCGCACACTCGTCCGCGGTGGGTAATCCTGAGCTTAGGGTCTTTGACCATTCCCATGCCCTTCTTGGCTGCAAAGCGGGGGACGGACCAGCTCGGCTCAGGAGGGTGACCGGAAAGCTGGTAATCGATGGGGGCTGCGGTGGGCATATGCACTGCTTGATGAACGCGCTGAGTACCGAGGATTTCTTCGAGACTTGGATAGGGGCCGTCGAGGCGATAGCAGACGATCGCATTGACGCGATCGTCGCCAAGGCCACTCAATATGGGAAGCTCAGCGACGGCACTGCGGAAGTGCTTGTTGACTTCCTGAAGAACCGGCGGTTGCAGATCCGAGACATTATGGGCAAAGCGCTGCAGCGCACCGATATCTTCACTGGTCTCGCAGCGAGGAGGTTGTTCCCGTGACCGAGATACTTCACGGAGATAGCTGTTTGGTGGCTAAGCACTGCGAGGACTGGTTGCGCCGCGAATACCGAAACATCGGTGTGATAGTGTTTGATTCCTTCCGCGGCGAATGGTGTTCTCGCTTCTTCGGAGAACACGACGATCCGACAAGAGGCCTCGATGGTCGGAAGCTACGGGGCTTCAGCAGCACCGATGCGTATCGCGAGTGGCACAACTTTTGGCTGAGAAGCATCACGGAGGGCGTGCTCGATGCTGCCGGCAACCGTTCTCTACCCAACTCCCCAGAGTTCGCAGAAGTTCTGTGCTCGTACGGTGGGAAGCACTTTGTCCTTGAACCTTGCCAGCCAGCTCTCCTCCCCTCCGCTGAGTGCCGAGGCGACCACTTCGTTGACTACCTGTTCAACCGCCTCGTCAGTGCTGTCGAGCAAGAGGATGAAGCACAGACTTTCGAGGCTCGCATGCGCCGGATAACAGAGGAGTTTGGGTTGCGGCCTGGTGACCACTGGCGCGAGAGGTTCACGCTCCCTCAAGCCTCGGGTGAGACGAAGCGCGACGTCATCACGTTCCCCTACGCCTATCTCAACGGCCAAATACGCCTGTACAAGAAGATATCGACCGGGCGGTCGACTGACCTTGAGGCAGACACGATTCAGGCCCATCTTCATGACGCGCTCTGGTGCTTCGGCGAGGCGCCCAAGCGGCTGGGTGCTGACACGATCCATGGGGTAGCCCTGCTCAACACTGCCCCCATCAGCGGCGTTGGTAGCTTCAGGGAGTGCGTGGAGCAGGTTCTAAGCGATCACGGCTACAGGACTGTCGACGTGGCTGAAGAGGCAGAAGTTGCCGCCGAGTTCGGCTCATTAGGCAAGGCTTCCTGACTTGCGGCCGCAACGCCCATGACCCACCGCGCGAGCAACGTCAAGAGAGAGGAAGCCCTTGCGGCGGCTGAGTTGTGGCAACCGTAGCGCGGGGATGGATTGATGGAGCGAGACGAGGCGCGGAAGCGAATCGAGGAGCTGAGCGAAGAGCTCGCATACCACAACTACCGCTACTACGTCCTCGACTCCCCCGTCATCTCCGATGAGCAGTACGATGCCATGCTCGTCGAGCTTGAGCAGCTCGAGGAGCAGTTCCCGGAGTTCCGCCGCCCCGACTCGCCCACCCAGCGCATCGGCGCCGAGCCCTCGGAGCAGTTTGCCACCGTTGAGCACGCCGTGCCGATGCTCTCCCTCGATAAGTCCTTCGATGAGGATGAGCTGATCGAGTTCGACCGCCGCCTCAAGCGCCACCTGCGCATCGACGAGACCGAGCCGATCGCCTACGTCTGCGAGCTGAAGATAGACGGCCTCGCGGTCAGCCTCCTCTACCAGGACGGCGTCCTCGTGCAGGGCGCCACGCGCGGCGATGGTCGGCGCGGCGAGGACATCACCGCTAACCTTCGGACCATTCGCTCGGTGCCGCTGCGGCTGCAGGGCGATCCGCCGCCGGTCATCGAGGTCCGCGGCGAGGTCTACCTGCCGATCCGCGAGTTCGAGCGCATCAACGCCGAGCGCGCCGCCGCCGATGAGCCGCTCTTCGCCAACCCGCGCAACTGCGCCGCGGGCTCCGTCCGCCAGCTCGACCCCTCCATCACCGCCTCACGCCGCCTCGATATCTTCTGCTACGGAACAGGCCGCGTGGAGGGTGTTCGCTTCGCCTCACACTCCGAAGAGCTTGAGCTACTGCGCACGCTCGGCTGCAAGGTCAATCCGAACGTGGAGTCCGTGGCCTCGATCGAGGAGGCGCGCGCGTACTGCCTCGGATGGGTGGATCGCCGCGGCGAGCTTGAGTACGCGGTGGATGGTGTGGTCGTCAAGGCCGATCTCGTGGCGCTGCAGGAGCAGGCCGGCTCAACCTCCCACGGCCCCCGCTGGGCGACGGCCTACAAGTTTGCGGCTGTGGAGGCCGAGACGGTCGTGCGTGACATCGAGGTTACCGTCGCCCGCACCGGCCAGCTCACTCCGGTCGCGGTGATGGAGCCGGTCTTCGTGGATGGCTCAACGGTCAGCCGCGCGATCCTCCACAATGAGGACGAGGTTGCCCGCAAGGACGTGCGCATCGGCGATCACGTCATCATCCGCAAGGCCGGTGATGTCATTCCGGAGGTCGTGCGCTCGCTGCCGGAGAGGCGCACGGGCGATGAGCAGCCGTTCAGCATGCCCGCGAACTGCCCGGTCTGCGGCACCGAAGTTGAGCGTGCCGAGGGCGAGGCGGCGACCCGCTGCCCGAACCTCAACTGCCCGGCTCGGCGCCTTTCCCTCCTCCTGCACTGGGGCGGGCGGCAGGCGATGGACATCGACGGCCTCGGCGACTCGCTCGCGGCGCAACTGCTCGACCGCGGGCTCGTCGATCGGCCAGAGGACCTCTATCGGCTGACCGTGGAGCAGGTGGAGGGGCTGGAGCGGATGGCGCGCAAGTCCGCGCAGAACCTCATCGCCGCCATCGAGGCCAGCAAGGGGCGCGGCCTGGAGCGCCTCATCTTCGCGCTGGGCATCATGCACGTTGGTCGGACGGCCGCCGCGCGGCTTACCGAGCACTTCTCATCGCTGCGCGGGATCGCCAGCGCCAGCGCCGAAGAGCTTCAGCAGGTGCCGGACATCGGCCCGAAGATCGCGCAGAGCATCATCTCCTACTTCGCGCGCCCCGAAAACGCCGAGCTGCCGGAGAGGCTGGAGGCGCTCGGCATCGATACCCGGCGGCATGAACCGGAGGCAGACGCGGGAACTGCGCTGGCCGGACTCACGTTCGTATTCACGGGAGCGCTCGAGCAGATGACGCGGCCTAGAGCCGAGAAGATCGTGGTGAACCTTGGCGGCCGTGCAACGTCTTCCGTGAGCAGGAATACCGACTATGTGGTCGCCGGGCCGGGGGCGGGCTCGAAGCTGGAGAAGGCCCGCGAGCTCGGCGTGGCAGTCCTTACTGAGGAGGAATTCCTCGCGATGGTGGGCGGCGCAGGTGGGTCATAGCTGCCGCCGGGGAGGTCGTGCAGGAACACCCATCGCGGGGCCCGAAGGCTCGATTACGGCCTGCCTCCGGAGGGGCTTCGATCCCGCAGAGGCAGCGGGGCCGGATCCGTGAGCCGGCGCAGGGCGATCATCAACTGGGCGCCTACCGTTGTCTGGACCGGCATCATCCTCGTCGGCACATCCGCGCCGCGACTGCCGCCCGGACCGGACATCCCGGCATCGGATAAGGTCGCGCACTTGGGCGTCTACGGGGTGCTCGGGCTGTTGCTGATGCGCGCTCTGCGGGCCGAGCGATGGCCTCAGGCGAAATCTGTGGTATTCACGCTGCTGGCGGGGGGACTGTTTGCAGCGCTGGACGAACTGCACCAAAGCCTGATACCGGGCCGGCAGACAGATCTGCTCGACTTCATCGCGGACTGTGCCGGACTGGTCATTGCGGTCTGTGCGACAGCCCTCTTAGGGTCGCTGACAGGAACTCCCGCACCACGCGTGTCGCTAGAACAAGTACGGACAGATGAGGAGATGACATTCATGGCCGAGGCGCTGCATGCTGATCAGGACACGTTCGCGAGTGATGTGCTCAACGCGAACACACCGGCGCTGGTGGATTTCTGGGCGCCATGGTGCGGCCCCTGCCAGATGATGGGCCCCACGATTGACAAGCTCGCAGGCGACTACGCCGGCAAGGCCGTCATCGCGAAGGTGAACGTTGATGACAGCCCGGATCTGGCGAGCAAGTACGGGATCCGCAGCATTCCGGCACTGCTCTTCTTCAAGGGCGGCGAGGTTGTAGACCAGCTCATCGGTGTTCAGTCGGAGGATACGCTCAAGCGCAAGCTCGACGCGCTGGCGTAAGCTCCAAGGACCGTGTGGGTGCGCCCCGCGCGCTGTGGGGAGCGCACCCACAGCCCTTCCTGACCCACGACGAAAGCGCCACCGTCCCAGGGAGGGTGCGGTCGCGCTCTACAAAAAACGAGAGTGGTGGGAGACAATGCTGGACCGAGAAGAAGGACGTCACAGACACGCTCACACCATCATCATCCTGATCAGCGTGCTGATCGGGCTGGTGGTGGGCCTTGTGGCCTGCAATCTACCGGGGCAGACGACCTCGTCGGCGGAGGCGCAGGCCGTCGCGCCGACCGCGACGGAGCTCGGCAACGAGTTCACCGCGGTTGCCGAGCGCGTACTGCCCGCTGTCGTGCGCATTGACGTCGAGGTTGGCGGCGGGACCGCCGCGGGGCAGCCGGGCGAGCAGCAGCAGATCCCGGAGCAGTTCCGAGAGTTCTTTCGGCAGTTCCCGTTCTTCGGCGATCCTGGCCAGGGAGGCGGACAGGGGCAGATGCAGCCGATGCCCGAGCCCCGGCGGCAGGGCGTCGGTTCGGGCTGGGTCTACAGCGCCGACGGCTACATCGTGACCAACGCCCATGTCGTGGCGGACGCCACCCGGGTCACGGTCGTCCTGCACGATCGCGAGGTTCCTGAGGAGGTTGCGGCCACGGTCGTCGGCACCGACCCGCGCACTGAGCTTGCGGTCCTGAAGGTGGACGTGGATCGCCAGTTGCCCTTCCTGCGGCTCGGGAACTCCGACAACCTGAAGGTTGCGCAGTGGGTCATGGCGGTGGGCGCTCCGCTGCAGCTTGAGCAGACCGTGACCGTCGGCGTGGTCTCTGCGAAGAGCCGCATCATCGAGCCGGATCCGACGCTGCCGTTCCGTCTCGGCGATATCATCCAGACAGACGCCTCGATCAACCCCGGGAACTCCGGCGGACCGCTGGTCAACCTTCAGGGCGATGTCGTGGGCATCAACGTCGCCTACGCCTCTCCAGGCCGCGTCGGGAACATCGGCATCGGCTTCGCGATCGCGGCCTCCACCGCTCAGCGGGTCGTGCCTGAGCTGATGCAGGGCCGGCAGATACAGCGTGGCTGGCTCGGCGTAAAGATCGAGGACCTCAATGCCAACCTGCGCGAGTTCTACGGTGTGCCCGCGGGCATCCGCATCGCGGGGATCGACCAGAACGGCCCCGCGTCGCGCAGCGAGCTCCAGGTTGACGATATCGTGACCGGCGTGGGCGGCAAGCCGGTCCGGGAGACATACGATCTCCAGCGCGAGGTTGCGGACCGCGCGCCCGGTGCAACGCTGGAACTCAACGTGATGCGCAACCGCCAGGAGCGCACGGTGAACGTCACCCTCGGCGGGTTGCCCAGCGAGTTGACAGGCCTCCCGGCGCCCACGACGCCGACGCCGGAGGAGGAGACCGCCCAGTGGCCCCTGGGCATCCGCGTGATGGAGATCAGCGACCTCACTCCGCAGATCGGAGCCGAGATGGGCATCGAGTGCCAGCAGGGCGCGATCATCGGCATTAACCGCGACAAGGGCCTTGTGGTGCGCGCTGTTGACGCCAACAGCCCCGCGAGCGGACGAGTCATCCCTGGAGACGTCGTTGACAAGGTCAATGGCAACGCTGTCACCAGTGTGCAGCAGTATCGCGAACAGATGGACGCCGCCGTCAATGGCGACCGGGACTTCGTGGTCCTGCACCTGATACGTGTGGTTGAGGGTGAGGTCGTGACGCGCGTTGTAGATATAGAGCTCCCGTAGCTCACTTGGTCATGGAGGCGATTGCCCGGGCCCCGGCGAAAGGCGCCGGGGTCCGAGCATGTACGGGCGGCAGCTTATGTCACCAAAACTTAACAGTGGATAGGGAGGGTACTGACCCCATGCGGGGTAACATGCAACTGCCGGAGCCAGAGCCTTCCGTGCTGCGCTGGTGTGTGGTCGAGAACAGGTGGGGCTGGTGCGGGCTGCAACGCGGAGAGGGCGGCATGCGCGTCTGCACGTTGCCTCTTCGCGATAGACGGGCCGCGGCGCTGGCCGTCGCCGATGCCTCACCGGAGGCGCTGGATGATCCGCTGCTCCACCGGGCGGCAGACCTGCTGAGCGCCTACTTTGAGGGCCACAGGGTGCATTTTGACCTCGCGGTCGAGCCGATGGCGATCGGTCCGTTCGGATCACGGGTGCTGGCCGAGTGCGCGAGGATACCGTGGGGCGAGACGCGCAGCTACGGGCAACTCGCCGCGCTGGCAGGCTCTCCGCGAGCGGCGCGGGCGGTGGGGCAGGCTCTTGGGAGGAATCCGCTCCCGGTGATTGTGCCGTGCCACAGAGTCATAGGCTCGACCGGGCAGCTTGTCGGTTTCGGCTCGGGAATCGAGATGAAGCGGCGGCTTCTGCAGCTTGAGGGGATAATCGCTCCGGTGTGACTCCCGCCCCGCGGACGCCGCGCCGCGACCAAATGCTGTCATCCGTGCTGCGGTTGACAGAGGAAGATGCTTTGCGTAGAATGCCGTGAGACATGCCGCTGCCACTGGACGTGTGAGGGTCCGGCGACCAACTCGACGAGGCATATTCGTCGGCTGATGGCACCAATCTGTCAGGCGAATCTGGAGCGTCAGACGTCGGTTGCGGGGCAGGCAGATAGACAGCAGCGAGAGGTGGCCAATGACCATGCGAAGTTCCATGGCGACCCGATCCATGCTCCTCCTCATCTCCGCAATGGTGCTCACCGGCCTCATAGCCCCCCTGGCCGATGCAGCCGTGACGATTCAGGTTGGCGACTACAGAGAGCTCGCCCTCCAGTTCGTCCAGGAGAAGATGGGCCTCTCCGAACAAGCCGCCCGCACCGTGATGCACCGTTATGAGGTCACGAACGGCGACCGCATCATCGACAATCTGGAACTTCCAGACGGCGCCGTGCTGGACTTCGTCACAGTAGACGGACAGGCCGAAGATGCCGAATCAATGGTCACTTTCGAGGGTTCTGGCATCCTCCACCAGTCGCGCCCGCAGCTCTTCGGAGAGGCGCTCCAGAAAGCCCTGGACAGCGCGACTCCCGCGGAGCGCCAGCGCCTCCTCGATAGCATCGCGGCGGCGATGAAGCGCGGCTGGTTCGTTCAGACCCTCACCGATGAGCAGCGCCAGGCGCTCATGACGAATAACCGGGCGCCCGGCGAGGGGACGATGCAGACCCAATCCGCAAAAATCGTACGCATTCTCGTGGTGCTGAACAACTTTCCGCAATGGAATGATGTCTCACCTACCAGAACGCGTTACGATGCCTACAGTGTAAACCGGAACCACCCGATGCACTTCAACCCCGAGACCGCCAACCTCTTCACCCCGGGCGGGCCCCTCTCGACCAGCGACTACAGCCCCAACGGCCTCTCGCAGGGCTGGAGCAACACCGGCATCGACCCGAGCGGATCCGGCAGCGGCACCGCCAACCACCCGCGCATCGAGTACAACATTGAGGGTCGCAAGGGAACCTCGATCGACCTCCGAGAGCGATGGTTCACCTTCCTCTTTGACCAGGCCAATGCTGACAGCATCACCAACTACTACTGGGAGAACTCCAACGGGAACCTCCGCATCCAGGGCAACCGCTCCGACATCCGCGGGCCGCTGGAGAGCCACCATATCCTCGACAGGATTCCCTACGGCGGCGCCGGCTACGACTACGCAGTCCAGCCCGGCACACCGATCATCCGCCGCGTTCCTCAGCCCGCTACGCCCCGCTATCCTGGCATCCCGAACCTGCGCGGCATCAGCGCCGACTCCGGCCAGGATATCATCGGCACGCTCGGCTACACCGACTCGGTAGGCATCAGCGGCCTGCAGATCCTCACGGCCGCTGAGAAGGCTGACACCACACCAGACGATGGCCAGTGGAAGACGCTGGCCATCAGTAACACCTACCAGGACCAGTTCGACCGCCGTCGCACTATCTACAAGACCGCTGCCTTCGCTGCAGGCGATAGCCTGCGTGCGCGTGTGGACGGCGTCATGATGAACATTCCAATCGATGCCGGCTTCTCGCTCACCAGCGACCAGAGCACAACGCTCTTTACGCGCAGTGACACCCTCGACTCGGCCCAGGGCAACCGTCTCCTGTCCATGTGCTACTACACGCACGACCACAGCGCCAAGAATGGCGAGATGGGCAGCCGGCCTTACCAGCTCCGGCATCTGCGCAACAGCGTCGCCCGGGTAGATGACATCTGCGGCACGGCCGAGAACCCGGACGACCGCGTCAACCGCCCGAAGCCGTGGGACCATGACATCGTGGACCACACCCAGCCGAACTACGGCTACTTCGAGGGTCCCGAGTCCAACGGTGGCCACACCTACGGCGTTTGGCTCGGACATCTGAACAGCCTGATGATCGAGGAAGGCATCTCTACCGCCGACTACAACTCGGTCATCCACCTCTACCCGTCGGACGCCGCCGGTGGCGCCGACGAGGGTGGCACCTCCGGCCCGTGGAGCGGCCTGCACGTCTTCATTCCGAACGATGCGGTCGTCCTGCCCTCGGATGCAGGCCTTGTGGTCACCGCCCACGAACTCGGGCACAACCTCAATGGCTTCCCGGATCTCTACGACGTAGACTTCTACGCCAATGCGCGCGGCCATGTGCCGCCGCTCGACGAGACGAACATGATCGGCCCATACTCGGTCATGGCCAAGGCAGGCGGCGTCAGGGTAGACGCCTTCCTGAAGACACTCGCAGGATGGGTGCAGCCGATCGCCCTCACCCGGGACATGCTCGATGCGCCGCTTCCGCAAATCGAGGGCACGCTGCAGGACCCGGTCGTCTACAAGCTCCCGGGGCGCCCCCACTACATCCCGATGGGCATCCCGCCGGAGCAGTGGGAGGAGTACTTCCTCGTCGAGAACCGGAACAAGAACGGCGCCGAGTACTTCGGCGATCCGTCGCCCAAGGGCGCATACATCTACCACGTGGACACGCGCTTCGATCAGTCCGATGAAAACCACCCGATGGTCATCGTCGAGCAGGCCGACGGCCTCTACGAGCTTGAGCGCAATCGCGTGGGCAACGTGGGTGACCTCGCCGGCGACCCGTTCCCCGGTTCACTGGGCATCCGGGACTTCACGCAGTATACGAACCCCGGCAGCCAGAGCCACGGCTTCACGGGCGGGACGGCCAGCATCAACACTGTGGACCCGCCCACGCCGCCCGCCGGTTACCTGGCCAATGGTACCGAGACCGACTCATTCTCCCGCGTGTGCAGCATCAGCGACGCCGGCGCGACCATGCGGATGAACCTGCATGTTGTGCCGCGCGAGGTCATCGTCACCCAGGTGGCGATCCCCGATCAGCCAAGCCAGGTGCTTCAGGGCACCAGGGACTTCCTGGTTCAGCGCATCAACCTCAACAACGACGGCGTCCTGCCCAACTTCTCAATGGGCGACGTCGAGCTCGCCTCGCTCCGCGTGGATGAGAGCGGCTCATCCCAGCGAGACGCGGACATAGACCGCATATCGCTCTTCGATGACACCGACGCCAACGGCGAGTTTGACCCGACCATCGATACGCGGATAGCCACCACAACCTTGCAGAACCAGAGCGCGTACTTCTCGAATCTGAACTACCGCATTCCGCTGAACGAGAAGCGCGACCTGTTCCTGACCTACGACATCGCCGAGGGCGCCAGCACCACGGAGGGCAACTCCATCGGTGCGAGCATGCGCGCTCACGACTACGTGCGCCCCAAGACCCCCGGAGCCGTCCAGGAGCGCGAGCGTACGGACATGTCGCCCACAAGCGAAGGCCTCGGCGCCTACCGCTTCCCGATCAACTCGAGCACGGTCGATATAATCGAGGATCCCGACACCCTCACGATCACCCCGGTCAGCCGCACACCGGTCGCGATCGAACCCGGAGACGTGGATGTGCCGATCCTCTCGCTCAACTGCGAAGTCGACCAGGACAGCGTCCACATCACCCACCTCCAGGTGGACCAGACCGGCACGATGAACGGCGTCGCACACATCACCGCCGCGAAGCTGTTCGTCGATAGCAACGGTGACGGTAAGGTCGATCCGGGCGACAGCCTGCTCGCGGAGACCACCTTCGCGACCGCCGCAGGCGTGCAGCGCGCCGTCTTTGACTTCCCGGCGGACCCGGTGGCCGTCGTCGACGGCAACGCCCGATCACTGCTGCTGACAGCATCGCTCTCGGACCAGCTCCCGCTGATGGAGCCGCCGCTCACGCTGCAGTACACACTGGTTGACACCACCTACGTCTCACTGGTGCAGTCGGTCGATATCGTAGCAGACACCAATTTCCCGATGTCCTCCGACGCGGTCTCCACCCCGCTGCCGAACAACCCGCCAGCAGCGCCGCAGAACGTCGCGGCCTCGGTTATCACTGATGGATCGATCATGCTGGGCTGGGATCTGTCGGCGGACGATCCGGATGTTGGCGGCGAGGCTGATGTCGTCCACTACAACATCTACCGCTCCGCCAATGCCGCCGATTTCGCCACCGTCACTCCGGTGAACGCAATCGCTACGGTCGGTGCGGGCGAGACTGAGTACAACGACACCAGCGCGCCGCTGGGCACACCGGTCTACTACATGATGCGCGCATGGGACGGCGTCCAAGAGGGGCCGAACAGCAACGTTGCCGGCCCCGTAAACGCCACCGACGCCGCTGCGCCAGTCTTCAGCGCCTTCAACCCCGCGCGGGGTGCCACGGGCGTCCCCGTGGATACCAACATCTCCTTCGTCATGTCTGACACTGGTTCCGGCATCGATACCTCGACGCTGGTCTTCGAGGTCAACGGCGTGGATGTCGCAGGTGCCGCCGAGACCACGATCACCGGCACAGCGCGTCAGCGCACCGTGGTCTACGACCCGCCCACGGACTACGACTTCCTCGACAAGGTCAGCGTCATGCTACAGGTCTCCGACCTCAGCGGCAACGCGGCCGACGCGGAGAGCTACGAGTTCACCATCACCGGCCCGCCCGTGCACTTCATCGCCGGCGTCATCAGCGATGAGAACGACGATCCGGTCGAGGGTGTTCGGGTCGATGCAGGCGGCCTCTTCGGCATGACCAACGCTCAGGGACAGTACCAGATCCAGGGCCTCGCCGCCGGCACGTACACTGCAGTCCCGAGCAAGGCCGGCCTGTCGTTCCAGCCGGAGCAGCGCGCAGTCACGGTACCGCCAGACGCGGTCGCCATTGACTTCAGCGCCCAGCAGGGCTTCGTTATCTCCGGCTCTGTTGTGGACGAGGTCGGGAACGCCGTTTCGGGCGTCACCGTCACCGATGGATCGCATGTCGTGGTCACCGGCGCCGACGGCCTCTGGTCGTTCAGCAGCATACCCGCCGGCAGCTACACGATCGTTCCAAGCCTGACCGGGAGCATATTCACGCCGCTCTCGATCGACGTCACCGTCAACGCGACTACCGGCGACTCTGGCGGCAACCAGTTCGTTGCCGTCGTCGAGACCTTCGATGTCACCGGCACAATCCGTACCCCCTTGGGCGAGCGGATTGCAGGCATCGAGGTGCAGGCCCGCCTGAACGGGACCGCGGTCGCCACCGCCACCACGAACGCGAACGGCGTCTACAGCATCACGGACCTGCTGCCGGGAAGCTACGCGATCGTGCCGGAGGACGACGACTTCTCATTCAGCCCTGCGCAGCGCCAGGTTGACGTGGCTACCGATATGAGCAACGTCGACTTCATCGGCGCAGGCATCTACAGCTTCACCATTCCCTCCGGCCTCCGGCTCGTCGGCCTGCCAATCCGACCGCTCCGGCCGTCGCCGGTGGAGGTCTTCGGCGCCGGTGTAGATGTGGCGCGGTGGGACCCGGCGGCGGCTCGTTACGAGATCGCCCCGTCCACCAACCCGATCATGGAGGTCGCACCTGGCGCAGGCTTCTGGACGAAGTCGGACACCCAGCGGACGCTCCAGGTCCCGGGCACACTGTTCGGCAACGTCCAGGATCTGACGGTGAACGTCGCACGGACCTGGAACATGATCGGCAACCCGTATGACCGCGACCTCCCATGGGAGCGGCTGAACCTCCCGCAGGGCGTGTCGCGATACGGCTTCATCTACGATGCCGCGGCTCACACCTACCGGCTCGTAAGCACCACGACAGGGCTCGGCACCGTAACTACAGTGCCGCGCAATGCCGGCTTCTGGCTGCGCGCGGAGGCCAGCACGCAGGTCGCATTCGATGGTCCCGGCACCGCCGCCGTGTCGCCTGAGGTTGCTCAGCAGGTCGAGCGTAAGCCCGCAGACGACGCGTGGATTATCCCGATCGTGGCACGCGGCGCCGGCGCGTTGGACGCCTGCAGCCTGGCGGGGGTGCTTCCGCAGGCGGCCAGCGATCCGGCCGCCTACCAGATGGACAACCCGCCGGCCATCGGGCCATACGTGGACCTCTACTTCCTCGGTGCGGACGGGCGCAGACTCGCGGTAGACGTCCGCGCGGTCCGGCCCGTCCAGACCTGGCAGTTTGAGGTCGTTACCGACACCCCGGGCGCCGAGATCGAGCTGCAGCTGCCCGACCTCTCCGAGGTCCCGGCTGACAAGGCGATCTACCTCGTGGACGAGACCGCGGGCAATCGCATCTATGCCCGCGCCCTCACAACCTACTCCTACCAGGCCGGCGAGGGCGCGCGGCGCTTCA
>DHPY01000071.1:0-203 GCA_002411015.1 Armatimonadetes bacterium UBA5352 | reverse complement strand
GGCAGCGGGGTCACTGTCAGCTACACCCTGTCCGCCGACGCCCAGGTGCTGGTCGAGGTCCTCAACATCGCCGGCCGCACGGTCGCGACGCTTGCCGGCGACGAGGCCGCTCCGGCCGGTCTGTCAACCTGCACCTGGAACGGGCGCGGCGGGTCCGGGACCTCGGTTCCGGCAGGCCGCTACATCGTCCGCATCTCCGCGCG
>DHPY01000101.1:31842-37055 GCA_002411015.1 Armatimonadetes bacterium UBA5352 | reverse complement strand
CGGGCTGGAACTCATATTCCAGAAATCGGCGGGTGGTCAAAGGGAATGCGCATTCTCAGGCTTCCAGGAGGGGCTGCTTTCGCCGACGCCGCTTGGGCGGAGGCGGAAGTGGCGCCCGAGCGTCGTTTGCGAGGGCGACAGCTTCCTTGCCAGCCCGCCGTTTGTCGTTCCGGGCTCCAATAACCCGGGCGAGCAGGGCCAACTCTTCGAGCTGCGCTCGCCCCTCCTGAACGACTACGTTTTCGTTCGCTCAGGTCACTGAATCTTGGACCATGCACGATTCCTGGAAGATGTGTGGAAGCCCGTCGCTCCCTTCACGCCTCCCGCAGCACCTGCAGCGCTTCCTCGTCGCTGACCTGGCCGAAGTCGCGGTAGAACGCTCCGACCGCTCCGAAGAAGCTCGGAGCGCGGAGGCACACCACCTCATCGGCATAGTCCGCCAGCGCACGGCAGGTATCCTGGGCGCCCACCGGCGCCGCCGCGATCAGCCTCCGCGGGTTCTCCGAGCGCGCGCTCTGCAGGGCCGCCTTCATCGTCGCGCCGGTCGCGAAGCCATCATCCACGATCACCACCAGGCGGCCCTCAAGCGGCACCTTCGGGTGTGCTCCGCGGAACACCCGCCGCGCCTCCTCGATCCTCTGCACCTGCCTCTGCGCCTCCTGCTGGAGGTACGCCTCACTCGCGTGGGTGAGCTGCGCAAGCTCGCGATTGACGATTGCCCGACCATCCTCGGTGACTGAGCCGATCGCAAGCTCCGGGTTGCCCGGCGCCCCGAGTTTGCGGACGATTACCACGTCGAGCTCGCCGCCCAGCGCATCCGCGACCACGCGTCCCATCGGCACTGCCCCGCGCGGGATCGCAAGAATCACCGGGTTCTGCCCCTTGAGGTCCTCAAGCTCCTCTGCCAGCGCCTCGCCCGCCTCCCGCCGGTTCAGAAACGCTTCCGAGTCGGTTGACACGATCCTGACGTGACCCATCGTTCGCTGCTCCCCTTACCGTTCCGCCCATGCTCGACAGCCTCTACTTGAGCCTTTGCCGTGCGAAGCCGTTGTCCTGCTGCCCATGCCGCCCCGAAACAGGGAGTGATGGAGGAGAACTGGAGGAGGCATGACGATGTGCTTGCGCGGGCAAACCTTACGGGCTGCGACTCGCACGGCATCATGCGGCTGCCGCAGTACCTCGCGAAGATCGAGGCGGGTCAGATCGCTCCTGGCGCGCTGCTGCCGCTCGGCGTGTCGTTGGTAGCGACGGGCATCCGCCCGTCAGTCGTTGCCGCCGATCCCCTCAGGAACGGACAGGGCGCCCAGCACCGCGAAGTTGTCGTAGCGGAACTCCTGGCCCGCGTCCTCGCGCCAGTTGCACAGGAACATGAAGCGCCGCAGGTACTGCGCCTCCGGGTTCACCGTGCGGATCGCCCGCAGGTCCACCTCCGCCTCATGCCACTGGTCGTCGTCGATCAGCCGCGGCCCGGGGGCCTCCGGGTAGCCGCCGAGGTCCTTGGCGTCCGTCCCGCCCAGCACCCATCCGCGCGGCGTCACGCCCTCGAAGGTCTCCACGCACAGCGCCACCGGCACCCCCGGCGGGATGCGGTAGGCGAAGCGCACGATCGGGTACGCGTCAATCTCCCACGCCCCCGGCGCGATCGCTCCGGCGGCGCGGTTGTCCTTCTCCGGCGCGTAGAACAGCCGCATGCAGTAGCCGCCATCCTCGCGCTCGACATGCTCGTAGCCGGTCAGCCAGCTTCGGTAGAACTTGAAGTGGTAGCCCCACTGCGTCTCGCGCGTCTCGGGCTCGAAGTCCGCCTGCACGAGCGGCGCTCCCGGGTCCACCGGCTCCTCCACGCCCACGAAGACGACGTCCACGCCGCGCTCGCCGCCCTCGAACTCGCAGCGCACCAGCACGCCATGGTCGCCCGCCTCGGCCCAGGTGTACTCAGGCGCGGGCTCGTCCGAGAACGTCCCGTCGCGGAAGTCCCAGCGGATCGCGGTGAGCGTCTTCCCGAGCGCGTCCACGCTGAAGCGCACCGGCTCGCCCGGGCGCGGGTAGGCCGGCTCGGCCCGCGCGATGATCTGCGTCGGGTGCGCGCCGCCAAGCTCATACGCGCCCGCGTCGGGGCCCTCGCCACTCCACGGGAGGCTCACCGGCGTCCCATCGGTCCAGCTCACCTCGCGGTCGAGGTGCAGGATCGCCGGGAGGTAGTAGCGCTCCTCAACGCGCTCGACCCGCGCGAGGTTGTCGCCCGCGCCGACCGCGATCCAGTCGCCGCGCTCGCCCTCGATCCCGAAGCCGTCGAAGAACGCGCGGCCGTCGGTGACAGGCAGCGCCCGCCCGGTGCCCTCGCCAATCGCCAGCGCCAGGGGCACGCCCGTGTCCACCGCGCCGGAGCCCTCACCGAGGCGGTAGTCATTCCGCTCCGCGTCGAGGAACGCCGGCTCAGCGTCCACGTTGTCCTGCATCTCCGACCAGAAATCGGAGAGGTGTGTGGATCGCTGCTGTGCCTCCTCGACGGTCATTGGCGTGCCGCGGTAGTTGATGACCGCCTGCCCCGGCTCGCTGCCTCGGAAGAGATTGCCGCGCACCCGGTTGTCGCGGCTGACGTCCGAGCCGTAGAGGAACTGCACGTTCAGGCCGGTCCAGTCATTGCGATGGAAGATGTTGTTCGCGAACTCATTCGAGGAGACCGCCAGCCCGCCGAGCTCCCAGCCGTGGCCGAGGTTGCCGGTGATCGTGTTGTGGTAGATCCGCGAGTTCATCAGCCGGAAAGGCTCGCGGAAGTACTTCGTTGGCGCCGAGCCCATTGGCATGTAGCTGCCGGAGTTCAGCGGCGTGTGCAGGTTGTCGAAGACGCGGTTGAAGCGGTAGATGCCGTCTATGTAGAGGTTCTTCGCCCGGCTGTCGGCGGAGTAGCCGCTGTCGCGGGCGCGGGTGACCACGTTGCCCTCGACCAGCACCTTCCCGGAGGCCCAGAACTCGTAGTTGCGCCCCCATGGGTTCCGGAAGCAGTTCGCGCGCACCACCACGTTCTGGCAGGTCGTGATCTGCATCGGGCTATGGCCGACGCGCGCCAGTTCGTTGCCCTCGATCAGCACGTAGGAGCACTCCAGCACGTTCCACATGTTCCCGTTCACGCGGTCCTTGGAGAACGTGTTGCCGATCAGCCGCACCTGCTCCGAGCGCGCGATCGTGGCGGTGTAGTTCGCGTCACGCATCACGCAGCCGCTGATCGTCAGGTGGTCGCAGCCGCTCGCGTTCACCCACCCGCCCACGCCACCGGCGTCTATGCCGAAGTCCTCGATGCTGAGGTAGCTGATCCCCTGCGGCGCGATCGCGTTCACGCCGGACGCAGGTGTGAGGAGCGCTGCCAGCGGCTCGGATGAGCGGTAGACGATGGGCGCCTCGGCGGTGCCGGAGCGCTCGGGGGCGATGCTGCCTGGGTATTCACCGGGCAGGAAGGTGACGGTGTCGCCCGGCTCGACCGTGGCGTTGGCCTTTGCGATGGACTGCCAGGGCTGCTCGCGAGTACCGGCGGCATCGTCACTGCCGTCGGGCGAGAGGAAATACTCAGCGCCGAAGCATGGCACGGTGATCAGGAGCGCGAGTGTCAGACAGGCTGCGGATGGCAGGAATGCGGACATGGCCGGCGTCCCTCCACGTCATCGGATCGCTGTCGCTTCATCGGCGTTTCACTCCCGGAGGCGCGGAGACCTCTCTCTCGGAGCACTACGCAGTATCATCCGCCTCGGCCAGGGCGCGCTCGGGCACCCAGAACGCGAGGATGGCCGCCAGCAGCGGCAGCCACGAGGTCACCGCGAGCATCTGCAGCACGCCCCAGCTATCGGCGGCCGCCCCGGCGACCGGCAGCGCGAGGCCCCCAACGCCCCACGCGGCGCCCATTGTCAGCGACGACGCCACGCTCTGCGCGCCCGGCATAAGCTCCTGCCCCTGCACGATGTTCACCGAGACCGCGGCCTGGACGAGTAGCCCGGCGACCGGCAGCAGCACGTAGGCCGCCGGCAGGCCCCAGTGGATCGAGGCCGCGAAGGCGGGCGCGCAGAGGACGAGCGAGCCGACGGTGACGCTGCGCCTGCCGAGGTGGTCGGAGGCCCAGCCGCCGGCGAAGTTGCCGACGCCGCCCGCCACGATCATCCCGGTGAGCAGCCACGCGCCGGTGCGGGTGCTCTCGCCCCACTCACTCGCGCCGAGCGGCGTGAAGGTATTGAAGACCGTGATCACCAGTGAGCGCAGCGAGACCAGGGCGAAGAGCGCCCCAAGCTGGCGAAGGTAGGGGACCACGTGGGTGCGCAGGTGCATCGTTTCGGCGGTGGTGTCCGGGTAGCGCGCACCCGGATCCACGGAGAAGATGAGCGCGGAGGTCACGCCACCGAGCACCGTCGCTCCGAACATCCCCGGCCAGCCGAAGCGCTCGAAGAGCAGCACGCCGATGATCGCGCCCGCGCCGTAGCCGACCGATCCTCCGGCGGAGAAGACCGCCATCCCCAGGCCCTTGCGCGAGCCGGAGGCGCGGCCGGTCAGCGTGGCGCCCTGCGGATGGAAGAGCGCGGTGCCGATGCCCGCGACCATGTAGAGCAGGCCAAGCGTGAAGACATCGTTCGGCAGCGCCATCAGGCCGATGAACAGCCCGACGATCGCCGGGCCGAGGGTGACCATGTGCGGGATGCGGAAGCGATCCGAAAGGTACCCAAAGAGCGGCTGGCCGAAGTTGGTGGTGAAGGATACGAGCCCGGTGACGACGCCGATCTGCGTGTTGGTGATGCCGATCTTCGCCTGGAACTCGGGCCAGAGCGCGGGGATGAAGTTCACGCAGGCATCGCCGGTGGCATGGCCGATGACAAGCGCCACGAGTGGGATGATGCGCGGGTGGAGGCGTGGTGCTGCGGTGCCCTCTGCCATCTCAGGAAGACTTACGATCGGTGGGGTGTCGTCGGGAGGCTTCTTCGCCCGAAGCGGCGGGAGGACCTGCCGGATGGAGGGAAAGGTGAAGGGTGACGGGGGGATGGCTTGCTCGTGGCACCAGCGTCCTGTTCCGTTGTCGTTTGCCGTTGGAGAGGCCGCCCGAGCGCAGCGAGGGCGAGTTCCGCTTGCGGAACTCAGCCGCTGCACCGGCCCCTGTCGTTACCGCCTGCCAACCGATGGGGCGGCCTCTTGTCGAATGTCGTGTTCAACGGCAGGGCCGGCACAGCGGCTTCGTCGGC
>DHPY01000101.1:0-31810 GCA_002411015.1 Armatimonadetes bacterium UBA5352 | reverse complement strand
GCGAAGCGAGGGTGAGTTCCGCTTGCGGAACTCAGCCGCTGTGCCGGCCCCAGTCGTTTGCGGTCTCGAACGGCGGGCCGGCACGGCGGCTTCGTCGGCGTCCGCAAACGCTCGCGCCGCAAACGACAGCGGCACTCGGAGCGGCCCCTCCACGACAACAGCAACGTCCGCGCGAGCCGACGTCCGCCGCCCAACCCTCACCTCTCTACCCCGCCCTCTTCCCTCATCCCCCCGTTGCCGCTATAATGCCACCAATCGCAGCCACTCTCGCAGCAATCACAGGTGCTACAGTGGAAAACGGAGCCAGGCTCAGGCTGTTGGCCGAGGGTGCTCGGTTCGACGCGAGCGTGCCCTCAACACTCGCCGCCCAGGAGCAGCTCGCCGGTCGGCCCGGTGGCGTCTACGAAGCCCTCACCCACGACGGCCGCCGCGTGCAGTTGCTCAAGGTCCTCCTCTCGAACGCCTGCCGCCACGACTGCACCTACTGCGCCACGCGTTGCAGCCGCGACATCCCCCGCGCCAGCTTCCGCCCGGAGGAGCTTGCCGGCCTCGTCGCGCAGTTGACGCAGGCGGGGCAGATCAGCGGCCTCTTCCTCTCCTCCGGCATCGTCGGCGACCCGGAAGCCACCATGGCGCGGATGATCGAGGCCGTCGAGATCCTTCGCCACAAACACTCCTACCGCGACTACGTGCACCTCAAGCTCCTCCCCGGCTCCTCCGAGGCGGTCGTCAGCACCGCCGCCGGCCTCGCCGATCGCCTGTCCGTGAACCTCGAGGCCCCCACCGCGCGCCGCCTCTCGGCCATCTGCCCCGAGAAGAGCTTCGAGCGCGACCTCATGCGCCCGCTGCGCTGGGCCGCTGAGCGCGTGCAGCCCGGGCAGGTGCGCTCAGGCCTGACCACCCAGTTCGTCGTGGGCGCCTCGGATGAGACCGACCGCGAACTGCTCGAGACCACCTGGCGACTCACCGCCGAGATCGGCCTCGCGCGCAGCTACTTCAGCGGCTTCTGCCCCGTGCCGGACACACCGCTCGAGGGGCGTGAGCCGGTCGCTCCCGGCCGCGAGGCGCGGCTCTATCAGGCCGAGTTCCTCATGCGCTCATACGGCTTCTCGTTCAACGAGCTGGTCTTCGACGACGAGGGGATGATGCCGCTCGACCGCGATCCGAAGATGGTCTCGGCGCTGGCGAGGCGTGATGAGTTTCCGATTGAGGTCAACGCCGCCGACCGCTGGGAGCTTCTGCGGGTGCCGGGCATAGGGCCGACCGCCGCCGAGCGCATCATGGCCCTGCGCGGCAAGCACAAGCTCACCTCGCTGCGCCACCTCGAGGTGCTGGGCGCGCGCCCGGAGCGGGCCCGGAACTTCGTCACCCTCAACGGGCACTACTTCCCGCGCGAGGAGCCCGCGATGCAGCTCTCGATGGGCCTCTGAGACTCCCGGCGAGATCAGGGCGTGCCGATCGTGAAGACCACGCGGCCTACGAGCGTGTCGGTCTCCTCGATGTCCACGGCGTAGTACCCATCGCGCAGTGACGGATGGTCCTTCGCGAAGAGGTAGCTCATGCTCTTCTGCGTACCCGAGGCCAGCAGGATCTGCCGGCCCACGATCTCACCGTCGCGCTGCCAGGTCAGCTCGATCTCCGTGTTCGGCTTCGCCGCCCGGATCTCCACGTAGAGCGCGACCTTCTCCGTGCCGGTCGGGAACAGCTCCGCCACGCCCCGCAGCCCCTGGCGCTCATCGAGGCCCAGGCAGGTGATCGCCTTCTTCACGCACGAGCTTGCCTGCAGCGGCAGTGACTGGTACGGGCCGGCGCCATCGGGCTGGAGCAGGCCGAAGACCCTCACCTCATCGAGGCCGAGCGAGGCGCTGTCGGTGCCGAAAGCAAGCTGCCCCTGGCCCGGGTTGTCCGCTGCAGACGCCGTCGAGATGATGAGCCGGCCGTCGCAGTATGCCTCGAGCGTCGCCCCCCGGCGCAGCACCCGGTAGTCATGCCACTGGCCGGGTGTGAAGACCGGTCCCGGCACGACGGCAAGCGCCTCATCCGAGAGGCCGTCGAAGAGATACGACTGCTGGTTGCCCCCCACCCCGAGCGCCCACTCATACTGCTGGCCCTGCGTGTTGGTGAGCGAGACGCGGATGCCGTTCGTCAGCGCGAAGGCCCTGAACTCGATCGCGATGTTGTCCATCGGCAGCGGCTCGATGAGCGTCAGGCGCTCCTGCTGCTGCGAGGTGAAGTAGACCGCGCCCCCGGAGACCCCAGCGACGACGCCGCTCGCGTCCCAGGCGGCGAGGCCTCCATCAAAGCTCTCAGTGAAGACCGGTTGCCCATCAGGCAGAAGCGTCTCGGTGGCGGTGGCGACATCGGCAGCGACGTCCTGCGCGCAGGCGGGGCCCGAAGCGAGCGCGGCGGCCACGAGCGCGATCAGGAGTGTTCGCGCGGCATGCGCTGCGACTGTAGTGGGCATGACCCGATGCCTCCCATGGATCACAGCAGAACTCACGCGACGACACTGTTCCCGTCAGGCCCGTCCTTCCTCCTCCAGCCACTCTCCCGGCTCAATCCTCGCGAGCCGCTCCTTCGCGATGCACACGTATTCCTCGCTTGCGTCGATTCCGATGCAGCGCCGCCCGAGCTTCTTGCAGACCGCGGCGGTTGTGCCGGAGCCGATGAACGGGTCGAGCACGAGATCGCCCTGGTTCGTTGAGGCCTCAACCACCATCCGCAGGATCGCCTCGGGCTTCTGCGTCGAGTGCAGCTTCCGGCCGTCCTCATCGCGCAGGCGCTCTTTGCCGCTGCAGACGCCCTCGCGGATGAACCAGTCCGAGCGCATCTGCTTCCCGTCATTGTAGCACTTCATCTGCTCATAGTTGAAGGTGTAGTCCTTCCGCTCGCGGTCGCGCACCGCCCAGATCAGCGTCTCCGTGGCGTTGGTGAAGCGCACGCCGCGGAAGTTCGGCATCGGGTTGGACTTCACCCAGATGATGTCATTGAGGATCCAATAGCCGAGATCCATCAGGACCGTGCCCACCCGGTAGATGTTGTGGTAGCTGCCGATCACCCAGAGCGTGCCATTGGGCTTGAGCACCCGCCGGACCTCGGTCATCCACTCTTCAGTGAAGCGGTCGTAGGCCTGCATCGACTCGAACTGGTCCCACTCCTCATCAACCGCATCCACCTTCGTGCGGTTCGGGCGGTAGAGCTCGTTCTGAAGCTGAAGATTGTATGGCGGATCGGCGAAGCACATCTCTACGCTCTCAGGCTCGAGCCGCCGCATCAACTCGATGCAGTCGCCATGCTCGACCCTGTAGTCACCGTTGGCGCTGAACATCTCGGGCATTCGCATCTTCTAACTCTCTGCGGTCGCGCGGTCCGGCGTGTCGCGCTTGACCTGACGGGGAATCTGTGCGAAACTCCTCCAGTACACCGGTAGCGAGACTGGGTTCTCCCAATCCGCACGGAACTCCTCCACACCAGGTCACCTGCGCGGCCCACCTTCAGACTTCCCGCGCAAGCAATCGCCTGTTGAAGGCCAGACCTTGAGGTGTGCACCTGATGCGATACTCTCACCGCGTTGTGATGCTCGTGCTGGTAGTTCTGCTGGTCGCCGGCGCTCAACCGGCCCTCCACGCGCAGGAGCCACTGACCGCTGAGGAGCAGCAGGCCATTGCGGCTGCCACCAGCCTCTCCCGGGCGTTCGCGGCAGCGGCGCGTGTCGCTGGCCCCGCGGTCGTCAATATCAGCACCACGACGATCGTGGCAGAGCGGCCCGCGCTGCCCTTCGGCTTCTTCGGCCGCGGCATGGAGGGTCTGCTGCGCGGCTACAACCGTGAGGTCCACAGCCTCGGCTCCGGCTGTCTTGTCTCTGCCGAGGGGCACATCCTCACGAACAATCACGTGGTCGAGGGCGCGACGGAGATACGCGTAACGCTGGCCGATGAGCGGGAGTTCCCGGGGCGGGTGCTCGGCGCCGACCACGCCACCGATCTTGCGGTGGTGAAGATCGACGCCACCGGCCTGCCCTACCTGCGCTGGGGGGATTCGCAGGCGCTGCAGGTCGGCGAGTGGGTGGTCGCGATCGGCTCGCCCTTCGGCCTGGCGCGCACCGTCACCTCGGGGATCGTCTCGGCAACCGGCCGCACGAACGTCGGGATCATCGGCTACGAGGACCTGATCCAGACCGATGCGGCGATCAACCCCGGCAACTCCGGCGGGCCGCTGGTGAACCTGCGAGGGGAGCTGGTCGGCATCAACACCGCCATCGCCTCGCGCACCGGCACCTCCGCCGGCGTGGGGTTCGCGGTGCCGAGTATCATGGCACAGCGGATCGCGCGCGAGTTGATCGAGAGCGGAACGGTCACGCGCGGCTGGATCGGCATCATCCCGCGGGAGCTGTCCGAGACGCTGATCCGCCGCTACGCGCCCGGAGCGACCTGCGGCGTCTTCGTTGAGGCGATCTACCGCCAGCAGCCGGCGGCCGTGGCGGGAGTTCAGCCCGCAGACGTGGTGACCCACTGGGGCGGCGCCGAGATCACCTGCGTGAGCCGGCTCACGATGGCGGTCGCGGATGCGCGGATCGGCGCCGATGTGCAGGTGCGGCTGATCCGCGGGCGGGAGCCGCTGACGGTGACGGTGTGTGTGGCGCAGCAGCCGCGGGGGCAGGATGGACAGGCAGTAGAGGGGATCTGACAGCGGTCGCAGGCCGGGCAATGGGCGCGCATACTGCACAGACAGACTACAGGAGGTTCAGAAGTCCGATGGGCGATCATGGGTCGTACATCAGTGAGCGCGAGGCGGGACGGGAGGCGGCGACTGAAGCCGCGTTAGCGATGTGCCATGACAGGCACGTCAGGTTCGTCAGACTCTGGTTCACCGACGTGCTCGGTTTCCTGAAGAGCTTTGCCATCACCGCGGAACTGCTCGAAGACGCTCTGCACAACGGCCGCGGCTTTGATGGCTCCTCCATCCAGGGCTTCGCGAGGATCGACGAGAGCGACATGATCGCGATGCCCGACCCGAGCACCTTCGCGCTCCTGCCGTGGCGCGGGGAGCAGACGCCGGTCGCCAGGATGATCTGTGACGTGCAGTATCCCGATGGGACGCCCTACGAGTTCGACCCGCGCTATGTGCTGAAGAAGAACCTCCGCCGCGCGGAGAAGATGGGTCTGATCTTCTACGTTGGCCCGGAACTTGAGTACTTCTACTTCAAGCGCCCGAGCCCGCCGTTGGAGACGCTCGACCAGGGCGGCTACTTCGACCTCACGCCGCTCGACGTCGCCTCCGACCTGCGCCGCGACACCGTCCTCGTGCTGCAGGAGATGGGGATCAGCGTGGACTACTCCCACCACGAGGTTGCGCCCAGCCAGCATGAGATTGACCTCGATTATACCGACGCCCTCACCATGGCCGATCAGGCGATGACCTACCGGCTCGTGGTGAAGGAGGTCGCGCTGCGCTACGACTGCTACGCAACCTTCATGCCCAAGCCGATGATGGACCAGTGCGGGTCAGGGATGCACGTGCACCAGTCGCTCTTCAGGCGTGACCGGAACATCTTCTTCGACGCAACCGACGCGAACGGGCTGTCCCTGGAGTGCAAGCGCTACATCGCCGGACTGATGGCGCACGGGCGGGAGATCACCATGGTAACGAACCAGTGGGTGAACTCCTACAAGCGCCTCGTGCCCGGCTATGAGGCCCCCGTCTACCTCTCCTGGGCCCTGCGGAACCGCTCGGACCTCATCCGAGTGCCCGGCTACGCGCCCGGCAATGAGCGCGCGACGCGGATTGAGTACCGCGCACCGGACCCGGCCTGCAACCCGTACCTGGCCTTCGCGGTCATGCTCGCTGCCGGGTTGGAGGGGATCGAGAAGGAGTACGAGGTCCGCCCGCCGGTGAGCGAGAACTGCTACGAGATGACGCCTGAGGAGCGCGAGGCGCGCGGCATCGGCGCCCTCCCAGGCAGCCTCGGTGAGGCGATTGCCGAGGCCGAGCAGAGCGAGGTGCTGCGCGAGGCGCTCGGCGAGGTGCTGCTGGAGAAGCTGCTGCAGAACAAGCGCATCGAGGTGGACAACTACCGCCGCCAGGTGACGAACTGGGAGCTGGACCACTACCTGCCGGTGCTGTAGAGGCCGTCGCGGAGTGGCCGCGCAGCGTCGTTATCGCGGAAGGGGCCGCCTGAGGCGCGAATGTCGTGTATGAGCGCCGAAGCCGGCCCGCGATTGGCCAGTACGTCACGCTTGACGCGCGGGCCGGCTTCGCCACCCGAAAACGACGCGGGGGGCTCAGGCGGCCCCTCCGTACCGATGCCGGAAGTCAGTGGGGAGCCGGCCCCCACGCCGTCCCCCAATCGCCAATTGCCCGTTCCCCGTTCCCGCCGTTCGCCGCACCGAGGAGGGAACGGGCGTTCATACGGAGAAGAGGCGTGTGCGCAGCCATGTACTTGCAGTGGAGCAGGGATAGCATGCCTCAGCAACAGCCTCTGGACGCAGCAGATGTCCATATCTCCTCCGAATACGAGCCCGACGCGCTGGTCACGCTGTACGAGGGCGATCGTTTGGACCTTCTGAAGCAGATACCTGACGGTGCGGCGTCTCTTGTCGTCACTTCACCCCCGTACAACCTCGGGAAGGACTACGAAGAGAACCTCGCCCGCGATACGTACGTAACGGGACAGGCTGAGACTATTGCCGAGGCCACACGTATATGCGCGGAGGATGGCAGTATCTGCTGGCAGGTGGGGAACTACGTTGAGAACGGCACCATCATGCCCCTCGATATCCTGCTTTACCCGATCTTCAGCCGGAACGGCCTCAAACTGCGGAACCGGATAGTCTGGCACTTCGGCCACGGCCTGCACTGCAGCAAGCGCTTCTCCGGACGCTATGAAGTCATTCTATGGTTCACGAAGACAGACGACTACTACTTCGACCTGGACGCCGTCCGCGTGCCGCAGAAGTACCCTGGAAAGAAGTACTACAAGGGAGACAAGGCGGGAGAGCTGTCCTGTAACCCGAAAGGCAAGAATCCGGCGGACGTGTGGGATATGCCGAATGTGAAGTCCAACCACCGGGAGAAGACAGAGCATCCATGTCAGTTCCCGATCGCGCTCATCGAGCGACTGGTACTCTCCATGACGAGGCCCGGCGATCTTGTCGTTGATCCCTACATGGGTGTGGGAAGCACCGCCGTAGCCGCCTTGCTTAATGGCCGCCGTGCCGCAGGTGCTGACGTAATGCCCGCATATCTTGAGATAGCGCGAGAACGAGTCCGCCAAGCCATCGCCGGGACGGTGCCTTACAGACCTCTGGACAAGCCGATCTATGACCCTGCACTGCCGAACGGGGGACACGACTGATGCGCATAGTGGAGATGTACTCGCATCTCAACGGACACGAGCACATACTGGTGCACAAGCCGGATGCGTGGGGTGAAATTGAGGAGACGATAGCAGCGGTTGACGCGGCGGGCTGCCGCACCAAAGTTTCGAAAGAGAAGACCATCCAGGGCAAGATACTCTACAGCCCCACTGACATCAACCTCTGCTTCATGTCTGAGTTCCGCTCACGAGGATGGAACGAACGAAGTACTTCCTACTACATCACCTCCGATGTTGAGTTGATTCGTAGGACGGTGAACGAGCCACCAGAGAAGCAGCGCGAGATGATCTTAGAGGCCGGGCGCGAGCCCCTATACACCTACAACCAGACTGATTTCGTTAAGTCGCGCCTCGCCATCGAGGTCCGCTCGGGAAGTATGCTTTCGTGGCGTACGATCTCTTTGTGAAGCACATGGCGTTCTTTGTCGGCGACGTCATTGACGTGGGCATTGAGATACTGCCGATGAAGGAACTGCAGGCGGGGATGTCGTCTGGGGTTCCCTATTACGAGAAGGGTCTGTACGACCTGATCCGCCAGGGCCGGGGCGTGCCTGCCGTTCCGCTCGTCGTCATCGGAATCGCGCCCTGATACCCGTGCGCGCCCCTCGCAGCGAGTGCCCACTTCTCAACTTCTCACGATTCCGGTGGCGGGGTGGGTGCGCGGGCCTCACCCCCCCGACCCCCCTCTCCCTCGGGCATAGACGACATGCCACTCGGGACGAGGGGGGAGGACGACGACGGGGTGCGGGCCTCACCCGCCACGGGAATCTTGAGAACTTGAGAAGTCGCGCCTGTCCTATACACCATCAGAGGTGACTGCCAGTGCCCGATGAGCCGATCATCCAGCGTAACGTGATGATGCCGCTGCGAGATGGCGTGCGCCTCGCCACCGATCTCTACTTCCCGCCCGACTGGAGCGACGCCGGCGAGCCCGTCCCGGTCATCCTCGCGCGCACGCCCTACAACAAGAACGCGCAGGCCGAGATGGCCATCGGCGCAGCCCGCCGCGGCTACATCTTCGCCTCGCAGGATGTGCGCGGGCGCTACGAGTCCGAGGGCGAGTTCTACCCCTTCGCGCATGAGGGCCCGGATGGCTACGACGCCGTCGAGTGGCTCGCCGAGCAGCCGTGGTGCAACGGGAAGATCGGCACCATCGGCCAGTCCTACTGCGCGGCCGTGCAGAACGCGCTGGCATCGCTGAACCCGCCGCACCTGTCGGCGATGGTCGTCGCCTACGGCCCCTCGAGCTACTACCACCACGCCCTGCGCCACAACGGCGTGCTCGAGATGCGCTTCTTCGTCTACGCCTTCACGATGGCCAGCACCAGCCGCGAGGCCCTCGCCGATCCCGTGCTGAAGGCCGCGCTCGAGGACGCCTACGCGAATGTGCGCTCGTGGATGCGCCACTACCCGGTCCAGCCCGGCGAGTCGCCACTCGCGCTCGTGCCCTCCTACGAGCAGTGGCTGCTCGACATCCAGCGCAACGCCGCCTACAGCGACTACTGGAGGCAGCCGGGCTGGGGGCCGCTGCCGTGGTACGACCAGCACGCGGACGTCCCCACGCTCTACGTGGGCGGCTGGTATGACAGCTACACCCGCGCGACCTGCCAGAACTTCGTGGAGCTTTCGCGGCGGCAGCAGCAGCCGGTGCATCTGCTGATGGGCCCGTGGCATCACGGCGGCGCGGGCGTCGGCCGGACCGGCGACGCCACCTACGAGGGCGGCGACCTCGACGACTACCTCGGGATGCGCCTGAGCTTCTTCGACCGCCACCTCCGCGGCGATGAGAGCGCGGACTTCGGCCAGCGGAAGCCGGTGCGCTACTTCATCATGGGCGGCGGCGAGGGGCCGGTTGCCGGCAGCCGCGACATCGCCCGTGGCGGCGAGTGGCGCGAGTGCGACACCTGGCCGCCTGAGGGCTCCACGCCCACCGCGTTCTATCTTCACGCGGATGGCGGCCTCTCCACGAACGCTCCGGAGGCCGAGAGCGCCGCGACCTCGTGGAGCTTCGACCCGGCCGATCCGGTGCCGACCATCGGCGGGAACCTCTCGGCGCTTGGCGTGGACCCGGGCGCATACGATCAGCGCAACGATGAGCGCTTCCCGTTCACCGAGGGCACGCTGCCACTCTCCGCGCGCAGGGACGTGCTGTGCTTCCAGACGGAGCCGCTGGAGGAGGACGTGGCGATCGCCGGCCCGATCGAGGTCGTGCTGCATGTCTCCACCGATGCGCCCGACACCGACTTCACCGCAAAGCTGCTGGACGTCCACCCGCCCTCGGAGAGCTATCCGGCGGGCCTCGCTCTGAACCTCTCCGACAGCATCATGCGCCTGCGCTTCCGCGAGAGCTTTGAGCGCGAGGTGCTCGCCGAGCCGGGTGAGGTCTACGAGTTGCGCTTCGAGCTGTATCCGACCGCGAACCGCTTCGTGGCGGGGCATCGCATCCGCCTGGACATCTCCAGCAGCAACTTCCCGCGCTTTGAGCTGAACCCGAACACGGGCGGGCCGCTGGGTGCAGAGCGGCGGGTGCGGGTGGCGGAGAACACGGTGCATCACGACGCGGCGCGGCCGTCGCGGGTGATGCTGTCGGTATTGCGCTAAGGCGGCAGACGGTTGTGGGTGTGCGTGGGCCGGGGTGGAACCTGGGGCGCGGGCGCGCCTCACTCCTCGCGCCGCAAACGACGGCGGCGCTCGCAGCGGCCCCTCCATGAACGGCAACGGCAAACGGCTGACGGGCAGGATGCCCGTCGCTACATAGCGGACACGACAACGACGGCCGGCGTCGCACGTAGTCCCGTGGCGCGGGCTTCCAGCCCGCGAGTCGTTCGGAGGGGCCGCCCGAGCGTCCGCTGCTCGCAGCGGCGCGAGGGTGAGGCCCGCTTGCGGGCCGAAGGTTCCACCCCGGCCCGTGTCGTGTGGCGCCCGAAGACGGTGCGGCAGACGGTTGTGGGTGTGCGTGGGCCGGGGTGGAACCTGGGGCGCGGGCGCGCCTCACTCGTCGCGCCGCGGCCCCTCCATGAACGGCAACGACCGCGCCAGGCGAGGATCTGCGTAGTACACGGGCGTAGCGGGCGGGAGGTCCCGGGCGCTTCCGAGCGAATAGGCCCGGGAGGCAGTCAGCCGAGACCGAGGGGGTCGGATCATGCGCACATTGCTGCTGATGGTGATGGCCGGCGCCATCGCGCTGCCCGCATTCGCGCAGACGGCGCATCCGCGCCCGCCGAACGTGATGCGCGGGGTCTACGTGCATGCCCGCGACCTGATGGCTGCGAATGTCTGGTCCGAGTGGGGCAGCAGCGGCTTTGAGTTCGTCACCGACGACCCGCACTCCGGCGATCAGTGCATCCGCATCACGAACGTGACCGACGAGCAGGGCGGCGGCGCGGGGCAGTCGGTTGAGATCAACCAGCAGGAGGCAGCTCCGCTCAAGATCGCAGGCTGGTCGCGCGCCGAGGCGGTGGACGAGGGCGCCGCGGACTGGCAATACTCCATCTACGTGGACCTCACCTACGCCGATGGCGAGGCGTGGTCCATGCGCATCGCGCCCTTCGAGCGCGGGACGCATGACTGGCATTACTCCGAGACGATCATCGAGCCCGAGAAGCCCCTCGCCTCCGCCCGCGTCTACGCCTTCATCCGCAACATCGGCGGCACCGCCTGGTTCGACGACCTCTTCTTCGGCCCCCCCGATGGCGAGAACCTGCTCAAGCTCCCTGGCTTTGAGAGCAATGCCGTGGGCGACTTCTCCCCGCGCGAGCAGGTCCTGAGCAACCTCGACGCGCTGCACGCGAACACCATCCACAGCTACATCGACGTGCCCGGCAGTGAGCGACAGGAGCAGGCGCTGCGCGAGACGCTCGACGCGCTCGCCGAGCGCGGCTACGGGGTCATCGAGACTCCGCATATCGCCTACGGCACCTTCCGCGATGCCGACGATCCGGCTTTCCCCGCCTACGCCTGCGTGAACGGCGAGTGGGGCGATCGCTGGGTGGCGGCCTGCGAGACGCTTGCGCAATATCCATTCGCGGGCATCTCAGTTGTGCCAGACGAGTGGAACTGGGACACTGGCCGTCTCAAGCAGGCCTACGCGAACCACGCCGACGAGCGCGTGAAGCAGTTCTACGCGGAGCTTTCGACCTACTGCAACTGCGAGCGCTGCCAGGAGCGCTTCCAGGCCGACTACGGCATGCCGCTGCCGGAGATGGGCAGGTGGTCGCGCCTGCCGGAGCAGTCCGAGGCCTACCGCAGCTTCGTTGACTTCCGCTACCGCTGCACCACCGATCTCGTCCGCCGCGCGGTTGATGCAGTGCACTCGGGGCCCTACGAGACCGCCGCGGACTCGCTGATCTGCGTCTCCCCGATCTGCAGCGACTACCGTCTCGGCACGGGCGTCGCGTGGGACATGGTCGGCTACGAGACGGACATCGACTACCCGACCACCGACCCCTACATCCTGCTGCACAACTACCTCGGCGACTCAACGCACTGGTATGTGACCGAGACCGCGATGCACCTCGTGGGCTCGACGCCGAAGCGCCAGTGCGGAGTGGTGCTCGAGGCCGGGCACCTGCGCGCGGAGCACCGGCCGCTGCTGCCGGTGGAGATCTACGGCAGCGCGCTGTCATCGGTCGCCCGCGGCGCGAAGGAGATCGGCTTCTTCCACTACATGCACCTGATGCAGCAGACGGACGCCGGGAAGACGCAGGGGCAGTCTGCGTTCGACTCGGTGCAGGGCTGCTACGATCTGCTGGAGCGGATCGACCCGTGGCTTGAGGGCGCCGAGCCGGTCAAGCGCGTCGCGCTGCTTTACTCGCGCGCCTCGGACGAATACTTCAGCTACTACCTTGCGGGCGAGCAGCCGAACATGGACGTGCTGACACACGAGACGGGCGACCCGCGCTACCCGTTCCTCGCGCAGAAGGAGGTCCTGTACTACCTGCTGCGCGCGGGCGTGCCGACCGACCTCTACTACCTCGACCAGGTGACGGAGGAGCAGCTGGCCGACTACCCGACGATCATCGTGCCCTTCCCCTTCGCGGTGCGCGAGGAGCAGGCGCTGATGCTGGAGAACGTGGCGCGCTCGGGCAAGTTCCTGCTGGTCATCTCCGAGTTCGGCAGCGTGGATGAACTGGGCGTTCCGTATGAGCGCCCGGTGCTGCTTGATCTGCTTGGGCTGCAGGAGGCGCCGGCTGGCAAGGTGGTCGGCGGCCCGATCGCGATGGCCGCCGGCGACGCGCAGATCCCGGGCGAGTTCAGCGTCTACGAGAGCGTCATCCCGGCGGCGGGCGCGGAGATTTTCGCGACCGTCAGCGGCAGCAACGCCATCATCGCGCACCGCGTCGGCGCCGGCGGCGTCGTCTTCCTCGCCGGCGAGTTTGGCATCGGGCTGCCCGCGAACCACGAGAACGAGCTTCGCGACCGCACGGTGCGAATTCAGCCGTCGGAGCTTTCGGGCTGCGCGCGGGTGCTGTGGGAGACGATCTCTCAGCACGCTCTGGCGAACAGGCCGCTGCCGACTGCTGATGTTGAGCTTTCGCCGATGCGCAACGCTGCGGACGATCTTCTGCTGTTCGCGCTCAACTGGGAGGAGCGTCCGGTCAGTGTGGAGGTCGCACTGCCCGTTGGCGGCGCGGGTGAGGGCTTCCGTCTCGGGGAAGATGGCGCCGTCGCGCCGGTCTCCGTGACCGCCGGTCCCGACGCTGGGCGCTTCGTTCTACCGCTGTCGCTTGGCGCTCAGGAGGTAGTTGTGCTACGATTTGCGGCACAATGATTGTGCTGGAGGAGAGGGTGGCGACGACGGCGAATGACTGCCAGTGACGCGAGTTGTGTGGGCCCTGCGGGCCTGCCGCGCGCGTTGACAGGGCTGCGAAGCGTGTCGTATAATGCCGCACGCACGGGGCACCGTGGGCTCTGAAGGGAGCATATCCGGATGACGAGGATCAGCCGCGCCTGCGGACTTATGATCGTGTACTGCGTTCTCGCGACCCTTCTCGGGTGTGGGACTGCAGCGGCGCAGGAGATCAACGAAGACTTCACCGAAGGCGTGCGGCTCTTCCAGGAGCGTTCGTACAACGCCGCGATTCGCAGCCTCGAGGCCGCCGTGGAGGCCCAGCCGGACAACGAGGCGGCGTGGTACTACCTCGGTGTCGCGCGCTACCAGCAGAACAACCCCGAAGAGGCGCTCGAGGCCCTGCAGAGGGCATACGAGCTCACTCCAGGCCGACCGGGAACCGAGTTCTACATCGGACAGATCTACGAGCAGCTCGGCGCGTGGGACGAGGCAGTCCTCGCCTACCAGACCGAACTGCGCAACCGGCGCCTCAAGAACCTCTCCGAGGTCTTCGCCGCCCTCGGCCGCGCCCACTACTTCTCCGGGCGCTATACCGACGCGATAGGCAACCTCTCTCAGGCTCTCGAGATCAACGAGAACTTCGTGGAGGCACTCTTCTACCGCGGGCTCGCGAGGTACATGCGTGGAGAGCATGCGCAGGCCGAGGACGATTTCGTCAAGGCCAGTGACATCCTCGAGGAGTGGGATCGCAAGCGCCGCGGTCTTGATGCGATGATCGAGCGCGAGGGCCTCGGAATGCTGCCGCCTGCGTCACAGCGCAGGAAGCAGGAGCTTCAGGAGGAGCTTGCGCAGGACTACGCCCGTGCGGCTGAGTTCGCGCAGGAGAAGTTCCTCCGCCCGGCACTCTACCTTGCGCTCGGTGACACCCGGGTGGCATTGGCGGAGTACGCCAGCGCGCGCAACTCCTACCGGAAGGCCCTCAACGCAGACCTCGGCGGCAACCCCGCCGACCCGCTGCCACAGGTGAAGGTCGGCCAGGCCTACTTCGAAGAGGCCAAAGACATGTTCTACAACCGGGGCCTCCTCTGGAACGCCATCACCACCGTGGATGAGGGCATCTACGCCGTGGAGGACGCTCTCGCCAACGACGAGGCATACCCCGATGCGCACAGAGCACTCGGCGATATGTTCTTCTTCCAGGCGTCCACCTACGTCTCCGACCCCGAGCGCGGTATCGTCTCCAGCGTCTACGAGGACGCGCTCGCGCGCTATGACGCGGCCATCGCGGCCGCGCCTGACTACATTGAAGCCTACGAAGGCCGAGCCGAGGTCTACATCGCCATGAACGAACCCGAGAAGGCGATAGCCGATCTGCAGACCGCTCTCGACCTTGACCCGCGCAATGTGGACGCATACGCCACCATGGCCACGGCGCTGATGGTGCAGGAGGACTACGAAGAGGCCATCCGGACGGCTCAGTTGGCTCTGAACCTCGACCCCGAGAACGCTGAGGCTCACAACGCCGCCGGGATGGCGTTCTACTACCTCGGACAACTCGGCGCCGCCAGCCAGCACTTCCTGGACGCCATCAAGGCGGAGCCGACGCTGCATCAGTCATACACGAATCTTGGAAACACCTTCTATCAGATGGGCTCGTGGCCGCGCGCCCGGGCGCAGTATGAGGAGGCGCTCAAGCGCATCCCCACGCCCGCAATCGCGAACACCGCGGTGCAGCGCAGCTACCTGTACTACCTCATCGCGCGCACATACCACTTCTCCGGCATGTATGCCGCGGAGATTGAGGCGCTTGGGCAGGCACTGGCGCTTGACTCGGCCTACCTCGAGTCGCTCGTGCAGCTTGCCTCCGCATACACCGAGCTCGGCCGGTACCAGGCCGCCGAGCAGACTCTGCGCAACGCCCTGGAGGTCTCACCCGGGGCGGAGGAGGACGCAGCCATCTACGTCCAGATGGGCCGGCTCTACGAGCTGGAGGGTCGGCCCTACGAGGCTATCACGGCCTACGGCGCCGCACTCGCCGCCGAGGCTGAGAACGCGGAAGCCAGGGAGGCCCTCAATCGCCTGACCGCCGGGTAGCTCGGCAGGGCGCGGACATGGCACCGGAGCGGCGACGGCCTCACCGACTGCACGTCGCGCTGCTGGCCGCAATGGTGCTCGCGGCTACGCCGGTGCTGGCCCAGGGGCCCGAACCGATGAAGCAGCGTCTGCCGAACGGGCTGCGGGTAGTCGCGCAGGGGAACGACTACACCGCGACGGTCGTCCTGACCGCTCTCGTGAGGGTGACCGCTCTGCACGAGCCGAGGGACGCCGGCGGCATCCGCCAGCTCACGCAGATGGTCCTTGCGACAGGTGAGGGCTGTCAGGAAGAACTTCTCGCGGCCGCCATGCGTCCAGAAGCACAGGTAGCGCCGGATTTCGTCGGGCTGTCGGTCGCTGCGCCGGCGGAATCGCTGGAGGCTGCGACGCGACTTCTGCGCAGGCTGCTGTTCAGGCCGACGTTGTCAGAGCAGTCCCTTGAGTTGGCACGGGCCGAGCTGGTCCGCAATCTGACCGCGCGCGACGAAGTCCCGACAACGTTCGCGCTCGATCGGCTCGCTGAGACGCTCTACCCGGGCGTCGGCTCAGGCGACACGACCGCAGGCGATCCGGTTGAGGTCGGCGCGGTTGGGCTGAGTGAGGTCAGGAGCTTCTATGGCCGGCACTACCTGCCCAACGCGACGGTGATCGGGATCAGTGGCGGCGTGGACGCGCAGGAGGCCGTCACGCTGGTGGCGCGGGAGATGGGCCAGGTGCTGCCGGGCTCACTGCCTGAGCAGCGGCCTGAGCCACCGGCCGGGCGTGTGCCCGGGGTCGAGGAGATCGGGATCGGGGGGCGCACGAGCGTCTTCGCCACCGGAGGGCGCGCGGTCGCAATCAGCGCACCCGACTACCCGGCGATGGCCACCGGAATCGCCCTGCTGGGCTCCGGGATGGGCTCGAGGCTCTACCGGGCCCTGCGGCTGGACCGGCCGCTGGCCTACACGATCGCGGCGGAGCTGACGCCATCGGAGGCCGCGCCGTCGGGGATCGTGATAGTCGCGTGCGACCCTCAGGCGCTTGATGAGGTCCAGCAGATCGTAGAGCGTGAGATCGCGCTCGCGACTGAGGAACCTGCCGGGACCGAGGAGTTGCAGCGGGCGAAACGCTATCTTATCGGCAAGCACGCGCTCCGGCGCCAGCGCAATTGGGAGATTGCGCACTACCTGGCGATGTTTGAGTTGCTCGGAGGCGCGGAGGGCTACCGCCTCGATGCCCGTCTCGCCGGTGAGATCGCTGCGGTGGATGCGCCCGGGGTACTGGCGGCGATGCGTAAGCTCTTCCGGCCCGCATGGACAGTGCGTCTGCGGGCGAGCGAGGCGGGGGCGAACTGATCCTATCCGTGGAAGCTGGAGGAACGGTTATGCGATCCGGCATGGCGCTGATAGTTGCTTTCACTCTCCTGGCCTCTGTCGCGGTGGCTCAGGACGTCACCTGGCAGATGCGATACGACGAGGAGAGTAGTGGTGTCTCGAACGCCACCATCACCTTCCCCACAAGCCTCGCCTGGAAGTACGCGACGGAGGCTGAGACGTTCAACGCCGTCGCCACTCCGGCGGTGGACGAGAATGCCGTCTACGCGCCGGTCGGCGACACGATCTATGCGATCGATCGCCTCACCGGAGCGCTCCTGTGGGAGCAGTCAGCAGGGGACGAGATCCTCTCAAGCCCCGCTATCGCGGATGGCATTCTGTACTTCGGCAGCCGGGACGATAATCTCTGGGCCATCGATACCCGCGATGGCTCTGTCGAGTGGCGCTATGCCACTGGCGGCGGCATCGACACCCCCCCCGTCATCGCCTACGGCGTGATCTACTTCGGCTCCGATGACAATCGGATCACCGCCCTCGACCTCGAGACCCGTCGGCCGCTGTGGCAGTTCCAGACTTCGGGCGATATCAAGGCCGCGCCGCTCGTCTACCGCGATGTGGTTGTCGTTGGCTCCCTCAGCGGCGACATCTACTGCCTCAACAGCAATGGCCAACTGATCTGGTCCGAGTCCATCGAGCCCAACAACTTCTTCGCCTCTCCGGTCGGTGAGCGCACGAAGGTCATCTACGCCTCCGGCCGCGATCTGAATGCGCGCGATCTCTACTCCGGCCGCCTCGTCTGGGGCCGGCCGTTCCGCGCCGGTGATCTGATCGTCGGTTCCCCCGCGGTCTACGGCCGCAACGTCTACATCGGCACCCGGGACGGCTCCGTCTACGGCATCGACAGCAACCGTGGCGCGGCCATGTGGAAGTGGCCCAGTGATGGCGCCGCTGAGCCGATTGCCAGCTCGCCGGTCATCGTGGACGACATGATCGTCTTCCGCTCCGGCGCCCGCGATCTTGTCGCTATCAGCCTGGATGGTCGCGACCTCCTCTGGAAGTACACCCTGCCCGAGGCTGAGACGAAGGTCGCCACGCCCGTCGGTGGTATGACGGAGCCCGGTATGATGGATCCAGGCATGATGGACCCGGGCATGATGTTGGACCCCGGCATGGGCCCGGCGCCTGGCATGGAGCCGCCCATGATCGAGCCGGGCATGGAGCCGGGATTGGAGCCCGGCATCGAGCCCGGCGTGGGGCCGGGGACGGGCCAGTACCAGGTGCAGGAGCTCAAGTTCGAGAAGGTCGTGGACCCGTCCGTAGCGGTCGTGGATAACGCTCTCTTCACCCTCGGCGACGATGGCGTCATCTACGGCTTCAGCTCGCTTGCACCCGATAACGTCGCGCCCACCATCGCCGACGCCGTGCTTGAGGTGCCTGGTGGGAGCCGGCAGCGCGCGCGCTTCGACATGATGCTCGCTGACGAAGACGATTTCCCGGACCGCTACGCAGACGAGATCGCGGTACCCGGCACACCCCCGATCTTCATCTCCGTCCTGGTGCAGGACGAGGGCACGGGCGTGAACCCGGAGATGGTCTCGGTCACCCTCAACGGCCAACCCGCCTCCTACACCTACGACGCACGTGAGGGTCTGGTCTGGTACATCTACGACCCGCGTGGCGCCGCGGCAAACCTGCCGAACGGTGTAAAGCAGGTCATGATCGAGGCGGTCGACTGGCGCGGCAACCGCGCGGTCAAGTACGTGAGCTTCACCGTTGACAACAAGCTGAAGGCTCCGGCGCCGCCGAAGCCGCGAGTTCCGACCTTCGAGCCCGGCGCCTTTCCCGGCGAGATGATGCCGCCAGAAATGATGCCGTAGCGCAAGACATGGTACACGCAGACTGCCAGGGGGTCGTATGATGGCTCAGGCAATCGTGACAGTGTTGATCCTGCTGATCTTCATCGTCTACGCGGTCTTCTTCTCGCTGTGGAACGCGGGGACCGTCTCTGTAACCGGCTACTACCTCAGCCAGGACATATCCGGCGGGGCGCCGGTGCCCCTCTTCCTGCTGCCACTGGCGGGGCTGCTCGTGGGTGCGATCATCATGGCGATCGCGCTCAGCGCACCATGGGCGTCGCTCAAGAGCAAGCTCATCGCCGCGGAGGACCGCCTCCAGGCCGAGCAGCTTCGCTGCAAGGACCGCGGGCGCAAGATCGAGGCTCTCAAGAACCGTGTCGTGAAGCTGCAGACGCAGCTCGAGCAGCTCTCGCCCGCGACCGAGACCGGCGAACGCAGTGAGGTCACCGACCTCGGCCTCCCCGAGGGCGACGAGGGCGACGAGGGCTAAGCAGGCCGTTGCACGCACAGCGCGCCAGGAGGCCAGGCAGCGTCGCCTCCTGGCCGCTTTTCATGGACATCGGTCCCGGGCGGTTCGCCCGTGCGCGGGGAGTGAACCATGGGGGAAGACGGCTCGTCACAATCCGAAGCATGGTTGCGTCTCAACGCGAGCGGGATCGCCCTAAAGCTCCAACTCGCCCTGCTCGAGAGCTTCGGCTCCCCGGAGTCGATCTTTGGCGCAACCAACGAGCATCTGCGTAGCGTCGAGGGTATCGCGGCGACACATCTTGGGAAGCTGCGAGCGGCCGAGACAGGGCTTGACACGGCGGGAATGCTTGAGCGCCTCGGAGAACTCGGCGCCCACCTTCTGCCGATCGTGGACGAGGGCTACCCTGCACTTCTGCGGGAGATTGACGATCCTCCGCCACTGCTATTCGTCCGCGGCACGTTGACCGATCGCGACGACCTCTCGATCGCCCTGGTGGGCACCCGTAAGCGCAGTCCCTACGGTGAGCAGGTGGCGGGCCAACTCACGCGCGACCTGATCCGCCGCGGTTTCACGGTGGTGAGCGGGCTGGCGATGGGCGTTGACGCCGACGCGCATCAGGCCGCCCTCAACGCGGGCGGCCGAACCATCGCCGTCACCGGCTGCGGGATAGACATCAACTACCCGTCCGCAAACTCGCAACTCCGAGAGCAGATCGCGCAGTCGGGCGCCGTCATCAGCGAGCTTGCGATGGGCACGCCGCCCACCCGCGACCGCTTTCCGCAGCGCAACCGGATCATCGCAGGGATGTCCCTCGGCACGGTCGTCATTGAGGCGCCGGTGAAGAGCGGCGCGCTCATCACCGCCAGACTCGCCGGCGAGAGCGGCAGGGCGGTGTTTGCGGTGCCGGGCAACATCACCAGCCCGGTCAGCCGCGGATGCCACGACCTGCTCCGCGATGGCGCGCTGCTGGTGGAGACCGCCGAGGACATCGTGCAGGGCCTTGGGATCATGCTGGAGGCCGTGCCGGAGCGCGAGCCGGCCGTGGAGCGCGAGCGCAAGCTCGATGACCTCCCGGCCGACCAGCAGCAGGTGCTGGATGCGCTCAGCCACCAGCCGCGAAACATTGATGACGTTGCGCTCGATTGCCGGCTGCCGCTGTCGCAGGTATCGGCGGCGCTCATGTTGCTTGAGGTCAAAGGTCTCGTCAGGCGTTTCCCGGGAAATCAGTTCGTGCGTACCGTATAGCCGCCGCGGGTGCGTTCGTGCGGCATCGAAGTGACGTCCGTCACAGTGACACCAGTCTGCGGCGTCCGCCGAACCGGCGGGCCGGCCGCGTTGCAGGAATGATACCGTGTCTGCAAAGAAAGCCATTGTCGTCGAATCGCCAACCAAGACGCGCACGCTCTCCGCATTCCTCCCCGATGAGTACGTACTCGTCGCGTCAATGGGTCATGTGCGCGACCTTCCTGAGAGCGGGATGGGCGTAGACCTCGAGGGTGACTTCGAGCCCACCTACGTGGTCTCCGGCAAGCGTGCAATCAGCCAGCTCAAGAAGGCACTCAAGGACGTTGAGGAGATCTACCTCGCGACTGACCCTGATCGCGAGGGTGAGGCGATTGCGTGGCACATCATGGATGAGCTGGGGCTGCGCTCCGCGCGCCGCATCCAGTTCAACGAGATCACGCGTGAGGCCGTGCTGGACGCGCTCGAGAACCCTGGCCAGATAGACATGGATCGCGTCGACGCCCAACAGGCGCGCCGTATACTCGACCGCCTGGTCGGCTATTCGCTGAGCCCCGTTCTGTGGAAGAAGGTTGGCGGAGGCGGCGGGAAGGGTGGCGCCGGGCTCTCAGCCGGGCGCGTCCAATCGGTGGCGTTGCGGCTGATCACCGACCGGGAGCGGGAGCGCGCTGCTTTCGTGCCGGTGGAGTGGTGGTCGATCACCGCACTTCTTCAGCCCGACGGGCGCGAGCAGTTCGAGGCCGAGCTCAAGACCATCGGCGGCGAGGAGGCGCAGCTTCCCTCGGAGGAGGACGTGACGCCGCTCGTTGAGGAGCTGAGCCGCGAGACGTACATCGTCGGCGCGATCGAGGAGAAGCATCAGAAGCGTAATCCGCAGCCGCCGTTCATCACCTCAACGCTGCAGAGCGCGGCCTCCAGCCGCCTCCGCTACGGCGCGCGGAAGACGATGCAGATCGCCCAGCAGCTCTACGAGGGGATCGAGACCGGCGACGGCAGCCACGGTCTCATCACCTACATGCGGACCGACTCGACGAACATCGCCGCCTCAGCGCGCGAGCAGGCCGCGGACTTCATTGAGGGCGAGTGGGGCGGGAAGTACGTCGGCCCCGGGGCCCGCGGGAAGAAGGTCAAGGGCGCGCAGGAGGCTCACGAGGCGATCCGGCCGACGAACGTTCGCCAGACGCCCGAGAGCCTCAAGAGTGTGCTCAGCAAGGAGCAGTTCGCGCTCTACGACCTGATCTGGCGCCGCTTCGTGGCGTCGCAGATGGCCGCCGCGGTGGTCAATCAGACCGGGGTGGAGATCGAGGCCGGCCGGTTTGGGCTGCGCGCGACCGGGCAGGTCGTCATCTTCCCCGGCTGGTACGCGGTCATGGAGCGGGACGACGAGGACAAGTCGCTCCCGGCGCTAACAGAGGGCGAAGAGCTGGCGCTGGTCGAGCTCAAGCCCGAGCAGCACTTCACCCAGCCGCCACCACGCTACACAGAGGCATCGTTGGTCCGCGAGCTTGAGGCCAACGGGATCGGACGGCCGAGCACCTACGCGGACATCATTGACACCCTCACGCGCCGGCGGTACGTCTCCACTGAGAAGCGGCAGTTCGTGCCGACTCCGCTGGGGCTGTCGGTCTCCGACTACCTCGTGGAGAACTTCCCGGAGATCATGGACATCGAGTTCACCGCTCATATCGAGGACGACCTCGATATCGTCGAGCGCGGCGAGCGCAACTGGCGCGAGGTCCTGCGCGAGTTCTACGAGCCCTTTGAATCCGACCTTGAGGCCGCGCACAACGCCGCGCCGCGGGTGCTGGAGGACACCGTCTGCGCCGATTGTGGCGGGCGGATGCTCGTGAAGTACTCCCGTCGAGGGAAGTTCGCGGGCTGCGAGAACTATCCGGAGTGCAACTACACGATTGATCTCTCCGGCGACGTCCTGGAGCGGCCGACCGTGGAGGAGACGCAGTTCGACTGTCCCGAGTGCGGCGAGAAGCTCCTGCTGCGCACCGGCCGGCGAGGGCCGTTCTTCGGCTGCAGCAGTTATCCGGATTGCGACTACACCGCCGATGTTGCCGAGGATGGAACGCCGAAGGAGCGCCAGCGGCCGATGGAGACCAGCGAGAGTTGCCCCGAATGCCGCGACGGGACGCTGCTCGTGCGTCAGGGACGGCGCGGCAAGTTCCTGGGCTGCTCCAACTACCCGAAGTGCAAGTACACGCGTGACTACAGCGGCGAGCAGGTGCTGGGCGAGGCTTCCGCAGAGCTTGCGAAGCCGACCGGCGAGGTGCTGCGGAGCATCCCTGTGGCCTGTCCGAAGTGCGGCGGCCCGATGGCCGTTCGCAGCGGCCGGGGCAAGTTCCTCGGCTGCCTCGCATACCCGCAGTGCAAGGGCACGCGGCCGATCAGCGACGCCATTGCCGCAGGATGGGAGCCCCCGGCGCCTGAGACGCTTGATGAGAAGTGCCCTGAGTGCGAGAAGCCGCTGGTGCTGCGCGCGGGCAAGAAGGGGAAGTTCGTCGGCTGCAGCGGCTATCCGAAGTGCCGCTACACCCGCGACTACCAGCCCGATGGGGAGGCTGCGAAGACTGAGTGAGGCTGCGGAGACCCGGCCGAGGGTGGTGCCCGCGGGCGTGCTGGCGGGCGTGTTCCTCATCGCCCTCGCCGGACTAATCTTCGAGGTCGCACTCACCCGTGCCTTCAGTGTGCTGCTGCGCTACCACTTCGTCTTCCTGGCCATCTCCATGGCCACCTGTGGCATCGGAGTCGGCGGCCTGGTCGACTTCCTCTGGCTTCGCCGCCGCGCCACCGCCGACAGCACGATCCTCAGCCTCCTCGCCGCCGCGGCAGCCGTCACCTACGCCGGCGCCGTGGCGCTGCTGTTCTCACAGTCCATGGCAGCCCACCTGACCTCGCTGGGGATCGTCGGCGGGATCTGCATCGTGCCGTTCATCTTCGCCGGCGCCTTCCTCAGCCACGCCTTCGCCATCTGGTCGCACCAGGGCGGCCGTCTGTACTTCTTCGACCTCACCGGCGCCGCCCTCGGAAGCTGCGCCGTCATCATCGCCCTCCAACTCCTCGGCGCCACCGGCGTCCCCTTCCTGTGCGCGGCCCTGGCAGCCATCGCCTCGGTCGTGGTCGCGAATCGCGCCTGGCTGCGGGCAGTGGGAGGAGTGCTCGCGGTTGCGGCGCTCGTGGCCGTCGGCATGAGCGCGACGAGGCCGCTGATTGACCTTCCGCGCGTCCCGCCGGGGGCAGGCGATGCCGTGAAGCCGCTCTTCAGCGTGGAGCTGAGCGACCCGAAGAAGGCGAAGATCGTCTACACCGACTGGAATGCCTTCGCCCGCACTGACGTTGTGGCGAACGCCCGCGAGGACGGACACTACGAGCCCACCGACGACCTCTACGTCTACACCGATGGCGAGGTGCCGACCAATCTCTCTTACTTCACCGGCGACCTTGGCGAGGCCGCCGAGCGCTACCGCAGCTTCATCGGCTTCTTCCCCTTCCTGACGGGTGATCCGGACCGGGTGCTGCTGATCGGCCCGGGGGCGGGCCTCGACGTGCTGCTGGCGCTGATTGCCGGTGCGACTGAGATCGACGGCGCTGAGCTCAACCCCTCAATGGCCCCGATCGTGCGCCGCTATCGCGACTTCGCAGGGCCGCTGTATGACTACTCGAACGTGAACATCGAGCTTGCCGAAGGGCGCAGCTACGTCCGGCGCTCGAAGAAGCAGTACGACCTGATCTACATGGCCCTCACAAAGAGCGCGACCACCGCGTCGAGCAGCCTGGCACTCGTCGAAAGCTACATCCACACTGTGGAGGGCTTCGAGGACTACCTCAGCCACCTCAGTGACAACGGGCAGGTGGCGATCGTCTGCCAGGACCTTCTCGTGCAGGCGCGGCTGGTGCTCACCGGCATCGAGGCGCTGCAGCGTGAGGGCCTGTCGTACGAGGAAGCACTGCAGCATGTAGCGATGATCAGCGTGCCGGGCCGCTTCTACTTCATGGGCCCGTACCGGCAGCTTGTGATCATCTCGCGCTCGCCCATCCCCGCGGACCGCTCCTCCTACCTCGCACGGCAGGCGATCGCCCTCGGCCTCGAGCCGGTCTTCCTCCCCGGCGCCTACGAGGTGCCACCGTTCGGCCGGCTCCGCTCCGCAGGAAGCGTTGAGCGCTTTGCTCAGGATTATGACCAGTGGTGGCTCAACAGCGACGTCAACGTTGCACCGGTGGTGGACGATCGGCCCTTCGTGGTTGACTTCCACCCGGGCATCCCGCCGCAGATGTCAGGCTTTGTCTGGGGCATCGCCCTGATCGTGCTTGCCTTCTCCATCGGCGCCATCGCGTGGCTCAGCCGGATGGGCGCGGGGGGCGTGGGGACGCTCACCGGCGCGGTGATCTACTTCGCGCTGCTCGGCGCCGGATACATGCTCGTGGAGGTCTGCCTCGCGCAGAAGCTGATCCTTTACCTTGGCTATCCGGCACTGACGCTCTCGGTGATCCTCTTCTCGCTGCTGGTCGGCAGCGGGGCCGGCAGCCTGTACAGCCAGAGCTGGCCGGAGAGCAAGATGCTCCGCAGGGCGGCGCTGGCTGCCCTGGCCGTCTCGGGCGCAGTGATCGTGCTGCTGCTGGTGCTTCCGCCGCTGCTCAATGCTACTCTCGGCTGGCCGATTGGCCTGCGCGCGGCGATTGCGATGGCCCTGCTCATGCCACCTGGCTTCGCGATGGGCATTCCGTTCCCCACGGGCCTGCGGGAGGTGGGGCGCTGGAAGGGCGATATCGTGCCATGGGCATGGGGCGTCAACGGTGTCGTCTCCGTCCTCGGCTCAGTCAGCGCGATGCTCGGCGGCAAGCTCTGGGGCTTCCACACGGTGCTGCTCGGAGGAGCGGCGGTCTACGCGATCGCCTTCGCTCTTCTTGCGGTGGCGCACGCGCGGCCACGCTGGCTGGGAAGGTGACGGCTGAGCGCGCGCCGAAGTCCTCTGTCTGGCGGCCCATCCGTTACGGTCACTGCCGAACTCGCCGCACCGATCTGGGGGATAATCGTCATGGCCAGGGCCACACGCGTCGAGTTGCGCAACGAGCGTACCCGGCAGGTCATCGAGCACGTGAACGCCCAGACCGAGAGCTGGGTGAAGGCGCAGCTCACCGACCTCAGTTCCACGCATCGCAGCCGCACAGCGGCCGAGGGGGCCTTCAACAAGGTCATCCGCGGCCGCAGGATGCTGCTGCTTCCGAAGCACACCGAGGAGGAGCAGTTCTTCCTGCGGCTGATGCTGCTGTACACCATTGCGCTCCGGCCGGGGCTGCAGGCCAGGGCGAATGAGGTCGCGGAGTACTACTCGAGCAACTATCCGTTCGAGTGGATCCAGTCCCGGATCAGCCGCCTCGCGATCGCCCGCGCCCGCGACATGATCCTCTCCTCAGCCGAGTCGGAGTTCGGCGAGACCCCAATGGCCGCCCCGCTCGGGTTCGTCTACCATCATCACGAGACGCTCAGGATCCGTAACGTCTCCGACTACGGGGAGTGCTACCGCAAGGCGGCCAACCTCGTGCGCGAGCGCTACTTCGTCGGGATGGACCAGCCGTGGCGGGAGAAGCTCGGGCTCCACACGCTGCACCTGAGCTGAGCGCAACCTCCGCCTACAGCCCCGCAGCCTCCATCGCCCGCAGCACAACCTCCCGGCTGCGCGCCAGCGCCTCTACAGGCTCCGGCTCCTCAAGCTCGAAGCACAGCAGCCCCCGGTACTCGCGGGCCGCCAGCATCCGGAAGAGCGCTTCGTAGTCGATGATCCCCGTGCCGGCTTCGCGGTGATCGCGCACGCCCTCCGGCCGCACATCGTGCAGATGCACGTGGTAGACCCGGTCGCCGAGCGACTCCACATGCCGCGCCAGGAGCCGGCTATAGGCGTGGGCAAGCGCCTCGGGCTCGCGCTCAGCCTCGGTCAGCAGCCCCCGCAGGTGCCCGACATCCACGTTCGCTCCCACCGCCGGATGGCCGATCTCATGCACCAGCCCCGCGAACTCCTCAATCTCGCGCGGATAGCCGGTCTCGATCGTGAGGGTGACCTCTGCCGCGGCGGCGACGTCGCCGAGCTCGCGGTAGAGCGCGACAACATCGGCCCGGATCTCCTCGAAGGCGTAGCCCAATCGCGGGATGACGTGCGTGGTGACCGTCTCGGCGCCGATGGTGCCCGCGACCGTGAGCGTCTTCCGGAGCTGATCGCGCGTAGCCTCGCGAACGCAGGCGTTCGGGGAGAAGGGCAGGACATCCCAGAAGGGCGCGTGCACTGCTACCCGATCGAAGCGCTGCAGGCGCTCGGCGAGGCCCTCGATCTCCGCCTGCGAGAGCCGGTCGTAGAACAGGCCCGCGATCTGGCCCGCCGCGTTCCGGTAGCCCTCGAAAGCGAGCACCTCAACGCATCTGAAGCCGAGGCCGAAGCCGACCCCCAGCGCCTGATCCAGCTCATAGCCGAAGAGCGAAGCTGTGTTGAAGCCGAGACGGGTGGTCGCACTCTCCGCGGGTGGCATGTCAGCGCTCCTCGCGCTCAGAGTTGCTTGATCAGCCAGTCGCGGGTGAGGCCGATGACCTCTTCCTCCAGCGCGACCGTTGAGTAGGTGTGGTCGGCGTCCTCGATGACACGCAGCGTCGCCTGGCCCGAGGGGATGGCCTCCATGTAGCGATGTGCATCGTCGAGCGGCACCGACTGATCGTTCGTCCCGTGCACGATCAGCACCGGGCCTGAGTGCCCCGCGACCTCCTCCAGGGGCTTGATCCGGAGGCTGTCGCGGGCGAAGCCGGCGCCGATCTCATGTGGGCCGATCTCCCTCACGAAGTCCGGCGAGATGCTATCAACATCGGCGGGGACCTCCCATCGCGAGCGTGCGATCGCCTCGAGGTCGGCGACGGCCGACCAGAGCGCCAGCGCGCGCACGTCGCCGGCTCGCCCGCTGGCACAGGAGGCGACCAGTCCGCCAAGGCTCAGGCCGAGCAGACCCACGCGATCGCGCAGGACCGTGGGCTCGCTCCGCAGCGCCTCCAGCGCTACGAGCGCGTCAGCGATCTCCCCGTCGATGGTCATCTCGCGGAAGAGCCCGTCGCTCTCACCCGAGCCGCGGAAGTCGAAGCGCAGGACATTGAGGCCGGCCTCGCAGAAGGCTCGAGCGGCCTTCACGAAGAGGAAGTGCGCCTCGATGCGGTGGCCGGTGAAACCGTGGCACATCACGACCCCCGGCGCGGGCGTCCGCTCGGGCACGTGCAGACTCGCCGCGATGCGCTCGCCGCCGATCCTAAGTTCACGGCACTGTTCCATCGCTTTCTCCTCCGGTTCTTGAGGGCATGGTGATCATCGGTGGGGGAGGGGCGGCGTGCTCATCACGCTGCAACTCCGCCATCTCCTCCTCAAGCTCTGCCCGCAGCCCCTCGCGGTCCGCGGGTCGGAGGGTGCTGATCAGCGCACCCACGGCGCTCATCGCAACACCTACGATCAGCGGCACCCGCATCTCAATCGAGCCGATCTGGTACAGAAAGAGGAAGATCTCCAGGATCCCCCAGGCAAGCAGCGCTCCGAGCACCGCCGCCGCGATGCCGCGCTCGCCCTGACGGCGCCCCACCGCGCTGCCGACCGCGAGGGCCAGCAGGCCGTAGAGCGCGGTGACGACCCAGAACGCGGTCATGAGCATCGCGATGTCCACCGTCTTGCCGATGAACATGCCGAGACTGACCACCCAGCCGCCGAAGCTCGCCGCGGCCAGCAGTGCGAAGGTGCACTGAAGGATTCCGCGGATCAGTGCGACCTCTCTTGGCGCAGGCATCCGGTGCAGTTCACTTCCTCGAGGTCAGCGGCGGCGCGCGGCGGCGATGAGCTTCACCATCAGGACCTGGCACGCCAGGCCGAAGTTCGCGTTATGGCGCATCAGGTCCGAGCGCACATCCTCTATGACCTCCGAGGCCCAGACGAGCCCCTCCGGCGAGTACTGCCCGGCCAGATGGCTCAGCTCATCGGCCCGGTCGGCGTTGAGCACAAGTGCCGAGGACGGCTCCGCGCGCAGCAGCGTGAGGTCACGGAACCACGTCTGCAGGACGTCGAGAAGCTCGTTCATCTGGATGCGGCTGATGCGGTCGGGGCTGTTCTTCCCGAGCGTCTCCAGCGCCTCCGCGCGCATCCGGCGATCCTCGTCGGAGCCCTGGCCGCCCGCGGCCTCGGCGGCCTCTGCCGCCTCCCACCAGCGCTGCGGCGCCGCGGCCAGCCGCTCGCCCATCCGCAGGCACTCCACCAGCGGGGCCTCGGCGGTGGCGGCCACGAGGTCGAGCAGCTCATTGCGCAGCGCCAGGACGTCCGGCGCCTCGAGCAGCCACTTCGCCCGGCCGAAGCGTCCGCCGGCCATCGCCACGGCGGCGTCGCGGTGGCTATCGTCCTCCCCCGGGAAGCGCTCGCGCAGCGTCTCCGCCAGCGCCTGCGGCGAGAGCGGGTGGAACTTGATCGTCTGGCAGCGTGAGATGATCGTATCCAGCAGACGCGACGGGTTCGCGGTGGCGAGCACGAAGGTCGTGCGCGGCGGGGGCTCCTCCAGCGTCTTCAGGAGCTTGTTCGCGCCGTCAATGTGCATCCGCTCCGCCGAGCAGATGATGACGATCTTGCGCCGCGCGAGCGCCGGCTTGGCGGAGAGATGCTGGATGAGCCGCTCGACCTGCTCCGTGTAGATGAGCGCATCCGGAAGCTCGACGTAGACCTCTCGGCTCACCGTGCGGGCCCTCGGCTCACCGCGCTTGCCGCCCTCATCGGCGGCGGGCTTGACCTCCACGCGCACCGCGGGCCGCAGGATCTGCAGGTCCGGGTGGTTGCCCTGGGCGATCCGCAGGCAGCTATGGCATTGGCCGCAGGCTTCCGCCTGTTCGGGGCTGAGGGCCTCCGGCAGGCGCTCGCAGTTGATCGCGCTCGCGAACTCATGCGCGACGAGGGTCTTCCCGATGTTGGGCGGGCCGACGAAGAGGTAGGCGTTGGGAATCCGGCCGGCCGCGATGGCCTGCTGGAGAAGAGCGATCTGATGGTCGTGTCCGACGATCTCAGCGAAAGGCATAGGTGTGTCATTTCCTCATCGTGCGCGGTTTGTCCTGCATGCGAAGGAGCCTCAATCACGCATCGCCGGGTTGCGGCACACCTGAAGGTAACGCCGATGTAGCCGGCGAAGCATCCGATTCAAGAGACCTGTCAACGCACTATGAACACCAGCGTCCTATCTTTGCCGGGAGGTTCTCCAACATGAAACTTGGCGTGTACTCCATCGTGCTGCCAGACTACCGCCGCGAGGATGCTGCCGCGAAGATCGCCGAGATCGGCTACACGGGTGTCGAGTGGACTATCGGCTACCCCGACCGTGTCTTCGATTCCGGCGAGCAGTGGCATGTGAGCCTCGAGCACCTCGAGGAGGACGCGCCTCGTGCCCGGGAGGTTGCGGAGCGTCACGGCCTCGATATCCCGTCACTTGGCAGCAGCTCCGATACCGGCGACTTCGAGAAGATCGAGCGGCTGATGAAGGGCGCCGTGGCGATGGGCGCGCCGATGCTCCGGATCGGTTCCGCTCACTACGATGGTTCGGCGCACTACGGGCAACTTCGCGAGACTGTCGTCAGAAACTATCGGACCATAGAGACGATGGCCGCCGACCACGGCGTTAAGGCGCTGATTGAGATCCACGCGAACACGATCTGCCCGTCGGCCTCGGCGGCCATGCGCATCCTCGAGCACTTCGACCCCGAGCACGTAGGCGCCATCCTCGATCCGGGCAACATGGTAATCGAGGGCATGGAACGCTGGCGCATGGGGATCGAGATCCTCGGCCCATACCTCGCGCATGTTCACGCAAAGAACATGGCGTGGTTCCAGGACGAGAGCGGCACGTGGAAGTGGGACAACGCGTCGCTGGAGCATGGTCTCGCCAACTTCGAGGAGATCATTGCGACGCTGCGCGAGTACGGATATGATGGCTATATCAACCTCGAGGACTTCCGGGGCGGCTACTGCACGGCGCCGGTCGGCATAACCACTGAAGAGAAGCTTGTTGAGGCCCACAACTACCTTACGAGGCTGCTCGGGGAGCAGCCCGGCTCGTAGCGCAGGGAGGGCACCGGGTTGTCGGCAGGCATCCTGCCTTCACGTCAGACAACGGGAGTCATGCTGCGGGCAGTGGCCTACGCGCTGCTGCTCGCTGGTCTATACGAAGCTCAAATCCACAGTTACCTGCTCTTCCACAGCCTGGTGGAGATCTTCAGCGTGGCGGTTGCCGCGGCATTACTGATGCTCACGTGGAACGCGCGCTTCTTCGTTGAGCGTCACTTCCTCCTCTGGATTGCCATGGGCTACGGCTTCGTGGCGCTTCTTGACCTCCTGCACACCCTCGTCTTCCGCGGGATGGGCGTTTTCGGCGATCTTGGCACGGATCCACCGACGCAGCTTTGGGTGGCGGCGCGCCTGATGCAGGCGCTTATCCTGCTGACCTCCCCGATCTTCCTGCGCCGGAAGTTCAACGTGCGCATCGCGTTCGCCGGCTACAGCGCCCTCGTGACGCTCATCATGCTGTCCATCTTTGCCTGGGACATCTTCCCGATGGCATTCGATGACAGCATCCAGCGGCTGACGCCCTTCAAGATCATCGCGGAGTACGTGATCTCCGCCCTGCTCCTGCTCTCGGCAGGGCTCATTCTCGCGCGCCGGCGGGAGTTCGACCGCACGGTGCTCTGGCTCCTCATCGGCTCGATCATCAGCACACTATTGGCCGAGTTGGCATTCACACTCTACACCGACCCCTATGGCCTCACGAACCTGATCGGGCACTATCTGAAGCTCGTGGCATTCTACCTGCTCTACAAGGCAACGGTGGCCGAGAATCTGCGGCGGCCCTATCAGGTCCTGTTCCGCGATCTCACCCGTCGTGAGGACGAGCTCCGGCGGTCGCAGGGGCAGCTCGCCGCGATGAACCAGACGCTTGAGGAGCGGGTGCTTGAGCGCACGGCGCAGGTGCGGACACTCGCCGCTGAGCTCTCGCAGGCGGAGCACCGTGAGCGCGAGAGGCTGGCATCGGTTCTCCACGATGATCTCCAGCAGCTTCTGGCGGCCTCGCGCATGCGTCTGCAGATGGCCGCCGCAGTACCGGAGGGATCAGCGGACGCGCTGGCGCAAGTGGATGAGTACCTCGCTGGGGCCATCGAGCAGTGCCGCTGCCTGGCGGTGGAGGTCAGCCCGAAGGTGGTCTCCGAGCGCGGTCTTGGTGGCGCGCTGGCATGGCTTGGCGAGCACATGCGCGAGCGCCACGGGCTGAACGTGGAGGTGACGGTCTCCGGAGACGTTGACCATCATGACCGGGATGTGGAGACGAGCATCTTCCGTGCGGTGCGCGAACTACTTTTCAATGTGACCAAGCATGCGAAGGTGGACCACGCACGCGTGTGTGCGACCCGGCGGGATGACGGCAGTCTGTGCATCACGGTGGGCGACTCCGGGCAGGGCTTCGATCCTGAGGCGGTCGGAGCGTACGACGCCGGCTTCGGCCTGGGCAGCGTGCGCAGCCACACGGAGATACTGGGCGGCACGTGCCAGGTGAGCAGCCGGCCCGGCGAGGGGACGAAGGTGACGCTGGTGTTCCCGGGCGCGCCCCTCCCCCCGGCCCCCTCCC
>DHPY01000095.1:14013-14253 GCA_002411015.1 Armatimonadetes bacterium UBA5352 | reverse complement strand
TCAGGTCCATCGTGGCGATGGAGACCGCGTTGCCGATGGCGGGGATATCGGTGGGCTGGCGCTTGAGGGCGGTCAGGATGCGCTCGCGCGGCGTCATGGCAGATCACCGGTCCTCATGAAGGCTCAGCAACGCGAGGTAGTTCGACGAGGGCGCGGGGAAGACCTCGGGGGGGCGGACCTCTCCCCCAACGACGGCCCCTCCACGATGTTCCGGATCTATGCATTACGCACATCTTCGCC
>DHPY01000095.1:9422-13786 GCA_002411015.1 Armatimonadetes bacterium UBA5352 | reverse complement strand
TGCCGGCCCGCCGTTCGAGACGGCCACGACAGGGCCGGCACAGCGGCTGAGTTCCGCAAGCGGAACTCACCCTCGCTTCGCTCGGGCGGCCCCTCCAACGGCGAACGGCAACGGAGGACCACGGACCTCTCCCTTGGGCATACACGACGTGCCCTTCTGGACGAGGGGGGAAGGAACGACTCGCCCCTCCCCCCGGCCCCCTCCCCCTGGCGCGCAAACGGCAGCGCGCGGGCGGGAGAGGGGGGAGGAACGGCTCGCAGGCTGGAAGCCTGCGCCACGGGGAGAAGGGAAGCCCGCGCCGCGGTTGACACACGCCCGCGCCTGTCATACCCTGCGCCTGACGAGGAACGGTCGAAGGAGCCATCCGCCGATGCCCGATCGCACGCAGCTCACCGCCATCATCATCACGCAGGATGAGCCCTTTGTGGTGCCCGTGCTGCTTGATGGGCTGCTGGCGGAGAAGGCCGATCGCTTCGTCGCGATCTACATCGCGGACGATCCGCGCGCCGAGGGGAAGCTCGCCGCACTCAGGCGCTGGGCAGGGGTGCTCGGGCCGATCAGCTTCATCCGCTACTGCCTCCGCTACCTCAGCGCGAAGCTCTCCGGCGCCGGGCCGGCGAAGGTCGCGAGGGACTATGGGGTGGAGGTTGAGCGGCTCAGCGACGTCAACGCGCCTGCGTTCCTCGCGCTCCTGCGGCGAATGGACGTTGACCTCGCTATCAGCGTCGCCTGCCCGCAGATCTTCCGCAAGGAACTCCTCGCACTCCCGCCGATCGGCTGCATCAACGTGCACTCGGGGCCGCTGCCGCGCTACCGGGGGATGATGCCCACCTTCTGGGTGCTCTATGAGCACGAACTGGAGACCGCCGTCACCGTGCACTACATGAACGAGCGGCTCGACGATGGCCCGATCATCCTCCAGGAGGCAGTGCCAATCCGCGCGGGCGAGTCGCAGGCGAACCTCATGCGCCGCTGCAAAGCTATCGGGGCGCGGCTCCTCAGCCAGACCATCGACCTGCTGGAGATGGGCGAGGTGCATACGCAGGCGAATCCGCGCGAGGAGGCCACGTACTACTCATTCCCGACGCCCGAGCAGGCGCGGGAGTTCCGACGAACCGGGGGACGCTGGCTGTGACGAACGGCAACGGCATGACGGGCTGGAAGCCCGTCGCTACGAACGACACGGCAACGGCATGATGGTCTGGAAGCCCGTCGCTACGAACGACACGGCAACGGCAGCAACGGCAGCGGACGGCAAAGGCAGCTACTCGCTGGCGGTTGCCTCGGCGCTTGCGGGGGTCCAGAGGTTCTCGCGCGTACCCATGACCACCTCGATCATCCCCCTCGTGAAGGCGAAGACGACCACGCAGATGGACATCGGTATGCCGAAGAGCGGGATCTTCGAGACGCGCGTGCCATCACCGATGAAGCCGATCAGGGCCGCGAGGTAGAACGCGCACTGCAGGTAGAACAGCACGTCGTAGAACGGGATGTCCTGCGTAATGTAGAGGGCGAGGTTGGTGGCGAAGGCGCCGATCATCCAGACGCCCGTGAGCCAGCGGAGGATCTTGTGCGACCAGACCGCGAAGGCGAGGCCCGGGCGGTGGAAGGGGTTCATCGCCTGGCCGAAGTGGCGGATGGCCGCCATCCCGCGGACTACGCGGCGGCGGCGGGAGCGAAGCTGGTTGTGCGTGTCGCCATCCATGAAGTCGCTAACGCCGAGGTTGAGCGCCTCCACGATATGCCCGCCCCTGACGGCTACGGAGAGCCCCGCGCCGAGGTCGGCGGCGATGCTCGGCGGGATCTTCGGGTAGATGCCGCGGCGGAAGCCGGTGCAGGCGCCCTGGCCGTGGAACGCGATCCCCGCCATCGCCTCAAGCGACCGCAGCTTGTCCTCGAAGTTGCGGTAAGCGCGCTCCCCGCGGCTGTAGGGCGCATCTGCGCTGGGGACGACGGTCCATGCGCCCACGACGCAGTCAACGGAGTCATCCGCGAAGTAGCTCATAAGCTTGCTGATCGTGTCGGGGGCGAAGACGGTGCCTGCGTCGGTGATGACCATGACATCGCCGGTAGCCGCCTCAAAGCCCGCATCGAGCGCCGCGGTCTGCCCGCCGCGCTGCAGGTCGAGCAGCTTGATGCGCGGGTCGGCCTGCATGTGGCGGTGGACGATCTCGTTCGTGTCATCGGTGGAGCCATCCGAGCAGACCACGATCTCCAGCAACTCGCCGGGGTAGTCCTGCTGAGTGAGGTTGGCGATGCGGCCCTCGATGAAGCCGGCCTCATTCCAGCACGGGACGATGACGCTGACGCGGAGGGAGCTTGCAGCCCTCACCGGGGGCTTCGCAAAGAGGCGCGTATAGAGCCAGAGCATTCCCGGGTAGATGAAGAACGGGTAGAGTGTGAGTGCGACAAAGATCCAGAAAAGAACGGACAGCCACATGCGGTGACAACTCCCGTTGCGCAATGGCTCGTAAGTCAGTGCGATGATATATGCGATCGGTTCTGCGATGGTGGATCGGGATGATCCGCCGGGTCCGGTCGGCGCCTGAGGAATCAGGCAGCGTCAGCCGGAGAGGCCTCCTCGGCCCGCTTCCTGTGGTTTGAGCGGCCCTCTCGCCAGAACGCGAAGAGCATGGCGAGCACGAATGACGCGACCATGGTGACGGCCGCGGTTTTACGCAGCGATGGTGCGGTGGGCCTCAGCGGAGCCACGGGCGGGTCAATGACCGAGAAGTTGGTCGTTGTCCCGGCCTCCGCCAGACGCGCAAGCTCATAGCTCTCGCTGAGGCGCTTCACGGCGTCTCCCCGCATATCCACCTCGCGCTGCAGGCGGAGGTAGGTGCTGGACTTGGCCGGGAACTGCTGGATCTCATCGAGCAGCGCGCCCCGCTCGCCGCGCACCACATCAAGACTTGCCTGTACCTCGGATACCCGCTGGCCGTTGAGCAGCGCTTCCTCCACCAGCTTCGAGTATACCGGATTCACCGTCATGTTACGCTCCTGCACGCGCATGCTCTCATTGAGCAACTCCTCGAGCTGTGCCTGCGTGCTGTTGCGCTCGGAGATGAGCGAGGCCACATCCGGGTGACTCTCCGACTTCCCCTGCACCTCAGTCTGCTCGGTGATCTGCTGGTCGAGGTCAAGCAGCGTCTGGCGCAGCTTGTCGATGGCCGGGTCGCGAATCTCCGACAGCGCGTTGACGGTCATGCGCTCTTCCGCGCTAAGGCGGCCCCGTGCCGTGGCCTCACGCGCGATCGCGCCCCCAAGCTCCGCCCGCAGCTCCGCCTCCCGCCGCTGGAGCGTCTGTAGCTCAGTGACCGCGCCACTTCCCTGCGTGGAAGGGTTCACGATGTACTCGCTGGTGGCGTACTTCACCAACTCATTCTCCGCCCTGGTCAGTTCAGTTACAGCATTGCCCAGCAGGCCCTCCAGCATCTCCCGCTGCTGCGCCGCCTGGGTGTAGTCGGTCTCGCTAAGCTCCAGTTCGAGGCTCTTGATCAGCGACCCTGCAAGCGTGGCGGCCATCTCAGGCGCCCCGCCGGGGTCACGTCGGAGGGAGGCCTTCGTCGGGCCGGGCCAGGTGGTGCTGAGCTCGAGCACGCGGGAGACGGGCAGGTTCACGCTGTAGAGGCTCCCGAGGGTCTCGATGGCATACTGCTCGTTCTTCACATCGAGCGCCTCGACGAGGTCCAGCTCATCCACGACGCGCCCGCGCACGGTGCGACTGCGCAGGAGCACCTCGCAGAACTCCCCGCGGCCGCTGGAGGCGATCGGGGCGAGCGAGGAGAGGCGGCCGAGCATCCCGAGCGGGTCGGAGCCGTTCTCCTCGAAGACGATCGAGGTCTGCGCCTCCCAGGTCGTCGGGACGAAGAAGAAGACGTAGACGCAGGCCAGCGTGGTTATTCCAAGCGTGAAGATGGCTATCAGCAACAGGTGCTTTCTGACAGCATCGCTTAGTTCAGCGAGCGAGAAATCTTCCATACTCCCCTATCCTGGTGCGTGGTGCGAGCGATCGGAGTGAGCCCTTTGGCCACGCGGGGGCAGTCCGCCGCGTAGCATTCGCCGCGAGTGGTCTGGAAACCTCTCGCCGCGATGAGCACGTTGTGAACGGCGGCCCCTCCCCCCGGCCCCCTCCCCCTTGCTCGCTGCGCTCGCTGGCGGGAGAGGGGGAGCAACGACGGCCCCTCTCGTGGCACGGGCGTCGCGCCTGTGCGCCGTTGTGCCCGCAAACGTAAGCGGTCGTGGAGGGGCCGCCCGAGCGTCCGCTGCTCGCAGCGGCGCGAGGGTGAGTTCCGCTTGCGGAACTCAGCCGCTGTGCCGGCCCCTGTCGTTTCGCGCCACGAACGGCGGGCCGGCACAGCGGC
>DHPY01000095.1:4083-9282 GCA_002411015.1 Armatimonadetes bacterium UBA5352 | reverse complement strand
GGGCCGGCACAGCGGCTTCGTCGGCACTCGTAAACGACACTCGTGCCTCCTCACTCCTCCAAGGCACGGCAACGACCACGCCGCAAACGACGTCAGCGGAACTCTCCGGCCCCTCCAAACGGCGTAACAACACCCTGCAGCGCCGTCAGGCCCGCCCTCGCCAGCGGGCGCATCTGTTCCATGCGCGTGGCGAGGTGCGCTCGGATCTCCTCCCTGCGCTCCAGCAGCAGCCGCAGCGGCGGGAGAAGCTCCGAGGCGTCCTTCATGCCCATGACATCCAGCAGCCAGTCGCGGTGGTCGAAGAGATCGAGATTGATCCCGTGCGCCTTGCGGCTGTAGGCCAGCGAGATCGTCGGGACGCAGCTTGAGAAGCCCGCGATGGTCGCGTGCGTGCGCGCCGCTATCAGGGCATCGCTGCGGGCGATCAGGAACTTCGCCTGCGCGCAGTCGAGCGTGCCGGGCGCAAGCCGCACCCGCGGGTCGCCCTCGTGGCGCTGCAGGACGCCGCTCATGTAGCGATGATCGTCATTGTGCGGTCCGCCGGTCACGTGAGGCAGCAGGAGCACCCCCCAGCCGTCGCGGCTGAGGGCCTCCTCGATCGCCACCTCCGCGATCTTCAGGCCGAACTGCGTGTCGCCGTCCGCCCGGTAGCTTGAGGCCAGAGGGCTGACGTTGATCGCCAGCACATGTTCGGCGGCGGGCCAGAAGCCGGCCGTCTCCACCGGCGCGGGCTCAAGCAGCATCGCCGGGTCGGCGACCGGGACAACGTTGGCTATGACGCCCTGCTCGCGCAGGTAGTTCCGCGAGATCCTCTCCCGCACCGTGACCAGTGCCGCGGCGCGCATCTGCGCCATCACCAGCGCCTCCAGCGCGGGCGTGGCGAACGGCCCCACCGAGACGCTCCAGAAGACCAGCGGCCGACCCTTCGCCAGCGCGAGCCGGTTCACCGCCAGCAGCGGGCTGTCGGGGTGCAGGCCGTAGTCGGAGGTGAAGTTGTCGCCGCCGATCTGCATGACCACATCGGCGGCCGCGATCTCGCGCGCGAGCTCCGCGTTCAGGCTCATCTGCGGCGGCGGCGTCATGCCGAGCTTCCGCAGGCCGTGCATGGCATACCAGCGCGGGCCTCCCCGGCGCACGTTGCTGTCGAGGACCCTCAGGCCCGCGCCGGTTGCGTGCGCGCTGTCCTCGATGACTTCCTTCGACGCGAGTGCGATCTCGCAGCCCGGGAAGCCCTCCCGCAGCAGCGGCACGGTGGTGCGCACGATCGCCTCACAGCCGCGATTGCGGAAGCTCTCATGTCCCGCCAGGAGAAACCTCGTTGCCATACTGTCCTCTCTACGTCCTGACCTTGCCCGGCCCGAGCACCAGCCGCTTGAGTCTACCCGCCACGCGCCTCGGGAGCCGCCAGATACTGTTCCATGCTCGGTGTGCAGCCATCCATGCGCGGATGGCCGCGATGCCGAGCCTCCGCCGCGGCCCACGCCCGGCCAGCAGCCGGTTGCTCAGCCGCGCGCGCCGCCGCTCCCAGCGCAGGCTCAGAGGCTCACGCGCGCCGGTCGAGCGCAACTCCGCGGCCACGCGCCGGCTCGCCAGCGCGCCCGCCTGCGAGCGCACGACGTGCTCGGGCGCGATCGGCTCGAGATGCAGGCGGCCCGCGGCGCGCTCGGCCTCCAGCAGGTCGCGCATCGCCTCACTGCGCGCGACCGCAAGGGACGTGCCGGCGCGGTCGGCGGTGTACTCCGGCAGCCATGCGTCCATGAGCGTGAGGTCGGCGTCCGCCGCGAAGAGATCGGCGCAGCGGAAGCAGGCTCCCGGCGTGAAGATGCGCGCGGTCCAGAGCGTGACCGGCGCGCGCCCCGTGACGAACGGAAGCTCTCGGCCCTCCGCGCCATCGGCAACGCGCGCCGCGAAGACATAGTCCACCGCACTGCGAAGGCCGGGCTTGCGACGATACTCCGCGCCGGAGAGGCCCTCCGCGCGCACGCCGCTCAGCTCGGCCAGGAAGGCCGTGTAGTGCGTGCTGACCAGGTGGCCGCAGGCGAGGCCGATGAGCGCCACGCACTGGCGCTGCAGCCACGGAAGACGCTCTCGGCCGTGGTGGAGCGCGGTGATGACGCAGGGCACGCCGACCAGCGCGAAACGCTCGCCGGAGGCGCGCAGCTCCTGGAGCGGTCGGGAGAACTCGACCGGGTAGTACTTCGAGCCCGCCGCGGCCTGGATCTCCTCCGATGTGCGCAGCACGGCCGCCTCAAAGAGCCGCTCGCCGTCCTCCGAGGCGCGCACCGCCACGACCGCCTCCACCTGGCCGGACTCGAGCAGCGCCTTGAGCACGCGCGTGGCGAGGCCGCCGGAGCTGCCGCGCAGGCGCTCGCGCTCATCGGTCGAGTAGCCGACGCAGGCGCCGAGGTGCTCGCCGAGCGGGGCGGCGGTCTCCGGCGCGGGCGACTCGAGGCCCGGGCAGACGCGCTCGCAGACGCCACAGTTGGTGCACTCGCTGACGGCGGGCTGCCAGAGGCCCTCGGGTGTCAGGCGCATCTCCAGCCGGCCGCAGGCGGCGACTCCGGCGCAGGCGCCACAGCCGCAGCAGCGATCGCTCACCACAACGCCGGCGAGAGCCTCAGGGAGCGCCATCGTATTGCCTCCGGAGCGCGCGCTCGCTCATCTTCGGGCGATGAGTGACTTCCCCCGCTCGTAGAATGACCGGTACTCGTGGATCGCCACCTTCGTCTCCGGGAACGGGAGCGAGATGGCCAGCAGCAGCGCGACAAGCAGCGGCGGGATCGCCGTAAAGAGCAGCACGACGACCTGACCGTGCCCTGCCGCGATCATGATGGCGCGCAGGATCAGCGCGGCGGCCGCGGATGCTGCCGTGATGCTCAGAGGCCCGCGAAAGGCCTTCAGGTAGTCGAGCGGGCCGAAGCCGATGGACTGCCAGACGAGATGGGCGATGAGGCTGTAGTGCACGATATTCGCGCCGACGACCGCTACGGAGACCGCGGCGATGCCGTAGGGGGCGGCGAACCATGCTCCGACGCCAATCAGCACGCCGTAGAGGAGCTGCCGCCATGCTTCACCGTAGACGCGCCCGGTGGCCTTGATGACCGCGCCCGAGGGCGCTCCGATGATGCTGCACATGCCGATGAAGGTGAGGATCTGCGCGGGCACGACGCTCGGCGTCCACTGCTCACCGAGGACGGTCGGGATGAGCTCCGGCGCCGCGACGACCGCGATCGTCAGCAGCGGGAAGAAGGGCATCGAGAGCACCGTGTTGACGCGCGAGAACGCGCTGTGCATCCGCTCGCGGTCATGCTGCATCCGCGAGAATGCCGGGAAGAAGACCGGGCCGATCTGCGATGTGAGCATGGACGGGTAGGTCACGAAGGTGTACGCGCGGGTATAGAGGCCAAGCGCATCGGCGTTGAGCCGCTTGCCGATCGCGAAGTAGTCGACCTTGACCGCGATGTAGTGCCCGAGGCTCACGCCGGTGGCGCCGAGGCCGAAGCTGAAGAGATCGCGGATCCCCCGGAAGCTCGGGATCAACGGCGGGATGTGGCGTGTCAGGATACACAGCGCCAGAGAGCGCACGAATGCCGCGGTGAGCTGCCCGGCGACGAGGCTCCAGTAGTTGTAGCCGAGAAGCGCCATGGTGACGCCGACCGCGCCGTATGAGAGGCTGGCTGGCAGTTCGGCGAAGAACGGGGTGCGGAAGTTGAGGTCGCGCTGGAGCATCGCGCGCGGGACCACTGAGAAGGGTGAGAGCACGAAGAGGAACGCGATGGCCTGCAGGACGGGGACCATGCGCGGCTCCTTGAAGTAGACGCCCAGCCATGGCGCGATGAGGATGAGCGCGGCGCAGATGCTCATGCCCATGACCGCGTTGCCCCAGAAGGCGGCCCGCAGGTGTTTCGGCTCAAGCTCATGCCGCTGCACGAGCGCCTGACCGAGGCCGAGATCTCGGAAGGTGGTCGCGAGGCCGGTCACGAGCGTGGCCATGGCGACGATGCCGAAGTCGCGGGGCATCAGGAGGCGGGCGAGCACGAGCGAGGTCACCATCTGCAGCCCGAAGCCGGTGCCTCCGGCGAGGAGCTGCCAGCCCGCGGCTCTCCGAGCGCGGACGCCTATGCTCTCCTGCATACTCTTGTCATTCATGGGTGGGTAGCGAAGGGGGTCCAGAGAAAGCAATAGGCGCTCCCCGTCGAGGGAGCGCTGAAGTTGACGAGGCCGTGAAACGCATGATACACTTGCCCTTGCTCACTCGTCAAGGCGGCCGCTCAGGCGGCGCGTCGTCACCAACCACCCGCAGGAGCACCTCGGCCATGCCGGCAGACAGCTTCCCAACTCACGGCACACCACGCGTGAGCGTCGTCCTCGCCATCCACAACTGTGAGGAGTTCGTCGGCGACGCGATCAAGTCCATGCAGGCGCAGACCGTGGAGGACTGGGAGCTTATCTGCGTGGATGATGCCTCGACCGATTCCTCCGCGCGGGTCATCGAGAGCTACGCGGCTGAGGACGACCGGATCAGGCTGGTGCGGCTGGAGAGCAACCGGGGGCCCTCAGGCGCGCGCAACGCCGGCATTGAGGCCGCGCGGGGCGAGTTTATCGCAATCCTCGACGCGGACGATGTAGCGACTCCCGATCGCCTGGCGATATCGCTGCAGGCGTTCGAGGACGATCCGGAGCTCGGCCTGCTCGGCGGGCAGCACCTCGTGATTGACGCCGCAGGGGTCATCCGCGACCGCAGCGAGCGGCCGAGACTCTCCGACGAGGAGTTCCGGGCCTCGCTGGAGCGGACGACCACCATCCCGCATTCCTCGATGATGATGCGCACCGCGGACGCCAGGGCCATCGGCGGTTACGATGAGCGCCTGCCCTCGGCGGAGGACTACGACCTGATCCTGCGGATGAGCGCCCGCTGCAAATGCGCGCGCCTCGACCGCTGCCTGCTGCACTACCGCCGGCGCGAGGGGCAGCTCAGCGAGACCGGCGTCGTCGCCGGCATCCTCTACAGCGAGTTCGCGCGCGCGCGCGCCGATGCGGCGGCCGAGAACCGGACGTTCGATGAGGAGGCGCACCTCGAGCGCATCCGGCAGCAGCTTGGCGGCCGCCAGGGCCTCTCCCGCCAGGCCGGGCAGCATCTGCGCGCCCTCGCCCTGCGCGCGGTGCAGAGCGGCGAACACGCGCGCTTCCGCGTGCTCA
>DHPY01000095.1:0-3936 GCA_002411015.1 Armatimonadetes bacterium UBA5352 | reverse complement strand
GCTCAACCGGCTACTGGCCGTTCTCGCTACATACGCTCGGCTGGTGGGCGCTGAGCTTCGGGCCGAACTCACTGCAGGCGCGTGCGGCCAGGGCATGGAGCCGCCTGCGCGGACAGAGGCGCAGTTGATGGCCGCTACTCTCTCCCCGGCAGACGACAGCCCCTCCCCCACCTCCATCCGGAAGGTCCTGCTGCTCGTCTCGAAGCGCGCGGATAAGATCGCGGGGCCGCTGCGAGCCGTCGGAGTCGAGAGCGAGGTCATCATCGCCGGCAAGTGGAAGATCGTGCCGAAGGTGCTCGCTCGCGAGGACGCCATCCGCGCCGCGGGGGTGGACCTGATCATCAGCGACTGCTGCGGCACCCACGCCTCCATGGCGATGATGCTGCGCGGGCTGCTCGGGGTGCCGGCGGTCTTCCGCATGCGCGGCAATATGTGGAGCGAATACGAGGACCGGCGGTCGGACCGAGACGGTCTCCTGAAGCGCAAGTTCGTGGATGCGCTGGTCCTCTACACGAACCACAACCTCCCCCAGATGGACGCGATCATGCCGGTCGCCCGGCACATGGCCGACGCGGTGCGCGCGGAGCTCCCGGGCCTCAGCACGCCCGTGCTGCCGATCCCGATCTCCGTCACGACCTTCCCGCAGGCCCCGGAGGATCGCGACGCCCCGCGAGCGCGCTGGAGCCCTGATGGCCGCCGGATCGTCGCCAGCATGACAAACTTCCGCTACTGGCAGAAGGCCGCGCCGATGCTCGATGCCGCGCCCGCCCTCGAGGAGGTGCTGCGCGACCATGGCCTCGTCTGGGCGATCGCGGGCAGAGGGGCGTTCGCCGAGCGGTTCTTTGAGGAGCTGGCGAAGCGCTGCTCGCCCGATCTGTGGGTACGCGCGGGCTTCGTCAGCGATCCGTGGTCGCTGCTGTATGCCGCGTCAGCGTTCCTGCACATCTCGGAGATGGATGGGATGCCGAACGTGGTGATAGAGGCGCAAGCGTGCGGCTGCCCGGTGATCGCGAACGACTACCCGGCGATGGCGGAGCTGATCCGGCACGGAGAGACCGGGCTGCTGGTGCGCGATCTGACGGAAGCGGCAGGGCAGCTTGACCGGCTGCTCTCCGACGCGAGCCTGCACGAGCGCATGGCGGCGGAGGGGCTGCGGTATGTGCGCGAGCAGCACACCGACGAGGCGGTTGGATGGATGCTCCTGCAGGCGCTCGGTGAGGTGAAGGAGCGGTTCGATCGGCGGGGCTAACGGCTGACGGGCTGGAAGCCCGTCGCTACGAAAGGCTCACGGCAACGGCGGGGGCAGAGGTCATCATGCGCGCACTCGTCTGTGTCTCGACCAATCCGTGGGAGACGACCGAGCCACTGCGCCGGGCAGGCGTGGAGGTTGACCTCATCACGCCTCCCCCGGAGCTCAGCGTGCCGCGGCTGCGCTGGGCACTGCGTATCCTGCGCAGGGACATGCGCGAGTTCGACGTCGTCATCTCCCAGGGCGGCGGGCTGATCGGCCTCATGGTGACCCTCAACGCCATCGGCGCGGGCTGTCGAACCGCCATCATCCTGCGAGGGAACCCCTGGCAGGAATACGCCGACCAGGCGCGCCGCGGGGGCAAGTCGTGGCTCAAGGCAACCTTCGACGCGTGGGCCGCGCGGCGGAACGCCGACCTCTCCGACCTGATCCTCCCGCTCTCGGAGACCCTGCGGGGGTGGGTGCTCGAGGAGATCGCGATCGATCCGGGGAAGCTCATCACCGTTCCGCTCGCGGTGGACTACGAGCGCCTGCGGAACGCCGGGGGCAGCGAGCGCCCGCCGCAGTGGAGGCACGAGCACCTGATCTCGCTCGCGACCATGTTCACCTTCAAGCAGAAGATCGCCGGGCTGGAGCGCTTCCTGCCGCTGCTGAGGACCATCGTGGAGCGGCATGACGCATGCGTGGTCATCGCCGGCGACGGGCCGCTGCGCGAGCAGTTCATGCGCGAGAACCGCGCGGTGCTCGATCACCCCAACATCCATCTACCCGGATACGTCAGCGATATGCCCTCGCTCTATCACTGGAGCGACTTCTTCTGCCACTTCTCGCTGCTCGACGTGATGCCGAAGGTGCCGCTGGAGGCATGGTGCTGCGGTCTGCCGGTGGTGGTGAATGACTACGCGCCGCTGACCGAGCATGTCGTGAGCGGCGTGAACGGCTACGTGCTCCCGGGCGAGGGCACGCTTGATGACTGGCTGCCGGTCGCGGAGCGGCTGTTGACCGATCCGGAGCACCGGCGCACACTGGGCCGCAATGGCCAGCGGCTGGTTGAGGAGCGGTTCACGCCCGAAGCCGTCGGGGCCCAGCTTCGCAGTGTCCTGGAGGGGAGGTGAGACAGGCGACGATGAGTTCCGAGGCGCGCGCTGAGATCACGACAACTGAGCCATCGAGCGCTGAGCGGCATCGGCGGGGAGCGACGAGCATCGTGCTGATCCTGATGATGCTCGGCGTCGGCGTGCGTACCACGCGCTTTGGCGCAATGGGCTCACCAAGCGTCTCGGAGATGCTCGTGATCCTCGCGGCCTGTCTCGTGGTCGCGCACGCGCTGCTCTTCCCGAACCGCTCGATCATCCGCATTGATGGCGCGCTCAAGTACTTCGGCGCGTTCGTGCTCTGGGCATCGGCCTCCTACTTCTGGGCGTACCACCCGGAGGTGGTGGCCGGTGAGGTCATGGCGGTCGTGCTGAAGGCAGTCACCTACGCGCTGATCATCGCCTGCACGATCGACCGCAAGCACCTCCAGCACTGGGGGCACCTGTTCATCCTGATGTCGCTGGCCTTCGCGGCCACCGCAATCCATGAGGGTGGCGCCGGCGGACCGGCAGGCTTCGAGCAGGCCGGCCAGGCCCTGGGTGGCTGGAGCTGGATCAACCAGCTCGGCAAGTGGTCCTGCCTGCTGCTGCCCTTCAACATCCACTACATCGTTTTCGGGCGCAGCCGCGTGATCAAGCTGCTCGCCGGCCTCGGCATCGCAGGGAACCTCCTGACGGTCTATCTCATCAGCAGGCGCGCTCCGCTCCTCATTATCACACTCGAACTGATCCTCTTCGCCATCCTCTTCAAGCAGTACCGGAAGACGCTGCTTGGTATCACGCTGCTGCTGGTGCTCTCCCTGCCGCTGCTGGTGCTGAGCAATCCGGGGTTCGCCGAGCGCATCGCGCTGACCGCGCTTGAGATCAACGCCCGCCTGAGCGGCCAGGAGTTCGAGTTCGGCTCGGTGCGCCTGATGCAGTACCAGGCCAGCATCGCCGCCATCAAGGAGCACTACCTCGTCGGCCTCGGCCTCGGCAGCCTCCGCTTCTGGACGCACGAGGTCTACGGATTCCGGATCATCTTCTGGCCGCACAGCCTCATCCTGCAACTCCTCGGGGAGCTTGGCATTCCGGGATTCCTGCTCTTCGCCGGCTTCATCCTCAACACGATCAACCGTGGCCTGCGGACGCAGAAGCGCCTCGTGCGCGAGGAGCGGCTCGAGGAGGCGTCGCTGATAACAGCTATGATCTGCGCCGCGATCGGGCTGGTCGTCTACGGTCAGTTCCAGCCAATCTTCACGGAGATGCACCTGTATCTCTCGATGAGCGTGCTCTCAGCCGCCGCGTACATCTACGCCTCCCCGGCGCCCGCCGAGGCGGCTGAGGAGCCTGCCGCGTCCGCGATGTGAACCCGGTATTGGGTGTGCGGGCGAGGGCGCCCGCCCGAGCGACCGTTGTCGTTTCCGTATGCCGTTGGAGGGGCCGCCCGAGCGTCCGCTGCTCGCAGCGGCGCGAGGGTGAGTTCCGCTTGCGGAACTCAGCCGCTGTGCCGGCCCCTGCCGTAAGTTGTTCTCAACAGCCGGGCCGGCACAGCGGCTTCGTCGGCGTCCGCAAACGACGCGGACGCCTCCTCACTCCTCGCGCCGCCAAACG
>DHPY01000041.1 GCA_002411015.1 Armatimonadetes bacterium UBA5352 | reverse complement strand
TATTTTATGGACGCTGCACTAGCTGGCGTAGCAGCGGAACGTTGGTTCACCGTCTATCCAAGGAGGAGCAGGTTTGCGAGGCAAGGGTGGCGCAGGGCGGTCAAGGATCGCCATAGACTTCGGGCAGAAGCTCCGTGACTGGGCAGGCACGGGCCTGAAGATATGTGGCATCGCGTTCATCGGCAGCGTCGCGTACATGCTGTACGCGATCTACGGTGGGCACCTTGCCGGACCGGTGGGAGCCAAGGCGGTCGGGAATCTGCAGCTCATGGGGCAGATCATGGCCGTCAGCGGCTTCATCGGCACGATCTGCGTCGTGATCGTCACCTATGAGGAGATCGCTGTCGCCGTCGTGGCTGGGCTGATCGGAATCGGCCTGGTGCTCGGATTCCCGCTGATGGTGGCGGGGCAGGTCTCCAGCCAGTCGGGTCAGGCGGCCGGCATCATCACGAACTGGTCGGCCATCACCGGCCAGGCGATGGTGCTGATCGTCGGGATACGCATCCTCGTGGAGATCGCCACGTACGTGCGCGAGGCTCCGGCGCGCCGCGCGCGCCTCCAGGAAGAGCAAGGCTTTGGCAAGCCGAAGAGAGCGACGGGCAGGCCGCTCTACCGTATGTCACACTGCTGGGAGATGCCGTTCTGCCACGAAGCCATCAAGGAGATGTGCCCGGCGTTCAAGAACAGGAAGAACTGCTGGCGGATGCGACAGGGCTGTAACTGCGATCCGTATCTGATCGAGTCGCTCCTGAAGCGTGGGGCATCACTGACCTCTCTGCCGGAGCAGGGCTCGAGCTACACGCGCTCCGACCTGCAGCTTGGGGCGAACCAGTCGGGGGCGGTGCGGACTCGCGAGTGCCGCTACTGCCCGATCTTCAACGAGCACCAGCGGGAAAAGTTCAACCTGCTCAACCCGATCGTGATCGCGGGTACGATCGTCGGTCTGATCGCGGCCTATCCGATCATGCGCGCACTGTATGCCAGATTCATCGCGTTCCTCGCGCGCCTGGCGGAGCGGCTGGTACTTGGCGAGACCGTGGCGGTAGCCGACTGGATCGAACGCTTCGACAGTCCGGCCGTCTGGACGTTTTTCTACATAATCGTGGCACTGTTGGTGCTTTCGTATGTCCTGAAGTTCCTTGAGTGGGTGGTCCTGGCACGCAAAGCACTGTAAGAGCGTGGGACAACCAAAAGACAGAGAACGCCCTGAGCACCAGTGGCCCGGGCGTTCTCTTTGGCTCATTACCGGTCAGACGCCGGCTAGTCAGTAAGAACTGAGACGGCTCTCACAGTCTGGCCGCCGCGCCCGTCGGCTGCGGCGACAACGATCATGCCATCCGAAGCCGCAGCTGCACTCACCTCAGCAGCGAAGCGGTTGCGGCGATCGAGCTCGACCGGCGTGCCGTTGATAGTCACGGCCGCGCCGGGCTCCGAGGTGCCTGAGAGCGTGACACTGCCCGCGCCCGGTCCCAGGGCGATCGTCTCGCCGGCGTCGAGATCGAGGCGCGGTCCGATGATGCCCTGCTGCTCTCGCCAGGCGCCGGAATCCTCGGCGGGCGCCGCGACCGGTGCGGCGTCTTTCTGCGCAGTCGCCTGCTGGCCGGGAGCGAGGGTGGCAGAGCCTCTCTCGGACTGAACCTCAACTTCGCCCTCGTAGACCGCCACGCCGGTGCGGCCGCTGTTGCTCACGTCCACCGAGAAGACAGTGCCGTGCACTACCGCGGTGGCGGTCGGCGTCTCCACCTCGAACCTCACCCTGCGGTCAGGCTCCGGCAGCACTCGCGCCCATATCTGACCGCTCTCGAGATCAAAAAGTGACGTGATCCGCTTCTTGCTCGTGTTCAGGCTGCATGTGCGTACGCGCATCGTGCTGTTCGGGGCGAGGCGCACCCGCGAGCCGTCGACCCAGTTGAGGGTGACAGTGCCGTCCGCTCCAGTGCGTACGACGGTGCCCGCCAGCACCTCGTCGGCATCACCGAGGGCGCGGAAGCCCGTGTCGTTAGCAGGCTTAACGAGCACTTCACCCTCCGCATCACTGACTGACGCGACCCGCTGGATGATCACCAGCGATTGCATCATCATCGTGCCGAGGATGATGAAGACCCCGAGAACGCCCACGAGCAGAAGCGCGGATTTGCCCATTGTCCCTTTCCTATGGGTGACTACGACCTCGGTCGCGTATTCGATGACCTGCTACAATTCCCTCTCGCAAGGTAATACCCTCTGGAGGCATTCTGCAAACTGCTGCAGAAGCGTGACTTGAGCTCCCGAATCTCCTCAGGATGTCTTTGTCCAGGCGCGGCAGTCCGAGCGCGCTCATGGGCTGTCCTTCGGTGCCCGTGTGTGATATAATGAACCTCGCCGCGAGTAAAGCTTTAGGCCGCGAAAGTTGAACCTCGCTCCACCGTTTGCATGTATCCAGCGCCTTCGAGTACTTATGGAGGCGCCTGTCTGCCGTTGGGGAGTCGTCTTCTGATGTCACTGCTTGAGGAACTGAACCCGGAGCAGCGCGCCGCCGCGGAGTGCATCGAGGGGCCTGTGCTGATCTTCGCGGGCGCGGGCTCGGGGAAGACGCGCGCGCTCACCTTCCGCATCGCCCACATGATCGAGAACTGCGGCATCGACCCGCAGGCGATCCTTGCCGTCACCTTCACGAACAAGGCCGCGAATGAGATGCGCGAGCGCATCCACGGGCTCATCGGCGAGAAGCGCGCGAAGGGGATTTGGGCCGGGACCTTCCACTCGATCTGCGCGCGTATCCTGCGGGTGGATGGGAAGCAGGTGGGTGTGGTGCCGGAGTACACGATCTTCGGCGAGAGCGATCAGTCGGCCATCGTGAAGGAGGTGCGGTCGCGGCTGGACGTGCGCCTGGCCGACAGCGATCGCTGCTCCGACCGTACGAACAACGAGGTGCTGTGGGCGATCAGCGACGCGAAGAATCAACTCATGACGGTGAACGAGTACCTCAGCACCGCGAAGGGCGAGTGGGAGATGCTGGTGGGCCGCGTCTACGCGGGCTATCAGCAGGAGCTTGAGCGGAACAACGCGCTGGACTTCGACGACCTCATTATGAAGACGGTGCAGCTCCTCGATGAGCACGAGGAGGTCAGGCACAAGTACCAGGAGCGCTTCCGCTACGTGCTCGTGGATGAGTATCAGGACATCAACCAGGCGCAGTTCAGGCTGGTCGAGCTGATCGCGCGCGAGCATCACAACCTGTGCGTGGTCGGCGATGACGACCAGTCGATCTACGGCTGGCGCGGCGCGGATGTGGGCATCATCCTCGACTTCCAGAAGCACTTCCCGAAGGCGTCCATCGTCAAGCTGGAGCAGAACTACCGCTCGACGGCGAAGATCATCGAGGCGGCGAACGCGATTATCCAGCAGAACAGCAACCGCGCTGAGAAGGCGCTCTGGACGGCCAACCCTCCCGGCGACAACATCGTGATCTACGAGGCGATCAACGAGGAGGAGGAGGCGGAGTGGGTCGCGGAGACAATTGCGACGCAGGTGCGCGCGAAGCTGGCCTCCTGCGGCGATTACGCGATCCTCTATCGCGTCAACGCGGCCTCGCGGAACTTCGAGCAGGCGCTCGCGGCGCGCGGCGTGCCCTACCAGATCGTCGGCGGCCTGCGGTTCTTCGAGCGCGCGGAGATCAAGGACGCCCTCGCGTATCTGCGGTCGGTCTTCAACCCGGCAGATGATATCTCGCTGCGACGGATCATCAACACGCCCACGCGCGGCATCGGTGACAGCACAGTCGAGGGGATCACGCTCGTGGCGGAGCGCAACAACTGCTCGCTGATGGACGCCGCGCGCTACTTCGCCGCCGATGAGGACCAGACAGCGCGTGCGCGCAGCGCGGTTGGGAACTTCTATGACATGATGCTGCTGCTGCGCCAGCGGGTGGAGCATGCGAAGCTGTCGGAGTTGGTCCGCTCGGTCATCGAGGCCTCCGGGATGATCGAGAAGTACAAGGAGTCCGGCAAGGCTGAGGACGCGATGCGCGTCGAGAACCTGCAGGAGTTCGTGACCGTGGCGGCCTCATTCGAGCGGCGGCGGCCGGAGGCCGGGCTCGTGGACTTCCTCGAGCACATCGCGCTGATCTCCGATCTCGATCAGGCGGAGGATCTCAGCGGCTCGGTCTCGCTGATGACGCTGCACTCGGCGAAGGGCCTGGAGTTCCCGGTGGTCTTCCTGGTCTCGATGGAGGAGGGCATCTTCCCGCACCAGCGGTCCATCAGCTCAGGCGACGAGAGGGAGCTTGAGGAGGAGCGGCGGCTGGCCTACGTCGGGCTGACGCGCGCTGAGACGCTCCTCTACATCAGCCATGCGTTCCACCGCACGATCTACGGCGAGACGCGCCGTCAGGCTCCCTCGCGCTTCCTGCGGGATCTGCCTGAGGAGCTGCTGGACCGCCAGCAGCGCTACACGGACTCGGCGCAGCCGCGCATGCTCGACGAGGGCGATGCGGTGCTGGAGGCGCCGAGCGGTGGCAGGAAGATAGACGTCGCGTCCCTTCTGCAGCGCGCAAAGGACCGCCAGTCCGGTAGCACGACGTCCTCCGCAAAGGCCTCCGGCGAGAAGCGGCGGGCGAAGAAGCCCGCGGAGAAGAAGCAGCCTGCCGGCCCTCCGGCCTGGAAGAGCGGGCAGAAGGTGCGCCATCCGAAGTTCGGGGAGGGCATGGTCGTCTCCGCCGAGCCAGTGGATGATGACTGGAAGGTTACGGTCGCGTTCAAGAACGGCGGGGGCGTGAAGAAGCTGATCGCGGGGATCGCGCATCTTGAGAGGATGTAGCGTTCGGTGGAGGTGCCGTCGCGAGCGCTCGGGCTGCATCCGCCTCGCTGCTGATCGCGCTGGCCGCGGTCACCAGTGGGCCCAGGAGATGACGGAGTGGGGGGTGAGTTGCCGACTGCCGCGCAGCACGTGCGATGCCATCGAGGTGGCGAGCCACGTGGGCAGTGCGTGGTGCGGGCACGTATGCGGGGCTGCATGCTGTCTCGGCTGCGTCTCCGCAGGCCGCTGGCCGGTGAAGGTCCGCTCGCCCTCCGGGGCGAACTGCTGCGAGCAGAATGAAGCCGGCACGTGGATGGTGGCATGATGACGATGCGCATAGCAGTATGTTCGAAGATACTTCAGGAATACGACATCTCCGAGGCGGTCTCGATCGCCGCGGATATCGGCTATGAGGGGATGGAGATCTTCGGCGTGGAGAAGCACCTGCCCGCCGATGTGTCGGAGAAGAAGGTACGGACCCTGGCCGGGCAGTTGCGCAATGTCGGGATGGAGTGCGTCACGCTCTGCACCTACGTCGGCATGTTCGCGCAGAAGAGCGATGACGAGTGCCTGCGGGAGGTCGAGAAGTTCCGCCGCTACCTCGACATCGCGCAGGAGCTTGAGTGCGACATGATCCGCGTGCAGCCAGGCGGGCCGCCGCAGCCCTCCGCGGCGCGGGAGGACCACTGGGAGCGCGCCGCCCACTACCTGCGCGAGTGCTGTGATCTGGCGCTCACGCCCGACCTCGGCGTCGCGATGGAGAACAACTTCGGTTTGTCCGCGACCTGCGATGCCACGCTTGATCTGGTCGCGCGGGTGGACCGCCCGAACTTGGGGATCAACTACGATCCGGGCAACCTCTACCGGATGGACCGCTACTACGGCCATGAGGCGATCGCGCGCTTCGGCGAGCTGGTCTGGAACGTGCAGGTGAAGGACTGCTACCGCGACGATCGCGAGGATGACTACAAGCTGCTGCTGGGCGAGGGCGAGGTGGACTACGCTTCGATCTTCAGCGCGCTCGACGCGGCGGAGTATGATGGGCATGTCTCAGCGGAGTCGCACAAGGACCCGACCGCGGAATTCACGGCGGTGGACATCGCCAGGCACGAGTATGAGGCGATCCGGTCGCTGATTGAGAGCATATAGCGTTTGAGCCAGCGCACGACGCAGGTGGATATGGGAATGCAGCAGACGACGCAGCTTCGACTCCATGAGAACGTGCAGTTCATCTACGAGCTTGTGCTTGCGCAGATGGAGCTTCGGTCCTCCGGGGTGCAGTTCGAGGTCGGCAGCAGCCTCCGCAGCTTCTCCACCAACGGGTCGCTCGATCCGGAGGGGCTGCTGCGGCGGTCGGCCTACGTGATGTCACTGCAGCTTCCCGGCCAGGAGCCGCAGTGTACCGACTATCACCACATCCAGCGGTTCAACCAGACGCAGTCTATCAACCAGTACCTCACTCACTGGTTCTACCCCTACAAGGGCAAGTTCCATCCGCAGATGATCCGGGCGCTGCTCGGGATCATCGGTCTGCGGCCGGGGCACCTCGTCCTGGACCCGTTCATCGGCTCAGGCACGACTGCGGTGGAGGCACAGCTTCTCGGCATCGACTGCATCGGCGTGGACGTGTCCCCGCTCTGCCGGCTCATCTCGCGCGTCAAGACGCAGTCGTGGGCGCACCTTTCCGAGATTGAGGCCGCGTCGGAGTACGTCGCCCCCTGCGTGCGCGACACCAAGCAGCAGCGGCTGTTCCGAACGGTGGAGGACCGCGAGTTCCCGGACGGCCCCGTCAAGGACTTCTTCGATCTCGCGGAGATGATCGCCCGCTCCGACAACTCCCGCCGCCGGCGAGATCCGGTAGACGCCTTCGTCTACAACCGCGATCGCATGTTCGCCTCTGTAGGCGACCATGTTGAGGTGAAAGAGAGCCTCGGGCTGGAGTTTGGCGACGTGCAAGTGCTCGACAGCGACGCGCGCGCGCTCGACGTGCCTGACGAGAGCGTGGACGGCATCGTGACCTCGCCGCCGTACTCCCTCGCGCTGAACTACGTCAAGAATGACGAGCACGCGCTGGAGGCGATGGGCTACGACCTGAGTGAGATAAGCGAGGGGTTCATCGGCGTGCGCGGGCGCGGTAAGGAGCGTTTCAGCCTCTACGATGAGGACATGCGGCAGTGCGCGCGCGAGATGCAGAGGGTGCTCAAGCCCGGCGCGATGGCGGCCGTCGTGATCGGCAACATGGTGTACGAGGGCAGTGAGATCGACACAACCGCGATGTTCATCCAGGCCTGTGAGTCGGCGGGACTCGTGCTCGAGCAGGTAGTCGACAAGATAATCTTCGGCCTGTACAACGTAATGCAGAAGGAGTACATACTGCTTCTCCGAAAGGCTTAACCAGTAACGCTTCGCGGCTTGACCTGCAGCACGACGAGGAGGACAGGGGCGCCGGGCGACCCGTAACGCCGATGACCCTGCACGAGACGGTTCAGGCAGACCTCGATCGCTTCCTCACGGTACTCCCCGATCGCATCCGGCAGTGGCTGGAGACTCACGATCAGCTTGGCGAGCTGAAGGAGGTCGTGATAGACCTCGGCCGGCCCGTTGATGTGCGCTTCGTGCACGGGCGCGAGGTGATGGATGGGCCTCCCGCGCTCCATGCGGATATTGTGTACGTCACCTCCCGCATCCACGAGTTCGACCGCGATAACCGATCAGGCATCGAGCAGACGCTGCACCGGATCAGCGCGATCCGCAACCGCCGGGGGGAGATCATCGGCCTGACCTGCCGCGTGGGCCGGGCGGTCTACGGGACGCTGGAGATCGTGCGCGACGTCATCGAGAGTGGCTTCAACATCCTGATACTCGGGCCGCCGGGGGTGGGGAAGACCACGAAGCTGCGCGAGGTCGCGCGCGTGCTCTCCGATGAGTTCGACAAACGTGTGATCGTGGTCGATACGAACAACGAGATCGGTGGCGGCGGCGACATCCCGCACCCGGCAATCGGCGGCGCGCGCAGGATGCAGGTGCCGAACGACCGCGCGCAGTCCCAGGTGATGATCGAGGCGGTCGAGAACCACAACCCGGAGGTCGTGGTGGTGGACGAGATCGGCACGGAGGCCGAGGCGGCCGCCGCCCGTACAATCGCTGAGCGCGGTGTCCAGCTCATCGCCACCGCGCACGGAAATGACCTCGAGAACCTGATGGCGAACCCGACGCTGTCGGACCTCGTGGGCGGCATCCAGGCGGTGGTACTCAGCGACGAGGAAGCGAAGCGTCGTGGAACTCAGAAGACGGTCCTCGAGCGCCAGGCGCCACCGACCTTCGACATCATGGTCGAGATCCAGGGGATCAACCAGCTCGCGATCCACCATGACGTGGCAGAGACGGTGGACAGCATCCTCGTCGGACGGCCGATTACCGCCGAGGTGCGGGAGTTCGATGCCGGTGGCGAGATCGTGACGGGAGAGAAAGCGCTGGCGCCAGGCGGCGCAGTGGCCGAGGAGGCCTCCGACCCCCTGGAGGCGGAGCTGCGGCGGACCGAGTCGCGGTCGCGGGTGCTGCGGGTACTGCCGGTGGGCGTTAGCCGGGAGCATCTTGAGCAGGCCCTTCGCGAGTGGCGCGTGCCGGCGACCATCACCCACAATCCGGATGAGGCCGACGTCGTGGTCGCGCTCGAGCGGGCCGCTGAGCTTGGGCGCGTTCCGAGCGATCAGATGGCCACTGTAACGGTGCGCAGCAACACCTACGACCAGATCGAGGAGGCCGTGAAGGAGCTCTCCGCCGAGCGCAAGACCGCGCGCGAGGAGTTCGCGCTGCGCGAGGCGGCTGAGGCGATCGAGAAGGTGCTGGCCGAGGCTGAGCCGGTGGAGTTGCTGCCGCAGAACGCGTACATTCGCCGACTGCAGCGGGAGCTTATCGCGCGCCGGAACCTCAAGTCGAAGACGGTGGGTGAGGAGCCGCGCCGCCGCGTGAAGGTGTTGGCCACCTGAAGTCGTGCGGGGAATTGACGCTATCGCCACGAATCTGCCTGTAGACGCGATCTACGCACGCGTCAGCAGGGGTGCGGGAGGGTGTGTGCGATGGCAGAGGTACCCTCGAAAAGCGTGTCCAGGGCGCAGTTCGGCTCTCCAGGGCTCGCGATCGGGCTGCTCGTGCTGTACGCGGCGCTCCTGATGCTGCCCCTGGTGATTGCCGGCATGGCGGGCACCAGGGGGCCTGAGGCTTTCGCACGGGTGGCGGCGAAGAACTTCGCCCTCGTTGCGACCACGATCCTCTTCATGCAGGCCGTCCTCGCAGCGCGGATCAAGCAGATCTGCCGGCACTACGGCCTTGACATGGTATTGCGCTTCCACAAGGCCATGGCGGTGCTTGCCGTGACGCTGCTGATCGCTCACCCGGTTCTCCTCTCGTTAGGCTCAGGAAGCTGGAGGCTGCTCACAAGCCTCGACATGCCGTGGCCGATCTGGTTCGGACGGACTGCGCTCGTGCTGCTGCTCATCCAGGGAATCACCAGCCTCTGGCAGCGCCAGCTCCTCGACTTCCAGGTATGGCGGAAGCTGCACAACATCGCGCCCGTGATCCTCGTGCTCGGCTTCGTCCATAGCTGGATCGTGGGCGATGACCTCGAATCCCCGATGATGCGTGTGCTCTGGGTAGTGCTTATGGGTGCCTCTGTGACAGCGTATACGCTGCACAAGTTCGTCTGGCCTATGACGCGTAAATCGAAGCTTTGGACGGTGGTATCCGTCAAGCCTGAGACCCACAGTGTGTGGACGCTGGAGTTCGAGCCGCCGGAGGGCGTTGAGCCGCTACAGCACGCGCCGGGGCAGTTCAACTTCCTCACGCTCTACCGCGGCGACGAGCGCTACGATGGCGAAGAGCACCACTTCACGATCTCGTCCAGCCCTCTGCAGGGGCAGACCCACACCTCGACCATCAAGAGCAGCGGCGACTTTACCTCGACCATCGGCGCCACGAAGCCGGGTGACCAGGTGGCGATCCAGGGTCCATATGGGAGCTTCAGTTACGTTCTCGATAGACCGAGCAGCAAGTACCTGTTCATCGCGGGCGGCATCGGAATCACGCCACTGATGGCCATGCTCCGCCATATGCGTGACACTGCGGCCGACGTCGATGTGACACTTATCCACGCGAACAACACGCAGGACGACATTGTCTTTCGCGATGAGCTTGACGAGATGGTCGACGGCGACGCACCCCGCCTCAAGGTCGTGCACGTCCTTGACAAGGAGGAGTGGGAGGGGGTGACCGGCCACGTGACTCGGACGCTCATCGCGGATGTGGCATCGGAGGATCTGGCCGACTACGAGATCTACGTGTGTGGCCCGCCGGTGATGATGGAGAAGATCTACCGCATGGTTCTGCGGATGGGAGCGCGAGAGGCCCGTTTGCACAGCGAACGCTTCTGGCTGTGACGAGGGCTCTGGAGGAGGAGTTGCGATGCCGCACCGCCACAGGATGCTGACGATTGCGGTCACGATCATCTGGATCATCGCGCTTGCGGCGACGCTGGTGAGCGCAGCCGTGCGGTCGGGGGGCGATGCGGCCGATGCTGAGCAGCAGGAGCAGACGGAGGCCGCGCTGATGCTCGTGGAGGCGCCGTCGCCGCCGGTGGCGAACATGCCCGCGTTCCTCGATCTCTCGGCCCCGGCAGGCTGATCACGCGACGCCGGCGGCCTGCATGGAGGCTGCCGCGTGGCACTCAAGTATCGCTTCATCGTTCTCGACGGCGTGGAGGGCGCGGGGAAGTCCACGCAGATCGCCCGCCTCGCCGATGCTCTACGTGAGATGGGGGAGGACGTGCTGGTGACCGTCGAGCCGGGAGGCACGCCCGTCGGCAGCGCCATCCGCCAGATCCTCCTCTCCCCGGAGCATGAGATCGCCCCGCTGACCGAGATCTTCCTCTTCTGCGCCTCGCGCGCCCAGCACTGCGAGGAGGTCATCCGGCCGGCGGTTGAGGCGGGGCAGGTCGTCCTCTGCGATCGCTTCAGCGCCGCGACCTTCGCGTACCAGGGGTACGCGGGCGAGGCGGGGGAGGAGCTTGTGGTGCGGCTCGACGCTGAGGCCACGCGCGGGCTTGTGCCCGATATGACCGTCATCCTCGATCTGCCGCCGGAGGCAGGCATGCGGCGCAAGTTCAGCGGGGATAGCCTGGACGCCGCCGATCGCATTGAGCGCAACGCGCTGGCCTACCATCAGCGTGTGCACGAGGGCTTCCACCGCCACGCTCGGCGCTACCCGGAGCGCACGGCCATCGTGGACGCGTCGGGCAGCGAGGACGAGGTCTTCGCGCGGATCTGCGGGGTGCTGGGGCTCAATACGTAACAGCTGACAGGGCGGAAAGCCTGTCCTGCGAGCCAGTTTCACAACAGCGAGCCCGGCCTTCTCACGAAGGCCGGGCTCGATTGATCTTGTAGGACGTGCTTTCCAGCCTGTCAGGAAGCCCGCCCCTCCTGGCGCATGCGCGCCGGGTGAGCAGGGAAGCTCGCCCCTCCTACTGGCCCATCGTGAACTCGAGCTTCGTCACCTTGCCGCCGTTGTTGGCCGAATCCCAGGCGGCGGCGATGAAGGCCGCGATCTCGATGGTCTCGTCAATATCGAGGTCAGGCGTGCCGGTCTCCCACATCTGGACGATCTTCTTCAGCAGTTCCCGGTAGATGTAGGTGGTGCTGATGTACTCGGAGCGCACGCCCTTGTCGCCCCAGACGGTGTAACCGTAGGCATGCTTGCCCGCGCGCGTGCCGCGGATGGAGGCCACCCGGCCATCGGCCCAGCGGCCTGTCGAGACCTCGCCGCCCTCCTCGGAGATGCAGCTCAGCTCAACGCAGCCGGGGCCCATCAGCGCGTAGAGCGTCTCCACGCCGTGGATGCCGTAGTGCGCGAGGCCCGGGTTCTTCTCGTGCAGGCTGGCGGGGCTGTAGGCGAATGCGCCCACGACTGAGCCGACTCCCTCGGCGTCGTTCTGCGCGTCGACGACCTCAGGCGCATAGCGCAGCGATGAGGAGGAGAAGATCGGCACACCGTGCTTGGCGGCGAGCTCCTTGATCTTCAGCCCGTCCTCAACGTTGATGACGAACGGCTTGTCGATGTAGGTGGGCATGCCGGCCTCGATGAACGGTCGCGCGCGGTCGAGGTGCACGTAGCCGCTCTGCGACTCGACGCAGACAACATCCACCATGTCCACGAGCTGCTCGACGGAGTCCACGACCTCGACGCCCCAACCCGTCAGCTTGTCGCGATACTCAGCGAGGCGATCGGCGTCTGTGATCTCGCTCGTTCCGGGCACACCCGCCACTACGCGGTAGTCGCTGTCAATGTACTGGTCCTCAGCAAGCTCGCCCACATGGTTCAGACGCATCGTGAACTGCACAACATGCGACGTATCCCAGTCAACAATACCAACGCGCTTCATCGGTAGCCTCCCACGGCTTCATTGGCCTTGCGTACGTGCTTTGTTGCGCCGGCGCGGCCGGCGTCGGCTGGTAATTCCCCCTCAACGGCCGATGTTCCTTCATCAGATCCCGCACGTTCGGCATCAGCGCATCCGGAAGACGTGCTCCTGAGCCAGCGACACCACCGGCGCGAGTGGCTCGGGCATCGTCAGCGTGTTGTCCTCCAGGATCTCCTCGTCCGCCCGCGTAATCTCCAGCGACCACACCTGCCCCGCGAATGCGCCTGGAGCGGCCGTCACCGGCGCCGTGAAGTCCTCCGCGCCGCTCTGGGCGGTCCCGCACAGAGCGCCATCGGGCGTGTAGACGTTGATGCGCGTGCGCTCGCGGCCGTTGGTTCCCTCGCCGAGCACCGTGAACTCAGCAGCCTCCTCGGGCGCCGCGAAGTAGAGCCGCTCCACCGCGCCGATGACGTGCAGCCGAGAGCCCGCATAGAGTCCCACCGGCGCATTCGCACTGCGCAGCGCGAACTTCGAGCCGGAGGCCGAGATCAGGCCGTAATGCAGGCCTGAGACCTCCGGCGTGAAGCTGATCGTGGTGTCTGCGCCGACCGCGCCCTCACCGCTCGCGACGCGCGCGCCGTCCTGCGTGCTGATCTCCCACTTCACCATGTCGGTGCCCGCGCCGACCTGCCCGAAGCCCACCTCGATCTCGATCGGCCTGCCCGCCTCGGCGGCGATCAGCAGCAGGTTCGTGCCGCGTAGCCATGCCTCGCCATACTGCACGACCTCGCCGGTCACCTCGGGCAGTTCCAGCGCCTCGACCCGCCGCTTCATCTCCGGCTTCGCCAGCGGGTGGTAGACGATCGGCTCGATGCCGATGGTGAGATCAGTCTCATGCTCCGGATCGGCGGCCAGCAGATCGAGTTCGCGATTGCCGCGCGCGATCGCCTGCCAGTACTCCTCGTCGGTCCCGGCCGCGAGGTAGTAGTCGCCGGTGCGCTCCTCCTCCGGCTTCCAGAGCGTATAGGTGGTGAAGAGCCAGTAGCCGTCGCACTCGGCGCTGGTGTGGTAGATGTAGGCGGCGAGGTTCTTTGCCGAGTAGCTGCGCAGGAGCATCCCGGCGCAGTAGCGAGCGTTGATCCCGAGCTCGGCGTAGTGCTCCCGCCAGTCATCGGGGACCCGGTCCGGCCCCCCGCCGCCGTAGGTATCGGTGGCCCAGAGGATGATCGGCAGGCGCTCGGTGGAGAATGCGCGCGCGACCGCGACAAGCTGCCAGTCGTGGGGAGTGGGGTAGAAGCCGAGCAGCAGGTTCGGGTTGACCGCGTGCACCTTCTCGCGGACATCAGCCGCCAGTTCCTGCACGCGATCCTGGAGGAACTGCGTGTACTCCTCGGCATATCCGTGCTCCACGAGCCATGGTCGGCGCTGCTCGTTCGCAAGCTCGGGCAGCTCGATACCCTTCTCGCGGGCAAACTCGCCCATGCAGTAGTCGCAGTAGCACGCGTTGGTGTAGTAGCGCTGCCCCGTTACAGTGGAGTAGAGTTCGAAGTCTATCCACAGCCCGTCGACCTGAAGCGTGGGGTCGTTCCCGAGCTCCGCGCGCTCGAGCATTCCCTTCAGCAGGTAGTCCTGCCAGAAGCGCTCCTCCAGCGGGCAGGCGTAGCGCTCGACGCGGCCATTGGCGAGCACGGCCTGCCGCAGCCCCTCCTGCTCGGCGTTCACACTGAAGTTCAGCGCGAGGAATGTGTGCATCCCTTCATGCTTCTTCGCCTCGTGGAGGAATGGCAGCGCCTTATCAGGCGTGGCCTTGAGGATCATCGCGTTCATGCCGACGTCAACGAGTTGCCGGACCCTCTCCTCAGCAGGCGGATCCGCGTAGAAGTACGCAGTTCGCAGGCGATCGCGGTCTATCCACGCCAGCGGGCCGTCAGCATCCTGCGCGATGGCAGTAGCCGGAAGGAGGATTGTGCCTGCAACAAGGACAACTAGTAGTCTCTGCATAGCCATGCCCCTGCGACGGTGGTTGATTGCTCGTCCCGCTATTCGTTCCGGAGAGCGATCAGACCTGCCGAGCCGCCGCAGACGAGAGGTGATCTTCATGCGCACCATCTTTGCGATCGTCATGTCGTTCATGCTGCTGTGCGGCCTCACGCATGCTCAGGAGCCGCTCTGGACGCCTGAGCCTGGCGATCTGGACCCTGAGGTGAATCTGGCGCTGGGGAAGACTGTCAGCTTCTCGCCTCAGCCGAACTACGGTCTGACCTCAGCCGGTGACACAGATGCGACAGACCTGACGGATGGCCGGCTCTCAGACCGCCCCGATGGGAAGCTGTGGTTCCAGGCAAAGTGCGTCGGCTACAGCTATGGCGGGCGCGCAAACCTGTCACTGGACCTCGGCGAGGCGGAGCCGATCTCGGAGATCGCCATCCGCTTCCAGGGCGGCTCGCCTCAGGGCGGCATCACCGGGCCGACCTGGATGGCGGCGCTGGTGAGCGATGACGGCGAGACGTGGCGCCAGGTGGGGGAGTACTCGATCCTCGGGCGCGACGACAACGAGGCCCTCGGCGTGCCGCGTGACGAGGGTACGGCGTTCGTGCATCGCTTCCGCTTCAGCGACCTGAACACGCGCGGGCGCTACGTCGGCCTCGCGTTCTACTGCTCCGGCCTGCTGGTCTCCGACGAGATGTACGTAGTGCGCGGCGAGCATGATGCGGATGCAGTGGACCTCGCGGCGCTGCCGGTCGTGGACTTCTCCACCTCCCGGCCGCAGATGCAACTGCACAAGCCCTACCTGTGGTTCACCACGAACATCGCGACGCCGAACCCGGTCGGCCTGATCGCTCCGGACGGTGCGGAGACTCAGGACGTCACCATCGCGCTGGAGCTGCCGCCAGGCGTGCAGCTGGTTGACGGTGGCGGCTTTGGGCGCGGCTCCGAGGATGCGCCTGCCGAGCCGCTGTCCGCGATTGAGGGCGAGCACATCGCCGACGGCTGGACGCGCTACGAATGGTCCGGGACCGCCGGCGCCGCGACAAAGACCTGGGGGCGGCTGTTCATCGGCGGCGACTGGGAGGACGGACGCGAGGGCGAGATGCGCTACCAGGTGGCTTACGCCGACGGGACGCAGGCGCCTGTCATGACTGTCCCGATCCGCGCCGTCGAGGTCTCCGAGACCGAGCAGCCTGACGAGCTTGTTGTCGGTCTGAGCTGGTACGGCCTCGGCTCGATGGTCTCGTGGCCGGACAGCCTTGGCGCATTCCGGACGATGGGCCTGAACACGATCAGCAACCACGCGCACTGGATCGCCAAGCCCGGCGCCGCAGGCTATGATGAGCAGTGGGCGCTGTGGGATGAGGCGCGAGAGCAGGGCTTCAAGCTACTGAACATCGATTCGACCTTCCACCGCATCCCGAACGAGCCGGAGACCCGGTGCCAGTTCGCTGACGGCACGATCGGCACGAAGCTCTGTCCGAGCTACCGCGGGCAGTACTACCGGGCGGAGTTGGAGCGGGTGGCATCGCAGAACGCGAAGGCGAAGCCTGACTACATCTTCCCGGACATCGAGCTATGGGGCTGGCGCGGGCCGACGGATGCTGAGAAGTGCACTCGCTGCCAGGCCGACTTCGCCGAGAGCGGCTGCGAGACGCTCGCGGAGTGGCAGCTTCAGAAGGGCTCTGAGATGTGGGTGGACGTTGTGGAGGCCATTCGCGCGGCGGTTGCGGAGGCGGGCGGGCTGGAGCCGGAGTTCGGCGTCTATGACTGGGTGCCCACCTCTGACTATCAGTACACCTGGCCCTTCCGGCGGCTCTATCCGGAGTATCTCCAGTCGGCGCAGCCCTCAACCTACACGCCGCTGAATTGGTTCAACATCATGACGGTCGGCGGTGAGGCGCGGGCCTCCCGGGAACTGCTCGATGGCCCGGATGCTCTCCCATGGATCTCACCGGGAGACGCCGGCACCTTCGATGGCGAGCGCTTCCGCTACGCGCTGCTGGAGTGCTTCTGCAACGGCGCGCGCGGGATGAACTTCTGGTCGGGCCGCGTCTGGGACACTGAGATACTTGTGGCCTACTCGCGCGTGATCCGCAATCTCGTGCCTGTGGAGGACCTGCTGCTCGCGGGCGAGCTTCTCGAGGGCGCCGAGGTCCAGGGCCCCGGGCGGATCAGCGGTGTCGTCGCCGATGGCGAGATGGTGGTGCTGGTCGCTGACTACTATCAGGATGCGGGTGGCGCCGTCACAGTCAAGCTTCCGGTTGATGCGGCGATGACCGCGACTGACCTCGATACCGGTGAGACGCTCACGGTGGCCGCGGACGGCACACTGCGCGTCCCGCTTGAGGGCGTCCGCGCGAGGGTACTTCATATCATGTAGGACAGGCGTCCTCGCCTGTCAGTGGTGCGTGGGACAGGCGTCTTCGCCTGTCAAAAACAGCCGGTCCTTAACAAACATCCCAAAGCAAGCCCGCTCCGGGCGTTATGTTGACAGAGCGCCCGCGAGCGGGTTCTCGTATGCGACTACTCTACACCCGCCCGACTGCGGTCAGGTAGACAGCTACCTCGGTGAGACCGTCTATGCCGACGAGCGTAGCGACCTCATTGTCGAAGAAGGCGGCCACGTTGCACGAGCCGAGATCCAGTGCCTGCGCGGCAAGCTGGAGCTGTGCGCCGAGGTGCCCTGCATCGAGGTAGAGGTAGCGGTAGGCCCGGTTCTGGTACTTCCAGGCGCAGCGCGCCACTACTGCTCCCCAGACGAAGACGGCGCCTGCCCGCTTGAGCCAGGTCTGCTCGAGGCAGGCCTGCGAGAGGTCCTCGGAGTAGTCGCCCTCGGCGAGCATCCCGAGTTCATGCGCGCGGATGTCGTAATGGTAGACGCCGGCGGTGACGCCATCGACGGCCTGCGCGATGATGTAGGTCTCGTTCGGATACAGCGCGCCCGCGGAGGCTGCCGCGCGCAGCTCAATCCCGCCGGTCGCGCCGGTGAGCCCCTGCGTCGCCCAGACGAGCTGCGAGAGCTCCTCCAGCGTCAGCGACTCTCCGCTGAAGCGTCGCTGCGAGCGCCGTTCAGCGATAGCATCCCAGAGCGGCGCGCCGCCGGTCTGCGGCTCAGGAAGCGCGACGCGCTCAAGATAGCTCTCGTAGACCTTGTAGGTCTCCGGCGGCGCCGCCCATCCCGGAACCTGCGCGACCGGCCGTCCTCGGTAGTACTTCGTGGACTCCTGGAACTGCGGCCCAATGCTGGTCGAAACCTCCATCGCCCGTCAACCCCTTCAGCTCAGTCACATTGTGAGTAACCGCAGTCGCGGCAGACGTTGCATCCGCCTCCATGGACGAGTGTGCCTCCACACTCCGGGCACGCGCCCGCATGGTTCGCCCCTCCGCCGAAGTCCATCGCAAGCTGCTCGCCCTCGGGCATGATGAACGCCTCGATGGCCTTCGCGACTGCGTCGGCGCAGGAAAGGATGCGCCCGCCGCCCGCCTCCCACGAGGGCAGGTGGCAGGAGATCCCTTTCAGCTGCCGGATCACCTGCTCTGCGGGAATGCCGCAGCGGAAGGCAAGCGAGACCATGCGGGCAAGGGCCTCAGACTGCGAGGCGGCGCAACCGCCGGCCTTGCCCATCGTCGCGAACAACTCGAAGGGCCCCTGATCGTCGCAGTTCAGCGTCACATAGAGCTTCCCGCAGCCGGTGCGCATGGCGCGGGTCTGGCCAGTCACTACCGGCGGGCGCTCGCGCGGCCCGATCTCAGCCGGCGGTATGCTCTTCCGCGCCTGATCGGTGCGGCCGGTAGTGAGCACCTGCTCGTCTCGGGAGCCGTCGCGGTAGATGGTCACGCCCTTGCAGCCGAGCTCGTATGCCAGCCGGTACACGTGCTCGACATCCTCCACGGTGGCCTCGTTCGGGAAGTTGACGGTCTTCGAGACGGCGTTGTCTGTGTACTCCTGGAAGGCCGCCTGGATGCGGATGTGCCACTCCGGGCTGATGTCGTGAGCGGTTACGAAGACGTCGCGAATCTCCCGCGGGATCTCGTCGATCCCGTGCAGCGTGCCGCTCGCGGCGATAGCCTTCATGAGGTCAGGCGCGTAGAGGCCCTGGTCGCGCGCCATCTGCTCGAAGATCGGGTGGATCTCGAGCAGTTCGTCGCGGTCCATCACGTGGCGGGTGTAGACGACCGCGAAGAGCGGCTCGATCCCCGAGGAGCAGCCTGCGATGATGCTGATGGTGCCGGTGGGGGCGATAGTCGTCACGGTAGCATTGCGCAGCGGCTCCTCACCCGCCTGATCGTAGACCGAGCCAGCAAAGTTCGGGAATGCCCCGCGCACGTCGGCAATCTCACGCGACTTCGCCCGCGCCTCCTCTGTTACGAACTTCATCACCTGTCCTGCGGCATGCGCCGCCTGCTGGGAGTTGTAGGGGATGCCAAGCAGGATCAGCATGTCCGCGAAGCCCATCACGCCGAGGCCGATTTTGCGGTTGGCCCGCGTCTGCTCGGCGATCTGCGGCAGCGGGAACTCGTTCATGTCGATGACATTGTCGAGGAAGTGTACCGCCAGGTGCACCGTGTCTCGCAGCCTGTCCCAGTCAATCTTCGCCGCACGGCCGCTGCCGGTCACGAATGCCGCGAGGTTAATCGAGCCGAGGTTGCATGACTCCCAGGGGAGCAGTGGCTGCTCGCCGCAGGGGTTGGTGGCCTCGATCTCGCCGACGTGCGGCGTCGGGTTGTGGTCATTGAGGCGGTCGAGGAAGATGATCCCTGGATCGCCACCCTCCCACGCAAGCTCCGCCATCCGCCGGAAGACTCCGCGGGCATCGAGCGAACCGGATTTCTGCTTCGTGCGCGGGTTGACGAGGTCGAACGAGCCGCCCTGCTGCACTGCCCGCATGAATGCCCCGGTGGCGCCGACGGAGAGGTTGAAGTTGGTCAGATGCGCGTGGTCGGTTTTCGCCTCGATGAAGCGCATAATATCCGGATGGTCGATCCGCAGCACGCCCATGTTGGCGCCGCGGCGCACCCCGCCCTGCTTGATCGCTTCGGTGGCGGAGTCGAAGACCTTCATAAACGAGACCGGGCCGGAGGAGACGCCGCGCGTGGAGGACACGATGTCCTCCGCCGGGCGCAGACGGGAGAATGAGAAGCCGGTCCCGCCACCGGACTTGTGGATCATAGCGGTATCCTTGACCGCCTGGAAGATGCTCTCCATCGAGTCATCCACCGGCAGCACGAAGCAGGCAGAAAGCTGCTGGAACTCCCGGCCGGCATTCATCAGCGTCGGGGAGTTCGGCATGAACTCGAAGCGGGTCATCATGCCGTAGAATGCGTCCGCGAGCGCGCGCACCTCCGAATCCTGCGCGCCGTACGCGCCTTCAGCGGAGGCAATGTTCTCGGCAACCCGGCGGAACATGTCCTCCGGCCGCTCGATCACCCGACCGTCGCCGTCTTTCTTCAGGTAGCGCCGCCCGAGGACCGTCAGGGCGTTCTCGCTGAGCTGCAGGTCTGTCGCAATGGAGGGTGCTGACATCTCGGCCTCCGTAGTATTCTGGATCGTCCACGTCCCCCCGCGTGCATCGCGTCTGTCCAAGTTTGTCGCGCGATGCCTATATCAAGCTTCACAGTAACCGTCTCGCGGCAGTGAGTCAAGATCGCTTTGAAGTTCCATTGCCGCCGACCGGGGAGGGGCTCTCGGCTGATGAGCGGCGGAGGCAAAGACGCCCCGGGCCGGAGCCCGGGGCGCCTTTGGTTCGCCTGCTCATCGAGGCTGCTCAGTCTTCCTCATCGCCGCCATTGTCAGTGATCGGCGCATCGCGGACTACCTTCGCGACCGCGCAGACGTGGGCACCCTCGTCAGGCGACACGACCTTCACGCCCTGGGTGTTGCGGCCACACTGGCGGATGTTCGCCACCGGCATGCGGATCAGGACGCCCGCAGAGGTGATGCACATGATCTCGTCATCATCCTCGACGACCTCGGTGCCCACGATCGGGCCATTCTTGTCGGTGACCTTCATGGTGATGAGGCCAAGGCCGTTGCGGTTCTGCCGGCGATACTCCTCCAGCGGCGTGCGCTTGCCGAGGCCCTTCTCCGAGACCACCAGCAGGTCGCGCTTGTCCTTCTTGTTGAGACATACGGCCGAGATCAGTTCGTCCTTCTTCCGCATGCTGATCCCCTGTACGCCCCGCGTGGCGCGGCCCATCGGCCGCACGTCGTCCTCATCGAATCGGATCGCCATCCCCTGGCGGGTGCTCAGGAGGATGTCTTTGTTGCCGTCGGTCCACAGCACCCAACGCAGTTCATCGCCCTCCTCAAGCGAGATGCCGCGCAGACCTTTGGTGCGCAGGTGCGTGTCATATTCCTTCAACTCGGTCTTCTTCACGTACCCCTGGGAGGTGATCATGAAGAGGTAGCCGCCCTTGTCGTAGTTGCGCACCGGCATCCAGGCAGTGATCTTCTCTCCGTCCTCCAGCGGCACGATGTTGCGGATCGGGGTGCCGCGCGCCTGCCGGCTCGCAAGCGGAGCCTGGTAGGCCTTCGAGCGGTAGACGTTGCCCTTGTTGGTGAAGAAGAGGATCAGGTGGTGGGTGGTCGCGACGAAGATATCCGCGACCGTGTCCTCCTCCTTCTTCGTAAGCGCCATGATGCCGCGTCCGCCGCGGCGCTGCACGCGGTAGGTGTCCACCGGCATCCGCTTGATGTAGCCGTCGCGGGTGATCGTGATCGCCATGTCCTCCTGGGCGATCAGATCCTCCATGTCTATGTCCTCGGCCTCGGTCTCGAGGATACGGGTGCGGCGGTCATCGCCATGGCGCTTGAGGATGTTGCGCAGCTCCGACTTGATGACCTTCGCCTTCTCATCCTCGGAGGAGAGGATCAGGTTGTAGCGGGCGATGGCCGCCTCAAGCTCCTCTTTCTCCTTCGCGAGGTCCTCGTAAGACAGTCGCGTGAGCTGGCTTAGGCGCATGTCGAGGATCGCGTCGGCCTGGAGTTCTGAGAAGCCGAAGCTCTCCATGAGGCCCCGTCGTGCCGCGCCACGGTTCTCGCTGGCGCGGATCAGCGCGATGATCTCGTCAATGACATCGAGCGCGCGCAGCAGGCCCTCGACGATGTGCAGCCGTGCCTCGGCCTGGCGGAGCAGGAACTCCGTGCGGCGGGTCACGACGTCGCGGCGATGCTCGAGGAACTCGACGACCAGCTCCTTCATTGAACACTGGCGCGGGACCAGCGAACCGTCGGCCTTCACCAGCGCCAGCAGGTTCACGTTGAAGTTCGTGCGCATGTTCGTGTGCTTGTAGAGGTTGTTCAGCACCACGTCAGCGACCGCGTCTCGCTTGAGCTCGATGACGATGCGCATGCCGTTGCGGTCGGACTCGTCGCGCAGGTCGGCGATGCCGTCAAGTCTGCCGTTGTTCACGAGGTCGGCGATCTGCTCAATCAGGCCGGACTTGGAGATCTGATACGGAAGCTCGGTGACGATGATCGCTTCGCGATTGCGCGGGAGCGGCTCGGGGACCGCCCGCGCCTGCATGGTCACGGAGCCCTTGCCGGTCTTGAAGTAGCGCATGATGCCCGAGCGGCCGAGGATCATCGCGCCTGTGGGGAAGTCGGGGCCCTTGATGAAGCGCATCAGATCGGCCGGCTGCAGATCCGGGTTGTCGAGCAGTGCGATGGCGGCCTCGGTGACCTCGCCGAGGTTGTGCGGTGGCATGTTCGTGGCGTAGCCCACAGCGATCCCGGCGGCGCCGTTGCACAGCAGGTTCGGGAATGCGCCAGGGAGGACTTCAGGCTCCTGGATGCGCTCATCGTAGTTGGGCTGCCAGTCCACCGTCTCCTTCTCGAGGTCCTCGAGCATGTCCATCGCGACGGTCGAGAGGCGGGCCTCGGTGTACCGCGGCGCGCCCGCCGGATCGCCATCGACGGAGCCGAAGTTGCCCTGCGGGTCGATGAGCGGGTAGCGGAGGGAGAAGTCCTGCGCCATGCGCACGAGGGTCTGGTAGAGAGGCTGGTCGCCGTGCGGGTGGTAGGTCTTCATCGTCTCACCGACGATCGCCGCGCATTTCACGTGCGCGCGATCTGGGTAGACGTTGTCATCGTTCATCGCCAGCAGGACGCGGCGCTGTGACGGCTTCAGGCCATCGCGCGCATCCGGCAGCGCCCGCGCCACGATGACGCTGAGCGCGAACTGCATGAAGCTGTCTTCCATCTCATCATGCAGGGCGACCGTTTCGATGCCTTCTGGGGTTCCATGTACTCCGTCGTCAGTCATGAGGTGCTCCTGTCATGTGCTGCGGTTACCCGCGACTCCGTGGCACGGGCGGTCCTCGCCCGTGCGCCGTTGCCGTTCGCCGTGGCTGTCGTTGCTTCCGTCTTCGTCGGTGCGTCCGCCGGTGCCTTCACGCCCAGAGGTCCAGGTTCCGGCGCTCGGCTGCGTGGGCGCGGATGAAGTCGCGCCGCGGCTCGACCGTGCTGCCCATCAGCGTGCTGATCATCTTGTCCGCCTCAACCGCGTCCTCGATGGTAACCTGTCGCAGTACGCGGTTGTCCGGGTCCATGGTGGTGTCGGCAAGGTCGTGCGCGTCCATCTCCGACAGGCCCTTGAAGTAGTTCACGGTGAGCCGGCGGCGGCCAAGTTCGCCCCGCAGGCGCTCGAGGTCCGCGTCATCGAGGGCATAGTAGGTGTTCGCGCCGGCCTTCACGCGGTAGAGCGGCGGTTGGGCGATGTACAGGTAGCCCTCGCGGATCAGCGGCTGCATGTAGCGGTAGAAGAAGGTCAGGATAAGGGTGCGGATATGCGAGCCATCCACGTCCGCATCGGCAAGGATGATGATCTTGTGGTAGCGCAGGCGCGAGAGGTCGAAGACGCTCGATGCCTCCCCGTTCTCGTGATCGGAGTCCTCCTCGCCATTCCCGTTGCCGTTGAGGGAGAAGCCAGCGCCAAGGGCGGTGATCATCGCCTGGATCTCAGCGTTGTCGAGGATCCGGTCGAGCCGGTTCTTCTCGACGTTGATGATGACACCGCGCAGCGGGAGGATCGCCTGGTTGCGGGCGTTGCGCGCCTGCTTGGCGTTCCCGCCGGCGGAGTCACCCTCGACTATGAACAACTCGCACTCCTCCGGATCGCGCGAGGCGCAGTCGGCGAGCTTGCCCGGCAGGCCGCCGGAGGAGAGGGCGGTCTTGCGGGTGGCCTCAGCGGCTCTGCGGGCCGCATCGTTGGCGCGCGCGGCGGTGACGCAGTTGCGCACGATTGCCTTCGCGTCAGTCGGATTCTCGGCCATGTACTGGGTGAGCAGGTCGTAGACGATCGAGTAGACGACGCCCTCGACCTCGGAGTTACCGAGTTTGGTCTTCGTCTGCCCCTCGAACTGTGGGTCCATGTGCTTCAGCGAGATGACGGCGGTCATGCCCTCGCGGACCTCATCGCCCGTGAAATTGCGCTCCTTCTCCTTGCGCAGACCGCTCTCCTGAGCGTAGTTATTGACCACACGCGTCACTGCCGTCTTGAAGCCGGAGAGGTGTGTGCCGCCCTCAGCGGTATGGATGGCATTGACGTAAGAGAGGATGTTCTCATGCACGCCATCGTGATACTGGATGGCGATCTCTGCCTCGATGCCGTCCTGCTCGCGCACGAAGTGGATCGGCTTGTGCGTGACCGACTTGCCTTCGTTCAAGAAGGTCACGTACTCCACGATGCCGCCCTTGTGATGAAAAACCTCCTGTCGAGGCTTGCCATCCTCGCCAACGTGGCCCTCGCGCTCATCGGTCATCTTGATCTGCACGCCGCCGGCGAGGAACGAGAGCTCGCGGAGGCGTTTGGCAATCGTGTCGAAGTCCATTACGGTGACAGTGAAGATCTCAGGATCGGGCTTGAAGCGGATGGTGGTGCCCGAGCCCTTGGCGTTGCCGGTGACCTCAAGCTCCGTGACCGGCATGCCGCGCTCGAATCGCTGCTCATGGATCTTACCGTCGCGAATGACGGTTACCTGCAGCCATTCAGAGAGCGCGTTGGTGCATGAGACGCCGACGCCATGCAGGCCTCCTGAGACCTTGTACGACGAGGAGTCGAACTTGCCGCCTGCGTGGAGGATCGTGAGGACGACCTCGACGGCCGGCCGCTTCTCCGTCGGGTGCATGTCAACCGGGATGCCCGAGCCGTTATCCTCGACGGAGACCGAACCATCGTCATGGAGCGTGACGTTAATCCTGTCGCAGACCTCGGCGAAGACTTCGTCGATAGAGTTGTCTATGACTTCGTAGAGAATGTGGTGCAGACCGCGCTCGGAGGTGGAGCCGACGTACATCGCAGGTCGGCGCCGCACAGCCTCCAGGCCCTTTATGACCTGGATTGACTTCGCGGTGTAGTCACGCTTGTTGGTGGCCATGGATGCATGCTCCTTCAGGTGTACGCGCCGGTGCCGGGGAATCGGCACACGGTAGCGCGACGCTGCGGGACGGGTGCGGCGAGTGCGCTCCGGGAGGAGACCGATGCATGAATCGGCGAGGACGGTATGGATCACGCAGGGGCAGCGGGAAGAGGCGGCCACCCGACCGCAGGGTCCGTCCCGGCTTCGATTGGTGCATCGTTCGGCGCCTGAGAGGGCACCAGGTGCAATCACTGATTCGCCGACAACGCCACCCACACGCACTCCCGGATGGGGGACCGAGATGGATCCCTTCGCGCGTCTGAGCGATGAAGAATTGTGTTGCCTGGAGTGTCAGACATGGGAGGAGTTCGGACCTTCGTCCTCCTGCTTTCCTACCGCATTCAGTATACCAGAACGGGGCCATTTCGTCAAGCTTCCGGCGGGCGCGACGGGCCCTCCTGCGGCATCCCACGCGGCGTTTTCTGTAGAGGTTTGCGACGCGAAACCAGCACGGCCTTACCACCGTGTCAGGGCAGTTGAGCCCATGCGCCAGGACAGGCGGCGCTACTCCCCGAGCCCTGGCCAGAGGGGGCCTGCAGGTCACGCGGAGGGCGGGGGCGCAGCCTGAATCCGCGGGGCGACGGAGGTGCCCCGGCTGAGGCGCGGAATAGGCGTTCCGAAGTCGGGGCCACCCCCGCATTGCAGGAGCGCCGTACTTCCACGAGAGCGGATGCGAAAGGACGATTCGCAATGTCTGAGACGATCAGGGTAGGGGCCATCGGTTCGGGCGGGAACGCGCGCGGGCACATGCGCCGATACGACGCGATGGAGGGCGTCGAGCTTGTCGCCATCGCTGATCCGAGCGAGGCCGCACTCAAGGCCGCCTTCGAGGTAGTCCCCGGCGCGGATGAACTGCCCACCTTCGCGAACCACAAGGACATGCTCAAAGAGGTGGAGATGGATGCGGTCATGATCTCCACTCCACATACGCTGCACTACGAGCAGATCATGGACGCATTCGCCGCCGACCTGCATATCCTGTGCGAGAAGCCGATGGTCTGCAACACCACGCACGCGAAGCGCGTGATTGAGACCTGGAAGAAGTCCGGGAAGGTCATGTGCGTCTCCTACCAGCGCCACACAACCGGCGCATTCCGCTACTGCCGCGAGAGGATCACCTCCGGCGAGCTCGGGAAGGTCCTGTTCATCAACTCGCTCCAGTCGCAGGCGTGGTACCAGAGCCAGGTCGGCGGCAATACCTGGCGATCGCAGATGAAGTGGTCCGGAGGCGGGCAACTCAACGACTCCGGCTCGCATCTGATCGACATCGTGCTCTGGATGACCGACCTGCAGCCCGCCGAGGTCTTCGCCTATCAGGACAGGCTCGGCTCTGAGGTGGATATCCTGAGCGCGATTGACGTGAAGTTCGACGGCGGCGCGCTGTGCACGTTCTCGGTGGTCGGCTACCAGTCGTGGAAGGGCATGTTCGAGGAGACCACGATCTGGCTGGAGAAGGGCCAGCTGGCGATACGCGGGAATGATGTATGGGAGTGGGGCGAGGAGACCGAGAAGAAGATCGTGAGCGGCGACGATCTTGGCCGGACATGGCCTCCGGACGCCAACTTCTTCGCAGCGATCCGCGGCGAGGAGCAGGTCCAGTCCACGCCGCAGGACGCGCTGAAGGTGATCCAGCTCTCCGAGGCTGCCTGGGCGTCGGCCGAGAGCGGCAGGCCCGAACCGGTGGCGCGATAGCCGGATGATGCGGATGTCAGGACGCGACGCCGAGGACCGTACCGGCTGTGCCACGGGGCGGCTCTTCGGCGCTCTGATGCGACTGGTGCTGGTCTACCCGCTGCTGAGTATGGGCTCGCAACTCGGACAGGCGGCGCAGCGCGCGGTTCTCCCGCGCGGCGGTACGCCATATGAGGGCGCGACGTTTGGCGCGATTACCGCGCTGGTGATCGGGCTCAGCCTTGTGCGCGTCTCAATGCGTGGCACCAGCTGGCGAGGACCTCTGGCAGATGCGACCTTCGTACTGGTAACGGCCCTGTGGCTGATGGGTCTGGCGGCGACCATGACAGGGACGATCCTTCCGGAACAGCGCCTGATTCCGTGGGGCTCATGCATGTTCGTCGCGGCGGTAGTTGCCCTCGCCGGGCACGAATAGCGCGTGCAATTGCGCAGAGTAAGGCCCTTTTGCGGACCGTCTGCGGCAGCAGCGCGTTGGCTTGACTTGGCAGTACTCGTGGCCTATAATTGCAGCCGGAAAGCCTCGCGAGGGGTACGCGAAGCGACCCCTGATCGTCTGCCGAGGCGCGGAAGCGGGTGTCCGCGCGATGTTGGCGCGTACCGCCTTCAGGTAGCAGGTAGCCTGCGTACCCCTCGGGGGCTACGGGCGCGACCAGGATCTCCTGGCCGCGCACCGTCTGGTGGCTGGTTAGTTCACAGAGACACCTTAGGTGAGTGATACCGTGGCGTCGGACCAGAATGAAGCGCCGGATTCCCCACGAAGGCTGAGGCGGGAGCTGGAGCATTACCGCTCAGTCGTCGAGGAGATGACGAGGCGCATCCATACCCTCGAAGATGAGCTTGAGACGGCCACCACCATGGCCGAAGTGACTTCGGTGGTGGTGACGCGTCCTGAGCTGCGCAACACCCTCGCCAGGCTCATCAAGAAGGTCGCGATGATCATCCAGTCAGAGAAGGTTCTGCTGATGATCCATCAGCCTGAGATCAACATGCTGACTCCGCTCCCACCCGCGATGGGCGTTACCCAGGAGCAGAGCAGCCAGCTCACGATTGGCCTTGATGATGGCGTGGCCGGGCTGGTCTTCCGCAATCGCGAGTCGGTCGTCTACAACGACGCGCTCAACGATCCTCGCACGAGCAAGGAGATCGTCTCACTGCTGGCAATCCGCAACGGTATCACCGTCCCGCTCGTGATTAAGCAGCGCGATGAGGAAGAGCGGCTGGTTGACGAGCGTGTCATCGGCGTCATGCACGTCTTCAACAAGCGCTTCGATGAGGATTTCAGCACCGAGGACATGCGGTTGCTGGAGATGCTCGCGGAGCAGGCCGCCGCCGTCATCTCGAACGCGCAGCTCTACATCCAGCTCACGGAAGAGAAAGAGGAACTGCAGGACGCCTTCGCCTCGATCCATGCGGGGGTGATTGTCGTCAACCGGCACGGGGTTGTGCGCCTCCTCAACCCCGCTGCGCTCGAGATGCTGGCGATGCCGCCGGACGACTACTCCGGCAAGCCATTCCCTACTGTGGTGCCACCGGGCGAAGTCTACGACCTGGTCAAGTCCGGCCTCGACAGCCGGGAGGAGCGGACTGTCGAGATCACATTGGGGGATGAGGACGGGCGGATCTATCAGGCGCAGACGACGCTGATGAAGCGTGAGGACAGCGCTGAGGTCGAGAGCGTTGTCGCGATATTCAACGACATCACCGAGATCCGCCGCGTGGAGCGCATGAAGACCGCCTTCGTCTCCACCGTCTCCCATGAACTGCGCACCCCGCTCACCTCGATCAAGGGCTTCATCTCCACCCTGCTCGAGGATGACGAGGGGATGTATGACGAGGAGACGAGGCGCGAGTTCCTCATCATCATCAACGAGGAGTGCGACCGCCTCACACGCCTGATCTCCGACCTGCTGAATGTCTCGAAGATCGAGTCCGGGCGAGGTCTCGACCTGCAGCTCTCCGACGTGGACCTCAGCCAGCTTCTCCGCCGCGTGGCGGCGAACCACCAGCCCTACACGAAGAAGCACACGATCACTGCGCAGGCGCCCGACAGCCTCAGTATTCGCGCCGACGCCGATAAGCTGACCCAGGTCCTTGATAACCTCGTGGGCAATGCGGTCAAGTACTCACCCAACGGTGGCAAGGTGGAGATCGTGGCGACTGATGAGGGTGACACGGTGCGCATTGATGTCATCGATGAGGGGCTCGGTATCCCCGAGCGCCATCGCGACCACGTCTTCCAGCGCTTCCATCAGGTTGACGATGATGTGGATCACAAGTCCATCGGCGGCACCGGCATCGGCCTCTACCTGGTCCAGCACCTCGCACAGGCCCACGGTGGCCGCGTGTGGATCGAGTCCACGGAGGTCGGCCGGGGTTCAACGTTCAGCGTCCGGCTCCCGCGCGATCCGGAGACAATGCTCGACCAGCAGCAAAGCGAGTAGGCCTCGCCGCCTCACGATCTCCCGCTGGCCGTGCGCTTGACTACCGCGGGTGCGGTGTGTCGGTGTGCGGGCCGATGCGTTGCCCCGTGATGGAGGACCCGCCGATGAGGATCGCGATAGGGAACGACCATGCCGCCATCGAGCTCAAGCAGGAGCTGTCGGAGCATCTGGCTTCGCTGGGGATTGAGGTAGCCAACCACGGCGTGGACAGCCCTGAGTCGATGGACTACCCGGACATCGCGGAGGGTGTTGCCCGGGCGGTCGCGGCCGGAGAGGCCGACCTCGGCGTCCTCGCCTGCGGGACCGGCATCGGCGTGTCCATCGCCGCGAACAAGGTCCCCGGCGTCCGGGCGGCGCTGTGCAGCTTTGAGTACCATGCGCGCATGGCCCGCGAACACAATGATGCGAACGTCTGCTGCGTCGGTGCACGCGTGACCGGCGTTGAACTTGCGAAGGCCATCGTCGAGGCCTTTGTGACCACACCCTTCAGCGACGAGCCGCGACACGCCCGGCGCCGCGACAAGATCACCGCACTTGAGAGCTGCTGAGAGTCCGGACCATCAACCGCACGCAGGGGTGCGTTTGCCATGCCTGACCAGACCGGCGGGATGCTGGACCAGCGGCCGTCGTGGGATGAGTATTTCATGCAGATCTGCCGGGTCGTGGCGACTCGCTCCACGTGTCTGCGCAGGCAGGTGGGGGCCATCCTGGTCTCCGAGCGGCGGATACTCGCCACCGGCTACAACGGCGCCCCAAAGGGCCTGAAGCACTGCGCCGAACTCGGCGGCTGCTATCGTGAGCAGCTTGGCGTGCCGTCGGGCGAGCGGCAGGAGCTGTGCCGTGCTCTCCATGCCGAGCAGAACGCCATCATCCAGGCCGCGGTCCATGGCGTAAAGCTCGACGACGTCACCGCCTACTGCACGACCATGCCCTGCGTGGCCTGCGCGAAGATGCTGATCAACGCGAACGTGAAGCGGATCGTGTACGAGGCTGACTATCCGGATGAGCTGTCGCGGCAGATGCTGACTGAGGCGCATGTGGCGCTGGAGCGCTGGTCATCTACAGGTGATCGGGGGTGAACATGGTCGTTCTCCCGCTGTTGGCCGCGCTGGCGCTTGCCCTGCTCCTCACGCCAGTGGCACGCCGCCTGGCCATCCGCACAGGACTGCTCGACCACCCGGTGGAGCGCAGCTCGCACGTGACGCCCACGCCGTTCGGCGGTGGTCACGCGATCTTCGCGGCGTTCTGGGCCACAACAGCCGCGTTCACCTGGCCGCTAGAGCGACCACTTGTCGGGCTGCTGATTGGCTCCACGATCCTGCTCATCGTCTCAACGGTTGATGACAAGATCAAACTGCCGCCTCTCCCGCGCCTCGCGGCGCAGCTTGGGGTGGGTCTGATTGTCTATCTGTTTGGCGTCCGCGTTGAGCAGATCACGAACCCGCTGCATGGCTTTCTGGGCCCTGAGATCGTCGTCATGGGCATGTGGAGCCTCCCGGTAACGGTCTTGTGGATCGCCTTCGTCACCAACGCGCTCAACTGGCTTGATGGCCTTGATGGCCTTGCCGGTGGCGTCAGCGCGATAGCCGCCATCACCCTCGCACTGGTGGCCGCCGTCGCCGGGCGCGCGGAGGTAGCGGTGGCCGTTGCCGCCCTCGCCGGGGCGGCGCTGGGTTTCCTGCGCTACAATTTTCCGCCCGCGAGCATCTTCATGGGCGATGCCGGTGCGATGTTCCTCGGCTTCATGCTGGCGTCCATGTCCGTGGTGGGGGCGGTCAAGGGCCCCGCAGCAGTCGTGCTCGTGGTGCCGCTGCTCGTGCTGGGGCTGCCGATCTACGACTCGGCCAGCACCATCCTGTCGCGCCTGATGAAGGGCCAGATGCCCTACTACCCGGACCGTGCGCACCTTCACCACCGCCTGCGCGATAGCGGGCTATCCGTCCGGGAGACCGTTTTGTTTATGTACGCGATTACCGCGCTACTGTGTTCAATAGCGCTGGGAGTGTGGTTACGATAGCGCTCACCGTCGCCGTCATCCTTGGAACGAGACCTGAGGCCATCAAGCTGGCGCCGGTCTATGAGGAGCTTCGCCGCCGCGAGGACCTGCAGCCGCTGCTGATGGCAACCGGACAGCACCGGGAGATGCTCGAACAGGTCTGCCAGGTCTTTGAGATCACACCTGATGTGAGCCTCGACATCATGCAGCACGACCAGACCCTCGGCCAGATCGTCTCGCGGGCCTTCAGCGGCCTGGAGGAGGCGCTGCAGGAGTGTCGGCCCGATGCGCTGCTGGTCCAGGGCGATACCGCGACGACCTTCTCAGGGGCACTGGCGGGTTTCTTCAACCAGATCTGCGTCGGGCACATCGAGGCCGGACTGCGCAGTGGCGATCGCCACTCACCGTTCCCGGAGGAGGTCTTTCGCCGCATGGTCGGTGTCGCGGCGGACATCCACCTCGCGGCGACCCATCGAGCGAAGCAGAACCTGCTGCGCGAGGGCGTAGGCGCGGGCTCGATCTTCGTGACCGGGAACACGGTCATCGACGCGCTTCTGACCACGCTCGAGCGCAAGCCAACTCTCGGGGGCACGGAGTTCGAGTGGCTGGATGATCTCGACGGGCGCGTGCTGCTTGTGACGGCACACCGGCGGGAGAACCTCGGCGTGCCACTCACGCGCATCTGCAACGGCATCTCCCGGCTCGTCGAGCGGTTCGAGGACCTGCATGTTGTCTTCCCGATGCACCTCAACCCGAAGGTGCGCAGCGCGGTGACCGAGCTTCTGGGCGGCCACGATAGAGTGCGCCTGTGCGAGCCTGCCGACTACGTCACCTTCGTCGGGCTGATGAACCGCTCAGATCTGATCCTCACCGATTCGGGCGGGATCCAGGAGGAGGCGCCTGCGCTGGGCGTGCCGGTCCTCGTGGCTCGCGACACCACGGAGCGCCCTGAGGGGATCGACGCGGGCGTGGCGCGACTTGTTGGGACCGACAGCGACGCGATCTACGAGGCGGGAGCCGAGCTTCTGAGCAATCCCTCGGCCTACGCTCGTATGGCCGGAGGCGGCAGCCCCTACGGCGATGGGCACGCCTCTGAGCGGATCTGCGATGCGCTGGAGTACGTGCTTGAACTGCGGGACACTCCTCCTGAGGAGTTCCGCTATGAACCTCAGAAGTAGCAGGGGCGCGCGGCGATGGCCGAGGATCGGCAGCCGGTTGTAGCAGATCCGTGGACGAACCGGAGGATCATCTTCCTCGCGGTGGTCGTCGCACTCATCTTCTACGCCGTCTTCAATCTCCCGCCAACGCTCAACTACCTGCTCGCGCGTGCGCGAGACACGCTCATTCTTCTCGTTTTCGCCATTGCCCTGGCCTACTTTCTGCTGCCTGTCGTCAACCTGCTCTGCCGCATACCTGTGAGGATGCAGAGGCGCAGCAAACGCTCACTCGCGGCCCTGTTGACGATCGTGCTCTTCCTGGCCCTCGTCGTGTTGTTGACAACCGTCGTTATCACACCGATCGTGGACGAGGTCGGCCAGGTCCTGCAGACGATTACGCGGTGGGCGCAGGAGGACCTGAGTGGGCAGGTTGATGGTTTCGTAGATGGTCTTCTCAGCCGCCTGCCAGACGAGTACCGCGTCCAGATTGAGCAGCAGATTGCCGCGGCGGAGCGGGAATGGACCGTCGAGCGTATCACGACGGAAGTGAGCGCGCGCCTCCAGGCATGGGGGAGATCACTCCTGCAGTGGCAGGTCAACCTGATCTCCACGATCCTGTCGAGCGGCAGCTACATCATCGCCCTGCTCATCGTTCCGGTCTTCTCGTACTACTTCCTGACCGACGCCAGCAGTATCCGTCATGGCATCGGCAACTACATCCCACCCGGTGCGCGTGAGCGCTATCACCTGATGCTGGACGACATGGATGGCGTCATCCAGCGCTACGTGCATACGGTGATGCTGATCTCGCTGATGACGGGCGTTGCGACCGCAGGCACTCTCTACTTCGCGGGAGTGGACGTCTTCCTGACCTTCGGCATCCTCGCCGGTATCGCGAACATGGTGCCGGTGCTTGGAGGAGTCGCGGCCGTAGTTGCCATCACGGCGATCTCTCTGCTGCAGGTGGGCTTGAATACCACGATCGTGGTGCTCATCGTCTATGGCGCGATCCAACTCGTCACCGATCGCGTTATCTCGCCCAAGCTGATGGCAGAGGGCGCGCAGCTCCATCCCGTGGTCGTGCTGGTCGGGCTGCTTGTCGGCGCCGAGTTCTTCGGGATGATCGGCATCTTCATTGCCGTGCCAGTGCTGGCGGCGGCACGGGTCGCCTGGCTCCACTACCGGGACTACGTGCGCTCGGGCGGGCAGAGCCGAGAGATCGACAGCCTCCTCGGGCGCGAACCGGATGTTGAGAGACCTGGCGGCGTGGACGGGTCGGACGAAGAGCCTCCCGGCAACCGCGAAGTACCCTGTGGCGAAGCTGTAGTTGCGGTGGGGAATGCAGCCACCGACGAAAGCCCCGAGGCTCAAGTGAACGGAGTCGAGAACGCGGATGAGCGCGCTTGAAGCGATCACCCTGGCCATCATCCAGGGTCTGACTGAGTTCCTGCCGGTCTCCAGTTCGGGTCATCTCGCTCTCGGCCACTGGCTTTTGGGTGCGCGTGAGGAGCTTCCGCTGGAGTTCGTTGTGCTCGTTCATCTCGGTACGCTGGCAGCGGTGGTCTGCTACTACCGCTGCGACCTGTTGGAGATTCTGCGCGACGTCTTCCGGCCGAGCCGCGATGCGGGCGAGGGAGAGTCCTGCGGCTGGGGGAGGCGGTTGCTGATCCTGCTCGTGGTGGCGACGCTGCCCGCGGTAGTCGCAGTGCTCTTCGAGGAGCAGGTTGAGGCGCTGATGAACTTGCCATGGGCGGTCGGCTGCGCGCTGCTGGTGACGGGAACAGCCCTGCTGATCTCCGAGCGCCTCGGCCGGCGTCTGAAGAGCGACCGTCAGACGACCGCGGTGGATGCGTTACTTGTTGGCGTGGCACAGGCAGTGGCAGTAGTGCCAGGGATATCCCGCTCCGGCTCAACGATCTCCGCCGGCCTCGCGGTGGGTTTCGAGCGGGAGTGGGCGGCGCGCTTCGCGTTCCTGATGTCCGTGCCGGCAATTCTGGGAGGCACGGTTTTCAAGCTCAAGGACCTGATCGAGCAGGGCGCCGGCGGCGGTCTTGGCCTCTACGCCGTCTGTCTGGTGGTCTCCGCGGTGACCGGCTACCTGGCGATTCGGCTCGTCATCGGCGCAGTGCAATCGAGAAACCTGAAGTGGTTCGCCGTCTACTGCTACGCCATGGGTTTGCTGGCCATCGCGGCCGATCTTTCAGGTTTTATGTAGATTCTTTGGTTTTGCAGGCAGATGGCCTTGCCTGCGGAGGCGAAGGGCGTTACAATGGGCCGTCTTTCAAACCGGGCGTAGGACCCCGCTCTGATAACATCCCTCGTCAGAGAGTCTTCACACCCACCAACGGAGGCTGCCATCAAGGCAGGCTCAGACACTGGGAGGAATCCAACAGTGGATATCGGGCAGTTCTCAGCTTTCGAAACCTTTGCGCTCTGGGGCACGCTGGTGACCGCGCTCATCGGCATCGGCTACGGCCTCAAGCTGCGCAAGGAGATCCTGGGGAAGGATGCCGGCACGGAGAAGATGCAGCAGATCGCCGGCCAGATCCAGGAGGGAGCGTCGGCGTACCTCAGCCGGCAGTTCCGCACGATCATCGGGATCGTGGTCATTCTGTTCATCGCGCTCACCCTTACCGGCCTTGGGCACGGCAATGAGGAGATCTCCGGCGTTGCACTCGGCTTGGGCCGCGGCATCGCCTTCCTCCTCGGCTGCTTCGCGTCCGGTCTGACCGGCTTCGTCGGCATGAACCTTGCCGTCCGCGGCAATGTGCGCTGCGCGGCGGCAGCTCGCACCTCGACCAAGGAGGCACTTGCAGTTGCCTTCCGGTCCGGTGCGGTTGCGGGTATGTTCACCGTCGCCATGGGCCTCGTCGGCGCGACCATCATCTTCATGATCTTCAAGGCGTACGCCACGGAGATCCTCCTCGGCTTCGGCTTCGGTGGTTCGCTGCTCGCGCTCTTCATGCGGGTCGGCGGCGGCATCTACACGAAGGCCGCGGATGTAGGCGCTGACCTCGTCGGTAAGGTCGAGGCGGGTATTCCCGAGGACGACCCCCGCAACGCAGCGGTTATCGCCGACAACGTCGGTGACAACGTCGGGGACTGCGCGGGTATGGCCGCCGACATCTTCGAGTCCTACGAGGTTACTCTGGTCGCCTCGATGATCCTCGCACTCGCCCATGCAGGCGAGAACCCGGATCTCGCGCGCACCTGGATCATCTTCCCCCTGATCGTCCGCGCCATCGGCGTCTTCACCTCGATCATCGGAACCGAGATCGTCACGCTCAAGGACGAGTCCGAGCACCCGATGAAGCCGATCACCCGTGGCTTCATGTGGGCCGCCGTCCTCTCCGCGATCGGCTTCGCCGGAGTGGCCTTCGGCTATGCCGGAGAGTACGATGGCGCCAAGCTCTTTGCGGCCACCTTCGCCGGTCTCGTCCTCGCTGTGGGCATCTACAAGCTCACCGAGTACTACACCTCGCCCCAGTACTCTCCGGTTCAGGAGATCGCTGAGGCCTCCCAGACGGGAGCGGCCACCAACATCCTCGCCGGCTTCGGTGTCGGTCTGGAGGGCTCAGTCTGGGCGGTGCTTGTTATCTGCGCATGTGTGTTCTTCTCCGTCCTCCTCTTCCCGGGCGACCCGATCGGCGCTCTCTACAGCGTCTCGCTGGTCGGCCTCGGCATGCTCACCACCACCGGCGTCGTCATCTCCATGGACACCTACGGGCCCGTTGCTGACAACGCCCAGGGCATCTGTGAGATGGCCAACGTTCCGGAGGCCATGCCGACCGTTGAGCTGCTCGACGCGGTAGGCAACACCACCAAGGCCGCGACGAAGGGTCTGGCGATCGCCTCGGCTGTCATTGCGGCCATCGCACTCTACGGCTCCTTCCTCTCCAAGGTTGCCGCTGCGAAGGCCGGCGGAGCCGCGGGGGAATCGGTGAGCATTCAGGCGCTCGCCGACTACTCGATCCCGCTGGATCAGCCGCTGGTCTTCATCGGCGTCCTGATCGGTGGCGCCATGCCCTTCCTCTTCAGCTCAATGACGATCCGCGCGGTTGGCCGCGCCGCCTTCCAGATCATCAACGAGGTGCGCCGGCAGTTCCGCGAGATCCCGGGCCTCATGGAGGGCACCGCGATGCCCGAGTCCGCGAAGGTCGTGGATATCTGCACCTCCTCAGCGATCAAGGAGCTTATCGCCCCCGGGATGCTGGCGGTCCTCTCGCCGATCGTTGTCGGCGCGTGGTTCGGCTGGCTCGGCCTCGGCGGCTTCCTCGCCGGCATCATCGTCACCGGCCAGCTCATGGCTGTGCTGCTGTGTGACGCCGGCGGCGCATGGGACAACGCGAAGAAGGTCATCGAGGACGGCGCGTACGGCGGCAAGGGCTCAGACAGCCATGCCGCGGCCGTAACCGGCGACACGGTTGGCGACCCATTCAAGGACACCGCCGGCCCCGCGCTGAACCCGCTGATCAAGGTCATGAACATGGTCGGTCTGCTGATCGTCCCGCTGATCGTCATCCCTGGCAGCCAGCCGATGGAATCCTCGACCACCCCGGTCATGTGGATCATCGGCATCCTGCTCGCGGCCGTGATCGCGGTCACGCTGGTCATGTCCAAGCGCAAGAGCGCCGCGGAGCTTGAGGTCCACGAGCGCGTAACCGGCGGCTCAAAGGCCGTCTGAGCCTGCTCGCCACACCAGACAAACAACGAGGCGGCCCGGCATATCTACCGGGCCGCCTCTTCATTTGTGCTACTGCCTCGCTGGCCCGGATGCTGCCGGCGACCGAGGCGGGCTCGCTTCTCAGCAAGCAGCGCCGTTCCCGCGCAGCCGATCCTGCAGCGCCGGAACATCCAGCTTCGCAGCGTCACCGCCCGTCGCGTCCGCGGCCATCGCTGCGCCCTCACCGGCGGCCTGGCCGATCGCCATGCATGTGCCCATGACCCGCAGCGCGCTCATCGCCTGATGATCGCACGAGATACAGCGCCCTGCCGTGAGCAGGTTCGGAATGTCCGCGGAGACGATGCTGCCCCAGGGGATATCAAACCACAGGCCGTCGCGCGGGTAGAGGCCCTCGCGGTGGGCGTCATCGGCGTTCCCCGGCAGGTCCTCGTAGCGCTCCTGGTACATCGCGCACGGCGGATCATTCGGGCACTTCTTGTAGCACAGGTGCGTCGAGTTCTTCGTCCGCCCGAGCGGGCAATGGATGTCGATCCAGTACGGGCAACGCGCGATAGCGTCGTCAACGCGGCGCGCATCCACGACATCCTGGCCGGTGATGACACTCATGCCGACCATCTGACGGCTCTCGCGCAGGCCGATGTGCGGCGGCGTCTGGATCAAGTACGCGTCCTCCAGCCCCGGGACGTTCGCGCGCCACCAGTCCATGAGCTGCCAGGTGTCGCGGCGAAGCTGGACCTCGCCGCGGGTAAGGTCCTCCACGCTGCAGGGGTCGCCCGCAAAACGCGTGGCATTCGGCATGTGCTCGCCCGCGAGCTTGCCCGCAATCATGCCGCCCCAACCCGGGTTATACGCGTTGATCTCGCCGGAGCTGACCGCATCCCGCGCGCGCTCCATGATCTCCTCGCGAAGTTCGCCTGCCGGGAGCCGCTCCTCATCGACGCCCCCTATGCGGAACATGGTGCCCATCGCCTGCACCGCGCCATCGAACTCCCGGCCCTGCGTGTACCGAGCGCCCGAGAGCCAGACGAGGTCGGCGTCGCCTGTAGCGTCCACGAAGACTTTCCCGGTGACCGCCTGGCGGCCCGACTTGCTCTCCAGCACGAGCGCGGTGATCATCCCGTCCTCGGTGATCGCGTCAACCGCCCAGGAGTGCAGGCGCAGGTCGACGCCGCTGCCGAGCACGAGGGCATCCGCCACGAGCTTGAAGGCCTCGGGATCGAAGGAGATTCCGCCGCGCTTGACGGCTTCGTCGTAGTCGGGCGCACCGCCGAGCGAGTGCATCTCGCGGCAAAGCTCGGCTGCGATGCCGCCGATCATCGGCTCATCGGTGCCGGAGGCACGGGTGCCGAGGATCACGCTGATCAATCCGGCCGTCGCCATCCCTCCCAGGTAGCCGTAGCGCTCGATCAGGAGCGTGCGTGCGCCTGCCCGTGCAGCGGCGATCGCGGCGGGGATCCCGCCCGGGCCGCCCCCGGCTACGATGACGTCATACTCCCCGATAACAGGTACCGCGCGTTCCGGCAGTGTGATAGTGGCCATGAAGGCTGCCTCCTCGTGTCATTCGAACGAAGTCTGTAACGGCAGTAGGCTGTGATCAGACGGCGGCTCCGGCCTCGCGCAGGCGTCGCTGGAGCTCAGTAACATCCACCTGCGTGAGGTCGCCGGATGCGGCGGCCATCGCCGCGCCCTGTCCGGCCGCCTGGCCGGTGGCCATCGCGGGGCCCATCACCCGCAGCGAGGCCATCGCACGATGATCGGCGGAGACGCTGCGCCCGCAGGTGGCGAGATTCCGAAGGTCCGCAGACACGAGGGCGCCCCAGGGGATGTCATACCATGAGCGATCGGCCGCGGCGCCGTGCGCAGGAACCTCGTCGAGGTGCTGGGTCAGCATGTGGCAGTCGCGCTTGCCGCATGAGCGGCGGCAGGCGACGCCGCCGACCTCCACCGCCTCCGGCCCTGTGTGCGCCATCGGGCAGTGCACGTCCAGGCCGAAGGTGCAGCGGGCGATCGTGTCGGGACGCTTCCGGCTGGCGAGCACATCGTCGCCGCTGACCGTCTCGAGCCCCACCATCCGCCGGCTCTCGCGGACGCCGACCATGTGCGCGGTGAGTTGCAGATGCGAGCGTTCCATGCCGGGCACCGTCTCGCGCATCCAGCACGCGATCTCCCAGGCGTCACGTCGACCCTTGACCTCCGCGCGCGTCAGATCGCGCACGTCTGTTGGATCGCCGCTAAGGTGCGTAACGTTGAACGAGAGCGCGTCCTGCCGCTCATCGGGGCTGCGCTCGGGTGTGTGCCAGCGGTAGGCCGGGAGGCCCGCGAGCATCGCCTCGCGCATCAGGGCCTGCGCGTTCTCGGAGGCACCGCCTCCGCGCGTGGGCACGCGGTCGAGATTGAGGCCGCCCATCTGCGGGATCAGGCTCATGGCCTGCACGCGCCCATCGGCGGGGCGGCCCATCTCCCAGCGGGCGCCGGAGCGCGCGACCACGTCCGCGTCGCCGGTCGCATCGACGAAGACGCCCGCCTCCACCGCATGCGCCCCGGATTTGCCCTCGAGCACCACCGCCTGCAGTCGGTCACCCTCAACGATGGCGTCGCTCACGACCGAGTGCAGCAGCAGGTCGGCCCCGCTGCCGAGCACCATGGTGTCGGCCACGAGCTTGAATGCCTCCGGCTCGAACGGTATGCGCCCTTTCGCGATGCCCTCATCGAACGGACGCGCGCAGCCCAGGGCGGCCATCTCATCCACGATCTCGCGGAAGATGCCGCCGACGACCATCTCGCCCGTGCGTGCGGGCGCTATGCCCAGCAGCAGGTCCACCCAGCCGGCGGTCGCGATGCCTCCGAGGAAGCCGTAGCGCTCGACGAGCAGCGTCCTCGCTCCTGCGCGAGCAGCGGCCACCGCGGCGCAGATCCCGCCCGGCCCGCCGCCCGCGACCAGCACGTCGCATCTTCGCGAGACCGGCAGCTCACGCCCCGGCTCCCGAATGCTGAGTGCGGTCAGATGTCGTCATTCCCTTCAGTCATATTCCCAGCGCCTCAGCCACGTTGTCTCGCAGGACGCGTCGCTGCACCTCGGCGCTCACTCCAGCTTCATCCATCAGCGCCCGGTAGCGTGTGAGGAGCGGCTTGAAGCCTTGCGGGCCGCCTTCGGTGCCGAAGACGAGCTTCCCCCAGTGCTCCTCGCGCGGGAGCATCTCGCCCCACGGCTGGAGCGAGCGCTGTGAGGCAGGAATCCCGCAGATGTCGAAGTAGACGTGCGGGTGCAGGATCATCAGGTAGGCAGCGTGCCAGGTGTCGGGGTAGCCGAGGTGCGCGCCCCAGATAGTCAGGTCGGGAAAGCAGCGGGCGATGCGGTCGAGCGTGAGCGGCATCATGAAGCGCGAGGAGACGTTCCAGCGATCGTGCTCGGGGATGAAGCGGGCGCTGATGCCGGTGTGGAAGAGGATGGGCATCCGCAGTTCCTCGGCGGCTTCATAGACCGGGAAGAACGCCTCGGAATCATACATGTCCACCGGGTACTGCGTCTTCAGCGCGCGGAAGCCCGCGGCATGCCACGCGCGGACATCGGCCGCTGCGTCCTCGCCGAGGTGGATGAACGCGACAGGGATGATGCGGTCGGGGTGCGCCTCCGCCGCGGCCATGACCTCGTCGTTACCATACTGCCGCCAGCGCTCGCCGCCACCGTTCAGGCAGAGCCACTCTACTCCCGCCTCCTCAGCAGCCGCGAGCATTTCGTCGAGGAAGCCATCCAAGCGCCGGTAGTGGCAGTGGTTGTCAATGATACCGTAGTCGCTCAAAGTAGTCCCTCATCTCTTTGCCAACCAGGAGACCGCGAACTCGCGGAAGTTCGCTCCGAAGAGCAGCAGACCTCTGTCGCCAGCCAACGCGCCGCTACCGGTTCAACCACCAGATCGAGGCGTTGAGGTAGGTAGCGAAGCTGACCCACGCGAGGTAGGGGAGAAGCAGCCAGCCAGCGGGCGGGCTCACCCGGCGGAAGAGCAGGATGCTCAGTGCGATGAGGATCAGCATCGGGATGATGATGGCAAGTGCCAGGGCGGGCGAGTGCAGCGTGAAGAATGCGGGAGACCAGGCTGCGTTGAGGACCAACTGCGCGCCGAAGACACCGACCGCCAAAGTCGCTCCCCGGCGATCGTGGCGCTCCCAGACGAGGAAGAGGGAGATGCCCATCAGGAGGTAGAGGGTCGACCACACCGGGCCGAAGACCCACCCCGGCGGATTGAGCGGGGGCTTGGTGAGGCTCTGATACCACTCCCCGCCGCCCTGCTGGCCCATTGCGCCCACAGCGGAGGGCAGGAAGCAGGTGATCAGGCTGACGATCAGGCGCAGCGTGCTGCCGCTTCTCATGGCGCCGCCTCCCTGTCCAGCCACCACGTCAGAGTGCCATCGGTAGGCCTGACCAGCGACGCCGGGCAGTTCTCCGGCTGCATCGGGTCGCCCATTGCGCGGCGAAGCGCCTCCCGCCTGTCCGCGCCCGAAACGAGGAAGTGCACCGCGCGCGAGGCGTTCAGCACCGGCAGCGTCAGCGTGACGCGCTCTCGTGGCTCATCCGGCGCCTCCGTCGGCACGGCCCAGCGGCTGTCGATCGAGAGCGCGATGGAGTTGGGGAAGAGCGATGCTGTGTGCCCGTCGGCGCCCATCCCGAGCAGCATCACGTCGAAGCGTGGCGGTGTGCCGGTGGCGATGCTGCAGCCGAAGACCTCCGCAAGTTGCCCCTGCATCTCCAGCGCGGCATCCTCGGGCGAGGCCAGGTCGGTCCGCCACCGGTGGACGTTCTCCGGCGGGATCGGAACTGCATCGAGCAGCGTCCTCCGCGCCATGCCGTAGTTGCTCGCCGGATCGTCAGCGGGCACGAAGCGCTCGTCGCCGATGAAGACGTGCACGCGCGGCCACGGCACCTCGTGCTCCGCGAGGATCGCGTGCATGCGCTGCGGCGTACTCCCGCCGGATAGCGCAAGCGTGGCGCTTGCGTTGGCGGCAACCGCCTCCCGGAGCTGCGCCGCGACCGCCTCCGCGAGCGCCCGGCTGGCCTCCTCAAGCGTCTCGAAAACACGCGACTGAGGCTCGTTCATATCGGGCACGCCTCCCCGCGTGGCACCAGGATACGGTTCGCTTCGCCCGGGCCCATCGTGCCGGCCGCGTACGGGTAGACGCGCTGCTCGGCCTGCAGCAGCGGCGCGTAGAGCCGCCATGATTCCTCGACCTCATCGCCGCGGACGAAGAGCGTCTGGTCGCCCTCCACGATGTCCACCAGCAGCGTCTCGTACGCCTCCGGCAGCTCCTCGAAAGCCTCATCGTAGCGGAATGACAGGCTCTGGGTATGAAGGCGTAGCGGGTCGCGCGGCGCCTTCACCTCAAAGCACAGGTCGAAGCCCTCGTCCGGCTGCAGCGTGATCACCAGCGAGTTGGCGCGCACCGTCGCGTGCGGGTGCCGCTGGAAGAGCGAGAGGACCGGGCAGCGGAAGCTGATGACAATCTGCGTTCGCTTCTCGGCCAGGCGTTTGCCGGTGCGCAGCACGAACGGTACTCCCTGCCAACGCCAGTTCTGCACATAGCCGCGGAGCGCCACAAATGTCGGCGTGCGCGAGCCCACGGTGACGCCCTTCTCGTCGAGATAGCCTCGCACAGGCTCGCCATCCACTTCGCCTGCCGTATACTGGCCGAAGATGACCTGGCTCGGGTCCATCGGTGCCATTGAGCGCAGCACCTTCACTTTCTCGTCGCGGATCGCGTCCGCCTCGAACTCCACCGGATGCTCCATGGCGGTGATTGTGAGAAGCTGCGTCAGGTGGTTCTGCACCATGTCACGAAGCGCGCCGACCGAATCGTAGAACTCTCCGCGCTCCTCGACCCCGATGTCCTCCGCCACGGTGATCTCGACCGAGGCGATACGGTCGCGGTTCCAGACGGAGTCGAAGAGAGTATTCGCGAAGCGGAAGGTCAGCAGGTTCTGCACGGTCTCTTTGCCGAGGTAGTGGTCGATCCGGTAGATCTGATGTTCGGAGAAGTTGCGGTGGACGCGCTCATTGAGTTCCTGAGCGGAGGCGAGGTCGTGGCCGAACGGCTTCTCGACCACTATCCTCGTCCACCCCGGGGCCTCATTGAGTCCGGCCTCACCGAGCATCTCGGTCATGTCGATGAATGCTCCCGGTGGCGTCGCCATGTAGAAGACGCGGTTCCCGGGCAGATTGTGCTCCCGCTCAAGCTCCGCGATCCGTTGCTTGAGGCGCTGGAAATCCTCGGGTGTCTGCTCGCCGAGCGCCTGGTAGTGCAGACACCTCTCGCACCACCCGGAGCCCTGCGCGTCATGGGGGAGGCCGGCGTCCTCCAGCGCCTCATGCGCCCACTTGCGGTAGCTCTCGTCATCGAAGGTGGTGCGCCGGCCCGCGGCGAGTATGACCGTCTTCTCGCGCAGCACGCCCTCCTCGGTCAGGCGGCGCATCGCAGGGAGGAGCTTGCGGCGCATCAGGTCACCGGTGCCGCCGATCACTACCATCAGATGGCGATCAAGCTCACTCACCGCTCTCCCCGCCCTCCTCGGTGCCCTTCACCGCATGTCCGCCGAACTGGTTACGCATGACCGCGAGCAGCCGGTTCGCGAACTGATCCTCATCGCGCGAGGCGAAACGCTGCATGAGGGCCAGCGAGATCACCGGGAGGTTCGTGGCGGTCTCAATCGCCTCCTCGACCATCCAGCGGCCCTCTCCCGAATCGGAGACCCACGGGGCGATCTCTTCGAGGTCCTGCCCCTCCGCGTGCAGGCCACGCGCGACCAGATCCAGCAGCCACGAGCGCACCACGGAGCCGTAGCGCCATGTCTCGGCGATCGTGTGCAGGTCGAAGTCGAACTCCTGCTTGTGCTTCATCAGCGCGAAGCCCTCGGCGTACGCCTGCATCATCCCGTACTCGATGCCGTTGTGCACCATCTTCACGAAGTGCCCGGCGCCTGCTGAGCCCACGCGGGCCCAGCCCCTGTCCTCGTCAGGAGCAAGCGCCGCGAAGATCGGCCGGAGGCTCTCGACGACCGCCCCATCGCCGCCAACCATCAGCGCGTAGCCCTCCTCGAGGCCCCAGATGCCGCCGGAGGTGCCGACATCGAGGAGGTGGTAGCCCTCCTCGGAGAGGCGCTCGGCGCGCCGGAGCGTATCCTTGTAGCGCGAGTTCCCTCCATCGATGAAGATGTCGCCGGGCTCAGTGAATGGCTTGAGCGCGCCGATCATCCCGTCAACCGGATCGCCAGCCGGCACCATCATCCAGAGCACGCGCGGCGGCGCAAGCTCCGCTACTGCGGCCTCGAGGTCCGTCGTGGCGGGGATGCCGACCTCGCGAGCCTCGCTCACGGTGCCTTCGGAGCGGCTCCAGCCGGAGATCTCGTGGCCCTTGCGCATCAGCCGCAGGGCCATATTGGCCCCCATCCTGCCCAACCCGAACATGCCGAGCTTCATACTGCCACCTCACCCGGACGCAGTGGTCCGTTCCCGAACCGCAATGATGAGGGGCGAGCAGTTGATGCTCGCCCCCTGGGGTCTACTTCGTCGTCCACGTCTCATGTTCCCGCACGAAAGGACTGGATCGCGGTCCTACTCCCCCTGCACGATCGCCGTCGCGCGCTTCACCACGTTCTCCACGGTGAAGCCGAGCTTCTCGAAGACCTCATCGCCCGGCGCCGATGCGCCGAAGCGGTCGATGCCGATCGAGTTGCCCTGACAGCCGGTCCAGCGCTCCCAGCCGAGGGTGATGCCGGCCTCGATAGAGAGCTTCGGCACGCCCGCCGGGAGCACATTCTCGATGTAGTGCGAGGGCTGCTCTGCGAAGATCTCCATGCAGGGCATGGAGACCACTCGCGCGCCGACGCCTTGCGCCTGCAGCGCCTCGCGAGCATCCAGCGCCAGCGCGACCTCCGAGCCGGTGGCGATCAGTACGATCTGCAGTTCACCCTCGGCGTCCGCGAGGGTATACGCGCCGCGCAGCGTGCCCTCGCGCACCGGAGTGCTCTCCGGATCGAGGATCGGCAGGTTCTGCCGCGTGAGTGCGAGCGCAACCGGCCCCTGCCGTTCGATCGCGATCTTCCATGCCATCGCGGTCTCGTTGGCGTCCGCGGGGCGGATGACGGTCATGCAGGGAATCGCGCGCAGGCTCATCACGTGCTCGATCGGCTGGTGCGTCGGGCCGTCCTCGCCCACGCCGATGGAGTCGTGCGTGAAGACCCACTGCGAGTTCGCGTTCATGATCGCCGAGAGCCGCAGCGCCGGGCGCATGTAGTCGGAGAACACGAGGAAGGTGGCGCCGTAGGGGATGACGCCGCCGTGCAGGGCCATGCCGTTAACGATCGCGCCCATCGCGTGCTCGCGCACGCCGAAGTGCATATTGCGCCCGCCACAGTCCTGGAGGCAGAACCCTCCCTCACCGTCCATGAGCGTCTTTGTGGAGGGCGCGAGGTCCGCGGAGCCACCGATCAGCGTGGGCAGGTGGTCCTTGATCGCATTGATGACCTTGCCGGAAGCGCTGCGCGTGGCGATCTTCCCGCTGTCGGGCGTGAAGACCGGCAGGTCCACGTCCCAGTCATCCGGCAGCGTACCGGCGATTGAGCGGTCGAAGATCGCGGCCTGCTCGGGGAAGCGCTCGCGGTAGCGCGCGAGGCGCTGCTTCCACTCCTCCTCCGCCTTGCGCCCGCGCTCGATCGCCTGCTCCATCTTCGCACGGACTTCATCGGGCACGTAGAACTGCTCATCGGCGGGCATGCCGTAGAACTCCTTGGCTGCCCGGATGTTGTCCTCGCCCAGCGGCGCGCCGTGCGACTCTGATTCATCCTGCATCGGGCTGCCGTAGGCGATGTGCGTTCGCACGCAGATGATCGAGGGGCGTTTCGTCTCCGCCTTCGCGGCCTCGATTGCCGACGAGAGCGCATCGAGATCGTTCCCGTCCTCGACGACCTGCACATGCCAGTTGTAGCCCTCGAAGCGCTTGGGGATGTTCTCGCTGAAGGCCAGGCTCGTGTTGCCCTCGATGGAGATGTGGTTGTCATCGTAGAGGTAGATCAGCTTCCCGAGGCCGAGGTGCCCGGCGAGTGAGGCCGCCTCGTGGGAGATGCCCTCCATGAGGTCGCCGTCGGAGCAGAGGACCCAGGTGTAGTGGTCCACGAGCCGAAAGTCCTCATCCGAGCCCTCGGGCTGGTTGAAGTGGTGCGCGAGAAACGCCTCGGCGATGGCGAGGCCGACGCCATTGGCGAAGCCCTGGCCGAGGGGGCCTGTGGTGGTCTCAACGCCAGGGGTGTGATTGTACTCAGGGTGCCCCGGCGTCATGCTCTCCCACTGGCGGAAGTCCTTCAACTCCTCCATGGGGAGATCGTAGCCCGTGAGGTGCAGCAGCGCGTAGAGCAGCATTGAGCCGTGCCCCGCGGAGAGCAGGAAGCGGTCGCGATCTGGCCACTTCGGGTTGAGCGGGTTGTGGCGCATGTACTTCTCGTAGACCAGGTAGCCCATGGGCGCGGCGCCCATCGGCATCCCCGGGTGACCCGAGTTGGCCTTCTCCACTGCGTCCATCGCGAGCCCGCGGATGGTGTTGATGCACAGCTCGTCAATACGTTCCATGGTACCCTCCGAGTGTTGCTGATAGACATGACAGATCTGGCGCGCAATGGCTGCCGGGCGAGGCTGGCTGGTGCTTCGCGCCCTCATGTACTCCTGGTGCAGCCTGAACGGCGGCATAAAGCCTTCGGCTTTTCGCCACTGGTCCAAGGTTATCCTGCCGAGCGCATTTCGTCAATCGCAGCCGGAGGGTCAGCGTCCCCCGGGGGCGCCGTTTGACACCGGCAGGTCTCGGGTATGACTTCCTCCGGCGGGCGCCGCCCCCCGGGGCTGGGGAAGATTGTGGCAGGAGGCGGAAAGGGGGTGTCGAAGAGGTAGTAGGGGGGGCGAAGATCGAGGCTCCGAAGCAAGCGGAACAAAGGGCCTGCGCAGGCGGGTCCGGATGAGGAGGTGGAGTAACTTGTTCAGATTCAGATCCATGGCAACAGGTGCGGGCTATGCCCTTCTCCTGTGCGCCCTGGCCGGGGTAGCATTCTGGCTCGGGGCGCAGGCGGATAGCGCCGTGGGCATCGGCAGCTCAGTCGCCGAGGCCCAGCGCGGGAACAGGCCGACCATCACTGACCGTGCCAACCGGATCAACAATCAGACCGTAGGGGAAGTCCTCGTCAACGGGCAGATCGTGATCCGCATGAGGACTTCAGCAGGTGGTTTCTCGGCTCCCGAGCGGGCGAGAATCGTCGCGGAGCGCATCCGCAACTGGGTCTCAGGCCCGTTCTCGCCGTATGATCTCGCCGTCCGCAGAGGTTCGGGTGGCGCGGCGGAGCTCCGAGCGCATGGCGACCTGATTGTGGACGTCAATCCCTCGGAAGCACGGGCCCTTGGGTCCTCAGCGATGGGCCTCGCGCAGGCGTGGCAGACCAACATCCAGACCGCGATGGGCGTCAGCCCCTCTGTGGGCACTCCGGTCACCGGCGGCGGTGGCAGTGGCGGCCAGGTTGGCAGCGGCGCGCAGGGCGGCGGCGGACGGGGCAACTATGACTGGCGCAATGTCCGCTACGAGGACAAGATCGTCCCGATCCTGAGCATCGGTGGCAGCACCGCGATCGGTATGGCTCGCGTCAATGGCCCTCAGGCTCGGGTCCGTGACGTCATCGCCTGCACGCAGCTTGAGATGCGCTGGCGCGGCGTGCTGGAGATCGACGTCTACGTACCAGTTCGCACCAGAGGCGGCCTCGACCGCGTTCAGCAGGTCGGTGTCACCGGACTTCTCGACATCGAGATCTAAAGGAGGCCACGAGGATGAGAGTAAGAAGCAGCATGAGAAACCTGACCGTTCTCGTCGTCGTCTGGGCCTTCGTGCTCGGCATGGCGATGGGGCCGCAGCCGGCCCGCGCTCAGGTTGGCGACACGCTGATTGACCTGATCAAGGTCTTCGGCATCGGCTGGGTCGTAACGCAGTTCAGTGACGAGATTGATAACGCGATCAACGATCTCCTGCGCCAGCGCGAGGCTGAGATCGCGGACGCCACGAAGGTCGTTCCGATCCTGCGCGTTGGCGAGGCGGGCCGCAATGCGGTCGGCGCCGCGCAGGTCATGGGCCCGCGCGAGCAGGTCCGCTCCGTCCAGGCGGTTGGCGAGCTTGAGCTGAGCGTCGGCGAGCTGCGCGGCCGCGCGCTCCTCCCGGTAACCACGCGGAGCAACCTGACCAGCAGCATCCGCGGCGTCTCCGGCGTCGGCGTCTCGTCGAACATCAAGTTCCCCATCTGACGCAGGCAGTCAGTGGCGGTGCGACGAGCATACGGGAGGGCCTCCGGGTCCTCCCGTCGTCATGTGCGCAGGAGGGATGTCCTCGAGATGACCAATCGAGAACGCGCCATCGCCGCCCTGGAGCATCGCCGGCCCGACCGCACGCCCTACGCCATCGGCTTCACGCAGAACGCGCGCCGAGCGTTCATCGAGAGCTTCGCGATCGAGTGGATGGAGCGCCGCGATGGGGTGCCCAAGCTCCACGACGCCGTCGTTGAACGAGCTTCGCGCGCACCGGGAGCGTATAGCCTACGGAGATGGAGTAAGCTCAAGCAGACAGGTGCGGAGGTTGTCTGGGCCTCGACCACCCTGTGCCGGATCCAGTCGGCGGGCCCACGCGGCGGCCGGGAGACGTGATCGCCTGCGATCAGGTGGCGGAGGCGATCATGTTTGAGCATTCGGTCGCCATTGACGACCTCTACGCGTTTGCGCTGCCGCAGCTCTCGAAGATCCAGCGCCCGGCGGATGTGCACTTCTCACCGGAGGGTTCGGAGGTCCTCGCGCGGCAGGTCGCCGAGAGCATCCGCCAGGCGCTCTCTGCTTGCAGGATCGGGGGAGGGGCGGTCTGAGCGGCTGAAGATCTCCGACCAGCGGCCCGAGCAGGTGCGCCGCTCTATCGGGGCGAATGCCCCGTAGCATCGACTGACTGCCACGTGGGGAGTGCATACGCATGTCCGCTGTGAAGATCGGTTTCATCGGTGCGGGCGGGAACGCTCGCGGCCACATGCAGCGCCTGAGCGAAGTTGACGAGGCTCAGATCGTCTCGATCTGCGACCTCAATGAGCAGACCGCACGCAGCGCCGCAGATGAGTTCGGCGGCGCGACGTACACCGACTACCACAAGATGCTCGATGAAGCGGAGATGGACGCTCTCTACGTCTCCATCCCGCCCTTCGCGCACACCGACGCGGAGATCCTGGCCGCCGAGGCCGGGTTGCACCTGTTCGTGGAGAAGCCCGTTGTCCTCGACATGGACAAGGGCCTTGAGATCCTCGACGCCATCAAGAGCGCCGGCGTGCTCTCCTCGGTCGGCTATCAACTCCGGCTGCTGGACACCGCGAACAGGATCAAGCGCTACCTCGCCGACCGCACCGTGGCGATGGTCAGCTCACACCGCTGGGGCGGCCTCCCGGGCGTTCACTGGTGGCGCGTGATGGACCAGTCGGGCGGCCAGCTTCACGAGCAGACCACCCATCAGCTCGATCTCATACGCTACATGACCGGCCACGAGGTCGTTGAGGTCTACGCGCGCTACGACCTCCTGACGATGACGGACGTCGAGGACATGACGGTCCCGGACAGCCAGGCGGCGGTCCTGACCTTCGACAACGGCACGATCGCGACGATTACCACCAGCCCGATGATGACCCAGGGCGGAGGGAAGAGCGACATCAACTTCCTCCTGCGCGATCAGATCATCGGCTGGGCGACGAACGCCGTCTCCGTCACAGGTGTTGCGGCCCCTGAGCTTGAGGGAGACGTGAAGGAGACGCTTAACATTGACGCCGCCTTCGTTCAGGCGATGATCGCCGGCGACCAGTCGCTCATCCCCTGCTCGTATGAGGATGGCCTGCGCACTGCTGATGTGACGATCGCTGCGAACGATTCCGCGCGTACGGGCAAGCCTGTCCGCCCACGCATGGCGTAGTCCGTCCTGCCCTGCGGCAGCACGAAGCCTCGCCGAACACCTCGGCGGGGCTTCCCCGATTCGCGCGCTGAAGGAACCAGCGGGAGCGCAGGCGAACTAACACAACTGCTATCGGTCTCTCATCGAGGAATCAAGGAGCCTGACATGACGCGTGCTCAGAAGATGTTCGCCGAAGCCCTGATCGCCATTGGCGTACTTGGCGCGATCTGGGCCGCGGTCGAGCGTGTGATGGTCGAGCAGACCGACCGGACAGTGGGGATGGCCGTGGACTGGTCGGAGGTCGAGCAGCTCGCCGCCGCGTCAGGCGTGACACCCGAGGACATGCTTGCAGCGCTGCAGTCCGGCGGCGCCACCCATCTCGCGGTCCCGGAGCGTTCTCTGGCCGAGCTCGTGGATCGAGGCGAGATCGCGATCTTCGCGAGCGGTGAGTATGCGGAGATCGGGGCGCCTGACACCGGCACTATCGGCCAGGTCGCGCAGGCGTTGCGAGCGCGGTTCCCAGGCGATTACCAGCGGATGGAGAGCCCGGAGGGCGGGACGTGGCTGCGCGTTCCCGCCGCCGCGGTCAGCTCAAGCGCCGTGGGCGGCGGCTACGCTCGCCAGGCCATCGAGGCGGCGAACCGGGCCGGCATGCGCATCGTGGCCCGGCCGATCACCGCAGGGGTGCGCACGCCCGCGGCAGTTCAGGCAGTACTCGCACATGCGGCCGATATCGGGGCCTCGGCGATGGTTTTCAGCGGCGACGCCGTGATTGGCTTCTCGGGACTGGCAGACGCTGCGGCCGACGCCCTCAGACAGCGGCGGATCACCTTCGGGGTGATTGAGATGTCGCCGCAGAAGGGAGCTGCGGAACTTGCCACCGCGCTCGACTACGACATCCTGCGCGTGCACAGTATCACTGTCGAGGAGATGGCGGGCTACCCGGTCCACCGCGCGGTGGATCGCTTCGTCCGAGCGGCTCGCGAACGCGGGGTGCGGCTCCTGTACCTGCGCATGATCCCTGTAGCCGAGGAGGGGCTGGTTGAGGCCAACGCGACATACCTCGCACAGGTGCGCGAGGGGCTGCGCGGGCTTGGCTTCATAGTCGGTGCGCCTGAGCCATCGCACCAGTTCAGCACCCCGGTCTGGCGCCTCGGGATCGTGATGCTCGGGATGATCGGCGGCCTTGCGTGGCTCGTGCAGGCCCTCTTCGGGCTTCCTCCCGGCTGGTTCTGGTCGTTGGTCGTGCTTGCGATCCTTGCCTGTGCCGGGATGCTCCTGCTATCCGCCGGGCTTACACGCTCCCTGGCTGCGCTGGCTGTGGCGGCTATCTTCCCGATCCTCGCAGTCGGCTGGACCGCTCGCGGGCTGACCGCCTCCCCGTCCGAACGCCAGGATTTCACCGCAGCCGCGGGACGCCTTCTCGGAGCCTTCCTCGGCGTGACAGCGGTGACCGTCCTCGGCGGACTACTCATCGTGGGCCTGCTCGGTGATTCAGCCTATCTCGTCAAAGTGGCCCAGTTCCGCGGCGTGAAGATCGCTCACCTGCTGCCGATCATGGCCGTCGCGGCGATCTGGTTGGCGCGGTCCACCGATGCCTACCGCGAGCATCGCGGCGTGGCGTCCGAAGACATGGTTGACTATCACACCGGGGACACCGTTCCCGAGTGGCCAGCGCTCTGGGCAGGCCTCAAGCAGGCACTCTCCGGCCTGATCGCCTACTGGCATGTCGCGGCAGCCCTCGTTGGGCTCGCCATCCTTGCGATGCTCGTGATCCGCTCCGGTAACGAGGCCGCGGACGCGGTGCTGCCGATGGAGATGGAGCTAAGGGCGGCGCTCGACCGCTTCCTCGGCGTCAGACCGCGCACGAAGGAGGTCCTCCTCGGCCATCCGGTCATGATCCTCGCGCTCCTGCTGGCCATCCGGCGCGTCCGCCCCGGAGTCTGGATCCTCTTCGCCATCGGCACGATCGGCCAGGTATCGCTGCTCAACTCCTTCTGCCACATCCACAGCCCGCTGCTGCTCACCGGCCTGCGTGTCCTCAACGGCATCTGGGTCGGCGCCATCGCGGGGCTGCTCCTCGGTATCATCTGGGATACGTTCTGCGCTGCTCGGGAATGTGAGCCAGAATCGCACCCGCAGCGTATCCTGGACTTCGATGAGGACGACGAGGAGCTATGAGGATCGTCCTCTCCGGCTACTATGGCTTCGGCAATGCCGGGGATGAGGCGGTGCTGGCCGCGACCATCGCCGAGCTGCGGAAATGGATCCCGTCGGCCGATCTACTGGTGCTTTCTGGCGATCCGGAGGCGACCTCCGCGCTGCATCAGATCGAGGCCGCGCCGCGCTGGCCCCTCGGGAGGCTGACACGGGCGATCGCCCCGGCAGATCTGCTCCTCTCAGGCGGCGGGAGCCTGCTGCAGAATGAGACGAGCTGGGCCTCCCTCGGCTACTACCTGCTGACGCTTGCGATCGCGCGGTGGTACCGCGTTCCGTACATCATCCACGCGCAGGGCCTCGGGCCGCTGCGTGGCGCGCTTGCGCATCGGCTCGTCGCCCATGCTCTCGCGGGCGCGGCATGCGTGACGCTGCGCGATGAAGCCTCGTATGCTCTGGCGCGGCAGCTTGGTGCGCCTGAGGAGCGCCTTCTGCTCGCCGCCGACCCGGCATTTCTGCTGGAGCCCGCCGAAGACGCAGAGGTCAGTGCGATCCTCGGCGCCGCGGGGATGGCGCCTGATCAGCCGTTGGTCGGGCTGGTGGTGCGGGAGTGGCGTGGGGCGCGCGAGGCGCTGGGCCCGCTGGCGAGAGTGGCGCGAATGGCACGTGAGGAGTGTGAAGCGCGGGTAGTCATCCTTCCCTTCCAGTTCCCGGATGACCTTGAGGTGAGCCATGCGCTCGCGGCGCTCGCGCCGGGCGCCGTGCTGCTGGAGCGCGAGCTTCATCCGCGAACGTTGTGCGCGCTTATCGGCCGGCTGGAGTTGCTGGTCGCGATGCGGCTGCATGCGCTGATCTTTGCGGCGGCAGCGGCGGTGCCCGCCGTTGGCCTGTCCTACGACCCGAAGGTCGAGGCGCTCTGCGAGGGAGCAGGCCAGTGCTGGGCTCCGCTGAGCGCGCCCGATGAGGTGCCGCGTCTGGCCTCTGAGGCGTGGGCGCAGCGCGAGGCCACCGCCGCTGACAGGGCGGCCCGGGCGCAGGAACTCCGCAGCCGCTCCTCGCTGGCATTTGATGCAATCGAGCAGGTAGCCCAGTCTCACGGGAGTGGTCTCTGATGCGCCGAGCTCCCCTCATGGTGCTGACGGTCCTGCTGAGCATTCCGGCGCTGGCCGAGCCCTTCGCGCTGGAGGGCGACTGGTGGAGCGCTCCGGCAGCAGCCGGCCGCCACACGACGCTCGTCTGCAGCTTCGACAGCGCTCCGAGCAGCGATGCCGACTTCGCCCGAGACTTCACCGGCGCCGGTGGCTTCGGCATGGACGCGACCGCTGAGGGCGCGCACGGCCTCTGCACGCAGGTCGCGGAGAGGGGCGGCCACCTGAACTTCCGCGGCGGCAGCAACTTCCAGCCGCACCACGGGACCCTGCGGATGATGGCGAGGGGCGAGATATGGGCCGACCCGACGCCGCGCTGGCTGTTCGAGGCGCGGGGGACGGACCGGATCGGGATCGTCCGCGAGCCCGGCAGGATCTCGCTCGTCTTCAGCCCGGCAACCCGAGTGGACCAGGTGATCTCCCGACTCGACCTCGAGATCGGTGACGTGGCTGCTGATGAATGGCATTCAGTCGTGGCATCGTGGGACCGCGCATCCGGCACCGGCTGGCTCGCCTTCGATGGCCAGGGCGTGACCGGGCCGATGGAGTTCTCGGCTGATATGGAGGCGGCGTGGGCGGTCTTCGTCGCGAGCAGCTTCAGCGGCCGCGCGGGTGGCCTGAACCTCCCCGGTTTGGCGATTGATGATTTCGTGCTCTACGATGTGGCGCTGCCGGTGCTTCAGGCGGATGTGCCCCTTCCCCCTGAGGATGAGGAGTACCTGCCGCAGGTCGAGGCAGGCGCTCGCAAGGCGCTCAACTTCCTTGTAGCCCTGCAGCACTGGGGCGGCTGGCAGTGCATCTACTCCTGGCCGACGCTGCTCGGCTCGTCGGCGCAGGGCCGCGAGTTCATCAGCGACGAGTACTACGTTGACAATGACAAGGGCAACGGGACGCCGCGCACCGCCATAAACGTACTCTACGGCTACGAGGTCCTCGGCGATGCGGCCTACCTGGACGCGGCAATGCGCACCGCGGAGTTCTTGCTCGCCGCGCAGGACGAGCGCGGCTTCTGGGTCCATGGCTATACCATGACCGTGAACGGCATCCAGCCGCTTGCCAGCGACCGGCAGATCAAGCTTCAGGACCTCGTGCAGGCGCACCCGATGTTCTTCCTCGGCTACGTGTACAGGATCACTGGCGACCAGCGCTACCTCGATGCCGTGAAGCGCGCCGGTGAGTGGTTCATCACCGCACAGAACCCGAACGGAAGCTGGTCGCACCACTACGATGCTCAGGAGGGCGTGGGGAAGAACGCTCGCAACGAAGTCGGCGCTGGCGAACTCAACGACTCGGCGATGAACTCCGCCATCGAGACGATGGTGTTCATGTATCACATGACCGGCGAGGCGAAGTATGTCGAGGCGATCAAGCGCGCGGGGGACTGGCTGATTGAGGCGCAGGGCGATGAGGTCCCGCTGTGGGCCGATCAGTATGACCCGGAGAACAACCCGCAGTGGGCGCGCGCCTTCGAGCCGCCCGCGTGGAGCGTCTCAGCCACCACCATGGCGACGCAGGCGCTGCGTGAGATCTACCGCATGTCCGGCGACGAGCGCTATCGCGACGCGATCGCGCGCTCGGTCGAGTGGATGAAGGCCAACCTGCCAGACGGGCAGATGTCGTGCTTCGTGGAGCCTGGGACCGGCCGCCCGATCGCGGCCTGGGAGAACAAGGTCTACTACCTCGACAACCCCGAGCACGTGGCCTATCTGGCTACCGTCCCGATGGGCAGCGGCTATGATGACATGCGGCCGATGCTCGCTCCCATCCAGCGTATCCTCGAACAGACCCAGACGCTTCCGACAGTCCCGGAGATGACACCCGAGGCGGCGCTCGCGGCGCTTCCGGCGCAGCGCGAGAGCTCGAAGAGTGCACTCGACAGCCAGGACGCGAACGGGATGTGGATGGTAGACAACGTGGCCGACTTCATGGGCTCGATCGGCCGGGGCTTCGGCGCCTACAGCCCGCGCACGCTCCTGCTGCTGCGCTATATCGAGCGCGCACGGATTGCGAAGGGCGAGATCGAGCCGGTCTTCCGGGGCGACGGCAACCTCGAACGTGCCGCCTATCCCGCGGGGGACTGGTACGATGTGGACTGGGATGAGCACATCGGCGAATAGGCTCCGATGGCGCCTAATCCGCCGCCTCCGCCACCACCACGAACAGTGAGGGCTGGTGCGGCGTGCAACACTGCACCCGCCATCCGGTGGCGGGCAGCAGCCGCTCGAGTTCCTCCGGCTCGAAGAGCATCAGCGCAAACCAGTCGCCAATCTCGTCGCAGCACTCCAGCCGCCAGCGCACCTGGCCGGCGGGATGGCCTGCGCGCTGGCCCGCCGCGTCGTACTCGGCATGGCCCGGGCTGTTCGCAACCGCGGCCTCACGGCCCTCAGCGATCAGCAGCCCGCCCGGCCGCACCCAGCGCGCCAGGCGCCGGAAGATGGCCTCACAGCCCTCGACTGTGCCGCCGATGCCGGCGTTGTTGCCGAACATGATCGCCGCGTCGAAGTGGTTGCCCGGGAAGTCGAGATCCACCGGCGCCCCCACGTGTACATCATGGCAGCCCCGCTGTTGGCATACCTCGATGGCGCCCGGCGAGTGGTCAATCCCGACGGCCTCGATGCCGTGCTCCTGCAGCCAGAGCAAGTGCCTCCCGACCCCGCAGCCCACGTCCAGCACCCGCCCGGAGAGCCTGCTCAGTAGCTCGACCTGATGCGGCTCCGGCGGCCCGAAGTAGCTCGCGAGCATCTCCGGCACGTCCTCGGCCCAGCCGTCGTCGCGGCGCAGCACGGCCGACCTGAGGCTTCCCTCGTGAATGCGGCGAAACGCCAGGCCCCAGACATCGGGCTCTGGAATAGGCATGGCTGACGGCCTCCTTGTCACCGTGGGGGAGTGCGGCGGCGGCATTATAGACGCAGTGACGGTCCTTCGTAAAGGAGTGTTTCGCCGAGCCTTACTCCGTGCGGGTCACAGTAACGCGATCGATCCTCCGGCCCTCGATGCGATCCACGTGCAGGATGAGGTTCCGGTAGCGCACGCTGTCGCCCTCGTCCGGCAGGGTCTCGAGGAGGTTGAGGATCAGACCGGCGATGGTCTGGAAGTGCGCCCTGTCCTTGTGCGGGATCTCGATGCCGGCCCGCCGCTCGAACTCATCGAGCGGGACCATGGCATCCACGGTCCAGGTCCCGGGCCCCGTCTGGCGCACCCGAGCGGCGTAATCGGCGCTCAGCGGCGCTAGCGGCCCGACGATGACCTGCATCATGTCGGTGAGCGTCACAATCCCCTCAGGCACACCGTGCTCATCAAGCGCGATCGCCATGTGCGTCTGGCTGTCACCCAACGCGTTCAGGAGCTCCAGCGCGCTTGCCCGTGAGGTGATGAACGTGGGGGCCTCCGCTCGCTCGCGCAGCCCTGGCTCCTCGCCCTTGAGCAGCGCGACCAGCAGATCGCGCGCGGCGACCGTGCCGATCACGCGATCGAGCGAGCCATCCGCGACCGGAAGCACCGAGTAGTGCGTCTCCTCCAGCGTGCGGCGCAGCTCCTCCGGTGTCGCGCGCAGGTCCAGCCACTTCACGTCCGGACGTGGCTTCAGGATGCTCTCGATCGGCCGATCCCCCAACTCCAGCAGCCCCTCCGCCAGCTCACGCTCTGCGCTGTTGAGCACTCCAGCCTGCGACCACTCGTCCATGAGCATCATGATCTCGTCCCGGTTGATCTCCTCCGACGAGGGCTGCGTGCTGCGCAGGGGCGCCGTGACCAGCCGCTCGGACTGGTTCAGCAACCAGACGGCGGGCGCGGCCAAGATCGAGAGCAGCTTCATCGGGCGCGAGAGGGCCGAAGCGATACCCTCGGAGTAGCGCAGGCCCAGGTTCTTCGGCGCCAGCTCGCCGATGACGAGGGTGAAGTAGGTGATGCCGATGACCACGACAGCGGCTGCGGCGGTTCGGCTGCTGGCTCCGAAAACACCACGCAGCGATGGCTCAAGGTGCTGCGTCAGCGTCGCCTCGCCGAACGCGCCAGCGCCCACGCCGACGAGCGTGATGCCGATCTGGATCGTTGCGAGGAAGCGCCCCGGGTTGCCGCTGAGGTCCAGCGCGGCCCGCGCACCTGTGTTCCCGCTCTCCGCCATCTGTCGGAGGCGCGTAGGGCGCGCGGAGACCACCGCGATCTCCGCCATCGCGAAGATGCCGTTGGCGACGATGAGCGCGAAGAGGATCAGGGTGTAGGGGAGCATCAGTGGCACCTCTCAGTCCGTCTGCTGGCGCAGCCGCCGACCGCTGCCTCTGCAGCTTTCGCGGACACGAGGCCGGTATCCTCTGCGAGCGACAATACAGGTCCCCTCGCACCGCTGTGGAACTCCCCGGCAGATCGCCGATGACGGCATGGCCGTACGCCGGGCGGTCAATGTAGCCGATACGAGTGGTGCCCCGTGGCTGAGCACTTGATGCCACGGCTGCTGAGGCTCAGCACCGGGGGGAACCCTGACGGGTACCGGGTGACTGCTGAGAAGCTGCATGCAGTCGCGAGCGCGTTCTGAGCCGGCCGCGGAGGGCCCGGAGGGCCTGCGGATGCACTGGAGGTGAAGTACGGTGGCCGAGTTCAGAGTGGCACTGGTGCAGGACGCGCGCGCATGGCGAGAGGCGAACGCCGCCGGGCGCGGCTGGTGGCCCGCGTACTACGAGGAGATTCGCGAGCGGATATGGACGGGGAGGGCGTGCTACGCCCTGGAGGGGTGGCGGTGCGTGCGATGTGGTGGGGGCGCCCACGCGGGTGCGCGCATGCGCGCGCGAGCCGGCATGGGCTGCGGGATACCGACCGGTCATTGGGTCGCGTTGACAATAGGAGCGGTCTCACGTGATTCGCATTCACAAACTGCGCAATGCGTGGTGTGGTCCTGCATCCGCCACAAGATCGCAGTCCAAGGAGGTGGATAGATGCGAATGGTAGAAGGCGCGGTTCGACGTAGAGTGCAATCCGGGCGACTGATCGGCGTGAGATTGCGGGGACCATCATGAGCACGGCCAGTCCGACGAGTCTGCTTTGGGCTAAGACAGGTGGCAAGCCTCCGAAGCCTCTTGTTCATCCCCTGCTGTGCCACCTCGTAGATGTCGCGGCGGTTGCGCTGGAGATATGGGATCGGGTGCTCCCGGCGAGCCAGCAGGACCTGATTAGCCAGGTGACTGGCTGCGCAGACGCGGTCGTGGCAGGCAAAATCCTTGCCTTCTGGGCAGGCGTCCACGATGTCGGCAAGGCTTCGCCCGGGTTCCAGGGCCTACACCCTCCCAGCAGAACGCTTCTCGAGCAGGCGGGTCTCAGGTTCGAGAGACGTGCCCTCAACCGTCTGCACGGACTGCTGACGGCGGACGCGCTCTCAGTCTACTTCGCCGGTACCACAGCGCCCGGACCAGACGCTGTCGCTCGTGGGCTGATAGCCGCGACCGCTGGGCACCACGGAGACTTCCCGACCGCAGTCCAGTCCAATCGCTTGAGGCGATGGGACCGAGGCGGCGCGGAATGGGCAGACGCGCGGAGCCATATCATCGGCGATCTGGCGCACGTGCTTGCCGTGTCTGAGCCCATCCCGTCCGGACTGTCACCTCGCGAGCACTGGTTCTTCATGTTCCTCGCGGGTCTGACCTCAGTAGCTGACTGGATCGGCTCCTCTGAGCGGTGGTTCTCCTTCGAGCGTTACCCCGATGATCTCGACAGGTACTTCGCGGAAGCGCGCGAAAAGGCCGCTCGCGCGATCGATGAGGTCGGATGGACGCGGTGGCAGCCGTCGGACGAGACGCTGGACTTCAGCGACTTCTTCGGCTTTTCCCCGAATGCCATGCAGGAGCAGGTCCTGTCGCTGAAGCCTTCCGAAGAGCGTGCGGAGTTGGTCATCATCGAGGCTCCGATGGGGGAGGGGAAGACGGAGGCCGCGCTCGCCCTCGCCGACCGATGGATCGGTGAGAAGGCAGGCCGCGGCTGCTACCTCGCGATGCCTACGCAGGCCACGGCCAACGCCATGTTCAATCGCTTCCGCTGCAACTACCTCTCGAAACGCTACCCGGAGCAGTATGTTGACCTGCAGCTCTTGCACGGGCATGCGAGTCTGTCGGCAGCCTACCAGCAGCTTCGCCAACTCGGTCAGATATGGGATCAGAGTGACGGCCCGTCGCCTGCAGGTGGAGCCGTCGTCGCGGGCGAGTGGTTCGGCTTCCGCAAGCGTGGGCTCCTCGGACCCTTCGGTGTCGGGACCGTCGATCAGGCGCTGCTCTCTGCCATGCAGGCTTCACACTCGTTCGTCAGGCTGTTCGGGCTTGCCGGCAAGGCAGTCATCTTCGATGAGGTACACGCCTTTGACACCTACACCTCCAAGCTCCTTGATCGGCTACTGAGCTGGCTCGCCGCGCTCGGTTGTCCGGTCGTGCTGCTGTCCGCCACTCTTCCTCCGTCGCGCCGTCGCGCATTGCTTCGTGCCTACGCAGGGGACGACGTCGACGAGCCGAACACCCCCTACCCCCGCTTGCTGCGCGCTACCGCCGGCGGCGTTGAGAGCAAGCACTGGGCAAGCGCGACCCGGTATGTGGAACTCGGATGGCTTGGCCGTGACCCCGAAGCGCTCGCGCGCTACCTGGACGATGCGCTCCAACATGGCGGCTGCGCGGCGGTCATATGCAACACGGTCTCTGCGGCGCAGGAGACATTCCTGGCGCTGCAACGGGATCTGGACGATGGTGTGGAGCTGAACCTGTTCCACGCCCGCTTCCCATTCGGGGAACGGGATCGTCGTGAGAGGCAGGCAGTTTCTAAGTTCGGGAAACACGGAGAGAGACCAGCGCGCAGCGTCCTCGTCGCGACGCAGGTCATCGAGCAAAGCCTTGACCTTGACTTCGACCTGATGGTCAGCGAGGTCGCGCCTGTGGATTTGCTGCTGCAACGTTCGGGACGGATGCACCGTCACGTCCGGGAACGTCCGGCGGGACTCGAGGCCCCGCGTCTCATCTTGATCACGCCCGAGATCGGCGAGAATGGCGTTCCAGTGTTCGGCAACAGCAGCTTCGTCTATGGCGACCACCTGCTGCTCAGGACGTGGCTTGCCTTCCAGGGACGCGAGGGCTTCAGCGTGCCAGAGGATGTGGAGGGACTGATCTGCCAGGTGTACGAGGCGGAGGCGTCCGCTACCACTGAGGCACTATCCGAGGCGCTCAGCGCGGCCGCGGGTGAGGCCGATCAGCGGCACCGGCAACTTGAGCACGAGGCCGCCCAGAGGCGGCTGCCGTCGCCGGATATCGATGAGCAGTTCTGGGCCCTGCCAGCGAAGCTGGGACTGGACGAGGACGATCCTGACTTGCACAAGCACTATCGCGCCCTCACTCGCTGGGAGGACAGACCCTCCGTCGAGGTCGTCTGCCTGGAGATGGTAGACGGCGAGCCCCATGTGCGATCCGTGGACGGCCCGATTGCCGTCGACCTCTCCGCGTCGCCCTCAGAGCAATTGACTGAGGCGCTGATGCTGCGGAGCGTGCGACTGTCGGGGCGTCCGGCACGCGCACTTCTGCTGCAGGACACGCCGTCCGGTTGGCGACGGAACTCGCTGCTGCGTCACCACCGAGCTGTGGTCTTCGAGGAAGCAGGGGAGTTCGCCGGTGATGGCTTTGATCTGCGTCTCGATCCCGAGCTAGGCATAGTGATACCCCAAGCTGACGAGGGGGATGAATGACCGTGCCTCCATCTTTCGATCTTGTGTCTGAGAAGTGGGTGCCGTGTGTTCGCCTGGATGGATCAACCGATGAGCTGGGGCTGCTCGACACGCTCGTGCACGCCCACGAGCTCCGAGAGGTCGTGGACGCCTCTCCGCTTGTGACCGCTTCACTGCATCGTCTGCTGCTGGCGATCCTGCACCGCAATTTCGGGCCGCGGAACTACGACGCGTGGCGTGAGTTGTGGGAGGCCGAGCAGTTCGATGCGCAGGTTCTGGCCGCTTACTTCGACAAGTGGCGGCACCGCTTCGACCTGTTCGATGAGGAGCGGCCGTTC
>DHPY01000017.1:6088-7989 GCA_002411015.1 Armatimonadetes bacterium UBA5352 | reverse complement strand
GAAGCTAAAACCGATGCTCCTGGCCTCGGTCCGCTGAGGCTGGAGGTATCTGCGGGAAGACGGGGAACTTGTGACCGGCACTCGCCTCGTGTATAATGCGAACGAGCCCACCGCGCGGACTGCGTGGGCTCTGTCCCTTTCCCTGTTACAGATGCGCCACGCGGTTCCCCATCCCTGGGCGCTCTGAATGTGTGTTGGAGACGATTCCTATGAGCCCGCAGCAGCCGGGCTTCGATCTTGACGCGAGCCTGGTCGCGGAGATCGCCCGCGACGAGCAGATAGACGAAGCGACCCTCATCGCCCGCATCGATGCAGGCACCGTGGTGGCCATGGGCGGCAACGGAGTGCGCCCGATGGCGATCGGCGAGGGCCTGCGCACGAAGATCAACGCGAATCTCGGCACCTCGCCGGACTACCCCGAGCCTGACAGTGAGTTGAAGAAGCTCCACGCGGCGGTGGCGTCCGGGGCCGATGCGGTGATGGACCTCTCTACCGGTGGAGATATCGACGATATCCGCCGCGCGATCAGGTCTGAGTGCCCTGTTGCGCTCGGCACCGTCCCGATCTACCAGGCGTTCGCGGAGGCGGATGCTACGAGCGGCAACATGATGAGCATGACCGCCGATGGCGTGCTCGATGTCATCGCCCGCAACGGTGTGGACAAAGTGAACTTCGTGACGCTGCATTGCGGCGTCACCCGCGACACCGTGGCCGCGCTCGGCACCCATCCGCGCATCGGAGGCATCGTCAGCCGAGGTGGCAGCCTTCTGACTGAGTGGATGCGCGTGAATAACGCGGAGAACCCGCTCTACGCGCAGTATGACGACGTGCTGGCGATCTTGAAGCAGTACGGAGTCGCGATCAGCCTGGGCGACGGTCTTCGCCCTGGAGCGATCTCGGACGCGACCGATGCCGCGCAGGTCTCGGAGACCCGGGTGCTGGGCGAACTGGTCCTGCGCGCGCGCGAGGCAGGTGTGCAGGCATTCGTTGAGGGCCCCGGCCATGTCCCGCTCGATCAGATCGCGGCAAACGTAGTCCTGCAGAAGCGCCTCTGCCATGGGGCTCCCTTCTATGTGCTGGGGCCTCTGGTGACCGATGTCGCGCCCGGCTACGATCACATCACCGGCGCAATCGGTGGCGCGATCTGCGCGGCGGCAGGGGCCGACTTCCTCTGCTACGTGACGCCCGCGGAGCATCTCGGCCTCCCCACACTTGACGATGTTGTGGATGGCGTGATAGCCTCGCGCATCGCGGCACACGCGGCCGACATCGTGAAGGGAGTCCCGGGCGCAAGAGCATGGGACGATCGCATGTCGCGTGCACGCTGCGAGCTGGACTGGGCAACGATGGAGCTCCTGGCGCTCGATCCCGGGAGAGTGCGGCTCACACGGGGCGACCGCCCGACCTCCGACGACGCCGCGTGCTCGATGTGCGGGAAGTTCTGCTCCATCCGCGCCGGGCGGCGGATGCGGGAGGCCGGTAAGTGAAGCTCGCGATCGTGCACGACTACCTCGTACAGGGGATCCGAGGTGCGGAGCGCGTCGTGGATGTACTGCACGAGATGTTCCCGGACGCGCCCATCTACACGCTCCTGTACGATCCGAACCGCATGGAGGACCGGCTGCGAGAGTGGGACATCCGGCCATCGCTATTGCAGGATATCCCGGGCGCGCTGTCGCTGTATAAGAAGCTGTTCTTCCTCATGCCGGTCGCGATGGACTACCTCGACCTGAGCGAGTATGATCTCGTGATCAGCTCGAGCTGCGGCTGGAGCAAGTCAGCGCCTCAGCGGGACGGGGCGCTGCACATTGCATACTGCTACAGCCCGGCGCGGTTCATGTGGTTCTGGGCAGACGAGTACATCCGCTCACTCAAGGTGAACCCGCTGGCGAAGGCCGCGG
>DHPY01000017.1:0-5918 GCA_002411015.1 Armatimonadetes bacterium UBA5352 | reverse complement strand
GGCCGCGGCACATGGTCGCGATCTCGCAGGTCACCTTCGCGCGAATGAAGCATGCCTACCTGCGCACTCCGGACCGGGTGATATACCCGCCCGCGAACACGGAGAAGTTCGTTCCGGGCGACGATCCGCCTGAGGACTACTTCCTGCTGGTGTCCGCGCTCAATGCCTATAAGCGTGTCGATCTGGCCGTAGAGGCCTGCAACCGGCTGCAGTTGCCACTGAAGGTCATCGGCGACGGCGAGGAGTTCAACGCGTTGTGCGAACTGGCCGGGCCGACCGTTGAGATGCTTGGGAAGGTCCCCGATGACGAGATCGTGGGGCACTACCAGCGTTGCCGGGCATTCCTTATGCCGCAACTTGAGGACTTCGGCCTCACGCCGCTCGAGGCGAACGCCTGCGGCAGGCCGGTGATAGCCTTCCGTGGCGGCGGCGCACTGGAGACCATGGTCGATGGCCGCAGTTGCCGCTTCTTCGACGAACAGACGGTCGGCTCGCTCGTCGAAGCTCTCGATGGTTTCGATGACAGGGCGTTCAGCCAGGACGCGTGCCGCGAGAACGCGCTCCGCTTTAGCATAGATGGCTTCAAGCAGCAGTTCGGCGAGTACGTACAGACGCGCTGGGATGAGCACACAAACCGCACAGGCGCGTGAGCGCCTCACGGCGTGTCGGCACCTATCAGAACCGCTTGTCACGCATAGTGAAGGGGATTGACTGATGTCGATCGTCAGGATGCGCAAGCTGGTCCGCAAGCAGCTCCGGATCAACCTGTTCGGCCGCACGCTCGAGCTGGGCTCGCCGATGGCCATCATCTTCTGGGTCATCGTTGTCATCTTCTTCGTCGGCACGTACTACATGTACGGTGGCGGCGGTTTCGGAGGAGATGGCAACCGCGCGACGGCCAGTGACCGCAAGGTGTCCACCGTCATCGCCGAGGTGAACGGGGAGCAGATCGGCCGCAACGACTACGAGATGCGCTTGGCCTACATGATGCGTGAGCAGCGCGCGGACATTACTCAGATGCGCTACCTCAAGGCCAACTTGCTCAACGGGCTGATTGATAACCGGCTGCTCCTTCAGGCCGCGAAGAACGAGGACATTGAGATCACGCAGGCCGATGTTGACGCCCGCAAAGATGAAATGATCGAGGAGATCCTCCAGACCCGCTACTCCGATCGTTCTGTCCTGCGCCAGGCACTCGAGCGCGAGAACGTCTCGCTCGATACCTTCAAGTCTCAGTACCTCCGCAAGGAGCTTCCCGAGGACAATGCGATCCGCGAGGAACTGCTCTACAGCAGGCTGAAGGACAAGGTCGAGCAGGGCGTCAAGGTGACTGATGATGATGTGAAGCAGAGCTACCAGGAGGTCCATGCGAGGCACATCCTCATCCAGCCCGACCGGATCCTGGCAGAGGCCAACGCCGAGGCTGAGGCGGAGACACCTGAGAACGCTGCAGCGGACGACAAGCCCGCCGCGGAGAGGATGACCCCTGACGAAGCGAAGCAAGAGGCCCTGAAGCGCGCTGAGGACCTGAGGAAGCGCATCGACGCTGGTGAGGACTTCGCAACGCTCGCGAAGGAGTACTCCAACGACGACAGCAACGCCCCCAAGGGCGGCGACCTTGGCTGGTTCAGCCGAGGGCAGATGGTCCCGGAGTTCGATGAGGCCGCGTTCAGCCTCAAGCCCGGGCAGGTCAGTGACGTCGTCGAGACTGACTTCGGCTTCCACCTCGTCAAGGTCGAGGAGAAGCGGCAGGAGATCCCGACCGACAAGGAGGAGCTTGCGGCGCGCAAGGAGCAACTGATCGCTGACCGCAAGGCGAAAGCCTGGTCCGACTTCCAGCAGAAGCTGCGCGACGCCGCCGAGATTGAGATCGTTGACCGGGAGTTGCGGGCCTACCAGCTGCTTGAGGAGGATCCGGCGCTCAACGCCGGCCAGGCTGCTCAACTCCTCGCCGAGGCTGCAGAGGCCGATCCGTACAATGACTCGGCTCGCTATGAGCTGGCAGGACTGCTGCAGGGCTCGGGCCAGACCGATGAGGCAATCAATATCCTGACGCAGATGACAACGGGCGAGGGCGCGACCAGTTCGCCCATCATCTACCTGCGGCTCGCGATGATGCTGCAGGAGGCCGGGCGGGCCGAGGAGGCCATTCCGCACCTCGAGAAGGCTTCAGAGCTCGCGCAGGGCTTCGACTTCCAGAACTACATGGTCCACATGCAGGCCAAGCAGGCCTTCGAGGAAGCGAAGCGAACCGACCTCGCCGAGCGCGAGCAGCAGTGGATGGATGAGTTCATGAGCGGTCAGAACATGGGCGGCGGGCTCGGAGGCATGCAGCCGATCCAGCCCCCCCCCGCGGAGGAGGCCCCGGCGGAGGAAGCCGGCGAGTAGCGCGATGGATCGCTTCGAGCTTGACTGGGAACGCGTAGCCGACGAGGCCGCGGCTTTCATCCGGGAACGGATGGCCGCGGCCCGTCGTGACACCTGCGTCATCGGCCTCTCCGGCGGCATCGACTCCGCGGTCTCCGCGTTTCTCGCGGTCCGCGCTCTCGGCCCGGAGAAGCTCACGGCATTCACTCTCCCCTATCGCACCTCCAGCGGGCAGTCGCTCACCGATGCGCTCAGCGTCGTCGAGGCGCTCGGGATCGCACACGAGATCATCGAGATCACCCCGATGGTGGATGCCTACTCCGGCCTCTATCCGGATGCTTCGCGGCTCCGCCGGGCGAACATGATGGCGCGCCAGCGGATGGCAGTGCTCTACGACCAATCGGAGCGCCTGAACGCGCTCGTAATCGGCACCGGCAATCTGACGGAGGACCTGGTCGGCTACACCACCATGTGGGGAGACATGGCCTGCGCGTTCAACCCGATCGGAGACCTCTACAAGACTCAGATACGGCGCCTCGCGGCTCATCTGGGCGTGCCTGAGGCGGTCCGCATGAAGCCGCCTAGCGCGGACCTCTGGCAGGGGCAGACCGACGAGGACGAGCTTGGCTTCACCTACGAGATGGCGGATCGCATCCTCCTGCTGATGCACGACGAGGGGCTGAGCGACGAGGAGATCGCGGCACGGGGCTTCGAGGCGGAGACGGTCTCCCGCGTGCGCGCGCGGATGCAGGCGAGCGCCTTCAAGCGCTGCATGCCGCCTGTCCCGCGGCTTCGCCACCTCGCCGCCCCATCTGCCTGACAGACGGAGGCGCATCATGTCCGGCACCCTCTACGTCGTCGCCACCCCGATCGGCAACCTCGAGGACATCACCGATCGCGCCCGCCGCGTCCTCGGGGAGGTGGACCTGGTCCTCGCTGAGGACACACGCCGCGTGAGCCGACTGCTCTCCGCGCTCGGGCTGCGTACCCCCGTCGAGAGCTACCACGGTGATACCGCCCCCGAGAAGCGCGTCCGCCTGGTGCGCCGCCTGGCCGATGGCGCCACCATGGCCCTCGCGAGCGACGCCGGCACCCCCGTCATCGCCGATCCAGGCGCAAGCATCGTCGCCGAGGCTGCCGCAGCCGGTGTGCTGATCGTCCCGGTTCCCGGCCCAAGCGCCGTAACCGCCGCCCTGAGCGTCTGCGGCCTGCGTGGCGATCGCTACGAGTTCGCGGGCTACGCCCCTCGCAGGAGCGCCGAACGCCGCGAGTTCCTCGCGCAGATCATCGCCTCTCCCGTTACGAGCGTCTTCTACGAAGCGCCGCACCGGCTGCGGGAGTGCCTCGCCGACCTGATCGCGGTCGGGGGCGAGGAGCAGCAGGTCGTCATCTGCCGCGAACTGACGAAGCTTCACGAGGAGATCCTGCGCGTAACCGCCGGCGAGGCCGCCGAGCACTTCGCTCGTAACGAGCCGCTGGGTGAGCTGACGCTGCTCCTGCCGCCCGGGCCTGGTGGAGAGGCGCCCGCGGGGCCTTCCGACGCGCAGGTGCGCGCGGCCGCCGCGAGGCTGCCGGAGCTCGGCGTGCGTACACGCGACGCGGCCGATCTGCTCAGTGAGCTGACCGGCCGCGCCCGCAACGACATGTACGCGCTGCTGCTGGAGCTGCGCGAGGCTTAGTTGGCGATCATCGTCACTTCGACGATATCGCGCAGCACCCGGACCTGCGTGGCGCCGTCAGCGCCGAGATCGTACAGATCCACGCGCGGCTCATCGTTCCGACGGTACTCCGCGGCCGCGATCTGCCCCACGGGCGAGATGCCGACCCGCGCGTAACTCGCTCCCTCCAGGATGCCCAGCGACTGAGTCACGCCGCCCCAGGTGATGCGCTGCAGCGCGGGATCGCCGGCACCACTGACCACAGCGACCACCCACTGCTCGCCGATCGGCGCAGCGACCGACTGGATCGCCGGCACGCTGGCGAGCGTCGCCGTCTCCCCCATCTCCGGGATGAAGCTCGCGAGCACCGCCTGCCCGCCCTGCTGGCGCTGTGTCAGAAGCGCGCGCGTGCGGGGGATCCACCCGACGATCTCGAATGCCCCGAGGTCCCGCAGGCCCTCCCCCGGCGTCCACAGGAAGGCACGCGGGTCATCGCCGTTGTAGATGGTGAACGCGAGCGCGTCATCGGTCCAGATGATCTCGTCGGGCGCGAAGTTCGCGGGGACAGCCGCTAGGTCAATGCGCAGCGCACTTCCCGGCTCCCACGGCTTCGGGACGACCGTGAGCACGGGCGTCTGGTCGCCGAGCGACGGGCGCGCCCAGTACGCCGCCATCTGCCCGTCCGGGCGCAGTGCCATCCCCTGGAAGTCGAAGGCGTCCGCCAGCGGAGTGATCGCGCCATCAGGCCCCATGTAGGCGAGCGAGTGCCCCGAGCGCGAGGTTCGCCGCTTGATCAGCAGGTCCCGCCCATCAGGCGTCGCGGCGTAGTCCGAGATCAGCTCCACCACGGTCTCGCGCTGCTCAGTGCGCGGGTTGATGCGCACGAGGTTCATGAAGTTATTCCCGTCGGCCGGCTCAGTCTGAGTCATCGCGAGCAGCGAGACCTCCGCGTCGTCCGGGAAGAGGAAGCCCGCGTAACGCACCGTCTGGCCGTTCTGGGCCGTCCGGTACTCGAACTGCCTGTCCCCCGCTTCGAGGACAATCCGCTGCCCAGCCACGAGCGCGAGGGTGTACATCATCCCCGGCTCGGGCAGCCCGAGTGAGCCGCTCGGCCACTCCACGTCCTCGACGCTCACTACCCGGATGGCATCCGGGCGCAGATCGAGGCGCGATGCAAGGTCGGCCACGGCGGCGTCGGCCGCCGGACCCGAGACTGCCGGAGTGACGTAGTCCTGTGGCAGCGCGGGAAGCTCCCCCGGCCGCGCGGGCTTCACGATGCCCGTGAGATCCGTGTGGTACTCGTAGAGCCCGTCACGGGTCTCGAGCACCAGCCGGTAGCCCGGCGTGATGGCCTGGGTGTAGCTCTGGCCGGCCTCCTCGACGCCGAGCGCGCCGCTCGTCCAGTCGCGCTCCTCCATCGCCGCGAGGTAGACACGATCGGGCGAGACATCCAGCCGGGCCGCGATGTCCTGCTTCGCCCGCTCCGCGACGTTCACACGCTGGAGCGTCTCCTGCTGCTGCGGATCAAGCGGCGTCTGCCCCTCGGCAGGCGCGGGCGCGCCCACGAGCGTGATGTTGCGGTTCATGTCCGTGTGGTACTCGAAGCGACCGCCCTGTGCCATCAGGAACACACGATAGCCGGGTGTCATCACCTGCGCGTAGAACTGCCCCGGCTGCGGGTTTCCCAGCGACGCATCCGGCCACGTCACCTCTTCAATGCTCGCAACCGTCACCTGGCTCTGCGGAATGTTGAGCCGATCGGCAAGATCCGCCACCGCTGCCTGAACGGGCGCGGGCAGGCCCTGCGCGAGCACCGGGCTCACGGCGCCCCCCCCCCCCAAAAACCACCCCTGGACCCTTCCCCCACCCCTCCTTTCTTGCCGGCCCCCCCCC
>DHPY01000021.1 GCA_002411015.1 Armatimonadetes bacterium UBA5352 | reverse complement strand
GCATGGCTGGCAGAGGGCGAGCGGGTCTACGAGCTCTTCGAGTTCATCGAGGGCGATCAGCACCGTGAGGGCGACGCCCGCGAGCTACCTGAGGCAGGCGCAACGCTCGCCCGGCTGCACCTCTCGGCGGCGGGTTTCCGGCCGCCGGTCGAGAAGCCGTGGCCGCGTTTTCACGACCCGAAGGACCTGCCCGACTGGATTTGGCCGCTGATGGATCGGGCGAGCGGCGGTCAACGCGAAGTGATGGAGCAGGCGCTTGAGCTTGCGCGCGCGCTGGCCGAGCGACTGCCTGACGAGCTGTACCAGGCGCTGCCGCAGACGATCGTGCAGGGCGATTACCACCCCGCGAACCTCACGTTCCGCGCCGGGCGGGTGGTCGGCGTCTTCGACTGGGACTGGGCCAGCCGTCAGCCGCGGATGGTGGACGTCGCGGACGGGCTGCTCTTCTTCTGCGGAGTGCGCCGCGAGCCGCTGATCGCCGGGGACATCTGGTCGCTGACCGGCGCGTTCGCGATCGGCGAGGAACGGGTGGAGCAGTTCCTCAACGGCTACCGGCGCGCGATCACTCCCACCGCGGATGAATTGCGGGCGCTGCCGGACCTGATGCGCGCGCGGTGGCTCTATTGCCGGGTGGACGCGGCGCGGCGGAAGGTCGAGCCTGCGCGGGCGGTGGAGTTCATCACGAAAGAGCTGGAGCTGCCGCTGGAGGGCGTAGCGCGCCTCGAGGCGGGACTTATCGCCTCCAGGACCGAGCACCCTCCCACCACGTGTTGACCGCTCAGACGATGTTGATCAGCGCAACTGCCGCCGCCGCGACGGCGATTCCCGCCGCGCCCATGCGCCCGGGGCGTTCATGCCACGCGATCGCGGCGAAGAGCGCGCCCACGATCATGATGCCCGCCTGCATCACCGGGAAGACGACCGCCCCGGGCAGGCGGTCGAGGGCGAGCAGCAGCGCGAGGTTCGCGGTGACGTTGCAGACTCCAAGCAGCGCCCCCCATGCGAGGCTCGCGAGGTTGATCCGGCGGCTCTTCGCGAGCCACGCAATGAGCATCACGAGTGACGCCACGCCGAAGAGGTAGCTGAAGTAGACCTGCCGCTCGTTGTCCAGACCGGTGGTATGGTACCACTTCTGGATGGTCCAGGCGCCGCCATTGGCGAGGAACAGGGCGGCCATCCCGAGCGCCATGAGCTTCGTCATGCGGAGATCGCTCATGGCGCCCTGATCGAGGCTCAGCAGCGGGATCGCGAGCAGTGCCAGCGTTACCCCGACGATCTGGGCGCCACGGAGCGTCTCATGCCACGCCAGCAGAGATGCGCTCAGCGGCACCAGCACCGACAGCCCCAGCAGGGCCGCCACGATCCCCAGTCCTCGCCACCGCAGCGGCCCGAGCATGAGCAGGAAGCCGCCGGCGTAGATGACTCCGCCGATCGAGCCGATCAGCACCGTGCGCGGATCGGGCGTGCTGATGCCGTCGAGGCGGCTCCACCCGAGGTAGAAAGCCGCCGCCGCCAGGTAGTTGACGAAGCCGACCGTGAGCACGTCAAGGTCGCGCCGCTGAGCGCCGCGGACGACAATGCCAAACGCGGCATTGAAGAACGTTGCGACGACGAGAGTGAGCACGCTACTGGAGGCCGATCTGCAGCACCGAGTAGATGCGCAGCGCGGGCAGCGTGACCTGCAGCCGCCCGTCGGCCACCTGATACGGCAGATCTTGCGTCGGCCAGTCCGGCGAGTAGGCCACCACCGCCGTGACCGCCGCCCCATCCGGGAGCGGCACGCTCAGCGCCAGGTTCTCCTTCGCGACGAGTTCCGGTGGCTCCGAGCCAAGCGGAGCATCGTAGTTGAGCACATGCAGCGTGATGCGCGATTCGTCAGGCGCGATGAACGAGTTCAGGCGCACTCCCTCTCCGGCGCCGGCGGCGACATCAAGCTCTCGGCCATCGCCCCGCAGCAGTGCCATGAGCTGGCCGAGGGGGATGGTGTCGAGCTCAACGCATCCGGTGCCGAGGCCCGGGGCATCGAGCGGTCGAAGTTGCATGTCCTGCTCAGGGAGGCCGCCGATGACGATCACGCGGCCGCCTGCATCCGCATATGCCGCCAGCGCCGCGAGCTGCCAAGGAGTGACGTAGTCCACGTTCGGGAGGATCACGGTATCGAAGCGCGCGAGGTTCTCCGGCGTGAACGCTTCCTCGGTGAGCAGGTCAAAGAGCACGTGCTGAGCGGTGAGCTCATCAACGAGTTGCTCGACAGCCGCCGTATGGGCCCTGTTGCTGTAGAAGGTCTGCTCGCCGAACGCCGCGAGGCCGACCTGCGCATAGGGCACGAGGCCAGTGTAGAGGCCGGCGTTCTCCTCAAAGAACCGGCGGTAGGTGTTCAGCACGCCCTCGTACATATCCCACCGGGGGCGCAGGAGGAAACCCGATCCGCTGCCGAACGCGGCCGCCTCGGCATTTCCCAGCGCGGCGGTGTAGTCATTGAGCACCCAGGCGGGCTTCTCCGAGGGGTAGCCGCCTCGAGTGAGGATCAGCGCCGAGACGCCCTCGCGGGTGGCCTGGGTGTACTTGTACTCCCAGATGTTGTTGTTGCGGACGTTCATGAAGATGTCGTCAACGATCTGCGCGCGCACGAGGCCGGGGTTCGTCCCGTAGTCGCCGGCGGATAGCTCATACATGACATAATCCGTGTCGCGATAGGACTGCTTCACCGTCTCCGGGCGGTTGTGGCCGCCGTTGGGGAAGAGGATGAAGCGATCGTTGACCTCCTCGCCAGCGCGCTTGATCGCCTGCTGATGATCGTAGATGCTCTCGCGCCAGAAGCGCTGCGACTCCACCCAGCCGAGGGTCGGCGGCTCGCCACCGGCGGGAGGGACCGTCAGCGGGACTGCCTCGCGGGGATCGGCATCGAAGAGCTCGCGAATCTGCGCATCGGTGTAGCGCGAGCGCAGGAAGCCCTGATACTTCTCCTCGCAGAAGCGGCAGTAGCACTGCTGCGTGGAGCCGTTGTCCACGAACGCGCCATCGTAGCCGACTTCGGCGACCAGCCGCACCACCGCATCGAGCCATGTGCGCCAGCCTGGATTGTTCACGCACATCGCGTAGCGCAGGTTCGGCTCGTAGCCCGGGTAGAACTCGTCCACATCGGGCTTGCTGCCGTAGGTGGGCTTCATGGTGCCGTCAGGGAGGCGCTGCACCCAGTCGGCCGGGTCAAGCTCCGGGCGTGGCGGCAGGCCGAACTCGAGGTACTCGTCCCAGTGATCGTAGAACTCCCAGAACCCGGTGCGGCGCACGTGATGGCCACCGACGGTGACGGAGCAGATGTAGGGCATGACGTACTTCACGCCGGCCGCGTGGAGGTTATCCACCATCTCTTCGAGCGCGTGGTAGCGCTCCCAGGTCTCGGCGGGGGAGAGCCGGCGGATGGCGTCCCCGCGGCCGCCCGCCACGTTCTCGCCACCTACGCCCTGGATCGGCCCCCAGTTGTGCGACATGACGAGGTCCTTGCCGAGGTGCAGGATCGTTGGCGGCGACCCCGCCACCGACGCGATGTAGTCGGGGTTGCTGATGTGCCCCTGGCCATAGTCGAGCACGTAGGTTACCGGCGGTGTGCTGCGCCACTCCGGGTCGTAGGCCTGCGCTGCCTGTGTCATCGCGATCAGGCCTCCGATGACAGCCACAAGTGCAAAACGAATTCGCATCGGCGATACTCCTTTCGAGTGCGCGGCGTTCGGGTGCTCCTATGCGGACAGGCGCTCCCACGCCGCAACGGTCTCCTGGACATGCCCCGCCGATGCCTGCAGCGCGGCCATCTCCTCGTGAGAGAGCGCGACCTCGATGATCTCCTCCACGCCGCCCGCGCCAAGCTTCACCGGCACGCCGAGGAAGCAGTTGCTGATGCCGTACTCGCCCTTGAGGAGCACGGAGACGGGCATCACCCGACCCTCATTGCGGATAATCGAGGCGACCATCTCCGTCACGCCCGCCGAGGGCGCGTAGAAGGCGCTGGCCTGCTTGAGGAGGCCGACGATCTCGGCGCCGCCGTCGCGGGTGCGCTGGATGATCTCCTCGAGGCGCCCGGGCTCGATCAGTTGCGTGATCGGCACACCGCCAACCGTCGCCGAGCTTGCCAGCGGGACCATCGAGTCGCCATGGCCGCCGAGGACCATCGCCTGCACGTCTACCGCCGAGCAGCCAAGCTCCATGCCGATGAAGCAGCGGAAGCGCGCGGTGTCCAGGGCGCCCGCCATGCCCATCACGCGCTCGCGCGGCAGGCCCGAGACCTGCATCGCTATGTGCGTGGTCACGTCGAGCGGGTTCGTGACCATGATGATGATCGCACCGGGGGTAACGCGCGTGATCTCCTCCACGATGCCGGTGATGATCTTCCCGTTCGTGGCGAGGAGGTCGTCGCGCGACATCCCCGGCTTGCGCGCGATTCCGGCGGTGATGACGACCACATCCGAGCCCTCGGCGGGCTCATAGTCAGTGCCGCCGGTGATGGTGCTGGAGTGCCCGGCGAGTGGCGCGGCCTGGGCCATATCAAGCGCCTTGCCCGCGGCGAGGCCCTCAACGATATCCACGAGATAGACGTCCGCGATGCTGCCCTCGATGATCCGCTGGGCGGTGGTGGCTCCGACATGTCCTGCTCCGACGACGGTCACTTTCATGGCTTCGCTCCGATTTCACGTTCAGATGATGCTGGTGGCGGCCAGCCTGGCCGCGGGGGCGGCCGGCGTGGATGTGCTATAATGCGCGGCTATGCCCTCTTCGCTTGAGCTTATCCGCAGAGTCCTGCTGGTGGCGGGCGAGGCCGCGTTCCTCTTCGTGGTCTCGCGGCTGGTCTTCGACCGGGTGCTGCGCGCCACCTGGGGGCGTGCGCCGGCACGAAGGCTTCTCGTGGGTATTCTGCGCACGCCCGGCAACATCCTCCACGAGACGAGCCACGCGATCGGCTATCTCCTCGCAGGCTTCCGGGTGAGCCGCTGCGTCCCGTTCTTCCTCGATGACGAGGGGCGCGGCTACTGTCGGGCAGGGACGCGCTGGGCTCCCTGGGGAGTGCCATGGCTGGCAACGGGGCTGGCGGCGATCATGCCGCTCGCTGTCGGCGCAGTGGCGCTGTGGGGCGTGTCGCGGCTGCTGGGTGTTCCGCAGGACCCGGACGCGCTGGTGATGACCTCCGACTGGCGGCGCCTCGCGGATGTGCTGCTGGGCCTCGACTACCACTCATGGCGCACGTGGGCCTTCCTCTATCTCGCGCTGAGCATCGGGGCGGAGCTTGCGCCGAGCGAGATCGACCTGCGCGCGAGTCTGCCCGCGCTTGCTGTGGTGGCGGTGCTGGTGGGCGTGGCGATCGTGGTGGTCTTCGAGGTGGACGAACTCGCTCAATACCGGCATGCGGTGGATGTGGCGGCCGGGTGGGGCCTGGCGTGGGCTTCCTCGATCCTCGACTTCGGGATCATGGCGCTGGCGCTGGTCGGCATCCCGGCGATCATCCTCGCGTGGCCGCTGCGGGGGCGCGGATGACGCGGCGTGGCACGCCCGCCCTCGGGCGCACGTGCCACGCTCACTGAGGTCGCTTACATCCGCGCGATGATCGCGTCCGCCATCTGCGAGGTGCCGACTGCGGTCGGGTCGTCGCGGGTCGGCTTGAGGTCGTAGGTAACCTGGTCGCCCTCCGCGATGACCGCGGCCACGGCGTCTTCGAGACGCTTCGCGGCCTCGTGCTCGCGCATGTGATGCAGCATCATCACCGCGGAGAGGATCGTCGCTGTGGGGTTGACCTTGTTCTGACCGGCATACTTCGGCGCGCTGCCGTGAGTCGGCTCGAAGACCGCGATCTCCTCGCCGATGTTCGCGCCGGGGGCGACGCCCAGGCCGCCCACCAGGCCGCAGGCGAGGTCGCTGAGGATATCCCCGTAGAGGTTCGGCAGCACCAGGACGTCATAGAGATCGGGCTTTTGCACGAGCTGCATGCACATGTTGTCAACGATCCGGTCCTCGAACTCGATGCCGGAGCCCGCGTAGTCCTCGGCCACGCGGCGCGCAACCTCGAGAAACAGGCCGTCGCTGAACTTCTGGATGTTGGCCTTGTGGACCGCGGTGACTTTCTTACGCCCGTTTTCGATGGCGTACTCGAATGCGAAGCGCACGATGCGATCGCTGGCGAACTCCGAGATCGGCTTGATCGAGATGCCGGAGCCCTCGCGGATGTGCTCGCCGCTCAGGCGCTCGATCTCGCCGATGATCTCAGCGCACTCGGGCGTGCCGCGCTCAAACTCGATCCCGGCGTAGACGTCCTCCGTGTTCTCGCGCACGATGACGACATCGGCCTCCGGGTAGCGCGAGGCGACGCCCTCATAGTACTTGCAGGGCCGCAGGCATGCGTACAGGTCGAGGACCTTGCGCAGCGCCACGTTCACCGAGCGGAAGCCGCCGCCGACCGGTGTGGTGATCGGGCCCTTGATGGCGATCTTGTTCTCGCGAATCGAGTCGAGGACCTTGTCCGGCAGCGGCGTGCCCTCCTGCTCCAGCACGTCCATGCCGGCGTGCTGCACGTCCCACTCGATTTTGACGCCTGTGGCCTCAACGCATCGGCGCATGGCCTCGACCAGTTCGGGGCCGGTGCCATCGCCGGGAATCAGCGTGATCCGATACATGTTCTTTCCTCCTGAATGAAGATCGGAGCGGGGGAGAGGACCCGCCCGCTCCAGAGTGTTCTTGATGACCGGGTGAACCTGCTCGCTACGCCAGCGCGTCCTTCAGTCGCGTGAGGCCCATGTCGAGCGCCTCCATGCTGGTGGCGAAGCTGATGCGGATGTAGTCCTCCGCGCCGAAGGCCTCGCCCGGGACTAGACTGATGAGCGCCTTCTCCAGCAGATACTCGGCAAGGTCGAGTGAGCCGCCGATCTTCCTGCCATCGAGGGTACGCCCGTAGTGCTCTGAGACGTTCGGGAAGGCGTAAAACGCTCCGCGCGGGGTGGCGCAGGTGACGCCTCGGATCTCAGCGAGCCGCTCCATCACGTAGTCGCGACGGCGCTCGAACTCGGCCGTCATCTCGCCGACCGAATCCTGCGGACCGAGCAGCGCCTCGATCGTGGCGGCCTGCGCGATGGAGTTCGGGTTCGAGGTGGACTGGCCCTGCAGGGCGCTGGCGCGCTTGATGAACGCCGGGTCGCCGATGATCCAGCCGATGCGCCAGCCGGTCATGGCGTAGGTCTTCGCGACGCCATCCACGATCAGCGTGCGCGCGCGCGCCTCGTCGCTGACCTGCGCGGGGCTGAGGTGCTTCGCGTCGCCGAAGATGATATGCTTGTAGATCTCGTCTGAGATGATCGTGAGGTCCTTCTCCACCGCGATCTGCGCGATGCCCTCGATCGTCTCCGGGGCGTAGACCGCGCCGGTGGGGTTGCACGGGCTGTTGAGCAGGATCGCGACGGTGCGATCGGTCACTGCCGCGCGGATCTGCGCGAGATCCGGCTGGAAGTCGTCCTCACCGCGGGTCTCGATGAAGACCGGCTTCGCGCCCGCGAACTCCGCCTGCACCGGGTAGGTCACCCAGTAGGGGGAGAAGATGATGATCTCATCGCCCTCATCGAGCATGACCTCGGCGATGTTCATCAGCGAGTGCTTCGCGCCGTTGGAGACGATCACGTTCGTTGGCTCGTATGAGAGCCCGAGGTCGCGGCGGGTGGCCTCGCAGATCGCCTCGCGCAGTTCGACGGTCCCGGCCTCGGGGGTGTACTTCGTCTGCCCCTCATCCATCGCGCGTTTGGCTGCCTCAAGCACGTTGTCCGGGGTCGGGAAGTCCGGCTCTCCAACAGCGAAGGAGAGGACGTCCTTTCCGGCGGCCTTAAGCTCCCTGGCCTTCATGTTCATCGCGATGGTAGCGGAGGGCCTGATAGCCTCCATGCGTCGGGCGGTCTTCATCGTAGTCCTTCTCCCGTCAGTGTGTCATCCGTGTGCGTGCGCCAATTCTGTTGACCGGCCCCCGGAGCTCATCCCACCTGCGGATCGGCCACGCGGGCAAGTCCGGGAGCGGGCAGTATTCGGCTGATGCGGGTCAGTTCCTCCTGCACCTCGCTCCAATCCGGCGCGAGGACTCCGGCTTCGCGAAGCACTTTCACCGCGTCGCTGTGTCGGCCCTGTCGGGCGTAGACGACGCCCAGGTGGTAGAGCATCTCAGGGTCGTCGTACGGTGAGTGCCGGCGCGCGCGCTCCAGGTGAAATGCGGCGTCGGTGAGCTCATCACGCCGGTAGGCCGCCCAGCCGAGGCTGTCCACGAAGGCCGCCTGCAGCGGCATCACCTCGACGGCAAGACTGACGGCCTCCCACGCGCGGTCCAGGTGCAGGTCGGCATTGGCAAGGATGTATCCGGCATCATTGAGCAGCAGCGCCACCTCAGGCGTCGTAACGCCGGATGCTGTGCGCTGCTTCATGGCATTGTCAAGCACTTCGAGGCAGATATTCGCTCCCGCCTCGATCCGCCCTGCCTTGAGCAGGCAGTTGGCGTAGGCGAGACGATCGCTCGTGTCCAACTCGTCTTGTGCCTCAAAGAGCGGGATTGCGCGCTCCCACGCCCGGGCGGCGGCGTAGAGCAGCGCCGCCCGTCGCTGCAAGTCCTCGTCATGGGGCATGAGGGCGACGGCGCGGTCAAGCTCAGCCACGGCCCGGGCGCTCTCTCGCGGCAGGCCCACGGCATGCGCCTCCGCCTGCTGCATGTAGCGCACGGCGACGAACTCTCGCCGCATGTTGTCAACCTGCCCGCATCCGGCCATGAGCACGGTGGACAGCGCAAAGAGCAGCGCGACGGGCCGCATCATGTGAGGGCCCCCGGCTTGAACTCCTGGCCAGCAAACGCGACCACGTCATAGTACTGCATCCCGAGCACGACCATCTGCTCCGCCGTGGCGGGAGAGGAGAAGATCGCGTACGAGGTCGAGTAGCGCCAGAGCTCCTCACCACTCTCGATGGAGAGCGCGTACAGCGCGCCGTCCTTGGAGCCGGCGTAGACGATGTTCCCGGCGATGGCCGGCGATGCAAGTATCTCGTCGTCGGTCTGGAACGCCCACAGGAGGGAACCGTCGGTGCGATCGAGAGCATAGATCTTCCCGTCCATGCAGCCGACCACCGCGGACGTGTCTGAGAGCGCGGGGCAGCATCGCACACGGCCGTCTAACTCGGTGCGCCACAGTTCAGCGCCGTCAGCAGCGTTGAGGGCGGTGACCGCCTGGCCGTCGCTGCCGAAGTAGATCGTGCCATTGGCGGAGCAGGCGGCGGCGGCAATCGGGTTGCCGGCGTCGTACTCCCATGCCGCGGCGCCACCCACACGCGCGAAGGTTCGGAGGCGCCCATCCCACGAGCCGACCACAACGAGGTCGCCGGCGATCGTCGGTGCGCCGGAGATCTCGTCCTCGGCCCGGGCCTGCCACTGCAGGCGGCCTGTGCCTGCATCTACCGCGACGAGGCGACCTTCCTGGTTGCCGACGAAGAGGGTGCCCCCGATGACCGCGGGCGAGGAGCGGCTGGCCGCGCCGGTATCGTAGTCCCAGCGAGCGCCGCCATCCTCCGTGCCGAAGCAGTAGACGCGGCCGTCTCTTGAGCTCACGTACACCGCGTTCCCGGCGATCGCCGGTGTCGATTCGACCCGGTCGTTGGTCTTCGCTTCCCACCGGAGCTGACCGGAGGAGCTGTCGAGGGCGTACACGTAATCGTCTCGCGACCCGAAGCAGACGATGCCGCGGCCGATGCATGGCCCGGCCACGACCGGCCCGCGCGTCTGAAAGCGCCAGCGTACCTTCAGCGGCGGCGTGACCTGCTGCGAGGAGTAGCCTGCGCGGCGCACATTCCCGTGGAAAGTGAGCCACTCGACGAAGTGGCTCGCGCGCTCTTGCTGCTCCAGCACCTCGCCCCGCATCTCCTCGACATTCTGACGGCCCACGTCCGTGGTGACGAGCCGCTCGGCCTCATCGAGGAGACTGGAGGCAGCCTCAAACTCACGCCGTTGCGCATTCGCCATTGCGAGCGCATACGCGATCTGTGCCGAGCGCGGCTGGTTCTTGCGCGCAAGCTCGATCTCCCGGATCGCGCGCGGTTCCTGCGCGACGCGGCCGAGAGCATAGGCGACGGCCCATGGGGCATCGGGGCTCTCGCGAAGCCTGCGGATGAGCACGCGCGTGGTCATCTCAGGGTCCATCTCCATGAGCGCCTCGGCGACCTCATCACGCATCTCAGGGTCATCGTCACGAAGCGCCTGCGCGAGCGGGCGGAGGGCGCGGCGGCTCTCAATGCGCCCAAGTGCATACGCCGCCAGATGACGCTCCTCCGAGGAGGAGCGCGCCAGCAGGTGCACGAGATCGCGATCGAGGCTGCGGAGGTACTCCTCGGCGAGCGTGCGGACCCCCTCGGCCTCGTCATCGAGAAGCTCCACCAGGTCACTCAGGAAGTCGCGGGAGACGTGAGTCCCGAGCGCGCGCAACGCTGCCTCCCGCACGTGCGATGACTTGTCATGCAGCATGTCCTTGATAGTCGGCGCCAGCTGATCGCCAAGCTCCTCCACGCGGCCGAGCCAGTAGCCGACGTCAACCTGGCGCGCGACTGCGCTGCGGATGATGAGATCCATCTCCTCCGGGGAGATGGTCAGCTCCGCGCGGTGCGTGCTCAGTACACGCAGCGCGCCCTCCTGCATCAGCAGGCCAAACTTCTGGTAGTTGCCCAGTTCGCGCGTGAGGAGATCCTGGATGTCCTTGACCTCGATCTGGCGCTCGGTCATCCACTCCTCGATGCGCCGCGCCATGTACTCGTGCACGACCTCATACTGGCGCTTCTCCGGCTTCCCGACGCGCCTCACCAGCCGCAGGTCCTCGAGGCGCGCGAGGATCCGCTCCACGGTGTCCTCAGGCTGGTTGATCTCGGTGGCGATCCGTTCAACTGACCGCACCGCCTTCAGCTCAGAGGACTGCACAAGCTGCTTGAGGATGCTGCGCACGAGACGCCGCTCCCAGGGCGGGAGCTGCTGGAGGGTGTGCTCAAGGTAGTCGCGCAGGATGCGTTCCGCGCCCTCAAGCTGCGTGTACGTGTGCGATCCGATCGTGTACCGATGCCCGGCCACGGTCTGGTAGAGGCGATCCATCACAATCTGCAGCTCGGTCGGCTCACAGCCACCGTCGTGGCAGAGGTCGCCGAGAACCCGGTCTACCAGGTCCTCCTCGATCGTGAGCCGGAAGCTCGAACCGGGCTTGATTGCGGCGATCTTGGCCGCACGCTCGCTCATCTTCCCGAGACGGTAGACGTGGTGCAGGATCTCCGGGAACTGCTCGCGCATGTCGTAGAGATGGCCGAAGAAGTCCTCCCGGATCGAGATCAGCACGCGGAGCTTGTCGTCGCTTCGCTCCAGCGCCTCTGCAAGCTGCGTGGCGAACTCCTGCTGCAGTCGGTCACCGGTTTTGACGAAATACTCTTCGAACTGATCGATCAGCAGCACGATCGGCCGACCGGTGACCGCGATTGCCTCTGGGAGCAGGTCCGGCAGTGGCCGCTCAAGCTCTATGCGCGGTATCTCCTCGTCGGCGAGGCTGTCATCCACCGCGGTGCGGGTGCTTTCGATCGGGTCATCGCCGCACCGCACGTAGATCGGCAGCCACGGAGTGCCGTGGTCCTGGTCGGACTCCTCGGCCTCCGAACGCATTCTCGCCGTCACTCCGGCGAGAAGCAGCGAGGTCTTGCCGCGGCCGAGTGCGCCGAAGAGCACGCTCAGCTTGTTATTGCGGATCATCTCGATGACATCTTCCGTCTCCTGCTCGCGCCCGAAGAACAACTCGGCGTCCTCGACGCGGTAGTAGTCGAGGAAGCGGAATGGCCCGCCGCTCAGCACGCTCAGAGACGGCCCCGGCTTCTTCTCAACGTGATGGCTGCGGGTGTAGCGGCTGATGCGGTCTTCAAGAGCGGAGAAGACCGCGTTCGGCTCACCCGGATCGCGGCAGAGGAGGTGGCGGGAGGAGGAGCGCGCGGCCAGCATCTTCGTAACGTGAGGCTGCAGGCGGTGGTAGTCCACGCTTGCAGGGCTCTCCATCTTCAGCTCCTGGAACAGGTCCTCGTCGTCCATCGGGATGATGCGGTTGATCCAGAAGACACGGTCGCCCTCCATCGGGATATGCCGGATGAAGGCGTCGTCCCGCTCGGTGTGTCCGACGAGCACCGAGAGGGTCTTGAATGAGCTGTTGATGACCGGCGCGATGTCATCGATCGCGGCGTCAACCTCGGCCTGCGAGAGCGGAAGGAACTCGCCGGTCATGGAGCCGGCGCACTTGACGATCACGACGCGCATCGAGCCGGAGATCGCGAGATCAATCTCCTCAGGCGTGTGTACCCCGGCGATCAGCAGGTGGTAGTCCGTCTCGGGCTCCATGTGCTGGTTACGCAGGGCGCGCTGGAGCAGATTCGTCGGGTCGGTGGTGAAGATTGCGGGGAAGTAGCCATCCGCGATCATCCGCGCCAGGCGCGTGTGCGCCTCGCTTGGGCGGCGCTCGTCGGTGAGGGCACGCAGCCGCCGGCAGCGCTCGAGGTGTGACGGCACCTGCTCGGCCATCACCGTCAGCGCTGCTTCGGCCCGCCCCTCTTCGGGGAGCTCGACGCCATGCTCCTCCGCCCAGTCGAGCGCCACGCGGTGCACGAGCTCCTCCACCGTGAGCTCATCGGGTGAGGTGCGCACTGCGTGGCCCAGGAAGAGCACGTGGCGCCCGAGTTCGTGGCGGCGCGCCTTGATGTAGTCGGCGATTGCGGTAATCATGGTACCCCGGTTGCCTCCGCGGCCCGGGGCCGCCTCCTCAGGCAACTACTCCAAGACAGACGGGGCGGCTTGGGTGCCGCCCCGAGTATTGGGGAGATCGCGTGCTTTCAGCGAGAGCCACCGGCGCAACCGGTGCTTTCGCCCGACGCACATGCGGGAGATGGTGGGCCCGGCTGGGATCGAACCAGCGACCAATCGGTTATGAGCCGATTGCTCTAACCCCTGAGCTACGGGCCCATGGCAGTAGTTAATCAATTATACCCCCATCCATCGCGTGGCGTCAAATAACCTGCCCCCGATCAGGGACAGCCCCTCACTCAAGATAGTCCCGCAGCACCTTGTTGCGGCTCGGGTGGCGCAGCTTCTTGAGCGCCTTGGCCTCGATCTGGCGGATGCGCTCGCGCGTGACCTCGAAGATGTGCCCGACCTCCTCGAGGGTGCGGGAGTAGCCGTCCTCGAGGCCGAAGCGGAGCTTGAGCACCTCGCGCTCGCGTTCGGTGAGCGTGTCGAGCACCTTCTCGAGCTGCTCGCGCAGGACCGAGTTGGAGGCGACATCCACCGGCGTCCCGACTTCCTCATCAGGCACGAAGTCGCCGAGGTGGCTGTCCTCCTCCTCTCCCACGGGAGCCTCCAGGGAGAGTGGATCGGGCGCGATGCGCTTGATCTCCGCCACGCGCTCGACCGGCAGATCCATCTCCGCCGCCACCTCTTCGAGGGTTGGCTCCCGGCCAAGCTGCTGCAGGAGCGCGCGCGAGGTGCGCATGACGCGGTTGATCGTCTCTACCATGTGCACGGGGATGCGGATGATCCGCCCCTGGTCGGCGATCGCGCGGGTGATCGCCTGCCGGATCCACCACGTCGCGTAGGTGCTGAACTTGTAGCCCTTGCGGTAGTCGAACTTCTCAACCGCCCGCATCAGGCCCATGTTGCCCTCCTGGATGAGGTCGAGGAAACTGAGCGTCGAGCGCCCCGCGTACTTGCGGGCGATGCTCACTACGAGGCGCAGGTTGGCATCAGCGAGTGCCTGCACGGCCTCCTCATCGCGCAGTCGCAGGCTCTGATCGTGGACTGAGTGCGCGTCTATCTGGCTGGCGAAGCAGCAGACGACTTCCTCGCGCAGACTCCGGCCGCGTTCCTGATCCTCCGGCCGGCGCAGCGAGACCCGCGGTGTCTCCGCGCGGGAGCTCGCGGTGAACTCGAAGACCACGTCCTCCTGCAGTGGGAAGCCCGCTATGCCGCGAACGCCATCGTCACCGGCGACCACCCGCACGGTATGCGTCATGCGCGGGGCCCATGGCTCCTGCGGCACGATCCGCAGGATCCGGCAGTCCTCGCCGTAGTGCACATTCACCGGCACCTGCTGATCCATCGAGTCGGTGACCACGACGCTCTTCTTGCGCACACTGCGGGCGATCAGGTCGCGATCGAACTCCACCGCCACCGCGCAGGTGTAGGGCACACTGCCCTCGCATGGATCGGGAATGACGCGTACAATCCGCGGCGCTGCCTTCTGGTTTGTGGTGGTGAAGCGGAACTCGTATGGCTTCGCGAGCCTTCTGCCCGCCTCACCCGCAGGGCCGTCGTCGCCAGCCTGCACCTGGACGATGAAGGTGTTGCGGTGCAGGAGGTTCTCGGCTGGCTCGAAGGTCAGGACGTCGGGCGTGGCCCCGAGGGATACCTTTCCTGCGACCTTACGGCCACGCGCGTCGGCTACGCTGATGATGTCTGATGCGAGCGAATTGCGGTCGAGACCGTCGTTGAAGCGGATCTCGATTGCACGATGTACCTCGATCTCTTCCTGACCGTCACCGGGCCGGGTGGCCACGACCGCAAGCGGAGCGCCTGTCGCGATGGTGGTGAATGACCACGACACGTTGCTGCCGAGGGTCCTGCCGGAGATGTCGCAGATGCCGTCATCCGAGCCGTCGATGGTGACGGTGTAGGTTGTGCCGGGTCTCAGCCGCCTGTCTGCACGGAATGTCAGGCAGTTGCCGGCCGCGTCGAACTGCGCCTTGCCCTCGCCGAGATGGATCCGTTTGGCGAGCTCAACCTCCTCATCGGCATCAAGCAGCGGCACCTTGCCTATGTTGCGCAGGTACATGCGCACGGAGTCGTCGACCGGTACTGCATCGGCCTCCGTGAAATCAGTCTCTTCGTCCTCCGTCTCCTCATCGCGCGTGGTCTCCTCGACATCCGTCTCGTCGTCGAACGCCTCATCGGGCGTCTCCGCGACACGGATATCGGCCTCGCTGAAGACGGCGTAGATATCCTCAATATCCTCCGCGTCGAGGTCCTCGACATCGCCGAGCGCATCCTGGATCTCATCGTACGTGAGATAGCCCTGATCGTGCCCCTTGCGAAGCAGCGCCTTGACTTCGGCGAGGTCTTTGACCTCTTCGTCCTTCCCCTTCGGCAACCAGTTCAACTCCTTTCGACAGGAGGGACAGTGCAGCAACGAACGCGCGGCCGCCGTGGCAGTAATGTGGCAACTTCGGTACGTCCCCGAAGCCGCACGGCCTGTCGCGCGAACTCCGCGCGGTCGGCATCAGCACACGGTAGTCACACCGGTCCTCTATGCGTCATCAGAGAACGGATCGCCATCCTCCACCGCAAACGGATCATCGGGTGGCGATGGTCTGAATGCGTTTCCTGTCTGCATCTCGGAATTCCCCGCAGCAGCGCTTCGCGGTTGGGCAGCCGAAGACCTCTCAAGCGACGCCAGTTGTTCGTCATCCGGCGCCGTCCACTCCGTCACCTTCTGCGAGCGCTCATTGAGGAGCGCGTCACCCACAAAACCCCTGCCTGCCGAGCCTCTTGCGCGGCGGCAGGCCTCCTGGTATCTCGCTACCCTCGGATCATCTGGTGAAAGCTCGCCCGAGTTCAGCCCCTCAACAACCTCGCGCTGCAACTGCGCGAAATCGTCCACGATCGGCTCGTCATCATCCGCCGGGGCAACGCACATACCATGGGCCATCATCCCGCCGAGGTTCTTGTGCGCTCGGAGGCGTCGGATGGTCTCATCGGTCTGCGCGCGCCGCACCTCAGCGTCCTCCGCGTCGGTGCGCTGGACGCTGGCGACTGTGAGTTCCACACACCTGTGCCGCGCCCCTCCCTCTTCAGGCAAACCTTCCGCGAGAGCGACCGGATCGATGCGCCCGTCACCCGCGAGCTGCTCCTGCATCGCGACCAGGATCTCCGCGTCGTCGCTGAGCAGCATGTCTGCTGGCTCGAGATGCGCCACCACGGAGAAAGCCGTGTCGATGTCATCGAGCGCCAGCGAGAGCAACTCAGTCTCCGCGCGCAGCAGCCCCGCGGGCGGCCGCGTAAGCGTCTCGGAGATGAAGCCGGGGTCTCTCGGCGAATGCCCTCGCGTCCGTGCGGCCCCGCCGAGCTTCGCGGTCAGCTCGAACTTGAGGACGCGCTCCATCGACTCCGTGCGTCCGGGGTCGCCCTGGCCCCACATGTCGGCGGCGCGCGCGAGGAACTCGTCGCGCCGCGGCCAGTCGTCTATGCGCAGCAGCACGTCCACGGCGTCACGCGCCGCGAGCGCAGCGCCGTCCGGCCCGCGTCCGGCGTGCTGAGCGAAGACCATCCGAAGCTGGTACTCTATGGGGGAGATGCGCTTCTCGAGGAGTGCGCGGAAGGCCTCGGGGCCATTCTCCCTGACGAACTCGTCCGGGTCGGTGTTCTCGGGCAGCACCACGAGGCTCGAGGCGATGTCCACCGACTGCACGACCTCGAGGTTGCTCAGTGCAGCGCGCGCCCCGGCCGCGTCGGCATCATAGACCAGCACTACCTCATCGGCATGGCGGCCGAGCAGCTCAAGCTGCTGGGCCGTCAGCGCTGTGCCGAGGCCGGCCACCACGTTCTCTATCCCGGCCTGGTGGAGGGAGATAACGTCCGTGTAGCCCTCGACGATCAACGCGCGCTTCTCCTGCGCGATCGCCTGCCGGGCGAGATTGAGCGCATAGAGCGCCTGGCGCTTGTGGAAGAGCGGCGTCTCGGGCGAGTTGAGGTACTTCGCCGGGTTCTCCGGGTCCATCGTGCGCCCGCCGAAGGCGATCACGCGCCCGGTGCTGTCGGCGATCGGAAAGATGATGCGGTTGCGGAATGTGTCATAGTGGCTTCCCCGCTCGCCTCGCTTGATCAGCCCGGCCTCCTCGGCCACCGCCGGGTTGATCCCCGCCGCCGCGAGTGCGTTGAGCACGTCATCCCACGCGTCGAGCGCGAAGCCGAGGCCGAAGCGGTCGATCGTGGCGCGGGAGAAGCCGCGTCCGGCGATGTACGTGCGTGCAGGCTCCGCGGCCGGGTGGCCAAACAGGTTGCGCCTGAAGCGCTCGGCTGCGACCTGGTGCGCGCGCTCGAGTAGCTCCCGGCGGCGGCGCTTCTCTCCGGCCATGGGGTCGGCGTCGAGCTCGACGCCCGCCCGGCGCGCCAGGGTCCGCATGGCCTCCGGGAAGGTCACGCCCTCCTGCTTCATCACGAACGAGAACAGGTCGCCGCCCTCCCCGCAGCCGAAGCAGTGGTAGAAGCCACGCTCGGGGTCCACGTTGAATGACGGAGTCTTCTCCTGATGGAAGGGACAGAGGCCCTTGTAGCGCGTTCCGGCCTTCTCCAGGCGGACGTACTGGCCTATCACCTCGACGATGTCCAGGCGGTCCCTGATTTCCTCTTTCGCGTCCTGATAGTCCATTGCGGCCTCGTCTGCGTATCGCTTTCGTGGCGGAATACCGCCCGTCCCATGGCGGCACGGGCGCAAAAGGGCGGCGCCAGCATACCAGGCGCCGCCCTCGGGAACCGCTTGGATTGCATGGCGCAATTCAGTTCGCCGCGGCGGACACGAATCCTCCCTGCAGGTGAGAGCGATAGCCGCCGATAGCCACCGCGGACTGCTAACGGCAGGAGAAGAGCCGATTCGCGCCGAACAGTCTACGGGAGACCGGGACAGCTCAAAACGCAGCCGTCAAAGGAGCCGAAAATGGTGGGAGTCAGTCGCAGCACACGCAGGCAGATTGCGTCTTTCATGACAGTCGCATTGCTCCTCGTGCTTACTGCCGGGGCATGGGCAGTACCTCAGAAGGTCACGATCCTCCACTTCAACGACTTCCACGGTAACCTGCTCGCGCCGGAGGCTGAGGACGGCCGAGGCGGGCTGGCGCGCATCGCCGGGACGATCAACCAGATCCGGGCCGAGAACGCCCAGACTGGCACGCCGACGCTCCTGCTGATCGCCGGCGATGTGCTGCAGGGCACACCGCTCTCGACTGTCTTCCATGGCGAGGCCGACTTCGCGGCACTCAACCGCATGGACGTGACCGCGATGGCTCTCGGCAACCACGAGTTCGACTACGGGATGCCGAACCTGAACAAGCTCATCGAGATGGCGGATTTCCCGCTGCTTGCGGCCAACATCCGGCGTAAGGTGGATGGAACGATGCTGTTGCCGGGCACGGTGCGCGTGGACGTCGGCAAGGAGACGATCGTGATCATCGGGCTCACGACGCCTGAGACACGCGTAACCACCATGCCCTCGAACGTCGCGAACCTCAACTTTGATGACCCGGCTGCGGTCGCCACGAAGCTCGCAGAGCGTGCGACGCGCACGCGCGATCGCGTTGTAGTCGCCCTGACGCACCTCGGGCATGACGAGGACAAGCAGCTTGCCGAGCAGGTTCCGGCGCTTGATGTGATCGTCGGCGGGCACAGCCACACGGAGGTCCAGGAGGCCGCGCTTGCCGGCAATGCGGTCATCGTTCAGGCGAAGAGTTACGGCGAGTACCTCGGGCGCCTCGACCTGATGATCGAGGACGGCAAGGTCTGTGGCTACGAGTATGGCCTGATCCCGACGGACGCCTCAGCACCGGTGGACCAGGAGGTCGCCTCGATCATCGGCAGCTACGTGGGCCGGCTCAACAGCGAGATCAAGCGCGTGGTCGGCGAAGCCGGTGTCTTCCTGAACGGCGTGCGAGACGACGTGCGCTCGGGCGAGACGAACCTCGGCAACGCGATCACCGACGCGATGCGGGTGGTCTCCGGCGCGCCGATCGCCATGCACAACTCAGGCGGCATTCGCGAGTCCATCAACGTCGGGCCGATCACTCTTGAGGAAGTCATGCAGGTGCTGCCGTTCGGCAATGAGGTGGCGACGGTCGAGTTGACCGGCGCGCAACTCCGCGAGATCCTCCAGCGCAGCGTCTCCGAGCCGCGCCCGTTTGGCGGCTTCCTCCAGGTCTCCGGGCTGAAGATCACCGCGGAGAACGATCGGATCACCGAGGTGCTGGTGGGAACCGAGCCGCTGGATGACAGCAAGTCCTACCTCGTCGCCACAAATGCCTTCCTGATGGAAGGCGGGGATGGTTACGAAACCTTCACCGAGGGGAAAAACCAATACTACGTTGGAACCAGACTGGATACTGCTTTCGTCCAGTACATCCAGTCGAACAGCCCGATGGCGCCCGAAGTTGAGGGGAGGATCACTCTCAGATGAGGTTTGGACAGATGATCGCAGTAGTGTTGATCGCGGTGGTCGCCGTGAG
>DHPY01000047.1:39261-41103 GCA_002411015.1 Armatimonadetes bacterium UBA5352 | reverse complement strand
CGCTGTGCCGGCCCGCCGTTGCGGATGACATACGACAGGGGCCGGCACAGCGGCTGAGTTCCGCGAGCGGAACTCACCCTCGCGCCGCTGCGAGCAGCGGACGCTCGGGCGGCCCCTCCACGACGGACTGCTTTTGCGGCCAGATCAGAGATGTGCGGAGGGCGTAGCCTCCCGGCGAGGGGGAGGATGACACAGACAGGGCCCGTGGGAGCGGCTGAAGCCCCTCCCCTCCATACGACAGAGCAACGACACTGATGCACACATCTGCTATGGCAACAACGGTTCAGATAATGAGGAGTGTTTCAGGGATGAGTCTGCGAGCAGCGATCGTCGGGTTGGGCAACATCTCGGGGGCGCACATCAAGGGCTGGAATGAGGCGGAGGGCGTTGATGTCGTCGCCGGCGCCGACATCAGCGAGGACGCGGTCAAGCGCTTTGAGGAGCAGCAGGGCAAGCCCGGCTTCACCGACTGGCGCGATATGCTCGAGGCGGTCAAGCCGGACCTCGTGAGCATCTGCACGCCGCCGTTCCTGCACCCGCCGATCTCCATCCACTGCCTGGAACAGGGCATTCACGTGCTCTGCGAGAAGCCGATGGCGGCGGACATCGCGGGCGCGGTGGCGATGGCGCGGGCCGCGCGTGAGGCCAAAGCGCTGCTGATGGTGGCATACTGCCACCGCTTCCACGGGCCGATCCTGAAGCTGAAGGAGCTGCTTCACGACGGGACCCTCGGCAGGCCGCTGTTCTTCCGCGGCTGCTTCACCGGCCTCGCGGATATGGAGGGCAACCATCGCGGAGACGCAGCGAAGGCGGGCGGCGGCGCACTGATGGACAACGGCTCGCACGCGGTGGACCTCTACCAGTTCCTCCTCGGGAAGATCGCGAACGTCTCCTGCCGCGCGGGCACGTTCCTCCAGCACATGGAGACGGACGACGTGGCGGTCATGATCTTCGAGGGCGAGAACGGCTGCTTCGGTGAGGTGCTCGTGGGGTATTCGATCCCGCCGCAGTTCACCGAGTGGCGGATCGCCGGCGCGAACGGAGTTCTGGCGATGGAGGACTACTTCAGCGGACCGGTGCGCTTCTGGTCGCGTGAGACGAAGGAGTGGACGGACTACGAGTGCGACACCTCAATGACGCGCTTCGAGCGGCAGTTCGCGCACTTCATCGAGTGCATAAAGGAAGGCAAGGAGCCGATCTCGAACGCGGAGACCGCCCTGCACACGCAGCGGGCGATCGGTGCAGCGTATCAGGCGGCGCTCGGGAAAGGCCTGCCGGTGCAGCAGCGGACCACGGGCTGAGCGGCGAGCAGTGTCAGGCGAAAGCGAAGGCGACCGCGCCGTCGGAGGGCGCGGTCGTCTGCTGTACGGGCACCCGCGTCGGAAGATTACCGTGCGGGTAGTAGAACAATCCCGCCGCGAAGTTCGGGGTACGCCCGATGGAAGATGAACGTCTCCGGCGGTACTATTGATGGTGTCCCGGGGCCACCCGGTAACAGACGTGGTCCCGGGGCGTCGCATCAATCACCGGGAGGTGCGAACGCATGCACAGGGATGAAGCGGAGAACTCCTACGCCTCAGCAACGGCCCTCATCGTGGCCGTGGTCATCGTTGTGGCTGGTGTCGCGATATGGTTCTTCGCGTATCGGCCGGACGAGCCGGATGTCACGCGGATCGAGGTCGAAGATAACACCCCGGACACGGAGATCGTGCCGGTGCCCGTGCCGGCACCATCCACGACAATCGAGCGGCGGACGATCGTGCAGCCGCCGAGCCAGACCATCGTGCAGCCGCCCGATGTGAACGTGCGCGTGGAGCCGCAGCCTGCTCCTGCTCCTGCTCC
>DHPY01000047.1:0-39125 GCA_002411015.1 Armatimonadetes bacterium UBA5352 | reverse complement strand
CCTGCTCCTGCTCCTGCTCCCGCTCCCGCTCCTGCTCCTGCTCCCGCGCCCGAGCCGGCGCCAGAGCCTGCGACTGAGGGCGGTACCTCGGCAGGCAGCACCTCAGGCCGCTAGCTTTGCCGCGTGATCGCGAACTCCACGACCGCGCTCCCAACAGGCGCAGGCCTCCGCGTCGGGCGCACTCGGGGCTCGATGCAGGCCGCTGCTCGTCACGATCACGAGGTCGGCGTGTTGCGGCATCGTTGCGGGTCAGTTCCTGTTAGAGGGCGGCAGAACCGTGTCCAGCCTGCCAACCTCCGGGCGAGCGGCTGACAGGCTGGAGAGCGAAGCTCCGACGTTCGCTACTCAGGCACCGGCCAGCTATACACGTGCGAGCCGGAGCCGAAGTAGATGCGGCCGTCGAGGTAGTCGCCGCCGGGGCCGATGGTGACCGGCGACGCCGCGAGCATCGTGATCTCGTGCGAGTGCGGGGCGGTGTTGATCTCCGCGATGCCCGCCTGGAAGAGCATGAAGATCCGGTCGCCGGGGGCCTTCACGAAGATCCGCGGGCCCTGCTGCCAGTTCGTCGGGCCGAACTCCTCGGTCAGATCGCGCTCGAAGATCACCCGCCGTGTTGCCGGGGCGAACACGAAGAAGCGCTGGGAGTTCACCACGCCATAGACCAGGCCGCTCGGCGCGAGGATCATGTCAGAGATGTTCGTAGCGCCCTCGAAGACCTCGCGCCACTTGATCCGCCTGGTCTCCGTGTCGAGGATGAACAGCTCGGCAACCTCGGCCTTCACCTCGCCGCCGGTGCCGGCGGAGATGGTGGTTCCGCAGAGAAGCTCGCCGTGCGGCAGTGCCACCATGCTCTGCACCGACTGGTCCTGGATGAGCTGCTCGTGGGTGAGAACCTCCTGGGTGTCGGTCTTGCGGTCCCAGAAGAGCAGTCCGCCGCCGGTCCAGCCGTAGCCGGGGGTGCCGGCGAGGATGACATGGCGGCCATCGGGGTGCACCAGCAGGTCGTGCGGCCGGTGGATGGTGGGCGTGACCTCGGTGAGGTAGCGCGGGTTGCTCTTCGGATCGCCCTTGACGGTGTCTACCCAGGGCCTCCGCGGGTCCCACTCGAGCAGGAAGCCGCCGCCGTAGCCGCCGATGTAGAACAGCCGCTCGGCGGGCGCGACCGTGTTCCACTGACCGTAGGCCGGGCGGTTGATCCACTGATCGGTGCGCGGGTCGTAGCTGAAGAAGCGCATCGGGAAGGCGGTGCCGCCGACGATCGTGCCATCGGAGGCCGCGGCCATGCCCATGCTGTGCGCGCCCTCGCTCGTGTAGTCGAACTCGTGGGTGGTCGTCTCGCCCTCAGGCGTCTCGATAGCAAGCTGCCGGTCCACCAGGTTCAGCGAGACGAGCTTGTGGCCGGTGGGGAAGTCCCTGTAGAAGAGGTTCTGGGTGTCGGCTATGATCTGCTTGTGCGCAACGCCCGGATCGGCGTCGATCTTCCGCGCGACGCCCTCGTACATCTCGTACCACTGGTCCGCGTTCTTCCCGTAGACCTTCCCGTCAACCCCGCGCCAGAGCGGGCAGCGGCCATGCGCCCGCTCCTCCTCCGGCACGACCGGGGTGGCCTCACCGGTCTCCGGGTTCAGGATGATGATCTGCGAGGCGGTGTTGCCGATGCCGAAGTAGACCCAGCCCTTGTCGTCCACCGCGACATCGCGCGGGTACTGCGCCCAGTTCTGCTTGTAGAGTGAGCCGTAGTCGCGGAACTGCCCCGTCTGCGGGTTGTACGAGGCCACCGCGCTGTCCGGGTAGGTTGCGGCCCAGATCGTGCCATCGTCGCCTTCGGTCATGGCCATCGCGACGCGCGGCACGGTCTTCTCGACGAACGTGAACGCGCGCTTCACCGGGTCGAACTCCATGAACGTGCTCGCGTAGTGCGTGTAGAAGCGGCCGTTGCTCGCGAGGATCGACGCGAACGGGCTGTCGCCCATCACGGGGGTCTCGAACTGCTCGTACTCGCCGGTCAGTGCGTTCACCATCAGCAGCGAGTAGGTGCTGCGATGGTCGCTCAGCCACGCCAGCACAACTGGCTCGCCGTTGCCATCCAAAGCCGCCACGGTTCCACGGTGGTTACTGATCGGGGTGGCGACGCCGTGGTCCATGAAGCCATTCCCGAGGTCTACGCTTTGTGCCATGGCACCCTCCATCGTCAGACACGACAGTACGATCATGATCATCCGTCTGGTGACGCCGAAGCGCATCAGCCGTTCATCCTCTCATCGATCCTGTGCTTGCTTGCGACCCGGACTACTCAGCCTCTGGCAACCCCCAGCTGTAGATGTGCGAGCCGTTGCTGAAGTAGATGCGGCCGTTGAGGTAGTCGCCGCCGGTCGTGACTGCGATAGGAGCCTCGACCAGCATCGTCAGCCCATGCGTCTCGAGGTTGAGTTCGGCGATACCCTTCTGGAAGAGCACGAAGACCCGGTCATCGGGGCCTTCGACGAAGATCCGCGGGCCCTGGCCGCCGGCGGTCCCGCCGAACTCTGCCGAGCAGTCAGCTTCCTGCACGAGCTCGCGGGTAGCCGGGTCGAAGACGAACATGCGAGTGCCGTCAACGATGCCGTAAACGAGCCCGTTGGTGGCCAGGTGCAGGTCGTTGTAGTTGCGCGCTCCGGCAAGCAGCGGCGTCCGCCAGACGATCTCCTTCGTCTCCATGTTGACGATGTAGAGCTCAGCGAGGCTGGCCTTGACCTCGCCACCGGTGCCCGCTGCGATGGTGCTGCCGCAGAGCAGGCTGCCGTCCGGCAGCGCGGCGAGGCTCATCACCGACTGGTTCTCGATGAGCTGCTCGTGGGTCAGGAGGGTCTCCTCGCCTGTCTCCATGTCGTAGAACAGCAGCCCGCCGCCGGTGAGGCCGTAGCCGGGCGTGCCGGCCATGATGACGGTATGGCCGTCGGGGTGCGCGAGCAGACCGTGCGGGCGGTTGATGACGTTCCCGGCCTCAGCGAGGAATCGCGGGTTCGACTCGGGGTTCTCGCGATCGGTGCCGGTCCACTCCTTCGACGGGTCCCACGCCTGCAGCAGGCCGTGCGTGTAGGCGCCGATGTAGAAGAGGGTGTCGGTCGGCGCGATCGTGTTCCACTGCCCGAGGGCGGCGCGGTCGATCATCTCATCCGTCTGCGGGTTGTAGCTGAAGAAGCGCATGGGGAAGGCGGTGCCGCCGGCGATGGCGCCATCGGAGGCGGCGCCGACCGCCATCGTGTGCGCACCCTCGCTCTCATAGTCGAACTCATGCGTCACCTTCTCGCCCGCAGGCGTCGTCACCGTCATGACACGGTTCACGAGGTTCAGTGAGTCGAGCGTGTAGCCATTGCCGAAGTCGCGGTGGAAGAGGCCCTGTGTGCTGGCGATGTAAGGCTTCGCAGGCGCCTCGGGCGGGCCGGCGATCTTCGTCGCCTGGCCGGCATAGAGCTCATACCACTGCTCGCCATCCTTGGCGTAGACCTTGCCGTCTTCGTGGCGGGTGACGGACGGGCTGCCCGGTCGCAGCCGCTCGTCCTCGGGAATGACGGGAGTGGCCTCGCCGGTCTCGGGGTTCAGGATGATGATCTGCGACGCGGTGCTGGTGACGTTAAAGTAGACCCAGCCCTGGTCATCGGTAGCGATGGCCCGCGGGTACTGCGCCCAGTTCTGCTGGTAGAGGTGGCCGTAGTCGCGGAACTCGCCGGTGTCCGGGTTGTAGGAGACCACGCCGCTGTTTGGGTAGGTGGCCGACCAGATCGTGCCGTCATCGCCCTCGGTCATGCTCATCGCCATCTGGCGCTCAGTGGGCGAGCTGAAGGTGAATCCGGGCACGGTCGGGTCGAACTCCATGAAGACGCTGCCGTAGTGGGTGTAGAAGCGGTTCTTCGTGGAGAGAATCGACGCGAACGGATCATCGCCGATGCGCGGGGTGGTGAACTGCTCGTATTCCCCCGTCAGCGCATTCACCATCAGGAGTGAATAGCAGCCGCGGTAATCGCGCAGCCAAGCGAGAGCTACCGGCTCGCCCTCGCCATTGACGGTCGCCACTATTCCGCGATGGTTGCTGATGGGGACGCCTACGCCATGGTCCATGAAGCCATTGCCCAGATCAACGCTTTCCGCCATGAGACCCTCCGTTGTGAAGCTGATGAGCGCGACAGCTGCCAGTGCGACGCCGACGAAACGCATCATTTCCCATCCTCTCTCCGACGGCCCTTGCGGCGCCTCAGCCCTCACCGGGTTGCCCGTATTCGGTCGCCAGGTGCGGCCAGTGCGGCTGCAGGAAGTCGTCTGTGTTCCACATCCAGTCAACCAGTCGCGAGCGCATCTCATCGGCAAGCTCCAGTCTGCGCGGCTCGCCGATGATGTTGGTCATCTCGTCCGGGTCTTTCTCGAGGTCGAACAACTCGTCATGGTCGTCGTGGTGGTAGACGTACTTGTAGCGTTCCCCAATCACCGCACGCATCTTCCATCCACCGTGCATCCAGCCGTTGTACTCGGAGAAGGTATGCGTGCGCCAGCGCGCGTGGGCATCGCGCAGGATTGGTACCATGCTCTCGCCCTGCGCGGCCTTCAGAGGCGGCAGTTCCAGCAGATCGAGCACGGTGGGGGCGAGGTCGGTCTGCGAGGTGAGGTGCGGGCGGCGACCGGCGTCACACCCGGGGATGCGCATGATCAGCGGGATGTTGATCGAGCGCTCGTACATGACCATCTTCTGGTAGATCCCGTGCGCGCCGAGCATCTCACCGTGGTCGGTTGAGGCGATGACGATGCTGTCATCGAGCCGGCCACTGTCCTCGAGCGCGCCCATGACGATTGCGTGGCAGTGATCGGCGAAGGCGACGTAGCCGTAGTAGGCGGCGATAGCCTTCGCCCAGCGCTCCCAGTCCCAGCCCGCGCAGCCCAGCGCGCCGGGCGCCTCGCGCACATCGTGCGGGCGGCCGGAGAGATCGCAGCCGAAGCCCGGCGGCTGCTCCATATCCTCCGGCGCGAACATGCTCGCGTAGGGCTCGGGCACCAGTAGCGGCGGGTGCGGCGCTCCCAGCGAGCACCATGCCGCGATGGGCTGATCGGCGGGTGCGTCGAGGATGAACCGGGCGATCCGCAGGGCCTTCTGCATGTCCGGGTGCTCGGTGATCGGCTTCGTCCAGATCGCGGGGAAGGGCACCGAGATCCTCCCGGGGATCATTCCCTCGTCGGTCATCCCCCGGATCGGGGCACGCTGGTCCTCCGCGGCGTGCCCCTGCTCGACAAGCGCCTCCCCGTGGAGGTCGTACGGAAAGCCGCCCTTCTCGAAGTGCGCGTACTCAGCGGAGCGATCCTCGCCCTCCGGCCGCCGGATGTGCCAGACGCCGTCATACGCGACGCGGTAGCCGGAATCGTGGAGGCGGTCGATGAGGAGCTCGGTGCCGGGCTCGATGGTGTCGTAGCCCTTCCCGAAGCTGCGCGCGCCGTGCGCATGCGGCCAGCGGCCGTTCATCATTGAGGGTCGCGTCGGGATGCACAGCGGTGTGGCGCAGTAGTAACGGTCGAAGGTGACGCCCTCATCAGCGAGGCGCTCGAAGGTGGGCATCGGGACCCTGCCGCCGTAGATGCTCATGCAGGGCTTCTGAAGCTGGTCGCACAGCAGCACGACGAGGTTTCTCCTGCTCGGACGGTTCATCGCTATCCTCCGCGTGACCATCGGGCCATCGACTTCACGACATCAAGCACCTCTGCAGCGTGGCCCTCCGGGCTGACCTTGGGCCAGATGCGCGCGATCTTCCCGTCCTTGCCGATGACGAACGTCGAACGAGCGATGCCCACCACGGTCTTCCCATACACCCTCTTCTCTTTCCAGACACCATACTTCTGCGCGATCTTGCCGCCTTCATCGGTCAGCAGCGGGAAGCTAAGCTTCTGCTTCTCGGTGAACTTCCGGTGGGTGTCGAGATCATCGGTGCTGACGCCGAGGATCACTGCACCGTTGCGGGTGAACTGGCCTTTGAGATCGCGGAAGCCGGTGGCCTCGACGGTGCAGCCGGAGGTGTTGTCGCGCGGGTAGAAGTAGAGAACCACGATCTTCTCACCCGCGAAGTCCTGGAGCGAGACGGTCTCACCGCCCATGCCGATTTTGTCGAGATTGACTGCCGGAAGCGTGAACTGCGGCGCCTTCGAGCCCTCTTTGAGATCGGCCACGACCCTCACCTCGCCACGACCAGTGATGAGCGCGACGTCCTCGCCATATTTCCGCGTGCTGCATCCAAGGGCCTGCCTCGCGCGCGGAGAAATGGACAATGTACGCGCGATACATTGCGTGGAAGCCCTTGCGAGGTGAAGGCCATGCGTCTTGGCGCTATCGTGATCCTGCTCCTGTCACTCCTGTGCTGCCTGCCGGCATTCGCGGTGAACTCGGTCGTGGAGGAGGCCGTGGACGGCGTGCTCGTTGTGCGCGATGATACGGGCACCGCGTGGGGCGGCTGGAGCATGGGCGTGACGCACCAGAATGCCCCCGGCTACGAGGCGAAGAAGATCCTCGACCTGAGCGACATGCCCGATCGGGTCTGGGGCCGGGTGCAGGAGGTGCGCCTGTCGGCCTACATGATGGTGCGCGACTACTCCGGCACCGCCAATCCACCCGCGGACGGTCTCGACGAGGCCATAGAGATGGTGGTGAACGGGAACGTGCACACGTACCCGACCAGCGCGGGCTTCCCGGTCTGGCAGGAGAACGCGCAGAACTTCCCGATCTGGCACGACTTTGTGATCCCGCGCGAGGAGATCATCCGCGGGCCAAATGAGATCATCTTCCGGAAGGCCGAGGGCAACGGGACCGATGACTACTTCTACCTCGGCATAGACAACATTCAGCCGCGCGGCAACAGCGCCGTGAAGTTCAGCGCCGATGAGGAGTGGACGCAGGACCGGCTCACCATCCCCGGGGCCAACGGCGAGTACATGGTGCGGCTCTACCTGATCGTGGAGCCGACGGACCTGAGCATGGTCTGGCGGCCCGGCGATGACCCGGCGCTCGAGGATCCGCGCGGGGTCGTGCTCTACGCGGGCGCGCGCGACGGCGAGGTCAGTGAGGGCGGCCTCGCGCTGGAGCCCGGCGAAGCCGCGCGGATCGAGTGGCGCGCCGGCGTGCTCGATCGCCTCAGCCCGGCGGAGGCAGTGATCGACGCGACCGGCCAGATCACCCTCGCCTGGCTCGACGAGGCGGGTGCGCCGATCGAGCCGCAGGAGGCATCCGGCGCGGCCACCCTCAGCCTCGCCGCTGAGCGCAGTGAGCGCACCTCGGGGCTGATCGTTACCGCGCGAGAGCGCGGCGCGACGATCGAGGAGGTCGCGCTCTCGGCGAAGCTCGACTTCCACCCACAGGAGCAGCCCATTGACATGGCGCCGGTAGTCGCGCAGGCACCGCCACTCCCTCCCGCGAAGGCGCCGTCGTGCGCGATTAACAACGGGGTGGCGATCCTGGGCAACGGCGTCATTGAGGCGCGCTTCGACACCGGTGGCGACCGCCTGCGCCTGCAGTCACTGCGCCATGGGCTGGATGGGACGGAAATGCTGCGCAGCCCGGAGGATGCCTGGCTCTTCCTCGTGGAGGTCGGTGAGCAGCGCTTCGCGGGCAGCCGCGACTTCCGACTGGCGGGCATCGAGCCGGTAGAGGGCGGCTTCACCGCCGATCTGCGTCTGGATCCAGCGCTCGCGGCGGAGCTGACCGTAACCATCGATGACGAGGGCCTGCGGATGGCGATGGAGTTGACGAACGCTGGCGATGTGCCGCTGGACTTCAAGCTCGCGTTCCCGGTTCTGCAGGGCTTGGCGGTCTCGGACGATCCTGCGGAGGACTACTACTTCTACCCCTGGGGTGGCGGCGTGATCGCTGCGAAGCCCGCGCTGATCCGTGGCGGCTACGGCGACTACCAGGCGCTCTACCAGGTGATGGACCTCTACGCGCCGGGCAAGGGCATCGGGCTGTCGCTGCGGATCGACGACGCCGACGGCTGGCACAAGACCCTCGCGCTGCAGAAGGCTCTGCCCGGCCAGGCGCCGGGGCGGCCGACCACGCTGACCGCGCGTGTGCGGCCTGAGTACCAGTGGACGCAGCCGTCGCTCGCGGAGGTGCCAGGCACCGGCCTCTCTGCCGAGTACCTCCGCCGCACGCGGGAGCCGGGCGGGAGCTTCGCGCCTGAGCCTGCTGTGCTGGCGGCACATCCCGGCGACTGGCACGTCGCCATGGAGCGCTACGCCGCGTGGGCGCATGAGGTCTGGGAGTGGCGGCCATGGCCATCGCGCCTGAAGAGCTGCCACAACATGATCGCTGCGGGCTGGGCCACCGGCTACCTCTTCCGCGACGGCGCCTACCGCACGGACATCATCGTGCCGCGGACGGACGTGATCGAGCTGATGAGCTGGTGGGACTGGTCGGAGACCGGACCGTTCAGCACGCCGATGGATCGCCTCGAAGAGGTCATGACCGAGGCGGAGATCGAGCGCTGGAAGCCGTACACGGTCGAGGACCCGGTGACCGGGCAGAAGATGTGGAACAACGCGCCCACGGACTACCGCGGCGGCTACAACGAGCGCTTCGGCGGCCTGCCCGCCTTCCGCGAGGCCATCGAGACCTACCGCGAGCTTGGCGCCAAGCTCGTCACGCTCTACACCGATCCGTTCCGGCTGCATGATGACAGCGAGACCGGGCGCGCACACGGCCGAGAGTGGGGCGTGGTGGACGAGACCGGCGAGAAGTCGAAGAGCTACCTCGTCTGGAACCCCTGCCACGATCTGCCCGAGGTGCGCGAGTGGGTCGCGGAGGAGCTCGGGCGTGTGATGCGTGAGATCGGCGCCGATGGTATCCGCCTCGACGAGTACGGCCACCGCGGCTGGGCCTGCTACGATGAGACCCACGATCACACCTACGCCGAGCCCGGCATTACGCAGTGGAACAAGGCGGTGGCTGAGGCGACCCGGATGATCCACGAGGCCATGGACGAGGTGCGGCCGGACTCGGTGCTCACCACCGAGCACCCGGGGTATGACTACCTCATGAAGCACCTGGAGGGCTGCATCACCTACGACCTGACGGTGCTGGGGCTGCCCATGATGCGCCCGCTGCAGTGCAACGCGCAGCGGTTCTACTTCCCGGAGTGCAGGGCATACGAGCTGGACCACCAGAGCGCCGATCTCAAGGATCGCCGGAAGTTCTGGAATGCGGTGGAGTCCTTCGGCCGCTACTACCCGCTGCCGTACTACACCGCGCTTTCGGAGAACGAGGACGTCTACCAGAGCGGCGACTGTTACCCGCTGCTGGTGACGCCCGGGAATGCGCGGCATGTCTACATCAACCGCTTCGAGGGCGCGGGGAAGACGATCTGGCATCTCCACAACTCCACCGGCCACACCTTCGACGGGCAGGCGCTCGCAGTGGAGCTTGCAGACGGGCAGCATCTCTTTGACCTGCTGGCATGCCGCGAGATCACGCCTCTCGCGCGCGAGGACGGGCTCGCGGGAGTGAGCCTCTACCTCGAGCGCGAGGGCATTGCGAGCATCGTGCGGCTGCAGGATCGGCTGGAGATCTCACGCGCGGGCGATGCGCTGCAGGTACAGGCCGATCTGCCAGCGGGTGACTGCCAGGTGGCGATCTGCGCACGCGACGGCGCGGTACTGCTCGCGCAGCCTGCAGCCGCGGGCATGTCGTTCGACCTCACGCAGCTCGAGGAGGGCGCGGAACCGGTTTGCGTGAAGCTCCTGCGCGGCGGGCAGATGGTGGACGTCGCGGAGATGCCCAATTGACGAGCAACGGGAGGTCGTTTCCGATGATGCGCAAAGAGATCCGTCCGCGGTCGGTCCCGCAACCGGTCGCCGAGTACGCGCAGGGCGTTGAGGTCACCGGTGGCCGCACGCTCTACATCGCCGGGCAGGTGCCGCTGGATGCGAGCGGCAACCTCGTCGGCGAGGGGGACTTCCGGGCGCAGGCGCGGCAGGTCCTGCGCAACATCCAGGCGATCGTCGAGGAGGCGGGCGGGAGCATCTCCGACATCGTGAAGATGACCACCTTCCTCACTGACATGGCGCACTACGACGACTTCAAAGCGGTGCGCAGCGAGTTCCTCAAGGCACCCTTCCCGGCCGCGACGCTGGTGGCCGTCTCCTCGCTCGTGCGGCCGGAGTGGCTGCTGGAGGTCGAGGCGATCGCGGTCATCGAGTAGGCCTGCGCGCAATATCCGCGGAAGCTCCGGCGAATCTCAGTGGCAGCCGCCCTCCGCGGCGCATCGCTGATCGGGTATCCTGAGCGTGACGCTCTCAGCTCAAATCGCGGAGTGCGGTCGCTCATGCCCGGCAGAGGCGCCAACTACGACAGCAAGTACGTGCCGCGCGAGGGGAGCCGGCCGGCTACGTGATCGTGGCGCTGTAGCTACTCCCCGACGATCTCGTATGTGCCCGGGCCGTCGCCAGAGAAGGTAACGCGGTTGGCTGCCATGTCCTCATAGCGAGCAGCCAGCCCGCCGGTGCAGACGACCACCGGTCGCGCGCGGAATGCCGGCGTGATGGCAACCGTCTCCCCTGACGCCGCCATGCCCGTTAGCCGCCGCTCGGCATCCCGGTTGGAGCGCGCGTCGTAGGTGAACATGCCCAGCACCGCCACCGGCGCGTCCACCGCCTCGAGCATCACGCGATGCAGTCCGTAGTCGAGGCTGAGGATGCCACGCCGGTTCTCCAGGTAGCGCTGATTGCCATCGCAGTCGGTGAAGGCTACGTTCGCAGGCTGCACGAGCCGCTCCTCGCCATCCACCAGCACGCGCAGCGTGCCGGCACCAGGCGCGTCCACCCAGGCGACCGCGATATCCGTCGCGATCACGTCGAGCGCGAAGCACGCCCCCGGCTGCAGCACCGCCTGCCGGTCGCCGAAGGGCGCGCCCCACTCTGAGGCGAACTCGGCGACCTCCGCGCCCGCGAGGTTCCAGCGCGGGCTCTCGACGCCGATCCGCTGGCGGTTCGGGCAGACCTTCGCGTCCACGTAGGTCAGCACCGGATTCGGGCCCTTCGCCTCCAGGATGTGGCGGTCGCCCAGGCGCAGGTTGCCCATGCGGAACCAGGAGTTGCGCAGGTCATACCCGGGCGTGCTGCGGCGCGCGCCGCCCTGCTCGACGCCGTCAATGACCGGCACCGGGGCCGCATCGCCGTCCACGCTTGCGAAGGCGTTGAAGGCCGTGTCCTCGATGATGCAGCGGTTGCCCGCGATCCGGGGGCTCTCCGCGTCAAGAAGCACCATCTCCCCCTCCCAGCCGTAGCTGTTCGGGTGGAGGCGCTCGGGGAGGAACTCCTGCGGCTGCCCCGCGGCGATGGGGTCCCACGCCTCGAAGGCGCGCTCAAGCTGCTTGAACCACAGGTAATGCGAGGCGGCCTGCGGGTGGCCGTCGCGCGGCACCAGCGCCCGCGCGTTCACCCAGCGCGTCACCTGGTCGCCGACCAGCCCGTAGTCGCAGAACGGGATGCCGTAGCGCAGCGCCAGCGCCTGCAAGTCGCCCGGGTTGGGCGTGTAGCCGCCCTGGTTCTGGAACTGGCAGAAGAGGAACTCGCAGCCGGGGTAGTTCCGCTGCAGCCGGCGGATCGTGCCCTCGAAGACCGCGACCTCGTCGGGCGTATCGGTCTTCTCGTTCGCACCGGAGCCGAAGATCACAAGATCCGGCCCCGGCCCGCCCGGCCGCGCCATCAGCTCCGGATACAGCTCCTCCCAGGTGCGCCCGAGAGCGTGCCCGTTCGTGTTCGGCTCAGGCGGCAGTGAGAGCGACGCATACTCCTCCAGCCCGGAGTGCGCCTCGCCCACGCAGGAGCCGTCGCAGGCCATCCAGTTGAAGAGCAGCTTGTCGGGGCCGAGGTTGAACTTGCGCATCAGCTCAAGCTTCAGCCGCCCGGTGTAGCTGAAGTAGTGCCGCCACCACGCGAAGTAGCCGTCGAGTTCCGGCCGGCCGACCAGTTCAGCGCTGAAGTCGTTGTCGGCGAGAGGCTGCTTGAAGGTCGGCGAGTTCGGGTCCTCGTCGTAGGGGTACATCGGCGGGTTCGCGGAGCCGCGGTCGATGCTCGAGCCCATCAGCATGATGTGGACCGGCTCGCCCTTCCAGAGCTTCTGGATCGTGCGCGGGATATGCCGGTAGAGCGGCTCCATCTCCCGCGCCGGGCGCAGGCCCGGCACGGCGGGATCGCCCGCGGTCAGCGCGGGCGCGAAGACCCACACCGCCGGCTGCTCGCCCTCAGCGGCCTCCAGCGCATTCGCGAACTCCACCTCGATACCGACGGTGTTGACATCCGCCGAGTGCGACTCCTCACCGGGAGTGAATTGCCCGGCGATCTCCGCGCCATCGATACGCAGATCAACGCGCCCCTCTGCGTCGGAGACCGCCTCCCACTGCTGCGCGACGACCAGTTCGCCGCGCGAGTGCCTCGGGAATGTGCGGCTGTCGGCCATGCCGAACTCCGCGGGCGACCACTCGCCGTCCTCGCTGTCGAGCTTCATCAGCCTGACGGTCGCCCGCAGACCACCGGCCTGTGGCTGCCAGCCCTGCACTGAGAGGCTCAGCACGTCGCCGGGGGCCAGCCCCGCCTCCGGCAGCGTGAAGAACTGCCAGATGCGCCTGCCGGGCTCGATGCGCACGAGGTTGCCGGTGGAGAAGTCCGGCCGGACCTCGACGGGCGCGTGCGATTCGCGCATGACGGTGATATCGCCCCAGGCGTCGGTGTTCCAGAACGCGACGTTGCCGGACTCGTAGCTGACGGCGCGGCCGTCGCGGTGGTTGGTGAAGGCATGGAACTCGAAGCGCGGGTTCAGCAGCAGGTTCATCGGCTGGGCACTCCCGAGAGTGGCGGCGGTGAGCGTGGCAAGCACGATCAAAGAGCGGTGCGGGCGGATCGGCATGGGAAACCTCCGGCTGATGGCAGACTGTGGCGCGTAGTTCGACACGGCCGCGCTCGTGGCCTTCGGGGAACGAACCCATGCATTACGCACAGCTTCGCTCCGCGCGGTCGCTGCCGTTGCCGTGGAGGGGCCGCTCCGAGCGCCGCTGTCGTTTGGCGGCGCTCGGAGTGAGGCGCGCCAGCGCCTCAGGTTCCACCCCGGCCCAACGCACAACGAGAACCGTCCGCCGCACTGACTGCGGTGGCCAAACGACATGGGCCGGGGTGGAACCTTCGGCCCGCAAGCGGGCCTCACCCTCGCTTCGCTCGGGCGGCCCCTCCACGACGGCGTACGGCCCGTCTACGCCCGCTTCACAGATGTGCGCAATGCATAGGGGAAGGAAGGAGGCGACATGCAGGGAAAGGGAGTGCAGCCGGAAACACAAGTGGAGGTGACAGCATGCGGCAGGAAACGAAGCGGATACTGGTGTTGTGCACCGGCAACTCCGCCCGCAGCCAGATGGCGGAGGGCTTCCTGAGGGAGCTTGGCGGCGGGCGCTTCGAAGCACACTCCGCAGGCAGCGAAGCGGCCGGTCGCGTCAATCCGCTGGCGGTGAAGGCAATGAGCGAGGCCGGGATAAACATCTCCGCGCAGCAGCCGAAGGACCTGGGCGTGTATGATGACCAGGAGTTCGATCTGGTGATCACCGTGTGCGACAACGCGCGCCAGTCATGCCCGATGTTCCTCGGCGCGCGCGAGAACGTGCACTGGTCGCTGGAGGACCCGGCCGCGGCCGAAGGCTCTGAGGATGAGCGCCTGGCGGTCTTCCGGGCGATCCGCGATGAGATCCGCCGCCGCGTCGAGCACCTCATCGAGACCGGTGAGGCGCTCAATGACGAAGGCGAGGCAGTTCGACTTTAGGCTGGCAAGGATGGTTGGCATGCGTCTGATGAAGCTCCTCTCGATGCTGGTGATCTGCTGCGTCGGCTGCAAGGCCGGCGGCCCCCTTGCGGCCGAAGCGGTGGACTTCGCACACGTTGACAGCGGCACCACGGTGCACGCCGTCTCGGAGGGCGTGAACCCGGCGCCGTACGACGTGCGCGCGGCCATCGGCGATGGCAGCCATCTCTCCTACCCCGGAGCGGTGCCGAACTGGTTCGAGCTTGACCTCGGCCAGGTGCGCAGCATCAAGGCCGTCGAACTCTACCGCCGCTACGCCGACGGCGGCCCCGACGACTTCGACATCAGCTTCGGGATGGAGCCGGGTGAGTGGTCGCGCACGATCGAGGTGCGTGACGCGGGCCCGGTTGAGGGCAACTTCTGGTTCACCGTGCTGGAGAAGCCTGTAGAGGCGCGCTACGTCCGCCTGGAAGTGCTGAGCCTGTACAACACGCAGTGGACCGCGATCAACCGCTTCAGCCTCTACGGCAGCAGCCGCATCCCGCGCCTCGTGGAGCAGAACGTGGAGCGCTACGCGTGGCTGAGCGAGCGGCTGGCGGGGCTTGCGGGCGAGGCCGCCGAGGTCATGCCGCTCCCGCCGGCGCTCTCGGCAGCGGACACAGAGGCCGCGCAGTTCGCGACGCTCGTAGCAGGCGACGGCGAGATCACTGAGGCGCAGTGGCGGCAGATGGAGGAGCGCTTCGGGCCGCTGCAGTCGGCCGCGTACGATGCCGAGGCGCAAGTGAGCTTCGCGCGACTCGGCGAGCGGACTGCTCCGGCAGCCGTGGGCGCCGTCGGCGCGATGACGCAGGTCTTCCGGCACATCTGGCCTGCCGACGCTGCGGAGGAACTGCGGCTCTCCTGCGCCCGCAATGAGCGCGAGAGCGGCCAGGTGGTGCTCGCGGCGCTCGACCGCGACCTCACGGGCGTCGAGGTCTCGGTTGATCCGTTCACCGGGCCGACGACGCTCGAGGGCGCTGTCGAGCCGGGGCTGGTCTGCTATGTGCGCACGAGGAGCGCTCCTGGGCTCACCCACCACGTAGGTCTCTGGCCGGACGGCATCAGTCCGGTCGCGCCCTTCGATCTCCCGCAGGGCGAGGTGCAGCCGGTCTGGCTGACGGTGGCGATCCCGGAGGACGCACCTGCAGGGGAGTACGAGACCGCGGTCCACATCAGCGCGGAGGGCCTGCCGCAGATGACGGTGCCGGTACGAGTCACTGTCTGGGACTTTGCTCTGCCGAGCCGCGCTTCGCTCCCGAACGTATTCTCGGTCTCCAGCCAGCTTGTGGACGCGTGGTATCGGGGGAAGAAGCTGACCTGGGACGAGCTGAAGAGCGACTACTACAGCTTCTGGCTGGAGCACCGGCTGAACCCGACTTCGCTCTACGGGACGATGCAGCCGCCGGTCGAGGACCTCGATGAGACGCTCGCCGGCGGGATGAACGCGTTCGTCATCAAGTACGTCTACTCCGGCGGCGTGCGGGCTGAGGAGGAGTACTTCCAGCAGTCGCTGGATGAACTGGCGGCGTGGGACCAGGTGCTGGCCGAGCGCGATCTGTACGATGAGGCGATCGTCTACCTCGCCGACGAGCCCGCGGAGAAGCAGTCGGTGACCGACGAGATCAACCGCCGCGCACAGATCATCGGCGAGCGCTTCCCGAGGATGCGCCGGATGATCGTGCTGACGCGCCCGGTGGACCGGGCCTTCGACGGCAGCGTGGACATCTGGTGCCCGATCGTCGGGCAGACGCGGCCGGAGGACGTGCAGGAGGCGCACGAGCGCGGCGAGGACTGCTGGTGGTACTCGGTCGGGCACTTCTTCGACCTCGACATGCCCTCGGCCTCGGCGCGCAGCATGCCGTGGCTGACCTTCAAGTATGATCTGGATGGCATCCTCTACTGGAGCATTCAGTCAAGCTGGCGGAAGCCGAACACGCCCGCGGCCTTCGATCCTCAGCCGGGCGAGACCATCTGGGAGGCGCTCGACCCCGCGGGCCATGGCGGGCATAACGGGATCGGCAACCTGATCTACCCGGGCTTAGACGGTCGCCCGTGGGGCTCGCAGCGGCTGGAGATCCTGCGGGAGGGCATGGAGGATTACGAGTACCTGCTGCTTCTGCGCGAGGCGCTGGCGGACACGCCGAACTCGCCGCATGCGGCGCTGCTGGAGGTGCCGGAGCAGTTCGCGGAGGAGTACGCGGTGGGCACGGACGCGGACTTCATCACCGAGCGCCGTGAGGCGATCGGGCGCGCGCTGGACGAGCTTCTGTAGGCGGCCCTGCCGCCGCCTACAGCGCCATCACGTTCAGCCAGTTGAAGGTCGTGAAGAGCGCGTCCGCGTTACCGCGCCTGAAGAAGAGCGAGTGGACGGGGCCCTCAAGGCCATCACAGCCAGGCAGCTCCACCAGCGCCATGCGGGTGCCGTCGGTAGTGGCGACGAAGCTGACTTGCGCGGCCTGGTACTGGCCTGATGGTCCGGTTGATGCAGCGAACACCTCGAAGGCGGGGTCGAAGGGCTCCATGGAGAGTTCAAGCACGTACGGGAGCACCTGATTGGGGGCGCCGGGTGTAGCCAGGAAGACTGCGAAGAAGAAGTTGAACACCTCGTTCATCTTCGCTGTCAGGAGTTGCAGCTTGTTGCCCCACGTGAGTGGATCAACCGATGCCTGCATCGTGTGGAAGCTGAGCGGCGCGGAGCCGCCGGGGCTCTGATAGCCGCTGCCCGGCGCGTACTGGCAGCCGCCGGGCGTGAGCGTGATCCCGGCGGCGTAGGCCTGCGCGAGCGGGTTGATGCTCATGACCTGGGTGAGCGGCGCCGAGTGCCCCCAGACGCCTCCGGCACTGGAGAGGCGGAATGATGAGGCATTGAGGCCTGTGCCCGGGCCGAAGAGCCCCTGCAATAGCCGCTGCCGGGTGGATGGAAGCGGCGGCTCGCCGACGACCGCCGGCGGCGGGGCAGGGAGGTTCGCGGGCCGCCTGGCGGCGGTGAGACGCTGGAGCTTCGGCACCCTCTGCAGCGTCAGCGCCGCGCTGGAGCGCGCCAACTGACCGGCCGCGCTGATCTGAGTCGCTCGCCCGAGGGCTGGTGCGGCTGAGGCCGCGGTTGCCCCGACGGCCAGCGCCCCCAGGCCGGCCAGTGTGGTGATGAACGATCGCCGATCCTGCGTGACTTCGCCCGCGCGGTCAGTGGAATCGCTCGTGTCAGGCGCCATGCAAAAGGACCCCTCTATGCGGATATGGCCCGTGTGGAGCGGCTCGCCATCAGTTCGCCCTGCTGGTGCGGGAGGTTACACCGGCAGTGCCCCCGCGTCAAGCGCCTGTAGCTCATGTTCCCGGAAGTGCGCAACCGTCGCGGAGAGGCCGTCGCGCAGGTCCACCTTCGTCTGCCAGCCCGTCGCGGCGTGGAGCTTTGAGGTATCCGGGCAGCGCCGCGCCGGATCGTCCGCATGCGGGTTCGGCTTGAAGACGAGTTCGCTCTCCGACTCGCAGACCTCCATGACAGTCCTCGCGAACTCGAGGATGGTGGTCTCGCGGCGGTTGCCGACGTTGTAGACGGGCCGCTCGGCGTCTACCGCCTCAGGCTCCATCCCGAGCACCGCCAGCATCCCCGCGACCGTGTCGCTGACGTAGCAGAAGCTGCGTGTCTGGCCGCCGTCACCGTAGATGGTCATCGGCTCGTGGTTGAGCGCCTGGCGGACGAAGTTCGGCACCACGCGGCCGTCGTCCGGGCGCATGCGCGGGCCGTAGGTGTTGAAGATGCGCACCATCCGCGCGTCGAGCCCGTGCAGCCACCGGTAGTTCATCAGCATCGCCTCGGCGAAGCGCTTGCCCTCATCGTAGCAGGAGCGCGTGCCGAGCGTGTTGACGTTGCCCCAGTAGTGCTCCTCCTGCGGGTGCTCCAGCGGCTCGCCGTAGACCTCCGAGGTGGACGCCTGCAGGAACGTGGCGCCGGACTCACGGGCGCGCTCGAGCAGATGACGCGTGCCCTCGGCGGAGACCCGCATGATCTCCAGCGCCAGCGGCCCGAAGTCGGTCGGACTCGCGGGGCAGGCGAGGTTCGCTATGAGATCAGGCGACGCGGGCTCCTCCGGCAGCCCCTCGATGATATTATGCTCGACGAGGTGGAAGCGGGGGTTGCTGCGCAGCTCCTCGATGTTGCTGAAGCGGCCGGTGATGCCGCTGTCCACGGAGTAGACGTCGCAGTTGCGGTCGAGCAGTTCGCGGCAGAGGTGTGAGCCGATGAAGCCGGCGCCGCCGGCGACAAGCACGGTTAGATCACGGATTTCCATGGCCCGATTGTTCCCTCGTTGCGACTGGCAGTCAGTTCCATGATGCAGTGTTCCATAGAAGTATACGCCGCACTCCTCGAATACTCCTCCCGAAGCTGCCGAGGCTCTTCAGGAAGGCGGCCCCGCCGATGTCGGCGGGGCCGCGGTGTGCGGCTGGCGGGCTGGAAGCCCGCCCCACGGCAGGGTGTGGCGGCGCGCGTCAGGCGTGATCCCTCGGCGCAGGCGGCACCAGGCGGCGCCAGAAGAGCGTCAGCAGCACAACCAGCGGCACCCAGATGATCGCCGTCGCGCCCACCCACGCCAGAGCCTTCAGGCTCCCCGCGAAGGTCCGTGAGAGGAACTCGCCGGGGCCCGAGGCCTCCATCAGCGCCAGCTCCAGCACCGGCCAGTGCGTCTGCTCCGCCAGTTGCGTCAGGATCTCCTTCTCCTGCTTCATCTCCGCACGAAGCTGGTTGAGCTGCTGGCGAAGCTGCCGCTTCTGCGCCTCCGTCCTCGCGTTCTCCAGGCGCTCGATCAGCCACTGCTCGCGGTCGGCGCTCTCGCGGATATCGGCGCCCTCCTCATAGTACTGCTCAGTCACGTCCACGCTCTCCCCCATCAGCCGTGTCACCTCGCCAAGCTCCCGCAGATCGGTGATTGCCGACTCGAAGTTCGCTGCGGGCAGGCGGATCGTCAGGTGCGCCTCATCCGGCTCGTCCTCGGCGATCTGCACGCGGTCGCTGGCGATGAAGCCGCCATGCTTCTGCACGATCGCGCGCGCCTCGTCGCAGGCGCTCTCGACCTCGGCGACCTCCAGGTCAAGCTCCTTGGTGGTGACAACCTGCCGATCGCCGGAGAGGTCGCGCCACGGATCCTCGACCTCCGGGGCCTGCGGGATCGCCTGGGTCTGCCGGACCGCGCCGCCTGCCACCACATCGGCGGCGTCACCGCGCGGTGGAATGCGCAGCGTCCGCTGCTCAACACCAAGGACCATCCCCGGGGCCGGCGCAGGCTGCTCGGCCTGGGCGCTCTCATCGTAGGCGACGTACGCATCCCCCACGGGCGCGGGGGCGGGCATGGCAGGCGCCGGCTCGGTCTGCTCTGCCACCATTCCGCCGGGCATGCCGGGCGGGGACGGTGGCGGTGGCGCCTCCATGGCGGTTGAGTCACTCGCGAGCCGCGCGTGCTCTCTGGCCTTAAGCCCCGGGCTCCCCATGAAGCTGACCGCGCCCACCACCAGCACCAGTGCGGCCGCGACAGCGATCACATTGCGCACCGGCAGCCACCAGTTCGGGTGAGCCGGTGCCTCAGCCGTGGCAGTCCCCAGGGCATCAAGGCAGCGCTGCTCCAGGTCCTGCGGTGGGTCCTCCTGCGGGATGCTCTCCAGCACCTCGTCAAGGGGCGATGCGAAGCTCTCCGTCCTGTCCTGCTCCATCGTCGCCCTCCTCTCCAACCGCGGGCGCGAGCAGCGCCCACAGTCGCTTGTTCGCTTCGTGTATGCGCCAGCGGATCGTCCCTGCGTCCACGCCCTCGATCTGCGCGATCTCCGGCCCCGTCAGGCCGCCGAAGTAGCGCATTGCCACTGTGCGCCGGTAGCTCTCCGGCAGCTCGCGCAGCGCATGCAGCACCAGGTCGGTGCGCTCGCGCAGCAGCGCGACCTCGTCGGCGGTCGGCTGCGGGTCAGGCAGCGTCTCATCCACCTCGTCCTCAGGCTCATGCCGGCCCTGGCGCCGCAGCCAGTTGCGGCTGACGTTCGCGGCCACTCCGTAGAGCCAGGCGCGGGGCGGGGCGTTGCCGGAGTAGCTTCCGGCGCAGCGCCAGGCCTCGGCGAAGGTGTCCTGGGTGAGGTCGGCGGCGGCCTCGCGGTCGCCGATCAGGCGCAGGTGGAGGTTGAAGACGCGCCCGTGCTCATCATGCACGAGCCGGTCCCAGACCTCGCGGTCGCCGCGCCTGAAGCGTGCGCGGATCATCTCCGAGTCCGCCGCCACCGTCGGCGGCTCGATGCTCAGCAGCGCCAGTATCATGGGCATTCAGTCCCATCCGGGCGGTTCTGGTATGACGGTGCGGCCGGGATCCCTGACACGGGGCGCGCACCCGCGTCATCTCCATAGTGGCCATGTGAGGCGGAAACGTTGGGCGCGATGGGCGATTGTTCCACGGGGCGCACTGGAATCATGCGTACAGACGAAACGCCCCGACCTCTGATGAGGCCGGGGCGCTCGTGGAGGGACGGGCGTTACTCGACCGGAGGAATGCTGAACTTGATCAGGTCAGAGCCGGCATAGATGTAGATGCTGTCGCCCGCGATCCCGAGGCCCCAGTCGAGGCCGGGGTAGGTTCCAAGCAGCTCGATCTCATAGCTCTCGGGGTCAATCCGGACGATGCTGTCGCCGGAGATCGCGTAGAGCATGCCATCGGCAGGGTTCTCGCCGAGGCCGAAGAGGCATCCCGGGCCGGAACCAAGCTCGGTGCTATGCACCACGCGCTGCTCGTACGGATCGAACACGACTAGGTAGCCGGTGCCGTCGGTGGTGGCGTAGACGAGATCGCCCACCATCACCATCTGCACGATACCGTCCTCGCCAGGCACGGGGACTGCCTCGTAGACCATCTCGCGCGTCGCGAAGTCCCACAACAGGATGCGCGGGTCCGTCTTCGGCGCCTCAGAGGCCGACCCACCGCGCCAGGTGGTGCCGATGCAGACGAGGTCGCTCTCAGGGACGCTGAGCATCGAGGCGATGCTCTGCGTGCCGAGCAGTTCGGGGACGACCTCGATCTGCTGCGTACCCGGATCGACGATCGTGATGACGCCACCGACGTCGCCGTAGGTGGGCACGCCGCCGGAGAGCAGGTGCTGGCCATCCGGCGCGACGATCAGCGCCGCCGGGCGGCCGATGTCGAGCGTGCCGAGCAAGCGTGGGTTGCTCTCCGGAGCGCTCCCGAACTGCCACGGCTTCGCCGGGTCCCATACGGTGAGTGTGCCGCCCGAATAGGCCGCCATGTAGAGCTTGCCCTGATGCCAGACCCAGCCGTAGACCTGTCCGTTCGCGCCGATGGGGTCGCCGAGAACGGTGATCTCGTCGGTGGTCGGGTTGATGCTGAACAGCGTGATCGGGCTGCGGGTGGTGCCGTAGATCAGGCCATCGGGGGCCGCCTCAAGCGCCCACAGCACGGTCTTCGTGCCCTCATACTCGAAGGAGACCGCGCGCGGCTCTTCGCCGGGCTGCTGGATGAAGTAGCGCCGGTCCTGGCCGGTCTGGTGGTTGGCGGTGATGATGGTGCCATCGCGCATCACGAGGATCTGCCGGTCGGGCCGTCCCTGGTGGTTCGCAGGGACGGTCGGCGGCAGTTCATCCACCGGCTCGAACTCCAGCCCGTTGAGGCGCAGCTTCTCACCACCGGCCTCAAGGTAGACTTCGCCATCGGCCCGCTTCTGCACGTAGCCATAGCGCAGGTACTGACGCAGTCGGTCCGGGAGGATCTCGGTCTTCTCGCCGGTGCGCGTGTCGAACGCCCACACTTCCGCGCGGCTCGGGCCGCAGTTGCAGTAGACATACGGGCCCTTCGCGTCGAGGAAGCGCACGTAAGGCTGCGTGGGCGAGATCCGGCCCCAGTCGCGCATCTCGTTCGTGGCGGGATCGATGGAGATCAGCTTCGAGTTCGGGTAGGTGCCGCCCCAGATGGTACCGTCGTCGCCTTCAGCGAGCGTCCAGACGACATCCTCGGTCTCAGTGGGCCTGCCGAGGTACTCAAGCTCACCGACCGCCGGGTCGTAGCAGTAGAGGCGATCCTGGCCGCTCCCGCCGGTGCTGATGTAGAGCTTCCCGTTGCTGGCGAAGTGGATGCCGTAGGGGTTGCCCACGTGATCGGAGGTGTGCTGGACGGTTCTGCCGGTCAGCGGATCGATCACCAGCAGTATCCACGGCTCTCCCTTGTAGGCCTGGAAGTACAGCGGCTGGCCCTCGGCGTCGTAGCCAAGCGCGTGGTTGTAGATTGAGTTACGGCTCACCGCGGTGCCCAGGTTCGTGAAGAGCTCCGGATGGAGCGCCTGAGGCGCCTCCGGCTCCTCCTGAGCGGCAGCGGGGGCGGGACCTGCCATGGCTATCACCACCATCAGGGCGGACAGGGCGACGGTCAGCAGTCGCCACCGGCTGGATGGTGTACCGGTCATTGCTCACATACCTCCGTCTCCAGCAGCATCTCCAGTCCTCGGATCACGGTACGTTCGGGTACCAGAAGGCCGAACTGGTCGAGATCTGCGGGATCGTGGAGAGCGATAGCGGGAATTCCTGGATTGTCAAACGGAATCTCAGATTGCATAGGGAGCTACCTGCGAAGGCGGCCCGGCGTGAGGCCGGGCCGCCTTCCGCTGCGACACTGGCTCTGGGAGCTACTCCGGCGCACGGATCTCCAGCAGCCGGAAACGCTGATCAAGGACCTCCAGCGAGAGCCCGTTCGCAGTTGCCTCGAGCGGCTCGGCGGTGATCGCGTCAGTCACACGGAGCGTCGCCGGGCCGAAGCCCATCCGCGCCCAGTCCACGCGCAGGTCAACCTGCGCCGCCTCCGGGCGGAAAGAGGAGACCGTCAGCAGCGCGGCCTCACCCGCCTTGAGGTGCATCGCGGCGTAGAGGTCGGTGGCGTCGCCCTCGAAGGCCACATACGGGGCAATCTCCCAGTGCGGCAGCCACTGCGAGCCCTCCCACGGGAAGCGCTGCTGCGCCTGCCAGATCCACCAGACCGGCTGCGAGTTCAGCTCGTAGCCCCTGTTCAGGTTCTCGCGCTGCGCGTCCTCCCACTCGGAGGTCTTGCTGATCACCATCCCGGGCGTGGCCTTGATGGTCGCGTCGGCGAGCAGCGCCAGCCGCCAGGAGTTGATCCGGCGCTCGGGATACCACGCGACGTTCCAGCGCGTGAAGGTCACCGGCAGTCCAAAGGGGCGGCCGTAGAACTTCCCGACGAACGCGCTCATCACGAAGTCGGTGCCCTCGCCTCCGTGGTGAACGCCGGCGAAGGACTCAACCGCCGGCAGGAAGTTGCCGGAGTGGTGCACGTACACCAGGCCATCATCCACGATCTCGCCATGGAAGAGGTTGTAGATGCGTTTGAGGTGCTCGCGCTTTCCGAAGACGCCGTAGCCGCCATGCAGCACGCCGTCCGCATCCACGTAGCCATGGCCATGGTGGATGCTCGTGCAGCTGCGCGGATTCGCGCCGCCGTCGAGGTAGACACCGTCTACCCCGACCTCGCGGATCGTCTTCGCGAGCTCCCAGACATGCCAGTCGGCGAAGGGCTGGGCGGAGCACTGCTTGTAGCCGCCGGGCGTGGGCAGCAGCGGCTCAAGCGGCATCTCCCGCCAGAGGTGCTGCAGCCCGGGCCAGTCCGGCGCGATCGCCCAGATGGCGTAGGCGATCACGTCGATGTCACGCTCGTGCGCCATCTCGATCGCCTGCTTGAAGGCCTCCCGCTTGACGTCATTGAGCGGCGTCGGCCGGTAGGCGGGCATCGAGAAGTCCTCGTTCCAGACGCTCCTCCCTGCCCACGACCACTGGCAGAAGGCGTTCGCCCCGGCCTCGGCCATGCCATCAAGCAGCGCCTCCGCCTGCGTATCGAGCCCGGTCATCTCCTCGTTGAGGTTGAAGCCGCCCTGCGCGAGGTAGAGGTCGTGCAGGAGGCGCTCGTTCATCGGCTTCGCCGGCGTCGGGAGGACCGCCCACTCAAACGTGACCGGCGCAGTGATCTCCAGAGGCTGCTCGACGAAATTCACGCGCAATGAGGCCGCATCGGCTGAGCGCTCTACGACGATCGCGCGCTCCGGATCGGCCGGCCGCCACCACTGGTCGTCCTCAGCGACCCAGTTGATCCCGCGCTCGGTGTCGCCCACCCAGATGCTGTAGGTGAACGGGATGGCCACCTCGTCACCGGTGAACTCGTTCGCGTCGCCAAAGCGCTCCACGGCCTCATGTCCGGCGGGGGTGCCGAGAGCGGCGTAGCTGTAATGCTGTATCATCTCCGGCGGCAGAGGCATCTCCAGGACCATGCGGTTGAGCGTGCCCGCATTGCCCTCCGGGCGAAGCCGCAGCGTGTACTTCATGAAGCCATCGAACTCAGCGGAGAGCGTGAGATCGCCCGCAAGGCCCTGCGCGACTACCGGCGCCTGCCAGGTCATCCCGGTCTTGCGCTGCATGGTGCACGTCGCGGGGCCGATCGAGATGCCCTCGAGGCGCGCGGCGGATGGCAGCATCTGCTCGTCGCCCGCAAGGATAGACGTGGGCTGCAGCGCCTCACCGAGAACGATCTCGCGGTTCCAGACGGAGAAGCCGCCATCAATCGCCTGCATCGGCGTCCACGGTGGCGGCACGGTGTCGGTGGCCTCCGGGTGTCCGAGAGGGGCGTTCCACCACTCCGGCGGCTCCGGCACGTGCAGGTCCTCTGTGCGCTCGGCCCGGGATTCGCCGCCCGGCGGCGCGATCTCGGCGCGCACCACGTAGTCGCCTGCAGCAAGCTTGCTGACATCGAGGTCCACGATCGTGCGGCCGTCGGCGATGTCGACCGGCCGGCGCTCGACCGCGATCGGCTCCTCACCGGCGGCGGGCAGCAGCGCCAGCGTCAGCTCGTCGTCATCGCTCACACCTGGCACGCGGCGGTAGTCGGCAGTCACCTCGACCTGCCCGGCCGAGAGCACGTAGGGCGTCAGCGCGATCTCCAGTGCCGCCCGGCGCTCAAAAGCCACGGGTCCGGCCGCGAGGATCATGCCGCTCGCGGGGTCGCTCACCTCGCAGTGAATGGCGTAGCCTCCCCGCGGCGCCTCCTCCGCGAGCGCAACTCGCTGGCTTTGGCGCGCAGGCACGGTCACCTCCCGCTCAACCTCGGCCACCTGCTCCCACTGCTCGAGCATCGTCTCGAGGACCTCATCGGCGGGAAGATCGGCCTCGGCATCGCCCGCATCGGCGAGCGGATCGGCCGCGCCATCATACGCGCGGAACCAGGTCATGTTTGGGGCCTTCGGCCGAAGCAGCCTGCTGCTGACGCGAACGGTCGCGGGCTCATCGCCGGAGTTCGTGACCTCCAGAAGCGCGCCGATGTCGCTGCGCGAGATCTCGCCCGCCTGTAACACGCGCGCCGCCAGCGGCCTGCCGGAGAAGCTCAGGAAGCCGAGGTCGCGCGCGTCGCCCCAGCTACGGAGCCATGACCAGCCCGCCTGCATGCCGCGCGGGGAGCGCTGGTTGTTCACGATCGTGAAGCCCCAGGCCTCGGCGGGCTCAGGGATCGCGCGACCGAGTGAGGCGAAGGGGATGCTCAGCTCGCCCTCCCAGCCAGTCTCGGTCACGCGCGAGGCGTAGCTCCACTCGACGGCCCAGCCCTTGTCCGTGGCGGAGGTGCGATAGCCCTCCTCATGCACGCCCGCGGAGTTCCCGACGAAGTTCATCTCGCCGCGCTCGCCCGGCGGCTTCAGGAACATCTCCATCGCGTCATCGCGCCAGACGGCCAGCGGGTCCTCACCGCTGAGCGGCGCCGGGGCCCAGGAGGGGCGGCTGAAGCGCCACGCAATGTGCAGCGCGTCCGGCGTGTAGCCGATCCAGCCGACGCTCGGCTGATCGGGCACGAGCGCCGTGTCCATCGCGATGAACTGCGCGAGCTGCGCGGCGGATGACCACTCCTCGCGGCCGATCACGCCATCGATCGTGGGAGCGCCGGCCATCAGCGGCGCGGCTACCACCGGCACGCGCCATGAGATGTCCGGCGCATCGGCGGGCGCGTCGGGGCGAGTGACCGCGGCCTCTACATTGGCCGTGAGCAAGCAGAGCAGGATCGGCCAGAGGTATCCCGAGAGCTTCTTCATTCACCATCACCGTCTTCCGCGCTGGCTGCAGTGGTCAGGGCGAGCGCCTGTCCGGCCCTGCCCTCGATGATCCGCCCACCCATCAGCGGGTAGGCCTCGGCGGCGTCGGCGAGCGCCATAACCGTCGGCCGCACGAGCATCTGCCCGTCGCGCTCCTCGATCTGCTCGAAGTCCAGCAGCAGCAGCGTCTGCGGATCAGGCTGCAGTGGCGCCTGGTGGAAGCCGAGGTCTTCCGGGGCGCGGGCGACTGAGGAGATGCGCAGGTCGTCAATCGCGAGGCGGTTGAAGCTGCTGACTTCCGGGTGGCCGATCACGATGCGCGCCACCTCCGGCACCGGGCGCGCGATCGAGTATGGGAAGACCATCTCCTCCGCGAGGACGCCGTCGATGTACGCGCGCACGATGTGGGCGTCATGCCAGGTGATCGCGAAGTGGTGCCAGGTGCCCTGCTCAAGCGTGGTGCAGGCCGGGAGCAGCGGATGCGGGACCTTCTGGCCGTCCACGACGAAAGCGGTGCGCCAGTTGCAGCCTGGTTCAATCGCGCCGAGCCGACCATGGTTCTTCAGGCCATACTCGATCACGACCTCAGCACCCAGATCGGTCTCGGTCGCAGGCGCCTCGAAGCTGAACCAGCGGCCGCGCCACTGGTAGACGCCGCCGTCCTGCTGCCAGCCGCGCGTGTCGAACTCGAACTGCACCCACGCCTCCACTGTCCCCTCAGTGAAGTCGAACAGCCCCAGCGCGGGCAGCTCAATCATCGCCGCGCCACGCTGGGCGCAGGCAATGGAGCCCGCGAGGAGCAGCGCTATCAGCACGAGGATCATCCAACGCATCTGAGCCGTCTCCCTCTCAGGATGCCGCTGTCAGGCCTCGGGGGCTTCTCCACCGCAGACCGATCTCCCTTCAGAGAAGGCGATCGTGGCCGCGACGCCGAATCTGCGCGGAGCACGACAGCCTGTTCCTGGAGCGTCCTCATGCAGATCACGATCGCGCAACTCAACCCCATCGTCGGCGACATCAAGGGCAACGCGCAGCGCCTCATCAAGGAGGCCCGGCGGTGTCACGCGCAGGGATGCGACCTCGTCATCTTCAGCGAACTCTACCTCGTCGGCTACCCGCCGCGCGACCTGCTGGAGAGGCGCTGGTTCATCGACGATGTGGAGGCGGCCATCGCGGAACTGGTGCGCGCATCGGCCGAGTTCCCCGGCACCGGGATCCTCTTCGGAGCGCCGACGCGCACCAGCAGGCGCATCGGAGCCGGCCTGCACAACTCGGCGGTGCTCATCGAGGGCGGTAAGCTCATCGCGATGCGGCACAAGTCGCTGCTGCCGACCTACGACGTCTTCGATGAACTGCGCTACTTCGACCCCGCCGAAGGGGTGTCGCCGGTCGAGTTCAAGGGCGCGACGCTCGGGATCAGCATCTGTGAGGACGCGTGGAACGATCCGGCCCTGTGGCCCGGCCAGCGCCTCTACATGTGCGAGCCGATCAGCGAGCTGGCCGCGCGGGGCGCCACGGTTATGCTCAACCTCTCCGCCTCGCCCTTCTACGCGGGGAAAGACCGGGTGCGCTACGACCTGATCGCCTCGCACGCGAAGAAGCACCGCGTGCCCTTCGCCTACGTGAACCAGGTTGGCGGGAATGATGAGCTGATCCTCGACGGGGGGAGCTTCCTGCTGGATGCGCAGGGGCGGGTCGTGGCTGAGTGCGGGCACTTCGCGGAGGCCACCGTGTCGGCGGATACGGCTGCGCCCGGGGGGCAGGCCGCATGTGAGCCGCTCGAGGAGATCGCGGCAGTGCACGACGCGCTGCTGCTCGGCCTGCGCGACTATCTGCGCAAGTGCGGCTTCACGAAGGCGGTCGTCGGCCTCTCGGGCGGGATCGACTCAGCGGTGACCTGCGCGCTCGCAGCCCGGGCACTGGGCGCCGAGAACGTGCTGGGTGTGACGATGCCCTCGATGTACTCCTCCGAGGGCAGCGTCTCCGACTCACAGGCGCTGGCGCGGAACCTCGGCATCCGCATCGAGGAGGTTGCGATCGCGGGCATCTATGACGCATACGTGGACGCGATCCGGCCGCTCATCCCGCCGCCGCCGGGCGTCACGGAGGAGAACATCCAGGCGCGCATCCGCGGGAACATCCTCATGGCGATCAGCAACGAGCACGGCCACCTGGTGCTCTCCACCGGCAACAAGAGCGAGCTTGCGGTGGGCTACTGCACGCTCTACGGCGACATGTCCGGCGGGCTGGCGGTGCTTGCGGATGTGCCGAAGATGATGGTCTACGCGCTGGCGGAGTACATCAACCGCGACGGCGAGATCATCCCGCGCGCGACCATCGAGAAAGCGCCCTCGGCGGAGCTGCGGCCCGATCAGACCGACCAGGACACGCTGCCGCCCTACCCGGTGCTCGACGCCATCCTTGAGCTCTACGTGGAGGAGGGCCTCTCCTCCAGCGAGATCGCGGAGCGCGGCTTTGACGCGCAGACGGTGGCGTGGGTGGTGCGCGCGGTCAACCGCAACGAGTACAAGCGCCGCCAGGCCGCGCCCGGGCTGAAGGTCACCACGAAGGCCTTCGGCACCGGCCGCCGGATGCCGATTGCGGCCAGGTATGAGGCGTAGCCGCAAAGCCTACGCCGCCACCTCGCCGCCGGACTGCGTGGTGTAGAGCGTGTAGTAGGCGCCGCGCGCATCGAGCAGTTCGTCATGTGTGCCGCGCTCCACGATCTGCCCGTGCTCGATCACGAGGATCAGGTCTGCGCGGCGGATAGTGCTCAGCCGGTGGGCGATCACGAAGCTTGTGCGGCCCTCCATGATGCGCCGCATCGCCTCCTGGATGTGCGCCTCCGTGCGCGAGTCGACGCTGCTGGTGGCCTCATCGAGGATGAGGATGGCGGGGTCGGCGAGGATCGCGCGCGCGATCGCCATGAGCTGGCGCTGGCCCTCACTGAGCTGCCCGCCGGCCTCTGAGAGCGCGGTCTCGTAGCTCTCCGGCAGTCGCGTGATGAACGCATGCGCGTTCGCGAGGCGGGCGGCCTCCTCGATCTCCTCGTCCGTGGCGTCGAGCCGCCCGTAGCGGATGTTATCGCGCACGCTGCCGGCGAAGAGAAAGGTGTCCTGCAGGACGATCCCGAGCGCGCTCCGCAGGTCATCTGTGCGAAGCTGGCGCATGTCATGACCGTCCACCGTGATCCGGCCGCTGTCAATGTCGTAGAAGCGGGTGAGCAGGTTGATGATCGTGGTCTTGCCTGCACCCGTCGGCCCGACCAGCGCGATCGTCTGCCCCGGCGCAGCCTCAAAGCTCACATCGCGCAGCACCGGCTCGTCAGGATCGTATCCGAAGTTGACATCCTCAAAGACCACGTGCCCGCGGACATCGGTCAGCGGCACCGCGTCGGGCGCATCCACGATCTCCGGGGTCTCATCCATGATCGCGAAGACGCGCTCGGCGCCGGCAATGGCCGACTGGACGGAGGCGTAGAGCATCGCGATCTCATTGAGCGGGCGGGAGAAGTTGCGGGCGTAGTTGATGAAGGCCGCAACCACGCCGATGGTGATCCAGTCCTGCAGCACCATCCAGCCGCCGACGCCCGCCAGCAGCGCGAAGGTGAGGTTGCGCATGAGCCCCATGGAGGGGCCCATCATGCCGCCGTAGATGCCGGCGGCGGTACCGGAGCCACGGAGCGCTACGTTCGCGCGATCGAACTCCTCGATCGCGGTGGCCTCGCGCCGGCAGACCTTCACCGCACGCTGGCCGCTGACCGTCTCCTCGATGATCCCGTTGAGCTCTCCGAGGTCGCGCTGCCGGTCGCGGTAGAAGCGCCGCGCCTTGCCAGCCACGAAGCGGGTGATGACGAAGGTCAGCGGCAGCGTCACGAGCACCACCAGGCTGAGTTGCCAGCTCAGCAGGAGCATGGCCACCAGCGAACCGGTGATGGAGATCGCGCTGCCGATCAGCCGCGTGACCGTATCACCGAGGGTGGAGCTGATCGTCTCGGTATCATTTGTGAGGCGGCTCATCACCTCCCCGTGAGGGTGGCGGTCGAAGAACCGCAGCGACAGCATCTGCAGCCGGCCGAAGAGGTCGCGCCGGATGTCGCGCAGGCTTCCCTGCGCGACATGGATCATCAGGACGGCCTGCAGCCACTGCCCGAGGTCGGCCAGCACGTAGGCGCCGATCATCAGCAGAACGACGCGCAGGAGGTAGCTCAGGTTACCTGCGATGATGCCCTTGTCAATTGCCAACCCGGTCAGATAGGGCGTCAGGAGGCCAAGACCGCTGGTCAAAACCACGACGAGCGTAACGCCGACAAGGGTCCGGCGGTAGTGCCCCAGATAGCGCACGATGCGCCTCAGCACCCCCGGGATGTCCTCCGCGCGCTGCACATCGGCGGCGATACCCATCCCCGGACCGTGCCGCCGATGGCCGAATGGACCCATGCGCTCCGCTACTGTCCTCTGGCGCTGCTCAGACATGCGCTTCCTCCTGTATCCCCAACTGCGACGCCACGATCTCTCGGTAGACCTCGCTGCTCGCCATCAGCTCTGCGTGCGTCCCGTCAGCGGCAACTGTGCCATGGTCGAGCACGATGATGCGGTCTGCGCCGAGGATGCTGCCAACCCGGTGTGTGATGACAATGCGCGTGTGCGCCCCCGGCCAGTTGCTGAGCGCTTCGACGATGGCGGCCTCGGTGGTCGCGTCCACCGCGCTGGTGCAGTCATCCATGATGAGGATCGGCGGCTCGCAGATCAGCGCCCGAGCGATCGCCAGCCGCTGCTTCTGCCCGCCGGAGAGGTTGACGCCGCGCTGGCCGACGAGCGTGTCGTAGCCCTGCGGCAGCGAGTCGATGAACCCGTGCGCCTGCGCCACCCGCGAGGCTGCCTCGACGCGCTCGTCATCGGCCTCTGGCCGGGCATAGCGGATGTTATCGCGGATGGTGCCGGTGAAGAGCACCGTGTCCTGCAGCACGGTGGCGGTCAGCCGCCGCAGATCGTCCTGCCGCAGCGTTCGCACGTCGTGGCCATCGAGCAGTACGCGCCCCTCCGTCACGTCATAGAAGCGCGGGATCAGGTGCACGAGGGTAGACTTGCCCGCACCCGTAGCGCCGATCACCGCGACGGCCTCACCGGCCTTGATCTCGAAGGAGACACCGCGCAGGACCGGCTCTCCCCCGTCGCCATCGTAGCTGAAGGTCACGTCCTCGAAGCGGATGCTGCCCTCAGCATCGGCGAGCTCATGCGCGTCCGGAGCGTCCTGCACGGATGGCTCTGTCTCGAGGACCTCGAGGATGCGCCCGGCCGAGGCATCGGCGCGACTGATGCGCATCATGAGCATCCCGACCATCATCAGCGACATGAGCATCTGGCCGAGGTAGTTGATGAAGGCGAGGATCTGCCCCACTTCGACCGTGCCCGCCCGCACGAGCACGCCGCCCCACCAGAGGACGCCGGCGGTGCCGAGGTTGATGAGCAGCATCATGATCGGCATGAGTGTCGCGATCAGGACCGACGCTCGCACGGTCTCACGCATGTAGTCCTCGTTCACCCGAGCGAAGCGCGCGACCTCATGGACCGACCTCACGAAGGCCTTGATGACGCGCACGCCCGCGAGGTTCTCGAGCATGGTCATGTTGACGCGATCGAGCCGGTCCTGCACCACCACGAACAGCTTCTGCGCGCGGCCCATCACCACGGCGAAGGTGGTGATCAGCAGCGGGCTGAGTCCGAAGATCAGCAGTGAGAGGCGCGGCGAGGTGATGATCGCCATGATGAGGCTGCCAACGACCAGCAGCGGCGCGCGCACGAGGATGCGCAGGAACATCGCCGCCGCCTCCTGCACCTGGTCCACGTCGTTCGTGAGGCGCGTGACGAGGCGGCCGGTCTCGAGCCGAGCGAGGTCGGCAAATGAGAGCTGCTGGACCTTGCGGAAGAGGCCCGCCCGCACGTCCGTCCCGAAGCTCTGCGCCGCCCGTGTTGCGTAGACGGTGCAGCCGATGCCTCCGATGGCGCCAACCACGGCCACACCGATCATCCACGCCAGCGTGTTCAGCACCAGCGGCACGTCCTGGTTGGCGATGCCTACGTCCACGATCTTCTGCAGCAGGCGCGGCTGCGCGAGGTCCATCGCGACCTCAAGCGCCATCAATGCCGGGGCCGCGAGCGCCCAGACCACGTAGGGCGCCATGAACCCGATCAAGCGTTTCGTAGATTGCACGCAACGAACACCTCGGTTCGGGGGCGGATGAGGGATGCTGGAGAGGAAGGGATGCGCCGCTTACTTCGGAGAAGCTCGTTCGGCGGCCTCGATGATAAGCGACAGCGACGCATGCAGTTGCCTGAGCTTCTCATCATTGAGCGCCGATAGCAGTTCCATCACCCGCTCCCCGCGGAGCTGGTGGTGAAGCTCGCGCTCCTGCCGGCCCTGCTCGGTGAGCCTCACGCGCACGATGCGCCGATCGTCGGGGTCATCCTCACGCTGCACCCTCCCGGCCGCGACGAGCCGATCGATCGTGCCGGTGAGACTGCTGGGCGGCAGGTCGAGCTCCAGCGACAGCTCCGACATGGAGGGCGATCCGAGACGGTTGATGGTGTGCAGGCACTCAAGCTGGCCGAGAGTCAGGTCCAGCTCAGCAGGCCTGTGCCGCGGGCGAAGGTGCTTGCCGAGAGCCCGAAAGAGCTCACTCACCTCCGCCATGATTGCCTCACGTGCCGCGTCAGACATTACGAGCCTCCAATGGTTCAGAGGAGCAATATTTCATGTCACGAAGTAACTATGACAGATCGCGGCGAGCAGTGCAAGAGGGAGTTCATCGGGCGCCACTGCCGCCCCACTGATCACACGCGCAGCGGCTCGGCCTCTGACACAAAGAGGACCGCGCGGATCGCGCGGCGAACTCCGCCGAGCCGCACGAGCCTTCATCCGCCACCTATGAGCGAGGGAGCCTCAGCCATGCCCCGGATCGCGATCGCAGGATTTTCGCACGAGACCAACACATTCGCCGAAGGCCTCACCACCTTCGATGACTTCGTCCGCGGGCGAGGCTTCCCCGGCCTGATGCGCGGCGAGGAGCTCGTGCGCGTCCTCACCGGCAAGTCCATGTGCACCGGTGCGTTCATCCACGCCGCGGAGGAGCTTGGGTTTGAGCTGGCGCCGCTGCTGTGGACCTTCCCGCAGCCCTCGGGGCTCATCGAGCAGGACGCGTATGACCGCGTGCTGGCGCTTCTGCTGGAGGAACTGCGTGCCGCGCTGCCGGTGGATGGCGTGCTGCTTGAGCTGCACGGGGCGATGGTCACGGAGGGGCTGGAGGACGCTGAAGGCGACATCCTGGCGCATGTGCGTGGGGTGGTCGGGCCGGAGGTGCCGGTCATCGCGACCCTCGACCTGCACGCGAACATCAGCCCGCTGATGGTGGAGAAGTCGGAGTCCCTGGTCGGCTACGACACCTACCCGCACGTGGACGCGTGGGAGCGCGGGCTCGATGCGGCCCGGATGATGCTGGTGGCGGTCGAGGGGCGCGTGCAGCCGGTCTCGGCGCTGGCGCAGGTGCCGATGCTGATCGGGCCGCCGCGGCAGTGCACGCTGATGCCGCCGATGAGCGAGGTGATCGCCCTGGCGCATGAGGCAGAGGAGCGACCCGGCATCCTGAACGTAACGGTCGCGGGCGGCTTCCCGTTCTCCGACATCGCTGACTGCGGAGCGTCCGTGGCGGTCACCGCCGATGGCGACCGGGAGCTTGCCGCCGCGACCGCGCGTGAGATCGGCGAGGTGATCTGGGATCGCCGCGAGCAGTTCCGGGTGCGGCTGACGCCGCTCTCGGAGGCGATCGGCCATGCGCTGGCGACAGGCGAGGGGCCGGTGCTGCTGGCCGACGGCTCTGACAACCCCGGTGGCGGCGCGCCGTGCGATGGGACCGCGATGCTCCAGGCGATGATCGAGGCGGACGTGCCGAACTCGACGGTGGCGATCATCGTGGATCCGGAGGCCGTTTCCGGGGCAGTTGAGGCCGGCGTGGGCAATGAGGTCACGCTGGAGGTCGGCGGAAAGACCGACGACCGCCATGGGCCGACGCTGACTCTGACGGGGTACGTGCGGCTGATCGCCGACGGGCGCTACGCGAACAAGGGCGTCATGTACACCGGCGTCGAGTCGAACATGGGCCGCACGGTGGTCTTCGTGGTCGGCGGCGTAGAGATCATCCTGACCGAGCAGCGGATCCAGCCGTACGACTGCCAGGCGCTTCGTTGCGTGGGGATCGAGCCGCGCGACCGCCTGCTGATCGGGCTGAAGTCAGCGGTGCACTTCCGCGCGGATCACGGCCCGCTCTCGACCGCGATCTTCGAGGTTGACACACCTGGCGTGCACAGGCCGGACGTGGAGCAGTTCGAGTTCACGAAGCTGCGCAGGCCGATCTGGCCACTGGACGAGGTCGCGGAGCCCTTCTGAGGCGCCCGTCAGGCGGCGCGGCGGCGTCGCAGCGCCAGCGCGCCTACCCCGGCAACGAAGAGGAGCGAGGACACCGGCTCAGGCGTGACGTTCATGTCGAAGTACTGCCCGGAGGACGCCAGTTCGGTGCCTGCGATATCGTAGGCATGGGTGTTGGCGATGGTGAGTCTGTAGAGGTCGAGCACCGTACCGGAGGGCACGGTCAGCTCAAAGACCTCGCAGGTCTGCCAGCCGGTGACGGTGCTTCCGTAGGGGTCGCGAACCGTGTTGAACCAGAAGTCGGCCGTGTTGGCATCGGGGCCGAGATAGGTAGAGTTGTTGATCACGGCAGGGGTGTTTCCAGCCAGAGGTTTGGAGCCATCCCAGAAGCTGTCGTTCTCGAACCACCCGAAGTCGCTGTACTCGCGGCTCTGGAGTGTCCATCCCTCGAGGGGCAACTGCACGTCGTAGCTGACGCCTGCCACGTTCTCGCCGCCTGCAGCGTTGAGCATGATCGCCAGCCGTGCGGTGCCACCGGGGGCGATATCCATCGCCTGGTTGCCGGTGCCCTCCACGTACATGTAAAAGGACACGTCGCCGAGGCTGGCCACAGCACTAAGAAGCAACAGAAGCGTCGCGATTGGCGCGACTGGCCTCACACATCCCCCTCCGTGTCACGGCTGCGCACAGCATATCACGCCGGGGCCATGAATGCAAGGGAATAGCGCAGTCTCGAGCAGGCCGGCTCTGCGCGTCCTCTAGAGCGGCCTGAGCCGGGGGATTGCGCCACGCACAGATCGGCACCCGTTGATTCGCGTCAGGCACCCGAAGGAGGGGCCGCACGAGCCTCGCGAGCCTGCGATCGAGGCGAGGTCGGCCCTCCTCGGACGCCTCACGCCACTGCATCGGGCCAATCCCGCCGCGCGAACGGCAACCGCAGCTCGTGCGGCCCCTCTTTGCCCGATACCGGGGCTATGCATCGCTCAGTAGAGCGCGGTGATCGGGGCGGACTTGCTCGGGCTCCAGTAGTCAATCCCCGCCGGCGACATGCCTCCCGGCGGGTTGTGATCAACACCATCGAGCCAGCCGGCTGTGCCTGCCTTCAGCCACTTGGAGTGTCCGTCGCAGAAGCCGTAGTTCGCGCCCTCATTGTGGCCGTCACGTGGCGGAGAGGCGTTGTCATTGCCCTGGGGGTGGTCCGGATCGGTCCTGACATCCCAGTCCGCCAGGTAGTAGTTGCAGTCGGTGACGAGGATCGTCTGGACCGGCTCGTCCAGCATGGACATGGAGATGTTGCTCAGGTAGGTGTTCTTCCCGTAGCCGCAGCTCCCATCGTAGCTCGACGCGCTCCACTTGTCGCTGTAGGAGGGGCAGTTGTAGATGGCCACGTTCTTCACGTAGGGGTACGTGAGGTACATCCACAGCATCGCCGAGTCCGGGACGATGTGGATCGGTGTGCCATCCGGTGCGGAGAAGTCGTAGACGGCGGTCGCATTCCGCACCATCATCTCATCGTAGTCCTGCGCGTACATGATGATGCCGAGGGAGATCTGCTTGAGGTTGCTCAGGCAGCTTGCCTGGCGCGCCTTCTCACGCGCCTTCGCGAAGACCGGGAACAGGATCGCCGCCAGGATGGCGATGATCGCTATGACCACCAGCAACTCAATGAGCGTGAAACCACGTCGCATGGAACTCACCCCTCTGAGTATTGGCTCCCGCATCTACCCTCCGCTGGTGGCGCGCACGGCCGGTTGGCGTCAGCCCTGCCCGTCGGGCGGAGCGCCTGACCACGGTAGCGTGCCGCCGCTGCGGATGGTCATGCGGTAGAAGTCGCAGGTCCCGTGGCAGCCCCAGATGCCGACCTTCGAGTTGATCTCGTGCTCCGGGAAGCGCAGCACAACCACGTCGGAATCATCCACCTGCAGCGCCACCATCTGCCGGGACCTGCTGTAGCGGCAGCGGAGGACGTGCTCGGCCGACGGGTCCTGCCAGCGCGCAAGACGTACCAGGTGATCGTACTCGGTCACACGCGTCTCCGGATTGGTCTTCACCAGCCAGACCGCCATTGTGTAGTCGGCTACGAAGACCGCGATCCCGGTCTCGAGTTCCTCGCCCGTGTAGGTCGGCGAGAGGAAGACGCCCGGCGCAGTGCCCTTCTCCGGGCCTATGCGGAAGATGACTTCGAACTCGCCCTCATCGGTGCCGGTGTCGGTCATCAGGAGCACGTTGTCGAGCGCCTGCTTCTTCTGCTCCTCGGTGAAGCTGTCGGTGCCAAGGCAGTCGGGACGCTGGATGAACGTCTGGACCTCCGGGTGCAGCGGCAGGCGCAGCGGCGTCCACTCCGCCGGGGTCCACTGCCCCTCGGCGAAGCTCACGGCGCGCTCGACATCCTGGGCAGATGCGATCTGAAGCGCGACTGAGGTCACAGCCAGCAGGCAGAGCAGAAGCACAAGTGCTCTGGGCATCTCTCATCCTCCGAGAACTCTTACGGTCACCACCAGACGAGTGGCTATCGGGGTATTCGCTGTTGCTCGCTACTAACCTCCCCGGACGATGTTCCGCCCGATTACCGCTGAGCAGGCGGGCCCTGCGGCGCCCGCAACTCGACGGGCTCGGCAAAGGCCACGACGAGATCGAGGTGGAAGTGGTCATCCGCCGTCATCTGCCGCCCGGGGTCCTGCATGATTGCGGGCAGGCGCACCTCGTAGACCGGCTGCTCCCACTGGCGCAGGTCCTGAATGACCACGTTGGTGGGGGCGCGTAGCTGGATGGACACGGCGTCGGCGGTTCCGGCGGCGCTCTCCACCCGCGCACCGTCTCCGTTCCAGAGCTGGTGCGCCCCCGCCGCCGATGGCTCCACCGGCAGCGCGAGGATCGTTGGCTCCGCATACGGCTGTGAGACGATGGCCTCTTTGCCCGCGTAGAGAGCTACAGGCAGGTGCACGGACGCCTGCAGGCCCGCAAGCTGCATGGGCCCATTGACGCCGATGTCATAGACGATGCGCAGCCCCTGCGGCAGTTCGGACACCGTCTGCGTGAAGCTCAGCGACGCGCCCTCGCTCGTGCTCGGCACCGGCAGCCGCCCGGCGAAGCGCAGGGCGCCATCGGGCAGCTCCGTAACCTCCGCGACGGCCGTCTTCTGCCCCGCATGCTGCCAGCCTGGCCCGTGGCCGCTGAGCTCGATCCTCGCAACCTCGGCCTCTCCACGCATGACGTGGATCAGCCCGCAAGGATCGGTTCGCGCAACCAGCCCCTCCTGGGCGACAGCCATGCCCACCGCCGTCATTACGACGAGTAGCGCCACAACAACGGTCTGAACTCCTTTGATATCCATCCGCTTTCGCCTTCTTTGCCGGGAGCCGCAGGGCCGGCTCAGCTCCTGGTGATCTCAATCTCGATTGCGGGCAGCACACCCAGCGATACGCGGCTTCTCTGAGCCCCGGCCGCGGACAGACCACCCGGCGGCTCCGCGAAGACCTCGATGATCGCGCTGGCGGAGTCGCCGGGGATCGCGATGTAAGGGTCCGCGCTCAGCGTGACGATGAGACCCTCGGCGGTCGCCGTCACGTCGCGGAAGATGACGCCGCGAGGCCGGTTCGCCATGCGGAAGATCGCGTGCTCAAGCGCATCGGTGCGTTCGGCCACAAGGCGCACCTCAACGCTCTCGCCGAGGGGCAGCCGAATGCGCTGCGGGCCTTCGAGCGAGACGCCCTCGACCACGGGCCGCCAGACCACCGGCACGTCGCCTGCCGCACGGTTGATCGCGACCAGCAGTTCCTGCCGCGGGACGACCTGCCAGTACGCGAAGGCCTGCATCATCTCCTCCGCGGGAACCACCGGTCGCACGATCTCGTTGCCGCCGATCTGCGCGCGGCCCTCAAGCTGCACAGGGACAACCTGCCGCTCGCCTCCCCCGGCCACGGTCAGCGTTGCCTCAGCCGTATCCGCCCCGGCAGGGATGCTGACCGGCGCCATCCGCAGGTTCGCGGGCGAGCCGATCAGCGACACGACGATCTCCCCCGCGAAGCCGTCCCGCCGGATGGCCTGGAGCTTCAGCTTCGCCGGGCGGGCAGGCGAGACCGCGACGCTCGGGGGTGTCGCGCGCAGAACGAAGTCAGGCTGCGGAGGGCCTATGCGCAGGCGATAGGCATACTCCTCGCCGCCAGCGTGCTGCATGTCGCGCAGGACGATGCGGTAGCGGCCATCGCGCGGAAGCTGCGCCCGCAGGTAGGAGTCGGCGTGGTGGGTCATGAGGCCCTCGGCGGGATCGGGCGTGTCATCGTTACCGGCCACCTCCGTCCCGGCGTCATCAATGAGGCTCATCCCCGAATCGAGCGGAGACCCGAGCCTGCGCGCGTAGACTTCGGCCACGATCTCCTCGCCCGCGCGACCATCGAAGCTGAACGCATCGAGGTCTCCCTCGCGCTCGATCTGGCCAGCGATCATGACCGGGAGCGCGATCGGCCGCGACTCATCGGGCGGATCATTCGGCCCGCTCTCCGTGGCCTCGGGAAGCGATGCATAGCCGCCAGCGGCGCCTGCCAGCAGACTCCCGGGCACGGCGGGCGCGTCCTCGACCGTGATGCGGTAGACGAAGTCCTCGCGGCCGCGGAAGATGGCGTCGCGGATCTCCAGGACATAGACACCATCCTGTGGCGCTCTGTACAGCACCACCGGGTCGGGCTGCAGAAGGTAGTCGTCGCAGAAGGCGACCTCGCGGCCGCCGGGGTCGTAGAGCGCCAGCGTCGCCTGGAACCAGCCGGGGACGGCGTCG
>DHPY01000064.1:59471-61720 GCA_002411015.1 Armatimonadetes bacterium UBA5352 | reverse complement strand
TTCACGTTGTAGGGCGCGTGCGTGTAGCCGCCCACCCAGTCGTCGTAGACGCCGCCGAACATGAAGTGCACGGTGGCGTACTTCGCGTACTCGCGCAGAGCGTCCTCGGGGACGGTGCCCGCGGTGCAGACGATGCGCTTCTCGAACGACTCCTCCCAGTCGAACTCGCGCCCCGGGAAGACCGCAAGCGCGAACATCTCCCGCGCGCCGACGTTCCATGACGCGCTCCAGCCGGGGTCGCCGGTGTCCGTCGCAGGCGGCTGCATCGTGGTGCCTGGCGAGGTCATCTCAGGCCGTGCCCACGGAGTGACGCAGAAGCCGCCCTGCTCGTCAATCGCAAGCAGGTGCGGGTCCTGCATGCGGAACCATTCCGCGCCGATCGCCGAGGTGACGGTTGGCGTGAGCGCGCGGTTCGTGGCGATCGTCACCAGCGAGTCTCCCTGGAAGCCTATGGCGAGGTCCTCGCCCTCGAGCACGCACACATCGTCGTCGCGCCGCTCGAGGCGCAGTTCACCCAACGATCCGCCGAAGGCGACGCGCGCGACCTCGCGCTCCGTGCCGATGCGCTGGCGGCAGGTCATCGTGCCGGCGGGCGCGTCGAGAAGATACTCCGCACCGGATGTCCTCACGGTGAAGCGCTGGCCGTCCTGCTTGGCGCTCTCGACGGACATTCCGAAGCGCGAGGGGCTTCCGGGAAAGGTCACGGCCTCCGGCAGGTCCCACTCCGGGGCCTCTGGATATTCGATCTTGCGGATGCTGATGTTGTCGAGGTAGAGTTTGTCCGTGCCCTCGCGGATGAAGATCACAAGCTGTACGCCGCCCACGTCCGAGCGTGTTGAGCGGAAGATGCCGGAGTACTCGCGCCATGCGCCAGTGCCCTCGCCGGTGCGCAGCGTTACCGGCTCCGCGCGGCCCGCCGCCCACTGCGGCGACGACATCAGCCGCTCACCCGGAGCCGCGTACCAGTTACAGTGCACGTAGACGTAGCCCTGGCCGGTCTCGCGGCGTGCGGCCATCCGGAACTCGTAGTAGGCGTTGGGCTCGATCGGCACGAAGGATTGCACGATGGCGGCATCGCGCGTGTCGCCGGTGTTCTCGATCATCCCGGAGTGCTCGCCCGCGTAGACGCCCTCGTCCGCGATCTGGAGCGTGGAGTTCCAGCCGGTGTAGTCGCCGGCCTCCATGTCACCGTTCACAACGAGGTTCTCGCCGACGGCTCTCGCGTCGGCGGCGCAGGCACGGAACGGAGCGGCCACGACGAGGAGCGCTATGGCGACAAGTGCGACACGGGTCATGGCGATCAGTCCCTGTGACGTGCTGGCGTGACGGCGGCCTCCTTCGCGCAGCCCGCGCCGGTTCCCTTCAGACACAAGAGAAGCGGGCCTGCGAACAGTCGCAGGCCCGCGAGCGTAGGTCACAGGGATCGCACGTCAGGGCAGGTCCCAGTCCCACAGGCGCCGGTCGAGGTAACTGCTGGGGGTCATCCACTTCGCGTGGCCATCGGCGAAACCGAGGTTGGCGCCGTCATTGTGGCGAGCGACTCCGTTGTTCTCGATGTAGTCGCTCGGATTCGGGTTGTTGGAGACGTCGCCATCGCCGCGCCACGGGTAGGAGATGTAGCGGTCGCCGTCGAGGGTCACGATCGCCTCGGAGGGCCGTACGATCTGCGCGAGCTTGAAGTTGTTCTGGCCGCCGCTCGAGTAGTAGTTCCACGAGTAGTTGAACAGGTTGCCCAGGTCCGCTTCCGTCGAGGGTCCCGCCGTGGAAGAGCTCGGGCAGTTGTAGACCTGCACGTTCTTGACGTACGGGTAGATCTGCTCAGTCCAGTCCGGGTTGTTGCCGTGGCGAGGCATGCGCTCGTCGTAGTCCTGCGCGTACTGCTGGACGGCGAGCATGAGCTGCTTGACATTGCTCAGGCAGCTCGACTGCCGGGCCTTCTCCCGCGCCCGGGCGAATACCGGGAACAGGATCGCTGCGAGGATCGCGATGATCGCGATGACGACCAGAAGTTCGATGAGCGTGAAACCACGTCGTCCTGCACGCATCTGTGAACCATCCTTCCGACACGGACAGTATCGCCTCCCGCACGAAACGGGCGACGTTGCAGCCTGCTGGGGGCGACCGCTGCGACTGCTGGAACGCGAGAGGGCTTCTGTCAGGCGAGACCAGCGGCGTACTGTGCGCCATAGTAGCAGAAAGTGGCTGCAACGGGAAGACGAAAGAACGGCGGCGGGGGGGGGGGCCCCCCC
>DHPY01000064.1:58976-59286 GCA_002411015.1 Armatimonadetes bacterium UBA5352 | reverse complement strand
GTGGGATCCCACATGGACTGCGTCTTGATGACCGTCATGTACTGGACCCACTTGGCGTGCCCGTCGGCATAGGCGACGTTGCAGCCGTCGTTGTGCCAGGCCTTGACCGCGTCAATGTAGTAGTGGCCGCCGGGGTCCGTCCGCAGGTCCGGGTTGGCGCCCGGCGCGATGAACGGGGCCGCGATATAGCTCCCGCCATCCACGTAGACCAGTGTCTCAGACGGATGAAGGATGTTCGCGATCTTGCGGTTGTTCATCAGACCGCCGCCGTGGTAGTTGAAGGCATAGTTGTAGGTAGTTGCGCTGTTGA
>DHPY01000064.1:58525-58844 GCA_002411015.1 Armatimonadetes bacterium UBA5352 | reverse complement strand
GTAGGTAGTTGCGCTGTTGAAGCGCATCTGCTCGGGGCTGCTCGGGCAGGAGAAGACCTGGGTGTTGCTCACATACGGGTAGATCATGTGGGTCCAGATGATGTCGCTGGTGGCCGGACTCCCGTCAGGCTGGGGCCACTGGGTTGTGGTCGGGTAGTAGTGGCGGTGCCACTTCTCGTCATAGTCCTGGAGGTACTGCATCGCGGCCAGTCCGAGCTGCTTCATGTTGCTCAAGCAGCTCGACTGTCTGGCCTTCTCACGGGCGCGCGCGAAGACGGGGAACAGGATTGCAGCCAGGATCGCAATGATCGCGATCACA
>DHPY01000064.1:0-58437 GCA_002411015.1 Armatimonadetes bacterium UBA5352 | reverse complement strand
AGGATCGCAATGATCGCGATCACAACCAGAAGCTCGATCAAGGTGAAGCCGCTTCTCCGCATCTGAGTTTCCATCCTTTCCACACGATCCCAGTAGATTGCACCCTCGCGCTCCGCACCCCCGCACCATCACCTCCTTCAACGCAGACGGAATCTTCCCAGACAGGTCGGGCGGGCCGTCACTGCGAAACGTACGCGAGCCCGAGACCGTTCGTCATCCCGCCGCGCCACCGGACGCTGCCCGGGAACCGGGGCTGAGCGGACACGAGAGAGGCCCTGCCTATCACAGATGACGTGCAGACTGACGCGACAGCATCCCGAGGGGATGCCATCTATCAGTATCTCGTGCCGATAGTGGCGGTGCTGACCGCGGCGGTGCTGCTTGGGGAGCGTCCGACCAGCCCGCAGATCGTGGGCGCGGGGCTGGTATTCGCCGGCCTCTACACCGCCCGCCGCAGTGCTGCGAACTGCCCATCCTGAGGCTCGAAGGGCACTGCAGAGGCTGCGAACAGACCAAATCCGGGGATAATCGCCTGGTCCCGCTCAAGAATGCACAGTTTTTTCCGCTGGAACGTTGACATACCGCGCTTGATGGAGTAAACAATCCTGTGAAGATGGCCGGGAAGCCGCCTCAGCGGGGCAAGAGGGCTTATGTATGACTTTGGAGGGACGCTTCCGGGCCGTAGAGTATGGCAGACTTGTGTTGGACCGGGAACATTGACGTGGCTGTGACGCTCTCTTCCTGACGGCAGTCAGCCCCGCCGCCAGACCGTCCTGTGATACGGGGCTTTCATAGCAGAGGGAGGCGCAGACCATGCCGAAGAAGGACTTCAGCGTGAAGTACGAGGGTGACATGTGGATCGTGATGGCGGAGGGCAACAAGAGGCCGTCATCGAAGCATGCCACTCAGAAGGAAGCCTGGGACCTCGCGAAGGAGCGCGCGGCGAAGGGAAAGTCCACCGCCATCAAGTACGGGAAGGACGGCTCGGTCAAGGATCAGAAGTCGTACGCATAGCGGCGACTTCCTGATCGGGCCGCTTCGCAAGCATCTGCCATAGCGGCGAGACCGCGTGCGCCCGCACCTGCGGCACGATGGTCGCGCCGTTATGAGTTCTGCTCAACCCACTCCAGCGTCCGCTCGATCTCCTCACGGTCGCGGGCGCCAGCCGTGTAGAAAAGCCGCGCTGGATCGAGCCGCTCGTGGAAGCGCGGAAGGTCCTCAAGCGATCCGTAGCACATGACGCTCTTTCCCCGTCGCTGTACCTCCTCCAGCAGGTCCAGCCACTCAACAAGCGGCGGATTCCCCGCGCCGGGCACCCATTGGATGCAATCGATGGCCTCAATCCCCATCAGGTCGTCGATGTGACACAGCGCCGACGGGCCGTCCCAGTGGTAGATGCAGTGGTCGAGGTGCTCGGCCTCGGCCGTGAGATCGGGCACCGCCAGCTCGCGGAACTGACTGGGCCCGATGAGCGCGGCGAAGTCGCACTGGATGGTGTTGCAGCGACCCTCACAGAACGCACCGATCCACCCGGCGCCGGTGCCGCACCGGTCCATCCGCCCGTCGGCGTAGAAGGTCTCGTAGACCGGACCGTAGAGCGCGCGCACCTGGCCGTTGGCCTCGCGAATGAGCTCCGGGAAGTCGTACAGGTCGAGGCACAGCCTCGACGCCCCGCGGATGCTTTCCAGCGCGTCGAGGTTGGAGTGCAGGTCGAGGTGAGAGACCAGCCAGTGCCCCTCAGCGACCTCCGCAAGCCGCTGGTAGAGCTCGCGCATGCGCATCCAGTAGCGGCCATCGGTTTCTATCGTCAGCGGCAGCACATCACGCCAGTCCTCCACGAACGTGACTGCCCAGCTTGTTCGCGTCTCCATGCCGCGACTGAACTCGATCTCCGCGCCAAGGAATGCCGCGAAGATGTCGGGACCAAAACCGGGTGAGAACTGCGGCATTGCGTCTCCGCCCCAGTGCATGGAGCGCACCCACGCGTCGGTGCCTGCGAGGACCTGCTCAATCGGGTCGTTGAGCATCGTCCAGTAGTTCGGGCGCGGTGCCCTCACCGAACCATCGCCTGGACAGGTGATGACCACCGGTGGCCGGTCCAGCATCTCACCGGCCCAGAACGCCTCCCAGCGCGCGGCCGATTCGCGGAACTCCGGCTTGAGCGAGAGCGGGCTCTCAGGCGCTGCAGTGGCTGCTGCCACGTGCCATCACCAGCGGCGCGACGTAATCGAGCGGCCGGTTATTCCGCGCCCGTACAGCGCAGGCCTCTTTCGGCGGAGTAGGGAGGTCTCTGCACCCGTCGCGAGAAGGGTGAGCCTCCGGGGTAGGTGCCTCTCGGCAGGAGCGATCCACGATGAGATATGCCGTTCGCGAGACGCTCATGGGCAGCGACCTCAGCCTTGAGGAGAAGTCCCGCTACGCCGCCGAGCTTGGCTTCGACGGGATCGAACTCATCCCCAAAGAGGGCGCGGGCTTCCACGGCATGATGGCGCTCGACAGTGCGGGCCGTAAGGAACTGCTGGGTCTGCGCGAGGAGTACTCTGTGGAGATCAACTCGCTCTCGCTCGCGGTCTACCGCGAAACCAGCTGCCTGACCACCGACGCCTCGGAGTGGCAGGCGGGCAGACAGACGCTGCTGCAGGCGATCGAGGCGGCGACTGAACTCGGCTGCCAAGGGATCCTCCTCCACCACTTCGGGCCGATGGAGCCGGAACTTGATGACCCGCGCCTTGAGCCGGATATGCGCGGCATCCGCGAAGTGATCAGTGAGTCCGGCGATGCGGAACTGCTGATGTGTGTGGAGTGTACCGTTGACCTGCCGATGATGCAGGCGACCGTCGAGACAGCGGATCGCCCGCAAGTCGGCATCTGCTATGACATGGGCAACCTGAAGAGCGCGGGGCACGATCCCGGCGCGATGATCCGCGCACTCGGCACCCGCGGTGTGAAGATGGTGCACGCGAAGGAGGCGGGCGCCGACCTCCTCGGCGAGGGTGACGTGGACCTGCAGGACGTAGCGGCCGCACTGCACGAGATCGGCTACGATAGCTGGATGATCTTCGAGACCGCGCCGACGGCCGATCCGATGGCCGCGATCACGCGGAACCTGCAGGTCGCGCGGGCGGTCTTTGATGACGAGTGAGACGGTACTCCAGCCTCACTGAAAGGTGATCCCGGAATGAGGCTCCATGTCGCCACGATCGTGTGTCTTATGGCAGCTTCCTGTGCTTCGGCAGCCAGCATCACCCTTGTTGGTGAGGGCAGGCCGCAGGCCGCCATCATCCTCCAGCCCGGCGCATCGGAGCCGCTCGCGGAGGCGGTCGAGGAGATTCGCTCTCTCACCCGGCGCGCCAGCGGCGCCGAGCTTCCGCTGGCGGAGGAGGCGCCTGAGGGGACGATCGCGATCCACATCGGCCGCACACCGGCAGTGGAGGCGCTGGTGGTGGATCTCGGCGGCCTCGACGCCGACGGCTTCGTCATTGAGTTCCCGGACCCGCAGACGATCGTGATCCTCGGGCCGAGCGACTGGGGGACGGAGTTCGGCATCTACGAGTTCCTCGAGCGCTACCTCGGCGTGCGCTGGCTGGTGCCCGGCGAGAGCGGCACGTATGTCCCAGAGATGGCCACGATCACCGTGCCTGATGAACCCGTCCGCGAGGAGCCGGCGTTCTTCTCGCGAAAGTACTTCGGCCTGCGCCACCCCGGGCAGCAGCTCTGGGCGCGGCGCAACCGGCTGCACTCGCGCGTGGAGTTCCACCACCAGCTCTACATCCTCTTCCCCCCGAGCGAGATGCAGGAGCATCCGGAGTTCTTCCCCATCCACGACGGCGAGCGGTTCTTCCCTACGGCCGATCACTACAACTCCGGCTGGCAGCCGTGCCTCACGGCCCCGGGCATCGTGGACGTCGCGGTCGAGAGGATCTGCAGGTTCTTCGACGAGCAGCCCGAGGCGGAGAGCTACTCGCTGGGCGTCACGGACAGTGGCGGGCATTGTCAGTGCGAGAACTGCCGTGCGCTTGATCCTGGCCGCAAGAACATGGTGAACCGCGACCATCTGACCGACCGCTACCTCACCTGGGCAAACGCAGTGGTCGAGGGGGTGCTGGAGAAGCACCCGGACAAGTGGTTCGGCTTCCTGGCGTACTCCGAGATCTTCGAGCCGCCCGATCGAGTCAAGATGCACCCGCGGCTGATTCCGTACATGACCTACGACCGGATGCAGTGGATCGATCCAGAGGCCCGGGCGGCGGCTGAGGAGCTGACGAGGCGCTGGGCGGAGGCGGCATCCACGGTCGGCTGGTACGACTACATCTACGGTGCAGCGTATCTTGTTCCGCGACTCTACCCCCATGCCATGGGAGAGTACTACCGCTTTGCCGCGGAGAACGGAGTGCGCGGGCACACCGCTGAGGCCTACCCCAACTTCGGTGAGGGCCCGAAGCTCTACGTCTCGCTGAAGCTACAGTGGGACCCGTATCAGGACCTGGATGCGCTGCTGGAGGAGTGGTATACGCTGGCGGTCGGCGAGGAGGCTGCGCCATTCCTCCGGAGCTACTACGAGCATTGGGAGGACTTCTGGACGCGGCGAGCCATCGAGTCGGACTGGTATGCGCGCGGGCGGCAGTACCTGCCGTTCAACGTGGCGACCTACCTCGAGGACGTGACGCCTGAGGAGATCGCGCAGTCGCGCGAGTGGCTTGAGGCCGCCGTGGCGCACGCAGGCACCGCCGATCAGCAGGCCCGGGCGAAGCTGCTGCTCAGGGCGTTTGAGTACTACGAGGCCTCGGCGCTCGCGTACCCGCGCACGGCTCAGCCGCCGGCACTGCTGACGGAGGCGGAGGCGCTGGATCACCTGGCGACGGTGCGGCTGCGCGGTGAGATGGCGGAGAAGCGCCGCCGGCTGGCGAAGGTGGAGTTCGCGGACGACCCGTTCCTGCAGCATGGCACTGACATCGACCGGAACGCGGCTCTCTCCGGGCTGGACTGGGGCGCGCAGGACCTCTGGACGCTCTTCGACTGGGCATCGCGCTCCGAGGCGGTGCGGAGCGGACTGGCCGAGATGACAGCGGAGGACTCCGCGCCGGGGCTGCGCATGCACGCTCAGACGATCCTCGCGACGCTCGACCCCGAAGGTGAGCCGCTCAACACCAACTGGTCTTTTGAGGAGGGCGACGGGGCGCAGGCGGCGCACTATAGCTATTGGCTGCAGGAGGGCGTGGGGAAGCTGATTCGATCGCAGCAGGCCGCGCACAGTGGCGACTTCGGGATAATCGCGGAGGGTGTGCAGTACGGAGGCCCGCACCAGTCGGTGCCATTCGAGCCCGGCCGCTACTGCCTGGTCGCCAGTCTCTTCCTGCCCGAGGGGCAGCCGACGGGTGGTTTCGTTGATCTGAGCCTGCGCGCTCTGAGCGAGGCGGGCGGCAACCTCCCCGGCGGGGGCACCGCGAGCATCACTCCGACGCCTGGCCAGTGGCAGACTGTCGCCACGGTGATGGACGCGACACAATCCCCCGCAGGCGCTGTGACCATCCGGGCGGGCGTATGGGCGCGAGACTATCCTGCCGGGAAGGTTGTCTATTTCGATGACCTGAGACTGATCCGGCTTCCGGACTGAACGCTGCTGAGAGAGAGTAATGGACAGGAGGCACTCATGCGAAGGCTGACATCCGTGGTGGCAAGCACACTTCTGACTATGCTGGTGGTATCCATGACAGCATGCGCGGCACCGGTGACAATCGTACGGGATGGCCGCCCTATGGCCGTCATCGTCACTCCGGAGGTCGTTACGCCGGAGATCGAGCTTGCCGCGGGCGAACTGCAGGATTGCGTGCGTGAAGCGTCCGGCGCTGAGTTGCAGATCGCGACTGAGCGGGTGGACGGGATGGCGGCGATACATATCGGAGAGACGCCGTACGTGATTGGGGAAGGCATCGCGCCTGCGGGCAGGGATGTGGACGCCTACACCATCCAGGTTCCGGCGGCGGATACAGTCGTGATCGTCGGCAACAGCCCCAGCGGCACACAGCTCGGCGTCTTCGGCTTCCTGAAGCGCTTCGTCGGCGTGCGGTGGCTCCTGCCCGGCGAGAACGGGCGCGATGTCCCTGCGGCGCAGGCCATCGTGGTCCCGGATGAGACGGTCAGCGATGAGCCTGCCTTCATGTCGCGGCTCTTCAGCGGCGGGCGCGGCATTCATAACGACTGGGCGCTGCGCAACGGCATGCACGGGACCGTGAGCTTCCATCACAACCTGCGCAACCTCTTCCCGTTTGAGGAGTATGCGCAGACGCACCCCGAGTTCTACCCGATCGTCAACGGCGAGCGGCTGATCCCCACTCGCGAGGAGGGCTGGCAGCCGTGCTTCAGCGCGGAGGGGAGCGTCGAGGAGGCCATCCGGAACATCATCGCCTACTTCGACGCAAATCCTCAGGCCATCTCCTACTCGCTCGGGATCAATGACAACCGGAACTTCTGCCAGTGCGACGACTGTCTCGCGAAGATCACGGGGGAGAACAACTTCCTCGGCCTTGTGGACTACTCAGACGCCTATTTCGAATGGGCCAATCAGATTGTCGAGGGTGTGCTGAAGGTCTATCCGGACAAGTACTTCGGCTGCCTCGCGTATAACAACGTTGTCGAGCCGCCCACGCGGGTGGATGTGCATCCGCATATCATCCCCTACATGACCTACGACCGGATGAAGTGGGCGAAGCCGGAGATCGAGGAGCAGGGGCATGCGCTGACCCTGGAGTGGGCGGAGAAGTCGCCGACCCTCGGCTGGTATGACTACATCTACGGCACCCCTTACGCCCTCCCGCGTTACTATCCTCACAGGATGGCCGAGTACCTCTCATGGGGCTATGACAACGGCGTCCGCGCCCTCTACGCGGAGGCCTACCCGAACTTCGGCGAGGGCCCAAAGCTCTACGCATATCTCGCGCTGAACTGGGACCCGAAGCTGGACATAGACGCGCTGCTTGATGACTGGTTCGAGCGCACCTGCGGCCCGGATTCGGCCGATGCGCTGCGCAGCTACTACGAGTTCTGGGAGAGCTTCTGGACCGAGCGCATGCCGAAGTCGGCGTGGTTCACCGACCAGGGCCAGTACCTGCGCTTCAACTCGCCGAACTACCTCGCGGAGGTGACGCCCGAGGAGATCGCGCAGTGCCGGGAGTGGCTTGAGGAGGCCGTCGCGAACGCCCAGACCGACAAGCAGCGGGCCCGCGGAGAGCTGCTGATGCGCGCCTTCGAGTACTGCGAGGCCTCGGCGCTGGCGTATCCGCGCGTTACGGACACGATGGCTGCGCCGACGAGCGAGCAGGAAGCCCTTGCGATTCTTGAGGGCAATTTCGCCCCGGTCGCCTATGCGCAGAAGCGGCTCGACCTCGCACTCGAGTTCGAGAACGATCCGGTGCTGGTGCACCCGCTCCCACCGACTCGCTACGCCGCCACAACCGGCTCCGACTGGGGCAGCAACCGGATGTGGCAGCTCTACGAGTGGGTGAAGTCGAGCGACGCGGTGCGCTCACGGATCGAGGAGATCGCGGAGACCTCGCCGTTTGAGATGGTGCGACAGAACGCGTCGCTCCTCCTGAAGGTCACCCGCGGGGATATGGAGGCGCTCAACGCCAACCCGAGCTTCGAGGAGGGCGGGGACTGGGCGACCGGCTGGAGCAAGTGGATCGCCAATAGCGGCGCGAACTACCGCACGACGGAGATCGCTCACACCGGCGAAGCCTCGCTGTGCGTGGACGGCATGGACCGCGGCGGCCCCAATCAGAGCCTGGTGCTTGAGCCGGGCAGCTACGCGGTGACGGCCTTCGTCTACGTACCCGAGGGGCAGCAGACCATGGGCACGGTGGGCGTTCAGATCACGCCACGCGATGAGACGAACACGAACCTCCCGGGCAGCATCAGCAGCGAGATCGTGCCGGTGCAGGGCCGGTGGCAGGCTATAGCCGCGGCGGGAACGCTTCCCGCGGAGATCGGTGGAAAGAAGGTCACGCACGCGCTGGTGCTCCCGCTCGTGGACGGCTGGGACCCGGATGGGAAGATCTACATAGATGACTTCATGGTGGTGAAGCTGGACTGACGGCGCCTACCCCCCCTCGGCCCCCCCTCTCCCTGGGCTCCGCAAACGACGCGGAGCCGACGGGATGAGGGGGGACGGAAGAGAGCGGCAACGGCGACCTCCGCCGTTGCCGTTGTCGTTCCTCCCTTCACCTCTCACCCTTCCCCTTTCCCCGCGCCTATCGGTGCAGGCCCGTCTCATTGTCCGTCGAAGACTATAGCAGCGATCACGACAGGCGGGAGGGCTGCGACCATGGATCTGAACATCCGCATCGCCGGGGAGGCCGGGCAGGGCATCAAAACCACCGGGCATCTCCTCGTGGATGCATTCGCCTCGATGGGCCTGTGGGTCTTCTCCACACAAAGCTACATGTCGCGCATCCGCGGCGGCCTGAACTGGCAGGACGTGCGCGTCGCCGACTATCCGATCACCTCCAGCCGGGAGAACGCCGACCTGCTCGTGGCGCTTACGGAGGAGGCCCTCCACACGCTGGGCGAAGAGGTCCGCGAGGGCGGCATCGTCCTCTTCGACGGGAAAGAGGCGGAGGAGGGCGTCATCCCGATCCCGTTCACCGAGACCGCGAAGGAGAAGGGCAAGGCGATCATGGCGAACTCGGTCGCCGGGGGCGCGATCTTCACGATCCTCGGCTACCCTCTCGAGCCGCTGACCGGCTACCTCGACGAGGCGTTCCAGGCGAAGGGCGAGCAGGTCGTTCAGAGCAACCGCGACCTTGTTCAGCGCGGCGCAGAGCTTGCCGCGGCGCATCAGGGCGCTCTGGAGGCCCCTCAGCCCGCGGGCGCGCCGCGGAAGGTCTACGATGGCATCGAGGCAACCGCCATCTCCGCGGCGGTCTCAGGAGTGAAGTTCATCGCAGCATACCCGATGACGCCCTCCACCGGCGTCTTCGCATGGCTCGCCAAGCATGACGAGGAGTACGGGCTCATCGCGGAACAGGCCGAGGACGAGATCGCGGCAATCAACATGGCCTGCGGCGCGACCTACGCCGGCGTGCCCGCGATCGTCACGACCTCCGGCGGCGGGATGGCGCTGATGAGTGAGGGCATATCGCTCGCGGGGATGCTTGAGCTTCCGATGGTCATCATGCTCGGCCAGCGCCCGGGCCCGGCAACCGGCCTGCCGACGCGCACCGCGCAGGGCGACCTGCTCTTCGCGCTGCGCACCGGCCATGGCGAGTTCCCGCGCGCGATCTTCGCTCCGGGCCGCCCGCGCCACTGCCACGAACTGATGCGCCACGCGCTCCAGACCGCACACCGCTGGCAGACGCCGGTTATCTACATGATGGACCAGTACCTTGGCGATCTGCGGGTGAACGGCGAACCGCTGGATGAGACACCTCGGCAGATTGACCGGCAGATCATGATGGAAGCGGGCGCTGACTACAGGCGCTATGAGATCACCGAAAGCGGCGTGTCACCTCGAGCCATCCCCGGTGGTGAGGCCTTCGTATCGGCCGACTCCGATGAGCATGACGAAGATGGGCACATCACGGAGAATCTCGAGATCGCGCAGGCGATGATGGACAAGCGTCTGCGCAAGACCGGTGGGATGATCGCCGAATCGCTGCCGCCGGAGCTGTATGGCGACGAGGGCGGCGCGGAGACGCTGCTGATCTGCTGGGGCTCGACCTACCTCCCCTGCCGCGAGGCCGTGGATATCCTGCGGATGCGCGGGCACAGCGCCGCGATGCTGCACTTCGCGCAGATCTGGCCGCTCAACCGTGAGGCAGTGAAGGAGTGCATTGGCGAGCGCAGGCGCGTCGTGATCGTCGAGGGCAACGCGTGGGGGCAGCTCGCGAGCATCCTCCGCGAGCAGCAACTCGTCGGGGATGTGGAGTTGATCACGCGCTACGACGGGCTGCCGTTCACAGCCATCGAGATCGCCGACCGAATCGAGGGATGACAGATGCGGAGACTACACTCAGAATCACCGGCGTGGTGCCCTGGTTGCGGCAATTACTCGATTCTCCCAGCGCTCGACGCAGCGATCGAGGAGGTCGGGCTGGATCGCCGCAAGCTCGTGCTGGTGTCGGGCATCGGCCAGGCCGCGAAGCTCCCGCATTACACGCGGGCGAACGTCTTCAACGGACTGCACGGCCGCGCGCTGCCGGCCGCGACTGCGATCAAGCTGGTCAACCACGAGCTTGAGGTGGTCATCACCTCGGGCGATGGCGATATGTATGGCGAGGGCGGGAACCACTTCATCCACGCGATCCGCCGAAACATCGGCGTGAAGTGCTTCGTGCATAACAACCAGGTCTACGGCCTCACGAAGGGCCAGGCCTCGCCCACCTCGGATCTCGGGATGGAGACGCCGATCCAGACGCATGGCGTGATGTCGCAGCCCCTCAACCCGCTCGCGATCGCGATCGTGGAGGGCGCGCCCTTCGTCGCACGATCAACCGCGGTGGATCGCGACCACCTGCAGGAGATGATGGTCGCCGCGTTGAAGCATGACGGCGGTTTCACGCTCCTCGATATTCTCCAGCCCTGCCCGAGCTTCAACAAGCTCAACACGGCGAAGTGGTATCGCGACCGCGTGACGCACATCGGCGACGATCACGACCCGACTGACATGCACGCGGCCCTGGACCTGGCCATGACGTGGGGTGACGAGATCCCGATCGGGATCCTCTACCACAACGAGCGCACGCCGATGGAGCGCCGGCACCCGGTTCTCGCGGAGGGGCCGCTGGTTCGGCGCTACGCGGGCTATACACGCAGCACAGGAGGCAGCAATGAAGCGCATCATACTCATCCGACACGGGGAAGCTGAGCACGCGGAGCAGGGCCTGACCGGTGGATGGACCGAGTCGCATCTTTCCACCCTCGGGGGCAAACAGGCGCATGTCACTGGCGGCACGCTGGCAAATCTGCTTGACGGCATCGATTTCCGCCTGTACTCATCTAATCTTGCACGTGCGACTGAGACGGCACGAGTCATCTGCGGCCAGCTCGGGGTAGAACCGATCTTCGAGTCGGACCTGCGCGAGTTCAACAATGGCAGCGCGGCGAACCTCACTGTAGAGGAGGCGCGCAAGATCCAGAATCCGCCGACGCAGCCGCTTGTGGACTACGTGCCCTATCCCGGCGCGGAGAACTGGCGGCAGATGAACGAGCGCGTGTCCCGGTGCATGGAGCGCATCGGCGAGGAGGCGCCCGATACCGCCGTGATCATCACGCACACGCTCTCGGGAACCTCGGTGGTGCACTGGTGGCTGGGCCTGGGGCCGGACGACTGGGGCCGCATCTCCTACGACTTCGCCCCCGGCTCAATCACGCTGCTGACGAAGAACCAGTTCGGACAGCGCACGGTCTCGCGGCTCAATGACACGCGGCACCTCGCCGCCGAGGGCTGCGAGAGCAACGTGGAGGCGCTGCCGGGCGTAGAGGCGTAAGCTCTGCGGAGACGCAAGGAGATGCCGGCGCAAGTGTGCCGGCATCTCGCGATTCCGCCTGATGGTGAGTGAGCTACTCCGCGCTCTGCCGTGCGCCTGAGAGCACCGGGTAGAACTGCCTGTAGAGGCTGATCAACACGTTGGGGATGTCTATCCCGAAGGCGCAGGAGGCTCGGCACTGCTCCTGAAGCTCACAGGTGAAGCACTCCTCCACGCGCTGCAGGTCGGCGTCCCAGTTGCGCTCGAGCGCCTCGTCGATCCCGTGGCGCTGGTAGAGCAGGTCCATGATCATCAGCCGCGAGATCTCCACGCCCTTCGGGCAGGTGTGGTGGCGGTAGCACAGGCGGCAGAACTGTGGCACCTTCGCCTCGCGCATCTCATCGAGGATGCGGTGCTCCTCCTCGCTCAGCGGCTTGAAGGTGTTGCCGACCATGGCGTTCGCCTCGACCTCAAAGCGTCGCCACATCCCTGGGATCGTGGTGTGCACGCCGTCCTGCGAGAGCACCCAGCGCAGCGCGAGGTCCGCGTGCGCGGCAAGCAGGCAGCCGCCCAGCGGCTTGAGCACCACCACGCCCACGTTGTCGGCCTTCGCTCGCGGCAGCACATCCTCGACCATCCGCCGGTTCACGTAGTTGAGCATGATGAGGATGACATCCATCAGCCCGGTCTCGAGCCCGGACATGATGACGTCGGGGTTGTGGCTGGTCATGCCGATGAAGCGGATCTTCCCGGCCTCGCGCGCCTCATCGAGCGCCTCCAGCGCCCCACCCGGAGCGAGGCACTCCTCGAGGTCCTGCGGCTGGTGCAGCTCATGACACTGGTAGATGTCCACGTAGTCGGTGCCGAGGGTCTGCAGGCTCGTATCGATGGCAGCGGCCATCTCGGCCTTCGTGTGTGAGAGGTCGCGCGAGCAGATGACGACGTCCTCGCGCCTGCGGCCCTGCAGCGCCATGCCGAGGCGCTCCTCGCAGCGCGCGTACGCCCGGGCAGCGTCGTAGAAGGTGATGCCACGGTCCATCGCGAGGCGGTAGAGGTTGACGGCCTCGTCGGTGGCCGGCCTGCGGATCGGGATGCCCCCGAAGCCGACGATCGAGACCTCAAGTCCGGTGCGGCCAAGCAGGCGTGTCTGCATGTCGGTGATCCCTCACTGAGAAGGCCTTGTGTGCCGGGAAGACTGCAGAGCGAACCGGATGCTCATTCCACATGCTGCGAGCTGATCCTCCCCCGCCGCGCCGGCCGGAGGAAGGTATTGCACCCCGGCGCGTAGAAGTCTATTCTGTCGGGCGTGGTGAGCGCACTTCGTGGGCGCGCCAGTGATCACGGCCGCACCACGGACGCAGGAGCCGCGAAAGGACCTGAGATATGGCAGAAACCAGAGCGCGCAACGGCACGCAGATCCCCGATCCGACGCTCCTGCGCATGTGCAGGTACCTGCGCATCCTCGAGCGCACCGACGATGAGAAGATCTCGTCGGCGGAGATCGCGGAGGCTGCGGGCGTTAACGCCGCTCAGGTGCGCAAAGACCTCTCGTTCTTCGGCGAGTTCGGCCAGCCGGGCGTCGGCTATCGCACCAAGGACCTGCTCGACTCCCTCAAGCGCATGATGGGCCTCGATGAGGAGCTTGAGGTCGTCGTGGTGGGCGCGGGCGCCCTCGGCTCGGCGCTTATCAACTACCCGGGCTTCGAGAACCGCGGCTTCCGCATCGTCGCGGTCTTCGATAACAACCCGGCGAAGGTGGGCCATCGCCTCCGGGGCTACGAGATCATCGCTTTCGACCGCCTCCCGGAGGTCATTGCGGACCACGACGTGAGCCTCGCGATCATCGCGGTCCCGCGCGTGGCGGCCCAGGAGGTCGTCTCAGCACTGATCGAGGCCGGCGTCAAGGGCATCCTCAACTTCGCCCCGATCAACCTCAAGGTGCCGGACGACGTCGTCGTCCGCAGCGTGGACCTCACCCTCCAGCTCGAGACCCTAGCGTACTACCTCCGCGACTGAAGCGCCGCTACTGGCGGAAGAGCAGCACCACGTACGTGTCGAGGTCGGCTACCTCCCAGCCCCCGCCATCGGCACGGCGCAGCGATGTCCCTTCATCCGGAGTGATCAGTTCCGGTTCGCCGCCTGACGAAAGCTCCGGCGCCACGCGCACTCTCACCTGCGTGCGCTCGGAGTTCGCGTAGTTCAGCAGGTGGACGGCTACCTCGCCCGCCGCGGTGCGGTAGATGCCGACGCCGACGTAGAGCCCCGCCTCAACCTCCCCCGGCAGACTGCTGCGGATGGCGCTTCTGACGGCCTCCGCGACCTCTTCGTGGCGCTCGGGCAGGTAGGCGTAGACCGGTGTCACGCGGCCATCAGGTCCCGCTGGAGCGCGCTCAGGGGCATCCGCGAGCCACGTGACACGCTCATGCCCCCGCAGGTCCGCCAGCCCATCCACCTGCCTCTCGCGACGATGCTCGTCATACCGCCCGGGCTCGCCCGTGAGGAGCAGCGCTCGCCCGGCCTGCAGATGCGCGCGCAGCAGATCGCAGGCCTCATCGCTGAGCAGCCGCTGGTTCGGCACGCACACGAGCGGGTAGCTGCTCTCGCGCAGGCCGTCCTCGTCAACGATGACCTCGAACGGGATCTGATGCTGCAGCAGGATCTGCTCAAGGCCCTGCAGGTGTGCCTGGGCGGTGTCGCGGTCGTAGTCCGTCGAGGACCGGGCGTAGAAGACCGCCACGTTCGCCAGTGACTGCGAGCCGGCGTAGAGATCCTCGTGGTCGGCGAAGAAGCGCATGTACTGGCGCAGCGCAGGCCCGCGCTCGGGGCTGAGGTAGAGCGTCTTCCCGTCGCGCCCCCACGGACGGTTCGCCCAGGTTGCGGGGAACGGGTGTCCGCCGAAGCACGCTGACTCGGCGATGGAGAGCTTGACCTCCTGCGCGTTCTCCGGCGCGCGGTAGCCGTCCGGGTAGAGGATCCATGAGGTGACGAGGGTCGGGACGCCGAGCGCCGAGCACTGCTTGAGGTGCCGCACCGAGCCGATCAGGCGACAATCCTCCTCCACGCGCGGCATCTCATGGGTCTCGGAGGTCGCGAGGTCGAGGTAGTCCGAGGTCGCCGGGAGGATCGCCTCACGGTCAGGCCGCGAGAACTGCGGGGTGTGCGGGTAGGTCGCGAAGATCGCGTGCTCCTTCACCGATTTCGCGTGCGCGTACAGCTCGCAGAGGCGGTCGTGCATCATCTGCACCCGGAAGCGCAGGAGCGCGCGGTACATCGGGTCATTCAGGGCGATCTTCGGCGGCATCAAGGCGTGGTCGAAGTGCGGAAGGCCGAACAGCTCGCGCTCGCGGCCGGAGTACTGCGCGCGCAGGAACTCCCGGAAGGCACCCCGGCAGCGCTCACAGTGGCAGTGGTAGACGGTTCCGTCCCACTCCACGCCGTCGAGGCCGATCTCGATCAGCCCGTAGGTGATGACGCGCTTGAGGTAGCCGATGAAGAGTTCACTCGACTGGTCGCCCTGCCAGCGGAAGTAGTTCGAGCCACTGTAGTAGCGCAGCCGGCCCTCCGGATCGTACTGCACGTGCTCGCGCAGGTCCGGGATCTCGTCGAGCAGCGCCTCGGGGTAGACCGAGGTCTGCTGGCAGTAGCCGAGGACGTGGATGCCATGCGCGTGGCACAACTCAACCAGCTCGCGCGTGCGCTCCATCTCCGCGGCTTCCGCCTGCAGGCCGAAGCCCTTGTAGTAGTGGGTGGTGATCAGGTTGATCCCGATCTCCGCCATCTGCCGCACGTGCTCCTCGGAGTGCAGGTAGTCCCACCACAGCGGCCCCCAGAGCGCACTGCCGTTGACGCCACCCGAGGTGCTGCCCGCGCGGATGTACATCTCCGGCGGCTCCCAGCCGCCCCACGCCCAGCGAATCCGACCGCGCTCAAACCACTCCGGCAGCATGCCTGGTTTTGATAGCTTCTGCATCGGCGTGTCCTCCTGCACGAACCCTCTGCGTCAGATGTGTGCTGTAGATTCCCTGAGCGGCCTGGATTACCTGCCGCCCGTGGCACGACCGTTGCGGCGAGTGATCAGCCTTGCGTTCTGTGCCCGGGGACACTATCATGTGCCGGCACGGGCTCTGAATGCCCGCTGCTGCAGGGGAGGGCCCGATGAGCCGTCTTGTCGTGCGCAATTCCACCCTCGTTGACCCTCCGGTACCGGATGCGGTCCTCCGTCCCGATGACGTGCTTCTGCCGCTGGTGGACAAGTTCGAGGAGACGCTCTTCATGGCCGGCCCGGGTTACCCGGAGCTCCAGGCCCTCTTCCCGAGCTTCAGCCTCGACGTGCGTGCCCGGGCCCGCAGGATCGCCGAGGTTCTACCTCCATGGCTTGGCGAGCGGATCGCGGGCCTCGGTTATTCGGCGTGGGACGCGTACTCGGACAACTTCGCCAAGTTCTCCCTCGGGCCGATCGCAGTCAGCGCATTCCTCGCCCGCCACGCCATCTCCGCGCAGCCGACCGAGGTGCTCGCGTGGGAGCCGGACGGCGCTCCTGAGTGGTGGGCCGGGCGGCAGATGGTAGCCGAGGTAGCGGACGCGATCGGCGCGACATGCAATGCGCCGGTGCGGCTGACTGCCTCAGCAGCGAAGCGCGCTCTGCGCGACCAGGCCCTGCCCGCGCTGCGCGTTGCGCAGGCATGGCGGTTCGCGCGCGAGCTTCGTCACGCGCCTCGCGAGCGCCTCCGGGAGCAGGTTGACGCGCTCTTCGTTGTCTCAGGCCCAACGACCGCGCCCCTCTACGACCGCATCGCCCCCAGGCTGCAGGCGGATCACGGTCTCCGGGTGGCGGCGCTGGACACGCCTCATGAGGGGCCAGCCGGGCGCATTGAGCCGGGCAAGCGGCCGCGCGGCAACCTCTTCTCGTTCACGGAGCCTGCGATGGCCCGGGCGGCCCTCACTGAGGCGCTGGCTGCCGCGCAGCAGTTCCCCGACGTGGCCGAGGCGCTGACCGGCCTTGACCTCTACCGAGAGCTCCCTCAGCCACTGCAGGGCGTGCTCGCCCGGCGCCTGCAGAGCACGATGATCAACGATCTGCCCCGCTCGCTCTACGCAGCACGGCTCTGGCAGAGGGCACTGGATGAGCTGCAGCCGCGCATGGTCGTGGGCTTCAACGCCTACAACGTGAACCTGGCTCCCGGCATCCTCCAGGCGCGGCATCGTGGCATTCCGACCGCGATGGTGCAGCACGGGATGTTCGGGCCGTTCTTCAAGGCAGGCGCGCTCCTGCCATTCGACGAGGCGATCGTCTTCGACGCCTACACGCGAGAGCTGCTGTCCGCGATCGCCGAGCCGCACACGGCTTTCACCGAGACGGGCCACGCCGACTACGACGATGCGCGCCCGAAGCCAGGCCTGCGCGATGATGCGGCAGAGCTTCGTCGCGAACTGCTGGGCGACCACCAGCGGCTTGTGGTGGCGACGACGCAGCCCGTGGAGCTGCGTCTGATGGCCAACGAGCAGCGCTGGTGGCTGGAGCTGCTCGCGGAGGCATGCGCCGATGCGAACGCGCTGCTGGCGATCAAGCCGCACCCTGAGGAGCGTGCGATCCTGCCGCGGTACGAGGCGCTGCAGGAGCGTCTGCGCGGGAGTGTGCGGCTGATCCGGCACGGCGAGGTGCCGCTGCGCACGCTCATCACGGCGTCGGACCTGCTGGTGACACGCTTCTCCTCGACCGCGACTGAGGCCGCGCTGCTCGGAGTGCCGGTGATGGTCGTCAACCTCTCGGGCGGGCCGGATCAGTTCCCGTATGCTGACGAGGGCGCGGCACTGGGCGCGTATTCGCCGGAGGCGATCTCCCCTACGCTCAACAGGCTGCTCGGCGACACCGAGGTCCGCAGCCGGCTGCTGGCGAGCCAGCAACGGTTCCTGGAGCGGCACCTCGGCGCTCGCGATGGCCACGCGACCGAACGCATCGCCGCGCAGATCGCGGCTCTTGCGGGAGGAGGGTGAGTATGCGACTGCACCGCGAGAGCCTCAAGGCCCTCATCGCCGGCGTCTGCGGCTGCGCGGCCGCCTCCCTGCCGGACGACGCGCGTCTCGGTGAGCCGCCGGAGTGGGACTCGCTCGCGCACCTCGCGCTGATGGTCGCGATCGGCGATGCATTCGGGCGCGAGATCGGCCCGGCGCAGATGGCGCGCTTGACGTCGCTCCCGGCGCTCGAGGAGTGGCTGGCGGCCGGGCAGCCCTCTTCGGAGGCCTCAGCGGCCCCCACTGTCGCGCAGATCGTCGACGCCCTGCGCGCCGCCGATCTGCGCCGCGGCGACGTGGCGATGGTACACTCATCCACCCCGGCCCTCGGCATCACCGACCGGCCTGATCGTGCGCTGATCGACGCGCTGATCGAGGTCGTCGGGTCTGAGGGCACGCTCATCCTGCCCGCGTTCACCTATTCGTTCTGCCGCACCGGCGTCTTCGAGCCGGAGCGTTCGCCGTCGGAGGTGGGCGTTGCGGCCGATACGCTGCGCACAGAGTACTCCGGCCTGCGCAGCGGCTGCCCGATCTTCTCCGTGGTTGCCCTCGGGGCGCGCGCTGAGGAGGTCGCTGCGCTCCGACCGCAGAGCACCTTCGGACCCGACAGCGTCTTCGGCTGGCTCGTGCGCGCGGGAGGGAGGATCTGCACCGTCGGCGTGGGCTTCGAGTGCGCGACGCTCAATCACCTTGCCGAGCAGGAGGTGGGCGTCCCTTACCGCTACTGGAAGCGCTTTGAGGGCGTCATCGGCAGTGGCGGCGCGGATGAGCCCATCAGCGTGGACTACTTCGTCCGCAGCCTGCAGCCCGAGGCCGAGCAGAACTTCGCGCCGGTGCACCGGCTCATCGCCGCGCAGAGCTTCTCCGGACGCGCCGTCGCCGGTGGCGCGGAGATCTTCTGCGCGCCCGCGGCTGAGTATCACCGAACGCTCCGTGAGGCGCTTGCGCGCGATACACTGATGCTGCTGACGCCGCGCGCGCGGCGGCACTGGGAGCCCGATCCTGCCGCCGCCGCGCAGGCCATCGCAGAGGCGGCCGTGGCTTCGGGAGACTTCGCCTCCCTGACCGGTGGCTGCCGCAACGCGCGGTTGCTACTGCCGGCAGACGAGGCAGATCCGGGTGCAGTCGTGCGGGTTGCCTGGACCGGCTCGGGGACGCTCGAGCCGCTCGCAGAGGCTGCCGAGTGCCATGCGCGCGCGCAGGGGATCGTGCCGGTCACGAGCGTGGGCGGCTTCGGGCAGTTCCGCCGCGATCTGGCTGAGGGCTGCGCGGACGCGGAGATGCTCTTCGTGCGTGTGCTGCCGGAGGCGCTTGCGCCGGAGCTTGGTGGCTGGCGGTACGCGGGCGGTGATCCGGAGATCGCGCGCGCGGCGGCCCGGGAACTGGCTGCGCTCATGCGCGGCTGGTTGGGTCGATCCAGCGGCCATGCGGTCATCCACCTGCCGGCCGTCTGCCTGCGCCCGGCCACGGGCATCGCCGACGCCGAGCTTGCCGATGGCGCGCGCGCGATAGCGGCGGCCTTCGCGGAGGAGCTTGCGGCCTTCGCGCGCGAGGCGACGCGGGCGCACGTGCTCGATGAGGTGGCCTCCCTGCTACGCGCGGGGGCGCCCGCGGAGGACCCGTCACTGCACTTCCACGCGGGCCTGGAGCTGTCCGGGCCGGCGATCACGGCTGTCGGCGGTGAGGCCGCGCGCTTCATCCTCGCGACGCGTCGGCCGCCGATCAAGTGCCTCGTGGTGGACCTCGACAACACCCTCTGGGGCGGGATCGTCGGCGAGGACGGGGTGGCCGGGCTCTCTCTGGCCGGCGAGATCCCCGGTGAGGCCCATCGCAAACTGCAGCGCTGGCTGCTCGCCCATCACCGGGCGGGCGTCCTGCTGGCGATCTGCAGCCGCAACGAGCCCGCTGATGCGCTGGCGCCCTTTGCGGAACGCCCGGACATGATCCTGCGCCGCGAGCACTTCGCCGCGATCAGCGTGGACTGGCGGGGCAAGCCCGAGCGCCTGCTGGAGATCGCGCGAGAGCTGAACATCGGCGCGGACGCGATCGCGTTCCTCGATGACTCCCCGTTCGAGCGCTCCGTGGTGCGTGAGGCGCTGCCGGAGGTCACCGTGCCGGAGCTGCCGGCCGATGTCGCGCGCTGGGTGGAGCACCTCGCGGGCCTGCATCTCACCGACGCCCTCACGGTCACCGAGGAGGATCGCAGGCGCCCCGCCATGTACGCCGAGGACCGCGGGCGCCGCGATCTTGCGGAGACTGCGAGAGACATGCAGGCATTCGTCGCCGGCCTGGAGAGCGTCGCGACGCTCAGCTTCGACGAGCCCGCACTCACCACGCGGACGGCCCAGCTCTGCGCGCGCACGAACCAGTTCAACCTCAGCACACACCGGCACCCAGAAGGCCGGATCGCGCAGTTCATCGCAGACCCGTACGCGCGGGTCATTCAGATGCGCGCCTCCGATCGCTTCGGCGACCTCGGCATCACCGGCATCGCTATCGTGACCGCCGGCGAGGCGCAGGCCCATCTTGACACATTCCTGATGAGCTGCCGCGCGCTCGGGAGAGGATTCGAGGAGGCGCTGCTGGCGGAGGCGTGGCGGGTGGCGGCGGAGGAGCTGGGGGCGCGCGAACTTCACGCGCAGTGGCTCGACAACGGCCGCAACGCGCAGGTGCGGGAGTTCCTGCAGCGAATCGGCGTGCGGGAGGCGCGCTCGCGCGAAGACGCCGCCGACTTCATCATTCACCGGCCGATCGCCTGGCCGAAGCATATCCGCCGCATGGAGGCAGGACGTTGATCGAGCTGATCAGAGAGATCTACCCGCTCAACCGCTCGCTCGTGTCGGATGGGTACGACCTCGCGCTGGAGATCGTCGGTCGCGCGGTGCCGCTGACGGTGCATGAGTACGCATCCGGGACGCAGTGCTGGACGTGGCGCATCCCGCAGAAGTGGACGGTGCGGGAGGCGTGGGTGGAGGCCGATGGCGAGCGCATCATTGACTTCGCCGATCATCCGCTGCATCTGTGGACGGGCTCGCTGCCGGTGGATGCGGTGGTCTCGCGGGAGGAGCTGATCGAGCACCTCGCGTGGAACGAGGAGCACCCGACCGCGATCCCCTACCGCTTCAACTTCTACGAGCTGAAGTGGGGCTTCTCGCTCTCGCACGAGCAGTTCCGCACGCTCGATGCGGACGAGTACCGCGTCTTCATAGACACGGAGTACTCCGACGGGACGCTCAAGGTAGGCGAGGCCACAGTCCCCGGGCGCAGTGACGAGACGATTGTGCTGATGGCGCACCTCGACCATCCGGGCCAGGCGAATGACGGCCTCTCCGGCGTCGCGGTTGGCGCCGAGATGATCAAGAGGCTCCGCGGGCGCGACAACCACTACACGTACACGCTGCTTGTGCTGCCTGAGACGATCGGCTCGATCGCCCATTTCAGTCACAACATGGAGCTCGTCCCGCGCTGCCGTTGCGGGATCTTCCTCGAGATGATGGGCAACGACAACCAGTTCGCCTTCCAGCACTCCCGTCAGCATGATGACTTCATCGACCGCGCGGCGCGGCAGGCGCTGGTGGATCGCTTCGGCGAGGGGAACTTCACCGAGGGCCCGTTCCGCAAGGTCGTGGGCAATGACGAGATGGTCCTCAATGGTCCCGGGCTGAACGTGCCGACGGTGTCCATCTCCCGCTGGCCCTACTGGCAGTATCACACGCACCTCGACGACATCAGCATGATCTCCGAGGAGCGGCTCGACGAGTCGCTGGAGGTCATCGAAGGGATCATCGGCATCCTTGAGCGCGACTTCGTGCCGCGGCGGAAGTTCACCGGACCGATCTTCCTCTCCGGCTACGGCCTGTGGGTGGACTACCGCACCAACTTCGCGCTCAACCGCGCGATCGAGCAGGTCATGCTCTCCCTGGAGGGCGACGAGAGCATCCTGGGCATCGCGCGGAAGACCAGCGTCACCTACGATGACGTCTACGACTTCGTCCGCCGCGTGATCGACCTTGGCCTCGCGGAGGAGATCGGTCGCGGCGCGGACCTGCACCGGGAGTAGCAGCCCGCGGAGGAGTGGCTCCTACAGCCACTCCTCCGCATACCGCTTCGCCAGCGCGATCACCTGCTCCACGCGATCGGGGGCGTTCGCGATCGTGCCATCCACAAAGGTCACCGTCGGCCACAGGTCCTGCCGCAGCTCCGGAATCTCCCACGGGTGCGTGCCCATCTCATGCACGCCGGTTGAGCCGCGCGAGGGGTCGCCGGTGTTCAGGTGCGCCCAGCGGCGGTTGTACTTCGCGAAGGCCTCTGGGAAGCGCTCCGGGCACCAGTGGTGGCTCACCGGGAAGATTGCGCCAAGCGGCGAGTACCAGTGCTCGCCAGTCACGAGCAACCCCGGGAAGCGCGCCTTCAGCCGGTCGCGCAGGCGCATCATGCCCTCGAAGACCGGGTGGTTCGGGTCGTTCGTCCAGGAGCCGCTTGTGTCGTAGAAGGTCGCGTCCACGCCGAACTGCTCGATCATCCGCGCGGATTCCTCGAAGAGCCGGTTCCCCCAGCCCGGCGCGCCAGGGTTCAGCCATGCCTGCCAGCCAGGATCGTGCGCGCGCGAGACATCCCAGTCAGGCTTGTTGCCCTGGAGCACGTAGCCGCCCGCGGAGGTCAAGTGCGAGCCTGCGCCCCACTGCTCGAAGCTCTCCAGGCCCTCGTTCGCGCAGTTGCAGCCGAACATCGGGCAGACGCGAACGCCGAGTTCGTGCGCGCCGTCCACGAGCCGCCGGAAGCCGTCCTCGCCGCCAAGGCTCTCGTGCGGGCGATAGTGCCCATACCGCCAGTAATACCGCCCCTCCCAGCCCGGCAGGAAGGCGAGGACGCGCTTTCCCTCGATGCGCCCGCAGACCCAGCGCAGCACATCCAGCGCGTCCGCGTAGCTGTTGAAGATGTAGCCGCTCCAGTGCATCATGTGAATTGCGGCGACGAAGCTGATCTCCCGCGCCCACTCGGGCACGTCGGGCCGCGTCTCCCACGGCTGCAGCCCGAACGCGCGCTCATTGTGCGCCATCTGCGCATGCACGATCTCCCGCGGGTCGTCGCAGCGGCCGATCTCCCAGGCAGGCGCCGCCGTCTCGTTGGTCATCTCAGGCCCGGCGTCCTCGTGGATCAGCTCGACCGTGACGCCGCCATCGCCCGCGCGATAGACCGCGATCCGCTTCTCGCGGACGCGGTCGTCGAGCGAGCGGAAGTAGCGCCAGCCGCCCTCCGGATCCTGCAGGAAGACCAGCGGCATCGGCGGTCCGCCGCGCGGCCAGCCGAGGATGATGCCGGCCGCCGGGATCTCATGCTCCTCCATCCGCGAGCCGATCAGCCGGCCTTCCGGCAGGCCGCTGAGGATCAGCTTCGTGCAGCGGATCTTCTTCTCGTGCCGGGCGCTGATGGCGAGGCGCAGTGCATCCGTACCGCCCTCGGAGGCGACGGCGACCTCTCCCCCGCACCGCTCCTGTCCGCCCGCCCAGCGCAGGCCGCAGGCGGCGATGAGGCCGTCCTCAACGCGCACGAGATCCGGATCAAGGCCGTAGGTGTTCTCGAAGGTGATGATCTGCGCGCCGACCTTCCAGCCCGCAAGTTCATACACCGGATCGCCGAAGTCGAAGCTGAAGTGCTGCATCATCGGACCTCCCGCATCTTCTGTGTGCGGCCTATTCCTTCTCCGGCAGCGTCTCCTCGAGGCACGGGCCACAGTAGGCGCAGTCGTCCTCCTCGAGCGGGATATCCACCCAGCAGCGGCGCTCGCTGGAGAGGTAGGCGGCGCTGGCCCACTCGATGTTGCGCATCGCGTCCTCGCCCGTCACCGGCTCGGGCGTGTCGTTCACGATGCTGGCGTGGAACCCCTCATGCTCGCGCACCCACGGCCCTGCCTCGTGAAGCACGCGGTCAAGCTCCACCTGCCGCGTCTCCTCGCCGGAGCGCGAGATGATCAGCCGGTCCGGCCGCCAGTATGCCTCCATCATCCCCTCGGTGCCGAATATCGCGTAGCCCTCTGTGGGGGTGCGATAGCTCTTCCGCGTGCCGTACTGCGCGATGGAGATCGTGCTGCCGTCGTCGCAGATCGCGGTGATGACGTAGTGGTCCTCCGGGATCACGCCCCGGCTGAAGCGGTTGCCGATGTGCCCGCTCACGCTGACCGGATCCGCGCCGATCATTGAGCGCGACGCGTCGATGTAGTGGCAGCCGAAGTTCACGACGTAGCCGTGGCCGGCTGCGCCTGCCTTGAAGCGCCAGAAGTCGCGCGGGACCTCGTCAGCCTGGGTGGCGCCTGCGGTGAAGTGCGCATCCACGCCGAGCACCTGGCCGATCGCGCCGTCCTCGATCATCCGCCGGGCGGTCAGGAAGGCCGCCTGGAAGCGGGTGGAGTGGCCGATCATGAGCTTCACGTGGTTGCGGTCGCGTGCCTCGATCATGTCGAGGCACTGGCGCACGCTCGGCGCCATCGCCTTCTCGCAGATGACATGCCGGCCGCTGTCCATTGCCGCGACCGAGACGTCGCGGTGCAGGTGCGTCGGGACGAGGACAACCGCGACATCCACGCGCTCGTCCGCCAGCAGGTCCTCATAGCCGCTGTACGCGGCAGGATGATCGGGGTGCTCCGCCGCGATCGCCTGTGCCTTCTCGTGGGTGCTGTCGGCGATTGCGACGAGCCGCCCTGCTTCCAGGCGATTGATGGCTTCGATGTGCCGGCCGCTGATGCGGCCAAGTCCGATGACTCCGTAGCCAAGCTGCTTCATGGGCTTCATTCCTCATGGGGGCGTTCGGTGCTGCGCGAGGGGATTTCCCGGTGCGTCGAAGATGACCTTCAGAACGGCGCCGAGGCCCCCTCCCCCTCAGGGGGCCTCAGGCTGCCGTTCGGGCCGCGCTGCAAGCAGATCCCCCGGTGCTGCTCGCGTTGGCCACGTCCGACGACTCCGGGCTACCGGCGGCCAGGGGGCGGATCGGGTCGATGGCCGTTGCCCGGATTCTCGGGCTTGCCCGGCTTGTCTGGCTTGTTCATGTTAGGCCGGGCCGCCCGCACTGTGACTGAGGCGGGGGCCGAGAGGTTGCCCGCGAGGTCGGTCGCGACGACCTCAATCAGGTACTGCCTGCCATCGGTGTCGCCACCGGCGATCACCGACGAGAGCGACAGGGAGATGCTGAAGCTGCCCTCTTCGTCGAGGTCGAGCGTGATATCGCGCCGGCCGTCGAACTCGCCATACTCGTCGCTCACGCTGAGCATCACCGAGGCGAGGCCGCTCCCTTCGTCCGTCGCGGTCCCGCTGATGGCGACCGACTTCAGTTCGTTCGGCCGCTCCCAGGGGAGCGAGGCGGGCTCAGCGGAACTGAGTTCGACTTTCGGAGGCACGCCGTCCGGCAGCACGCGGACCGCGACCGAGACCGGCTCGGCCACGTTGCCCGCGGCATCGGCGGCATTCAGAGTGACCGTGTAGAGGCGGCCGTCAGTATCGGCTGCGTCCACCACCGCCGAAAGCTCGACCGCGGTCGTGAAGGCGCCGTCTGCGCCAAGGAGCGCCATCAGATCCACCGCATCGTGCGCGTCGCCGTACTCGTCGGCGATCGTGAGAGCCGCGCTCGCGACCCTGCCATCCGCATCTACTACCGAGCCGCTGATCGTTACGGAGGCCGGCGCACTCGACCACGCAAGCTCGGCCGGATCGGGGGCGTCGAGCGCGACCTCTGGCGCGGTGGTGTCGGACGGCGGCACTTCGCGCTCAACCACGGCCCCTCTGTTGGAGGTCGCGCCGCCATCCTTGCCGTCGTTCCAGCCCCCAGAGGAGGTTGTGATGTAGCCGTAGTCCTCACTGCCAAACTGATCGTTGGGTTCGCCGGCTCCCCAGTTGGTGTACCCCAACGGCTCGCCGCTCACCCAACCCCACCCTTGACCAGGCTCAGCGCCGGTGGGGTCCTGGAACAGCCCGATGCAGTAGTAGGCGTAGTATCCGCCCCCGCCGGCCGCCTGCACCAGTCCATGCACATGCGCCTGTTCCTCGGCGCTTGTGATGCTGGCCAGGTAGCCGCCCAGAGCCTCCGCCTTCGTCTTCTGATTAGTCCAGTAGTCCCGGGTCATGAGCACCGCGTACTCGTGCCCGTTCCCTCCGTCCTCCACGCTCCAGGTGGTCCAGATCACGTCCTCCGCCCGCGCGATACCTGCACACAGCACCACCAGCGCTACGGATACTGCCACGAACCTCTCCCGCTTCACGGCAGATCCCCTTCCCGCACGTCGGATTCAATGCGGACTACCGCAGCCGACGGGGCTGACAGCTCAGAGCCACCTCAGAATACTCTGCGTGGGCTCTACTTATATTTGACTATATATGTATTTGTTCGGAATGTCCAGAGCTTTCGCAGATTCATTGTTCACCAGAATGCAACATGAAGCTGATGCTGCCCCGGGAAGGTCTGAGCCAGTCCCATGATGAACTCCGGGGTTGACGTCAACAGCTGCCTTAGACGGAGGAATACCATGGATCGCAGCTCGCTCTCCATCCTGCTGCTCTCGGACACCCCTGGCCTGCCCAAGATCGATCTCGACCTGCTCTACCCCGAGCGGGTGACCTATATGAACTTCGCGCTGGAGCCGCATGACGTGGAGACCCTCTCGCAGTACACCCACGTGATCACCTGCGTGCAGAACGGCGAGAACCTCGCTGCGCTCGACTACGGGGCGGTCCGTGAGTACGCCCGGAGCGGAGGCCAGGTCATCTCCTGCCTGCTGGAGTACGCGACAGATCGCGGCTGGCAGTTCTCGAAGACCCACGTGCGCGACCGCCTCGAGCCCGCGATGCGCATCGAGGTTGAGTGCGACATCACGCGCGGCTTCGAGGTCGGCGACACGATCGGCTGGTTCGGGTCGGTATCCAGCGCCCCCGACCCGCTCTACAACAACCAGATGCTCCAGCGCCAGATCCTCACTCCGATCGAGGATGAGCACACCACCGTCCTCGGGCGCTCAACGGTCAATGAGGGCGCAGTGATGATCGAGGAGCGCGTGGGCGGGGGCCGGATCCTCGCGCTGGACATCCTGTCGCCGGGCCGCGTCTGGTACAACTCCCACGGCTCCGAGAACAAGTGGCTCTTTCCGGGGAACTTCATCGGCGGGAGCATCCGCTACGGGAAGCACTACCCACAGCGCCTGAGCTACGATGACTTCGTCCATGCGATGCGCGCACTGGCCGAGAAGCACTACGGCCTGCGCCTCGTCAACGAGGGCCCGTGCAGCGATGGGCGCGACATGTACACGCTGCGCTTCGGTGAGGAGAACCGGCCGACGGTCTACTTCGGCGCCGCGGTCCATGGCTGGGAGTGGGAGAACTGCTACGGCCTCCTGCGACTGGCTGAGCTTCTCGGAAATGGCGCGGATATCGGGATGGACCCGAGCGAGCTACACTGGGTGATCATGCCGGTGCAGAACCCATGGGGCTTAGAGAACTTCACCCGCCAGAACGCCACCGGCGTGGACCTGAACCGGAACTTCGACCATGGCTGGGAGGAGTATCCGATGCCGCAGGATGTGCCGGTGCCGTGGGACTACAACTACAAGGGCACCCGGCCCGCCAGCGCGCGCGAGACGCAGATCATCCAGGGCCTCGTGGAGCGGTACCGTCCCGTCGGCCTCGTGGACTTCCACACCGCCCACTTCGTGCTGATGCCCGCCAGGGGCTGCGATGAGGAGCTGGTGGCAACGGTGCACGCGGACATCAAGCAGCGCCTGCGCGACCGCTTCCTCTGCCAGGCGCCCTACAACGGGGCATACCAGCAGGTGAACATGGACCGGATCGCTGACCCGACGGACGCGCCGTACGTGATCTGCTACGCGGCCGACCGCGGCTGCAAGGTGCCGATCCTGATCGAGATGTCCGGCAACCGTGATGACACGCACGGTACCGCCGTGGTGACCGATGTAGTCTGCGAGATCAGCCTGTCCGTGGCGAGCCACTGCGCGGACGCATCCGAGGAGTAGGGTAGGCTTCCCACTCGTAGTCCACGAATCAGCCGGTGGTCAAGGAGATGCTCCCGCGCAGGGCGCCAGGAGGGGCGCCAGGAGGGGCTGCTTTGGTCTACGCCGCTTGCAGCGGAGGCGAGAGTGGCGCCCGAGCGTCGTCTGCGAGGGCGACAGCTTCCTTGCCAGCCCGCCTTCTGCCATTTCGTACTCTGACAATAGGGCGAGCAAGGTCAGCTCCTCGAACTGCGCTCGCCCCTCCTGAACGGCTGAGTTCTCGGCCGCTCGGGCCATGAGTGTTGGACCACGCGCAGAGTCCTGTATGAGTTCCAGCCCGTCAGACCGCCTGTCTCACAAGGAGAGTCAGGAGCATGAGCGCAAGCACTCGCGGGCAGTGGATTGATGCGGCGGAAGCCGGCGGCATTCAGCAGGCGCTCGATGCGCTTCCGCCGGCCGGAGGCACCGTCCATGTGCCCGCGGGGCGCTGGGAGGTCGATCGGACGCTTGAGATCGCGCTCAACGAGCGCCAGCACCTCTGCCTACAGGGCGAGGGGCGCGCCAGCGTGCTCGTAAACACGAGCACCTCCGGTGAGCCGCTGCTGAGCATCGCCGGGGCGCTCGGCCAGTGGTGGCCTGACCTGACGATCACCGTGCGCGATCTGAGCTTCGTGGGCAACCGCGCGAGCGGCGACGCGCTCCTCGTAGACCACCCGAATGACACACTTGTGGATGCCTGCTTCTTCATCGGCCACGGGGGGACGGCGGTGCGGTTCGTCAGCAAGGGCACCAACACCACCGTGCGCGACTGCTGGATGCGAGACTGCAGGCGCGCGCTGTCGGCGGAGAACCTGCATCACCTGACGATGCACGGGAACCAGACGCGGCGGCTCAACGAGGGGCAGATACAGGAAGAGCATGTCTACATTGACCGCAACTGCCGCGAGATCCGGATCGTGAACAACCACTTCGCCTACGGTGACGCCGAAGGGATCATTCTCGACGGCACGGCGCAGCATGTGATCGCAAACAACACCATCGAGGGCTTCCAGCGCTGCATCTACGCTATCTCCTCGCGCGACCTCGTCATCAACGCGAACTACCTCCACGGCCCGCATGCAGTGGTCCTCGCCGGCACCTGCAACGGCGTCGCGATCACGGGGAACACGATGATCAACAACACGGAGGCCGCGGTGCGCATCGAGGACGCCTCAGGATCGGGCGGCCACGTGATCTCCGGCAACATCATCCGCAAGAGCGTCTACGCGGGTATCGTCGAGGACAAACGCCAGGGCGGCATCGACCTGGGCGCCGCGCGCGATTGCGCGGTGACCGGCAACGTGCTCGAGAACGTGACCGCCGACGCCGCGATCGTGGGCCTCGGCGGCGGGGGCCACGTAGTCTCAGGCAATCGCATCGCCGGCAACTTGGGCGAGGCGGTGCGGCTTACCTGCGATGGCTGGTGCCTGACCTCAGACAACCTCACGGACAGGCGCTCCGGCGCGCAGGACTGAAAGCCTCCTACTCCGTCCCGACGCTGAACGCGAACTCGCCACTGCCGACGGCTTTGCCGCCTCGCAGAAAGCTGACGCGGAAGAGGTAACTGCCATCGCCCGGCAGCGCCGGCTTGACCGGGAATGAGGCTGCGCTGCGCTCGCGAATGCGGATCGGCCGCTGCTCGCGATGAACGATCTCCCCCGCCTCGTTGCTTACGGCAACCTGCACGTCTGTCGCCAGCTCCGCGTCAGTATTGTTCACTGCTGAGATGAAGACCTGTACCTGCTCCGGCGCGTCGAAGCGCGTCTTGCGCAGGATGCCGCTGAGTGCGACCTCCAGCGGCACCGGGCGCAGCTGCAGCTCCACCACCTCGGCTGCAACGGGCAGCGCGGCCTGCACAGCGAAGCCGGCCTGCAGTCCCATCGCCTGCGGCTGGATGAACGGCGCGGGGAGGTGCACGCTGGTCGGCGTGACGGCGGCCCCACAGGCTACAGGCTGCACCTCCTGCCAGAGCACCTCATCCGGGCCCTCGCCCAGCGCGCGCAGAAGCAGCAGCGCCTCCGCCGCCGGGTCGCCCGCCACGGTCACCTCAGCCTCGGCGAGATAGGGGTAGGTGCCGGTGACCTCCGCGGGCTCGGAGAGCCAGAGTGTGCTCGCCGGCGCCGCGGACGATGCGGCGGTTGGTTCCTCGGCGTCATCCTCGGTCGGGCAGTCATACGCGATCTGCGCGCTCAGCGGGCCAGTGATGCTTCGCCCACTCCACGGATCGAAGCTGATCGGTGCCCCAGGCTGCTCCGCGGAACCGCCTTCGAGCTTGCGCAGGCTGATGGCGTCAACCTGTGCCTCGATGCCTTCGACCCCCACGCGCACCGCGACGCGAACTGATGCGGTGCCGGGCGGTTCGGGCACCGACCCCATGACGTACCGCGAATCATACAGACACCAGCCAGTGGTGGCCGGCAGAGGCGCCTCCCACGCGTCGCCGAGAGGCCGGCCGAGGGCATCACAGAACACGAGCGCGAGCGACATGCCCTCGCCTGATGCCTGGTAGGCGAGGCGCGTGAGGATCGTGTCATCTCGCGAAGCCAGGAGGAAACTCCCGGAGAGCAGTTCGCAGCCAGGCTTCGCGAAACGCTCCTTCAGGACGTAGTGGCCGTTGCCCTCGTATGACCCGAGCGGGACGAACGCCCAGGCACCGGTCTTCTGCCAGCCGAAGGGCGTGCCGCGGTAGTTCCGCTCCAGATCGCCATTGAGCGGGAATGCGTGGAGGAGCGCGGTAGAGAGGACAATGAGGCTGCAGATGAGTGCGAGTGTGGCCAGATAACGGACCTGTCCCATGGTTGTGCTACCTCTTATCCAATGAAGATGCCGGCATCTACTCAGACGCCGCAGGCCGGAGATGGTTTCCCGAGGCCACACTCGCTGATGAGTCCCCTGGAGTCTCAGGAGGGCCTGCAGACAGTCTTGGCGAAGCCACGCTCACGCGGGCGATGCGGCTCGTGCGCGCAGGCAATCAGCGACGTGGGAGGGTTCGAGATGGAGCGGGTCAAGCACGGAGTAATCGGCATCGGCTGGTTCGGTGAGAAGCACTGCGAGGCTATTGACGCGATCCCGAATATGGAGCTCTACGCGATCTGCACGCGCACCCAGTCGCGGCTCGAGGAGGTCGCGAAGCGGTTCAACGTCCAGCACGTCTATACCGACTACAACGAAATGCTGGCGGACCCTGAGCTTGAGTCGGTCAGCATCACCACGATGTGGGACCAGCACGTGGACCCGGCTCTTGCCGCGCTGGAGGCCGGCAAGCACGTCTTCTGCGAGAAGCCGATGGCGTCCACGGTCGAGGACTGCCAGCGGATGGTGGACGCCGCCAATGCCGCCGACAGCTACTTCATGGTCGGCCATATCTGCCGCTTCAACCCGCGCTACGCCATGGCGAAGCGCAAGTGCGAGGAGGGCGTCTGCGGGAAGATTGTGTCGATGTTCGCGCGCCGCAACATCCCCGGCTGGGTCACCACCGGCATTCTCCCGAAGATCGGCCCGATCGTGGGCGACGGCGTTCACGACATGGACATCATGCTCTGGGCCTCGGGCCTCAAGCCCGTGAAGGTCTACGCGAAGACCGTGAACGAGCGCGGCCTCGGCAACCCGGACCTCGGCTGGAGCATGTTCACGATGGACAACGGCGCGATCGCGGTCCTCGAGAACGTCTGGTTCCTCCCGGACAAGACCGCGATGCAGATCGACGAGCGGATGGAGATCATCGGTACCGAAGGCTCGGTCCACGTGCAGGAGTCCGCGCCGAGCTTCGCGGTCTGCGACAAGGACGGCTGGACCTACCCTGACACCACCTACTGGGTAACGCTGTACGGAGGAAGGCTCGTGGGCGCACTGCCGACCGAGCTGCGCTACTTCGGCGACTGCGTCCAGGAGGGCGTCAGGCCGACGATCATCACGCCTGAGGAGTCGATGGCGACCGTGAAGGCCTGCCTGGCGGCGGAGGAGTCGGCGGCGAGCGGCAAGGAAGTCACGATCGAGTGGTAGATGAGCCGGACCTTATACCGAATCGAACGGGAGGGACCGCACGGTCCCTCCCGTTTCTGGATTGTTGAGCACACCGCGACAGGGCTACTCGTCGCCGAAGCTCGTGCCTATCAGCCGCGCCGCGCGAATCCAGGCGTGATCCAGCGGCACTGTGCGGCGCTTGCCGGAGACCTCCTCGAGCGGGATGGCCTTCCAGCCATCGCCACGGCTCGCGACCATCACGTTGTACTCACCATCGGCCAGCAGATCAGCCGCGGCGGTGCCGAGCTTGGTGGCAAGCAGCCGATCAGCGGGAGTGGGCGAGCCGCCGCGCTGCACGTAGCCGAGGATGGTGACGCGCGCCTCGACCCCGGTCAGCGCCTCCAGCCTCCGGCCGACGCGCGTGCCCACGTGATGCTCCTCGCCCGCGTCGGCAAACTCCCTATCGCCCGTGAAGCCACCGGCAGGCGCGGCGCCCTCCGCCACAGCCACGATGCTGAAGCGCTTGCCCTGCCGATCGCGCTCCCGGATACTGTTCGCCACGTGCTCGATGTCGAACGGGATCTCCGGGATCAGGATCACGTCCGCGCCGCCCGCCACGCCCGCTCCAAGTGCCAGCCAGCCTGACTTGTTGCCCATAAGCTCCAGCACCATCACGCGCTTGTGGCTGTCCGCGGTCGAATGCAGGCGGTCCACAGCCTCGGTGCCGACGGCCATCGCGGTGTCGTAGCCGAAGCACACGTCGGTGCCCTCGATGTCGTTGTCGATGGTCTTCGGCAGCGTGATTACGTTGCAGCCAGCCTCAACAAGCCGCAGCGCGTTCTTCTGCGTCCCGCCGCCACCGAGGATCACGAGGCAGTCGAGGCCCAGCGAGCGATAGTTCTCATACGCCTGCGCGGTCATGTCTATCGTCTCGCCGCCGGGAAGCTGATAGGCGTGCGGCTTCACGCGGGAGGTCCGCAACATCGTACCGCCGACCGTGAGGATGCCGGAGAGGTCCTCCCAGTCCAGTATCCGCCAGCGGTTCTCGATCAGGCCCTGAAAGCCATCGTAGATGCCGATGACATCCATGTTGTACCTGCGCCGCACGGCCTTTGCGACGCCGCGAATCGCGGCGTTCAGCCCCGGGCAGTCGCCGCCCGCGGTCAGTATGCCAATGCGCTTCGCCCTCTTCTTCGCCATCACGGGCTCCCATGCGTCGTGTTATCTGACAGCACGCGCGTCTCGCGGCGCGCGAGGCCACAACGACACGGCTGGCAGCTACTGCTTTCGCGTTACCAGGGCGGCAGCGCCAGCGTCCCGCCCTCGAGGAAGACGGAACTGCCGGCGATGAAGCCAGCGTCATCACTGAGGAGGAACGCGGCGGCCTTCGCGACATCCTCGGGCGTCCCCAGGCGCTTGACCGGGATCTTCTCGGCGACCTCCGCGTATAGCTCATCTATCGGCTGATCGAAGCCCTCGGCGCTTGCCGCAAGCATTGGCGTGTCTATTGTCCCGGGACAGATGCCCACGCAGCGCATGTAGCCAGCGTGGTCCTTCGTGAGGCACCGGATCAGCGCTACCAGCGCAGACTTGCTGGCGCAGTAGAGCGCGTGCGCGGGGAAGCCGACGTACGCGGCGGTCGAGGTCGTGATCAGCAGTACGCCCTCGCCCTGCCCGCGGAAGACCGGCACGAGGTGCTTGGCGAGGAGGAGGTTCCCCCGGAGGTTCACGCCCATCACGAGGTCCCATTGCGCGTCGTCGAAGTCCTCAACGGTACCCTCGACCCAGGCACCAGCGTTCGAGCACGCGCCGTCCACGCGACCATGCAGGGCGACGGTCTGCTGCACGAGATCGGCAACCTGCATCTCATCGGTAACGTCGCAATAGATGTAGCTCACGTCATGCCCGGCGGCCCGCAACTCCTCCTGCAGTGCCTCACCGGCCTCCCGCTGGATGGACGAGGTGACGACTTTCGCGCCGATCTCGGCGAAGTGCCGCGTGAAGCCCTCTCCGATGCCGGAGGTGCCGCCGGTGATGATGATCGATCGCCCGCTGATTGACATTGCGATGCCCTCCTGAAGCACTTCGGTACCAGTGTCCCTCATTGCTGCTCTGGAGCAGCATGGTCTCCCGTCAAGCTCCACTCATAGTTCGGGTCCGGATAGAACGTGATCCCGACGCCCGAGGAGGCGTAGTGACGCCCTTCGCCGGGCTCCTCCTGCCGCGCCCAGGTGTCGGCAAGCACAAGCCAACCGCCCGGTACCCGCGCGCGGTAGACGTTCCCGTAGTGCGGCGTTTTCTTGAGCTTCTCCCACTGCATGTCTACCCCTTCCCACCTGCGGTTACTGACGCTGAGGCTTTCGACCGTGAGGGCACCGAGACCTGCAGACAGTGCTTGTTCCATCTGCCGGGTGTGCTATACTGCGCCCGGTCCCGAGCGGGCAGCCACCGGCACAGAAGGAACGCAATTGCAGAACTCGGATGAGCATGACGGCGACTGCGCTGTTGCCACCATCCGCTCCGTGCTGACACTCTGGCGGCGGGCGCTTACCATCACATACCTGCGCTTCGGCTTCAGCGTGAGCGTCCTGATGGCGGCGGGGATCGCATTCTTCTCGCTGATGTGCCTCGCGCCGCTCGGAATCTTGCTCGCGGCGCTGCTCCGTTCGCTCTTTGGCACAGGCGGGCAGGCGTACCTGCGCATCAGCGAGGCCATTGAGCTGCTGGGCCCGGAGACCGCGGCGCAGATCATGCCGGAACTGGACGGCATCCTCAGCGCTCCCGGCTCTCACATCACGAGCGCGCTGAGCATGATCGCGCTTATCTGGGCGGGCATGCGCCTGTTCGAGATCGTGGAGCGCGCCCTGACTGCCGTGTGGCCCGGGAAATACCTGCGCGGATACGTACACCGGAAGGTTGTCGCCCTGGCGACGATGGTCATCGCCGGTGGGCTTCTGAGCACCTTCATTCTGCTGTCGGCTTCCGTGGCAACGTTGCAGGGATGGCTGCAGGAGTTAGGGGTCGTCAAGCCTGAACTCGTGGAGGGTATCAGGCCGCGATCACTTGGCATCTACCAGTTCGTGGTTGCCTTTGTGGCGTTCGCGCTGCTCTACCGTTTCATGCCACGCCGTCGCCCGCCGATCAAGGCGACGCTCGCAGGTGCGCTGTTTGCGGCCGTCCTCTGGCAGATCGCATCACACGTCCTGACAGCGATAATCAGACACGCAGCGGGAACACAGAGCTTCTACGGTGATCTCACCGGTATCGTGATCTTCTCCATGTGGTGCTTCATCGGAGCGGAGATGCTGCTGCTCGGAGCGCACTTCGCGGTGGCATGGGAGCACGTCTTCATCGCCGCACGCGGAGTTGATGAGGACGACGGTCTCATCGGCTGGCCATCGCGCCCCGATCTGATGGAGGACTAACGATCGGGCGCTCGGAGTCAACGGGAGGATCAATGGGCGAGCCCGGGAACGCTATTGAAGTTCGCAACGGGAAGCCACAGATCGTCATCGAGGGGCGTGCATACGCTCCGATGGCGTTCGCCACGCTTGGCCCGAGCACGTACGTGGAGGACGGCTATCTGCGCCGGCTCGGGGAAGCGGGGATTGAGCTCTTCTTCATCCACTCCAATCTGCCATGGCTGGATGATCCGCGCCTCGACATCAACAGCCTCGACCACAACCTCGCGCGGCTGCGGCGCGAAGTACCCGGCGCCCGGGTGTTCCTGCGCCTGAACCTGCACCCGCCGCGGGCCTGGCTTGAGGCGAATCCGGATGAGCTGTACCGGCTCGAGAGCGGTGAGCTGCTACACACCGATTACATTTCGTGCTTCTACAGCTGGCCGAACATGCCGGTCTACTCGCTGGTATCGAGCAAATGGCGGGCAGATGCCGGTGAGCAGCTCAGGCAGCTGCTCGACATGGTGGAGGCGCTGCCCCAGGGAGATGCCGTTGTCGGCCACTTCCTCTCAGCGGGCGCCACATCGGAGTGGATACAGCGAGGTGGCATCGGCGACCACGGTGGCGCCTTCCACCGGCACTTCTCAGACTGGCTGCGCGGCAAGTACGGCACTGTGGAGAGCCTGTGCAGCGCCTGGAAGCAGCCGGGGATTGACTTCGCCAGCGCTCCATACCCCGCCGCGAAGCGCCTCGCCGCGGTCAGGGGCATGGACCTTACCGCTCCGGCGGATGATCCTCCAACCAGCGACCTGTTCCTCGGGCTCTTCGCCAACCCGGCAAACCGGGACGTGCTCGACCTGCACGAGGCCGCCCGCGAAGGCATCGTGGAGTCGATCGAGCACTTTGCCCGGATCGTCAAGGATCACTCCAGCGGCAGGCTGCTCGTCGGCGCCTTCCATGGACAGCTACTCAACACAGGGCTTCGGCGAACGCTGCTTGAATCGGAGCACCTGGATTTCCTGGCCAACCCGGGCATCTACGTGAATCGCCGTCCGGGTGAGATCACCGATATCCACTGCATGAGCGACTCGTTCCTGCTGCACAACAAGATCTACATGGTTGAGGACGACGTGCGGACACACCGCTCTCCGCCGGTGGTCCGGGAGCACTACTTCATCCGGTCTGTGGATGACGCAGTGACCCAGATGAAGCGAGACTTCGGGCGGGACCTCTGCCGGAACCTCTACGGCTGGTGGTTCGACATGTATGACCCGGACGCGGCCTCGAAGGTGGCCACCGTTGATGCCGCGCGGAACATCCCCTCACCGCCGCATGAGCGGGGCACGTGGTGGTACGATGACCCTGAGCTACTGGGCCTCATGAAGCGCGTGCAGGAGATCGCCCGCGACAGCCTCGCCGCCGATTGCCGCCGCTGCAGCGAGATAGCGGTGGTGATGGATGAGCGCTCAGCAGGGCTCTCCCTCGCCGCACACAACCGCATGGTGGACTGGCGCATGAGCATCCTCTCCCGCCTCGGAGCACCGGTGGACTTCCTCTACACCGATGATCTCTCCGACCCACGGATGCGCGACTACAAGCTCTACATCTTCCCCAACGCCTGGACGATGGACGAGGCGCAGCGGAAATCGGTGGCCGGGAAGGTGCGACGAAACGGCGCGGTATCACTCTGGATGTACGTTGCCGGAGCCCACAGACCTGACGACGGCAGCTTCAGCGCCGCCAATGCTGCGGAGCTCACGGGGTTCGAGTTCAGTTGTCATGCCGACTTGATCGAGACCGCGTTCACTCTGAGCGGCCACGATCATCAGGCGGTCGCCGGCTGCGACGCTGAGCGCATGCACGGGCGCTTCAACTACGAGGTCTACCGCAACGGGGTCAGGCGGCCAGTGCCGGGGGGCGGGCCGAACTACCAGGCGCCGACGCTGATCGTATCGGACCCTGAGGCGGAGGTGCTGGGCTCTTTTGCTGCCGATGGCTCTCCCGCCCTTGCGCTGCGTGATTGGGGCGCATGGCGCTCAGTGCACTGCGCCACGCAGTTCATGGAGCCGGAACTCCTGCGGGCGCTTGCCCGCTATGCCGGCTGCCATATCGTCTGCGACACCGACGACTTCGTCTTCATGAACGCTAGCTATCTGAGCGTGCACGCGGCGAGTTCAGGAATGAAGAGACTGTCGCTGCCGCGCGCCTCTTCCGTAGTAGAGCTCTACACGGGCAGCAACTATGGTGAAGAGACCCGGGAGATCGTGGTGCCGATGGAGGCGGGGGCGACTGTGACCTTCCGGCTATCATAGGCAGCCGCCTGCTCCTGCGACGATTCGCCCGCGGCACAGCGCGCGTTACGCACTGCTTCGGACTGTCTGGATGCATGCCGGCGAATGCCTGACCCGGGCCGCGATGCCCGCGGCGGTCATTGCCCCTCCGGTGCGAACGGTGAGAGCGCGTGGCCATCGGCCCGCAGCTTCAGGTTGAGCGCGAGAATGCCGAAGTAGTGGATCTTGTCCTGCGCGTACTTGTCGGGCGGCCGAGGCCCGCCGGTCCAGTTCACCAGCCGCTCGTGAGCGTTCTCATCGAATGCGCCCACGCGCACCCAGTCGGTGATCATGGAGTACGCCGCGTCGTCAGCATCACCCGCACCGTTCACGTAGGGGCTGAACTTCTCATCATAGCCCCGCCACAGGTTCAGGTTGAATGTATTGACCAGGTGCGCCATGTCCTCATCGGTCACGACCAGCCCCGCCCGGTGCGAGATCACCGCGAAGCGGATGACGCGTATCGAGTGCGCAGTGTCCTGAACCCCGCAGGTGCGACCGCCAAGCTCGAAGGAGATCGCCATCAGGTCCGAGGGGATGCGCACGCCGCCGTCTCCGGCCCAGGCGTAGGAGCCATTGCTGTAGGGTACCCACGCACGCTTGACCTTCTCAGCAAAGCGAATCGCCAGTTCCCGGTAGTGCTCATTTCCGGTGGCGAGGTAGGCATCGACCAGCAGCGAGCCGGCATGGGAATCTGCACCGCTGATAGTGAATGAGGGCTGGGCGATCCACTGCTCAAGCGACATTCCCTGATCGCCCTGTTCCCACTTCTCGATCACCTGCTTCTCGACAAAGGCAACGATCTCATCGAGGTCGGCGCGATGGCTGTCGTAGTGTGGTCCCAGCCTGCCGACCCGGGCGCAGCGGCCGATCGTGCGCATGGCATTCCAGTAGCAGTGGGCGCCGTAGTTGTAGCCGGCCTCATAGTCCCACTTGCAGTAATCGGGCCGGTCGGCCATCCAGTGATAGTAATCCACGTAGCCGTCTCCGTTGTTGTCTCGGCCGGCGGCCATCATCGACTTCGTGTACTCGATGAGCTTCTCGAGGTAGTACTCCCTGCCGGTCGCCTCGTAGATGGCGGCGATGCCGTCCGTGGTCTGCGTGAAGTTGTACCATCCGTTGGTGCCGTCGGGGCACCGGATGCCCGTGTAGCCACATCGAGCCAGATCGGAGTGGTACTTATCACTGGCCTCTATGGCCGCCTGCACCTGCGCGTCATAGCACTCGATCGTGTCCTCCATGCCTTCCTTGCTCCAGACTGGGTGTGCCACCGCGATCATGGCCGGTGCGATCGCCAACAGCATGAGCCTGCTGGTAGCCATATACCTACGAGCCTCCCGGTGTTTGCGTCAGCGCCAAACGCCCTCGCCTGGTCCCACTGCAGCCGTCCCCAGTCTATTCGATAGCAGGCCCCAGATACTTCCTGTCTCCAGCACTTCGAGCGCCGGGCAATGGAACCTCTATCCGCAAGACCCTTTGCAGGAATCGCCTGCCGAGACGGTCAATAGGCATTCGCCCTCGCCGCCCACTCCCCTCCAGACCTGATCGATCAGAGGGCGAGGCGGTGGCGGCCAGTCGATGTGCGGACACGCCCTGAGAGCGCGAACGTAGCGGACCGTTCGCGACATTGCCCTGCAGAGGAGTGCTCGTGTGCAACAGATATCACACGCCATTCTTGTCTCCATTGACGGACTACGGCCCGATGCGCTCTCCGTGGCTGAGACGCCAGTGCTTCGCCGCCTGATCAGTGGTGGCGCGAGTACCATGGAATGCCGAACGGACATGCCCTCAGTCACCCTGCCCTGCCATCAGACGATGCTTCGCGGAGTAGGCGTCGGCCGGCATGGGGTCAACACGAACGTCTTCCACCCGCTCGTGCGCCCGGTGCCCAGCCTCATTGATGCTGCGAGGCAGCGCGGGCTGCGAACCGGCTCGTTCTACAACTGGGAGCAACTGCGCGATCTCTCCGACCCGGGCAGCCTGGACGTCTCACACTACTGCCACGCGGTCGACACGGCCGAGGGCGACCAACGCGTGGCGGAGACCGCTGTGGAGCACCTGGAGCGCCTGGATCCGGGGTTCGCGTTCGTCTATTTCGGTCATCTTGACCATGTGGGTCATCGCGACGGCTGGATGTCCGCGAATTACCTTGACGCGATCGCCAACGCGGATCTCTGTATAGGGCGCCTGGTCGAGGCCCAGGAAGGGGCCGGACGACTGGCGAGCACCGTCGTGCTCGTGACCTCCGATCACGGAGGGCATGAGAGGGTCCACGGCACCGAGATGGATGAGGACATGCTCGTGCCATGGGTGCTCTGGGGAGCGGGCATCCGGCGCGGCCATGCAATCGAGGAGCAGGTGGAACTGCGTGACACCTGCACGACCCTGGCCCATATTCTGGGCGTGGCCCCGGCCCCGGAGTGGGAAGGCAGGGTCATCACTCAGGCTCTCGCGGAGCCGGAGTAATCACTCTCCCCGCTCGCGCCAGCGCCGGCGCTGTGCTCAATGGTCGGTGAAGTGTATGGTCCAGCCGCCGTCTGCGACGATCGCCGCGCCGGTGATGTAGGCGGAGTCATCGGAGGCCAGGAACAGCGCGACGCGCGCAATCTCCTCGGGCGTACCGAAGCGCCCGAGGGCAGTCCGGCGCCGCACCTCCGCGAGCTCCTCCGCGCTCCAGCCGGAACCGATGAACGGCGTCTCGATGAAGCCGGGACAGAGCGCGTTCACGCGGATTCCGTGCCGCCCCCAGGGGCTGGCGAGGTGGCGAGCCAGACCGATCAGGCCAGCCTTCGAGGCATCGTACTGTGGTGATGCGAAGCCCACGACGGCTCCTGCGACCGATGCGGTGATGACGATCGAGCCGCCGGACTCACACAGCTCAGGAAGAGCCGCCTCCGCCGTGAGATAGACGGCTCTCAGGTTCGTCGCGATAGCCGAATCGAAGCGCTCGGCAGGCGTCGCGCCACTGCCGTGAACACCCGCGTTGAGCAGCAGGGCGTCGAGGGCCCCGAAGCGCTTGACCGCCTCGCGGACAACCCTGTGACCGGCTCCATCATCGGACACGTCGATCGCAAGCAACTCAGCTTCGCCGTGTGCTCTGACGCGTTCGAGCGCACGCTCCCCCGCCTCGGGCTTGCGGTCCACGAGCAGCACGCGCGCGCCCTCCGCCGCGAACAGCTCCGCCGACGCCAGCCCGATTCCCGACGCCGCGCCCGTCACGATCGCGACGCGTCCCGTCAGCCTGCCCTGAGCCATACTACCGCCTCCTGCATATGCGCAGGGGATGTCACTCCAGCGGCGCGAGCCCGTCCTGGGCCATCACATCCCGGGTCAGATCGTTATCCACCAGCATCTCCTCGCCGCGGATGATCTGGATATGACCACCGACCTCGCCTGATGTCGGCAGCAGCAGAACGACGCTGCGGTCGCCGGCGTCGAAGGTCAGCGTAACCTGGCCGTCATCGCCGGTTGTCACCCGCGCGTCACTCATGCGAGCCAGAGTCTGGTCGCCCATCTGGATGAGATGCAGGAATACGTCGTCCGAACGCGCCGCGCCGGGCCTGACCTCGACCCTCCATCGGCCCATCAACTCCGGCACTTCCTCGTAGTCAAGCGTTGCCACGCGGGCGCCCGTCTCAGCCGCCCATGCCGCGGGGCCTGCAGTCAGCGGGTAGTTCACACCCTCCACGAGGAACTCCCGGCCCGGCCCGCCAACAGCCTCGAACCGCGCGTCCCGCGGCAGCAGCGTCCGGCAGAAGAGCCTTCCCCGGTCCTGATCGCAGTGCCAACGGTCGCCTTCGAAGACGGGCTCGTTGGCGCTGTGCAGCATCCACGTCTTCTCGAAGGCAGGGCCTCGTGACACCACACGATCGAACACCACGAAGTGATCCGGCGGGACAAAAAGGAACTGGCGCACCATCATGGCGCACTTGTCCTGGTTGTACACAGGCGTGGCGTCGCCCGCGACGTAGCTGTAGTGCGGCCCCGTCTCGAATGCGATCACCTCCGAACCGACCGACTTGTTCTGCCCGCCCGCCTGATCGTAGACGGTGCCGTTCCAGTAGGGCGTCGGCGCCTCGCCCGGCATCTTGATCAGCACGCAGTTGTGGGCGATCGTCTGCGCGTAGTAGTTCTGCAGGCCGTCCGTATTGCCCCGGCGCGTGCCGGTGTCAAGGGCCAGGAAGCCCTGCCGGAAGATCGTGAAGTGAGTAGCATCAAAGTGCCGGTGCTGGCCGGTGATGCCGCCGCAGGCGAAGAGCGCGAATGTGTCATCGGCGCCTGAGCCAGAGCGCATGAAGGTCTGCCCCATGCTCTCGAAGTACCGCGCCATTGGCAGGGGCACGGCGCTGATATCAACGGGCTCGGGGAGCTCTCCCACGTCGGTCATCAGCAGCGGGTAGGGGACCCTGCCCATTCGTGCCAGGAAGTCCGGGTTTCCTCCCACCATCTCCCGCACGGTCGCCGCCAGCGCCGACCATTGAGGCTGGGTGTGAGCGTACATGTTCATGATGTTGGACATGTGCGTGTAGATCCACGACTTCGGGAACTCGTTCGTCAGATGGTGAACGTCTCCGTAGCCGTACTCAAGGCCGCCCGGGAGCCAGTTCCAGAGCACGTAGTTCGGCATCATCGCGAGGTAGGTCCACTGTGCGGCCAGATCAACTCCAGCGGCTGAGCGGAGCGCGTAGATCAGGTGCCACTCGGCGAGCGGGTAGTCTGCGAGGGAGTAGGTCAGCGTGGGTGATGCGGTCCCGCCGTCATCACCCGCCATCGCCGCACGATGCTCCAGAAGGCGCCTGTAGACGGACCAGCCCTCCAGCAGGTACGTCCGCGCTGCCTCGTCATCTATGCCCTCATCGTAGAAGAGCAGGCCCGCGAAGAGGCTGATGTTCCGGCCGCCGTAGTAGCCGCTGGTGTGGCCGCCAGTGTTCTTGCGCGCGACGTTGGGCTGATGCAGCACCTCCTCCACGTGCGAGAGCATGCTGCGGCCCATCTCGGCCCGCTCCTGAGGCGTCAGGTCATTCCACACCCAGTCCATCGCAGCGAGCCAGCTCAGGCGCGAGTAGGAGTACCAGTTGACGGACTTGTCGGCGGCATAGCAGGCGTGGTAGTAGTCGAGGCTGGCCCAGAGCATATCGCGGATGCGCTTGAGGCGTTCGGGGGATGGTTCGATCCGGTAGACCATGGCAGAACTGAGCGCCTGCGGCCCCCAGTCCCGCACGTCCACCTCGCTGCCTGCGCGCGGTCCCGGGAGAGGCAGGGCGTCAGGGACGCCGGACGCCGCCCACCAGCCGCGTGAGGGCTCGGTGCTGTCAGCATGAGCCTTCATCGCTTCGTAGTACTCCCGCTGCACGGTGAGCGCCCGCTCCTTCACCGCGGGCCATGTATCGGCGTTGATGAACAGGCGCGGGTGGTCGGGGCGGATTTGGTCGATCCACTCAGGCGTCTCCTGCTGCGCCACGGAGGACGCAACAATCAGCAGTGTGAGCTCCATCACCGACAGGATCGCGAACGCGGGCCGCCGCATCATGATGGTACCCTCCCACATCAGTCGTGCGCCACGAGCGACCGGCTGCTACGGCAGCGTCAGCGTCTCAGTGCAGGTGCCGCCGCGCGGATGTGACGCGCGCACGACAATCTCAGTGCCCTGCGGAGCGGCGATGAACCACTCGAGTGGGCGGAAGTCGCCTCCGCCTCCGATCGCGGCGAACTCAAGGATCCGCTGCCGCGAAAGCACCTCGCCCGCCTCCGGCGGCTCGATGCTCGCGCGCACCGGTCGCTGAGTCCTCGCGGTCAGTCCGGTTGACATGACGTTCGTGGCGAAGCGGCCCGTGTTCGCGACGCGTCCCCGAATGCGGTAGATACCCGCACCGATCAGTGTGGCCTCGCAGCCGGAGAGCGCAAGCCGGGGGTGATAGGCTGCGTGCCGGAGGATGAACTTGGTTGTTCCGTCAGATATCTCCTCCATCTCCGGAGGGTAGACATGCGATACGGCCGCCCGAGTCAGCCCGCCGATCTCCACCCGGCCCAGTTGCGGATGCTCGTATGCCTCCCACGGCACGAAGACGACGCGGCTATCGGTATCGGCATGGTCGTCGGCAAAGCGCATGATGCGGCGCATGAAGTCGCGCTCGCGGGTCTCAGGCAGCGCGTCGAAGGACTCGTCGGGGCCGATCCCGGCGGTGCTGAAGCCCCAGCCGACCTCGATCACATACCACGAGACGCCGAGACCGTAATGGGCGAAGTCCTTGGAGTTCCCGGGCAGCACGTTGGGCTTGCGCCAGGAGGCGCGGTAGTCGCGGCTGCTCATGAGGGTCAGCCCGGTGAGCTCCTCGCCCATCCTCCCTATCTCCAGCACGAGCCCCAGATCGCCCTCGTTGATCTCCTCGTTAGGCATGCTGTCCGGTCTGAGGATCGCGGGCGCTCCTCCGTGAAAGTCTATCCCGGCGAAGACGTTGGGGTGCGCGATGAGGAAGTCGCCCACTGCCCGTATCTCCGGCTGCTCGAACGGGTAGCGCGCCTGGTCTGTGCTCCGGTCCCACCCGACCGGGTAGTTGCGGTTGAAGTCGTAGCTGTTCGTGGACTGGCGGAGCGGCCCGCCGTCATATTCGTGGATGATTCCCTCGATGCACTGGTGGTAGAACGGGCCGCAGTCGCCCGGCCGCCTTGGCACCAGGAGGCGTGGATCCTCGGGGTCCACGCTGAGCGGCCCGGCGGGATCCTCCCAGCGCATGCTCAGAATCATGCCGTCTCCATTGAGGTCCTGCGGGATGACCCCGTTGAGCTTCTCCTCGATTTCCGTGCGGCTACGGACCTCGCCGCGCGTGCTGAGAGCATACTCCGCGCCATCGGGATTGGCCCGCGGCACGATGTAGAATGCCACCTCGCCAAGCATCCGACGCGCTTCGGGCGAGGTCAGGAGCGTGTGGAGCAGGTGCAGCACCGCGGAGGTTCCGTACATCTCGTGCGCATGAACATTCCCCTGCACGTAGTATGCAGGCTTCTCATCAGGCGCACCCGTTGAGGGATCGGTCAGCGTGGCCAGCCAGATCTCGCGCCCCTCCGGGCTCTGTGCGAGGCCTCCAAGGCTCAGCCACCCATCGGAGGCAGCCTCGGCGCCACGAAGGAACTCGCCGATCTCTGAATGGGCATAGTAGCTGTCGAACTTGACTTCGGGCACATTCCGCATGTTCTGCTCCTCCTGCCGACGTCATGCTCGCGCTCACAAGCGGGAGATCGGTATACGCAGGTTGCGCGAGAGATCAAAGCAGTTCAGCTCTGCATTGGTGGTCTGCACTCGCGAGCATCAAGATGCGTCCGGTCGTCGCATGCTTGATGAACGAGTCATACATCCGCCGCCGCCCCGCTCTCCAGCTTCTCCAGCTTCTCCAGGATGGCACTCATTGCGTCATCCTGGGCCGCAAGGTGGGCCTGGATCTCTTGGGTCTCGTGAAAGGTGGCTTCGGCATCCCTGTACGTCATCTCGGAGCGCTTGTTCGACATCTGGCCCAGAATGCCCTGGCCGACCATGATCACTGAGAGCATTACCAACTGGATGAACGTCTGGCTTCCCCATTGGACGAAGGTGAGCAGGCCGCCATGGACTGCCTGCGGGACGACCAGCAGGGCGAGAGCCGCAAAGACATATGCGCACCACATCGTGCCGACAGCCGTGGTCAGGACCACTGCGATCCGGCCATTGATGCCCACAGCGGCATCACTGGTCCTGGGTGGGCCCGTCCTGCTGCGCTCCTCGATGTGAGGGTGTCGTCGATACTCGTAACCCGCTTCCATGGCATGTTCCTCCCGCAACCAGTGATGGAGCATTCAGAAAGAAGTGGGCGAACTGTCGAGGACCCACCTGGGACACGGAGGCCTCAAGCAGCTCAGACAGCGGGTCCCCATCGTCCTCACAGTACTCCACTGAGAGCTCGAGATACTTCCTGTCTCCCGCACATAGCCCGCCAACGAATGGGGGCCGGAGAAGTCGAACGGGGACGTACCACTGCCACCACAACCCTCCGCATGAAGTGTGCGATGAGGGAGCGGACGGCGGCATAGGGGCACAACTTGACCTGTTGAGGGAGAACGAAGAGGAGCAGGATGCAGAACCTGATCACCTCGTGGAGGTCAGCGCGGGCAGCAGGCCCGTCCCGCCACGTTGAGCAGAAGCTACAGAGGCCGACCGCAGACCTGAAGACAGGCATCAGCATCATCAAGTACACGTCCATCCTCTGCCGCGAGCCCCGGCAGGCATGGTAGCAACTGCCGGGGCTGCTCCTGCTGTCGCAGACAGATCCTGCGACCGAGTACGCGGCCGCGATCTACTCCTCAAAGTACGGCTTGAGCATGATGTAGTTGAGCGCGATCTGAGTTCCCGGCTCTGCCCCTGCATCGGTGAAGGTGACTGTAACCGATGGGGCGACCGCACGGAACCGAACGTGATGGAGGTTCACTCTCGCCAACCCGTCATTCTCTTTTCGGCCTGTGTTTCGGGTGTCCACGAAGACATACGACTTCTCCGGGATGACCTCGGCGCCGGCGTCGAGGGCCACCTCCATCCCAAGCTCCTTCGGGTCGAAAGCGCCAGTGACGATGTCCGCGTAGTCGGCGGTGACGAACTGCAGCGTGTAGATCCTGCCGGGTGTGAGGCCCGTGGCCGTCTGCGTGAGCGTGCTGGCGTCCCCCACGCCACGGGTGAAGACACAGAAGGTGTCGCCCGTTCCGCCTGGAGCGCCCCAGCGCCGCTGGCTGCCCGATCCATAGCCCGCGAAACCGTCTGCGCGAATGGCGTCCGCATCCGCCGGATCAGCGGCCCACTGCTCGAGACCATCCACGAAGTCGCAGTTCTTCAGGTGACCGGGCGAGTAGACGTAGCCGAAGTCCTTCGAGAGCATCTCCGTGCTGCCCTCCACGCAGTAGTGGCGCAGAAGAGCGAACGACCAGCGATAGAGTTCCTCATCGTCGTAGTAGCTCCCCCAGTAGCCGGTCACGCCGAGGTCCTGGAAGATGGGGTGCGTGGCGATCAGGTTGAGCTGCATGTCGAGGTAGTACTTGTAGTCCACCTCAGGGTTCACATCGAGCGAGATGATGGGAATCTGGTTGAAGTTACCGAGGATCATGCCCGTTCCGGGGCCGGGGTTCGCGTAGTAGGCGTTGAACTGCGCCATCGTATCGACGATGCGATCGTTGAGGTAGGTGGAGGCGTCTTCCTCGCTGGGCCGGCTGTGGCAGTAGGCCTCGAAGATCAGCCGACCCCGCCCCCGCGATGCATTCAGCGCCGCGCTGATGAAGTCGTTATGCATCCCGGGCAGTCCGGGTTTGCCGACGATCCAGGTGTAGATCAGCCGGTTCTCGGGGTTGTCGAGGAGCCTGAGGGCCTCGGTGTAGTATGCCAGACCCGGGTGACTGAAGAACTGCTCGTCGGCGGTGAAGCCATCGTAGTGTGGCGCGGTCAACCCTGGGCTCGCGGACATCCGTGCGACCAGGTCGGCGGCATCCACGGGGTTGGTGGTGCCGACGTTAGCCAGCCACTTGAGGCCCATCTCGCGCAGCTCAGGTCGGTGCTCCTCGGGCACTGAGCCGCCATTGAGGACAGTCACAGCCGGGAAGATGTGTCTGACGTGGAAGTCCCAGTCGTAGCTGCCATTCTGCGGCACCTGGCTGTTTGCGCAGGCGGGGTAGTTGAAGATCTCGCAGATCGACCGCACCACGATGCTCCCGCCCGAGGCTGCGCCACTCACCACGAGATCGTGCGTGCCCCGGGGGATTTCCCGGAAAGCCTCGAGGCGATCAGTAGCCGCAGTGATCACCGTATCGTCCGCCCCCAGGACCACGTTGAGTTCGGGAGCCTCCGCCTCGGTCTCCACCTTGATGAAGACCCATCCGTCCCTGGTGGTGCTGAACTCGAACGTCTGCGCCGCGGCGGCGGCCCGCAGCGGCTGTGCCAACACCTCGACTACCAGGTTGTTGAGCCGCCGGTGCGCCGTGGTGTCCACCTCCGGGACCTCAACCATCGTGATCGTGTGGGAGTCCTCAAGGGCCTTCTCTCCGGTGTCACGTTCGATGATGGCGACATCGAGGGTATGATCACCCGCGGTGAGGCCGGCGAGATCCACGGTGTTGAGTTGGGGCGTGAGCGGAGTGGTCTGAACCATGGCGCCGTCGACGGTGTACACGCAGTCGTAGTCCGCAGGGGCCCGCTCAACAATGCCGAAGAAGTGGAAAGTCAGCTCAGGATCCGTGAGGGGGATTCTGTTGAGCAAAGGCTCCCATGCGACGAGCCGCGGACGTTGCTGCTCCAGCAGAACCGGTGAGATCGCGCTGCCCTCCAGGGCGCCCTCGCTGATGGCCTCGAGCTTCACGTTGGCGAACTGGATCTCGCCTGTGTAATCGACTGCGAAAATGGCCACCCCGTAGGCGCCGTTCTCGCTCTGGGGCATCTCGAAGGTCTGCTCCAGGTACTCCCAGCCATCGGTGGTCTCCGGAAGCGACCTGATTCCGCCCTCCTGGTACCAGCCGTTGTTGTGCACGATCACGCCGCAGTGGCGGCTGCTGAAGCCCTCCGCCTTGACCCAGGTGCTCATCTTGTAGGTCTCGCCGCCGACGACGCGCAGGTCCTGCTGGCGGCAGGTCGCGCGGACTCCCGCCAACCCGTCCGGGTTGCTGAAGATCACGGCGCCCCCGCCATCGGGCCCGCCCGTCGCGCCATAGCTTGTGTTCTCCCCGCTCTTCTGCCAGAACATCGGGAAGCCGAGCTGCTCAGTCTCAAACGAGCCATTGATCAGCAGGTTGTCTCCGACGTCCACGGCTGCCACTGCGATGCCTGTCGCGACGACCAACATGAGAGCTGCCAGCGCCTTCATCGTCTCTTCCTCCCGGTAGATGGCAGTGAGCCGCCCCCACCATCATGCGTTTAGCCTCGGACACACTCGCCTGAGGTTATAAAACCCACAATCCTGTAAGCGCTGCCCTCGATCGACAGCGGGGCTCAAATCCCAAGCACCGTCTCCGCGTTGCGCCAGAGGATCTTCTCCCGGTCTTCAGCCGAAAGCCGCGCCCCCTCGGCCCGCCCGACCTGCGGCGCGAAGTCTCGGCCGGGGTAATCCGAACCGTAGATGATCCTGTCCGCACCAAGGTGCCGTACCGCGTATTCCACGATCTCTGTGTCATACCACCCGCCGCAGGTATCCACCCAGACGTTGGGCAGGTCCTCCACATCCTGCACCCCACGCCGCCCAATGCCCGTCAGGTGCGCCATGATGAAGCGCGTGTCTGGATGCCGCTGCGCCAGATACGCGATATCGGCGCCGTCAGATTCCTCGGGGTACTTCTGCACCATCTTGTACCACGCGTGGAACAGGATGGGGATGTCAAGCTCGGCCGCCGCTTCGGCGATCGGGTCGATCCGCGGGTCACGCGCGTTCAGCTCGATCCCCTGCTTGATGGCCACCATCCCACCGTCAACGCAGCGGCGAGCCTCCTCGCGGATGAACTCTGGCGAGTGGTTCGGGCTCAGATACATCGCGCCCAGCCAGAAGTGAGGATCCTCGGCCATCAGCGCCATCGTGCAGTCGTTGCGCGTGCGCAGATCCTCCGGCGATGCTCCGCTGCCGCCAGTCAGGGCGAGGATGCGACCAATCCCGCTCTGGTGCGCAAGCTCCTTCGTGCGCGCGAGCTGGTAGTCAAGGCGGTTGGCCGGATCGGTCCAGCGATGGTGCACGTGAATGTCGATCGTGTTCATGCCGGCACCTCCAGCAACGCCCGCGCATTGCGCTCGGTAACGGCGTCCTTCACGTCGTCAGACGCCTCGGAGTTGCGGACCTTCAGCACGTTCGAGCGCGGGTAGAACAGCGGCGCGTGCGTAGAAAACAGCAGCCTGTCAATCCGGAAGAGCTTCGCTGCGATCGTCAGCGACGACTCGTATTCGTGGAACGCCATGTCGATCCACAGGTTGTCGGGAAGCTCCGCCTGCGGTCTCGGGCCCCGGGGAGCCTTGAGCATGCTCTGCAGCCCCTCGGGAGCATATGGCCCAAGCTCACTTAGCCGCGCGAAACCGAAGACGGCAATCCGCAGCGCCGGATGACGCTCGGCCAGATCGACTACATCGCTGAACGCCACGGCGTCGATGAGCGCGATCGGGTTCTGCATACGCTCATCCTCAGCGCGCAGGTGCACGCCAAGCGCAACCCGATCTCCCGCGAGGCGCTCCGCGAAGCCATCGATCACGGGCTCGTCGAGGTCATACGAGTGATAGCCCGGCATTATCCGCACGAGGGGCACGTTCCACTGGTCGCGGCAGAGGTCGTAGCCGCGCCCCCATGCCCGCAGCGTGGGGTTGATGACCGCGGAGGGCACGAAGAAGTTGGAGCGGGCAAGCTCAGGCAGACGAAGCTCGTTCGCCTCCTGCGGGTCCGGCCAGAACCATGCTTCGAGCGGATAGCCGCAGGCCCGGGTGATACCTTCAGCCCTCAGCATCTCTTCGAGCGATGCAGCATCTGCGGGCGGGGCGGGGCGCATCGCCCAGTTGCCGCAGCCGACTGTCATGTCGATCATGGTGTGCCCTCCACTGCGACGAAATCAAATGGGCAGTTCGCCCAGTTGCGGGAGAGTCCTTCCAAAAGGCCAAGTTGTTGGCAAGGCCGCCAATTACACCGTTGGTCCACCCGGTACCTTGATCTCCCGAACTCCGGGTCGGTGGAGTGCCCCAACTCCGAACGGTGGAGTGGCGAGGCGTGCGCGTCGCGCCTCACCCTCGCTTCGCTCGGGCGGTCCCTCCCGCCCTGAGCTTGCTGAGGATCTCGTCGGGGGGCCATATCCTCAAAAGACACTGGCCTCGCTGGCGCGCTGTGGCTCACTGTCCACAACACAGGCGCTCTGACGGCGAACGGGGTCAATGTCGCGTTCTACCTCGGGCATCTCGAGCAGGATGGGAAGCGCATAGGCAGATACGCGGTGACCGGCCGCCGCGTGAGTTGGTGCTGGGTCACGCACAGCACCTGACCCGCCGCGAGGTGGAGGTGGCAGTGAAGGCCGCCGACGGTGAAGCGTGCACTGGCTCTCCACTCCAGGGTCGTGCGGAACCATATTGTCATGCGCCCGTACCGAGGCTCTGGCACCCAAATGCACATCCGACCAAGTCAGTGAACTTTGGGTTGGGCGGAGGCGTTTATGACAATGGCTCAGCAAATCAGCCCGTAGCCGAACTCCTATGGGATACTCACTGCTTGTCGCGGTAATCTTTGCAGTTCAGACGGTGCTCCTTGGAGCACCCGCCTGCGACTGCGTCACGCCGGTGCAGCAGAACGCTGCCGACCGGTGCCCCGATGCGGGCGGCCCATGCTGCTGCTCCATCGCCACCGCGCCCGACACGGCATCCGTGCCGGCGACGGTTGTGACTGCCCCGACTGTGCAGCTTGTCGCAACGATCGCACACCGGGCTGAACTCGCTACTCATGACTACAACCCTACGTCGCTCCGGCCGGTCACTGATGCTCACCCCGCGAGCCAGTGGTCGGCTTTCGTACGCGCCGAGCGCGCACCCCCGCTGTCGTAACCTCCCACACCTGAGTACCACGTCTCGCAACTGACGCGCATCTACCAGCCAGGATCGTACGTGCTTCCTGCGCGTGCATCCGACAACGAGGTGCTTACGCATGCTCAAGAGCATCCGCGCGGCGTTGGCCGCAATGCTCGCGATCGCCACGATCGTGCTTGCCGGCGCCGCGCCTGCCGCAGCCGAACTCGACGTGACGGCGCTGCAGGTGACACCGCGCCTGGACATCCGCGCGACCGCCGGCGACCACGATGGACTTGACATCCAGCAGGCGGAGGTGGACGTCGTCGCCTCCATCAGCGATGGCGAGAACGAGCTTGTCACGCTCAACCTCCAGCACGTTCTGGAGACGCCCATGACCGGACGCGCCAAAGATATGCACTTTGGCAACCTCTACGGGGTGTTCAACCTCGGGCCGGGTAAGCCCGCGCTCAAGGCCGGCCAGTTCGTGGTTCCCTTCGGCACGCTGGCCGAGTTCGACACCCATGGCACCCCGCTGCAGACGCCGTACGCGCGCACGCTCGGGATCCGCATAGACCAGGGCGTGGGGCTCGATGGGGCCGCAGGCGATCTGGACTGGTCAGCCGCGCTCACCACCGGCAATGGCCGCGGCCGGTATGACGGCAGTTGGGCGCTCTCCGCCCGCGCGGCACGTGACTTCGAGTCCGGACAGGACATTGTGCGCGTCGGCGCATCGGCGCTGGTCGGTGAGAGCATGCCGGTCTTCCCGACGAACGCGATGTCCATGCCGATGGGGATGGACGACCAGGTCGAGTACAGGGACAAGTGGCGTGTGGCTCTGGACCTGGACTGGCTGCGGGGCATAGACAATGTCCGTGGCGAGTTCGTCGCCGGACAGGATGACGGGGAGTTCGTGAACGGCCAGTGGCTCTACTACGAACACCCGTTCTCCTACGACTCCTCGCTCGCCCTGCAGGGCGACCGCTGGAGTCAGCCCGATGGCACCAGCTACGGGGTAGGCGTGCAGTATCACCACCGCCTGGATGACTGGAGCGGAGTGCGCCTCGCTGCCGAGAAGCGGTGGGCAGACACCAGGGGGATGTCCGAGATGAGCATGTCGGACAGTGACTCAGAGATGTTCACCATCCAGTACTACCGAGAATGGGCCTGGGCGCCCAACTTCTGAGGAGGAGCAGACGATGACGAAGACACTCGCCGCATTCAAGAGGAGCCGCATTCTGACGGGCCTGGCACTGGTAGCAGTGCTCGGACTGACGGCCGGAGAGGCATTCGCTTCTCTCTGTGTCTGGCGCAACCCGTCCACGGACATTCAGGAGATCTTCGGCGGCGGCAACTATCGCACGGTCGTGGTGAACGTGGGCAGCCAGAAGGGCCCAATCGAGCAGGCGATCGGCACGCGGCTCGACGCAGATGAGACGCAGCTCAAGTTCTGGCCGGTCATCAAGAACGGTCAGCGCGTCGGCACGGTCGCGACGCACCTTGGTAAAGGCGACTACGGCGCCATCGAGGTTGTAGTGGCGATCGTTGATCCGCCGAACGCGCCCGCGAAGATCAAGGAGGTCCGGATCCAGCGAGACCGCGAGCGCTACCGTCAGCAGCTTCGCAGCGACGCGTTCCTCAGCCAGTTCGAGGGCAAGCAGGCGGCGAGCGCTCTGACCGTCGGCAGCGACATCAAGGCCGCTCATCCGGACGCCGTCGCAGCCAGCCGGGTGGTTGCGCTGTCGGTCAAGAAGCTACTCGTCGCATACGACAAGCTCGGCATTGCCAGCAAGTAGCGCGCACTATCACTGTCGCTCGACACGAAGGAGGAGACACTCCATGAAGGCTAAGATGATTGCTCTCCCGCTGGTTGTAGTCGCGGTTGTTGCCGGATTGAGCTGGTATCTGCTGCGCCCGCAGAGTGCGGCGCTTGGCTCCGCGGCCGCCGATCAGGTGGCAGTCACGAAGATCGGCGACCTCACGGCCGCGCAGGCAGGGCAGACGGTAGCGATTGAGGGCACCATCGCGAAGGAATGCCCCAGCTCCGGCTGCTGGGCGGTGATTCAGGACGACACCGGTGAGATACGCATCGACACCGAGAAGGGCGGCTTCGCGCTGCCGCTCCGGCGCGAGGGCTCGCGGATCAAGGTGATCGGAGAGCTCCAGCAGGCCGAGGGCGGTCAGCTTGAGATCTCCGCCGAATCAGCAGAGCTGTAGAGGAGGCAGTGATGAGTCTGACACGACTGGCGATCAAGAGCCTGCTGCTGCGCCCGGCTCGCACGCTGCTGACGATCGTGTCGGTGGCCGCCTCGGTAGCCGTGCTGTTCTCGCTGCTGTCGTTCAACAGCGGCTATCAGGAGGGGCTGCAGAAGCAGATGCAGCAGATGGGAGTGCACCTGATGGTAGTGCCGATCGGCTGCCCGTATGAGGCCGCCTCCCTGGTGCTTGAGGGCGGCGAGATCGAGAACTACCTCAACGAATCAGTAGCCGAGGAGATCGCCGGGATGGAGGGAGTGGCCATCGCCGCTCCCTCCCTCATGCACGCGATCGTGCGGCCCGAGGACGGCCGCACCGACATCTACCTCGGCGTAGATGAGAAGCACCTTGAACTGAAGAACTGGTGGCGCCTGAACGATGGCGAGAAGCCCGGTCCCGGGTTGCTCTCCGAGGACGACGCCGTGCTGCTCGGCTGGGACGCCGCGCTGATTGAGAAGCGCGAGGCGATCGGCGAGAGGATTTGGGTCCCGGAGATCGAGAGCGAGTTCAGCGTCACCGGGATCCTCGAGCCCACCGGCACGCAGGATGACGGCTTCTTCTACGTGCCTCTGCGCACTGCGCAGGAGCAGTTTGGGCTTGAGGGCAAGATCACAGCCGTGCAGGTCCGGCTGACCGATCCGTCAATGGCCGCTGAGGTGGCCGACGCCCTGGACGCGCGCTTCGCGGGCGTCGAGATCATCCGCATGGAGGAGTTGCTCGGCTCAATGACAGCGCTGATGGACTCCGCGCGCGCCCTGATCTTCGCGATCGTCGCGGTAGTCATCGCCATCAGCGGGGTCGGTGTGCTCAACACGATGCTCATGAGCGTCTTCGAGCGCACCCGCGAGATCGGCGTCCTCCGTGCCACCGGCGCCGGCAGGTTGCACATCTTCAGCCTGGTCTGGACCGAGACGCTGGCGCTGACGGTGATCGGCGGTGTCACGGGCCTCGGGCTCGCGGCGGTTGCGGCGCGGGGCGTCGAGGCGGTCATCAAGCGCTTCGTGCCGATGGCCCCGCAGGAGGCGATGACGCGCTTTGACCCGCACGCGGCGCTCATCTGCGTCCTCGCGATCCTCGGTGTCGGACTTGTCGCCGGCATCTATCCATCATTACGCGCGGCGCAGATTCGCACTATCGAGGCGCTGCGCTCGGAATAGGAGGCTGACATGAACTGGACTGCGATTGCTCTGAAGAACATCCTGCGCCGCCCGATACGATCGATCCTGACCGTCGCGGGTGTCGGTGTCGCGATCGCGATGCTCTTCAACCTGCTGGAGTTCCAGCGTGGCTATGAGAAGGGCCTGCGCAGCGAACTCTCGGACCTTGGCGCGCACATCATGATCGTCCCGCGCGGCTGCCCGTATGAGGCCGCGACGATCGTCCTCCACGGCGGCAAGTGGCCGCGCTACATGGACGAGGAGTGGTACCAGATCGTGCGCGGGACCGAAGGGATCGAGGCGAGCACCGCGATCATCATGGATGCGATCATCCGCGATGGTGGCCGCGAGAACCTCATCTACATGGGGATTGACGAAAACTACCCGTCGCTGCGCCAGAGCTGGCGCTACGCCAGCGGCGACTGGTTCAGCGGCACGCAGGCCGCGATCCTCGGCTCGTCGGTCGCGCGCTCGATGGGCGTAACCGCCGGTGGCAGTATCACGATCGAGGAGAAGGGCCGGATCCCGGCGACGGAGGTGACCGTCGCGGGCGTGCTGGAGCGGACGAACTCCCAGGACGACGGGCTGGTCTTCCTGCCGCAGCACACGATGCAGCAGATCTTCGGGCTGCAAGGCAAGCTGGTCATGATCCTGGTGAAGCTCGCGGATGTCACGCAGACCGAGCAGGTCACTGCCGCGCTGCGCAGCGCCTCGGCCGAGGCGGACGCGGGCATGAACATCTTCCCGCTGTCGGAACTGCTCGGGACGCTCACCTCGCTGCTGTCCTCCACGCGCGTGTTCGTGCTCGCGATCGTGGCGGTCGCCTTCATCATCGGCGGCGTGGGCGTGCTCACCACGATCCTCATGGCGGTCTACGAGCGCACCCGCGAGATCGGGATGATGAAGGCCATGGGCGCGGCGAAGAGTGACATCTTCCGTCTCATCTGGCTGGAGACGCTCTTCACCACCATCGGCGGAGGTGTCGCGGGCATCCTGCTGGCGCTGCTGTCCGGGCGTGGCGTGGTGGCGCTACTCAAGACGATCCTTCCTCACACGCCCGCAGACTTTGCGCTCGGCATGAGCGGCTCGACGCTGGCGATCTGCATGGGCGTCTCGGTGGTGCTCGGAGTGGTCGCCGGGACCTGGCCCGCATGGCGCGCGGCGTCCATCTCACCGATCACCGCAATAAGGGGTGGTTCATCGTGACCCGTAATGGACAGCTTGTGCATGCAACCGGCCTCTCAAGGACCTACACGGTCGGCAGACGGGAGATCCCCGCGCTTCGCGGGGTGGACTTCAGCATCAACCGCGGCGAGTTCGTGGTGCTGCTCGGGCCTTCGGGAGCGGGCAAGACCACCACGCTGAACCTTGTCGGCGGCCTCGACCGGCCCACGGGGGGCTCGCTCTCCGTGGCCGGCGAGGTGGTCGCCGATGGCAGCGTACACGCGAAGGAGAGCCGTCTCAACGCCCTCCGGCGCGAGCACCTCGGCTTCGTCTTCGCCGAGTTCCACCTGCTTCCGACGCTCTCGGCACTGGAGAACGTGCAGGTGCCGCTGATCTGGGCGGATGAGAGCGGACGTGATCGCGCTGAGGCGCTGCTCTGCCGCGTGGGTCTCGGACATCGGCTCACGCACCGGCCCGATGAGCTCTCCGGGGGGGAGATGCAGCGCGTCGCATTGGCGCGGGCGCTGATCAACCAGCCTGCGCTGCTGCTGGCCGACGAGCCCACCGCGAACCTCGACACCAACACGCGCGACGAGATCTTCGGGCTGCTGCGCGAACTCAGCGACGAGGGCCTGGCGATTCTGTTCGCCACACACGATCATGAGCTCGCTGAGCGCGGCGATACGGTGCTGCGCCTGAGCGATGGGGTGATTGTCCATGACTGACCGAAGAGGACCCGCTGTGGCGATACGCAATCTCTGGCGCTCCTACGAGCGCGGGAGCGAGACGGTGCACGCGCTGGCCGAGTTCGATCTGACGGTGCAGCCCGGCGAGATGGTGGGGATCGTGGGCCGCTCGGGCTCCGGTAAGACCACTCTGCTCAACCAGATCGGCTGCCTCGACCGCCCGACGACGGGGCAGGTCATCATCGCCGGGACGGACGTGACGGCCCTGCCTGAGCGTGAACTGGTGGCCTTCCGGCGCGATCACATCGGCTTCATCTTCCAACTCTTCTACCTGCTGCCGACGCTGAGCGTCGCGGAGAACGTCGGGATGCCGATGCTCTTCGCGCGTGCACACGACCGGGAGCGGGTGCGCGCTATCTGCGAGCGGGTGGGGCTGGCCGACCAGATGACTGCCCTGCCCGGCAGCCTCGACGGGGGCGACATGCAACGCGTGGCGATCGCGAGGGCGCTGGTGAACGATCCGGCGCTGCTGCTGGCCGATGAACCGACCGGGCGGCTCGAGCGCCAGGCGCGCGATGAGGTGCTGGATATCTTTGATGACCTCCGCGCGGACGGCCTGGCCATCGTGATGGCCACGCACGATCTTGAGCAGGCGGCTCGCTGCGGCCGTGTCATCGAGCTGCGTGACGGGCGGCGGCTGGAGCACGCGTATGAGGACTCGTGGCCGAAGGCGCACTGCGCCACATAGCGCCGTCCGCATCAGCAGACGACGGCGGCTGCGGCGATGTGATACGGGCTGCCTGCCGGTCGATCCGCTCGCGCGGGCGACCAGCGGGCAGCCGATCCGCTCTGTGGAGAGCGACCGTGCTGAATCGCGCACTGTGGATCGCACATTGGCGTAGGCTGGATGAGACGCCATCTCGTAGCTGCTGACGATCTCCTCGTCGGAGAGAACGAGGCTGCAGCACAAAGCAGCCAGAACGTGCCGAACAATGCTGGCACTGCCGCGAGCGCGAGGACGTCGGTGCCGCACACGAGCGCAGTCGCCCGCGGGTTGCGCTCAAGCGGCTCCCGCGTCTGGGTGCGTGTGATGGGTGTAAACGGCGGGGTACTCAACCAGAAGAGGGGCGAAAATGGGGGGAATGGGTATGGGGTATTTGGGGGCATAGGGGGATCTGCTCTGTGAGAACAGCCCACTCAACAAGTATCAATAGCCAGAAGGCCCCAGAAATCGTTTTGAGCGATATCGTGGGGCTTTGGAGGGCGGGGATGGAGGAAGTGATCCCGTTCGGCCCCAATGAGGTTTCACGTGCTCACCCAAATGGCATGTCGTGCAATCGGCGTGCAGAGTCGAATGAAGGTATTGGTCATTCGAACCCTGTGGTCAATTGGGCCTCCTCCAGCCAATGCCGTTGCGGGCCCGGTGGGCTTCCATGCGCTGACGTACCCGGCGGCGTGTTCCGCGATGAAGCAGCCTTCCTCGCAAGTAGATGATTCCTCCGATGATACCGATGACTGCCATGGGTGCCGCAAGCAGCGGGGCCAGGACTGCGACAGTGGCGAGCCCATACGCACCAGCTGTCTCGACCGTCGCTACCATTGGGTTGAGTGATCCGCCAGTTGCCACAGAGGAGCCTATTCGAGCAGTTGCTGTAATGGTCTGCATGAGGCCAGCTTGAGCGCTACCCGCGACCACGACAAACACCCAGCGCAGATGTGGGTCCATCTGAGTAGTGCAGGCGGCAGTGAGTATGGTGCCCGCCGTGATCGCCGCAGGGAGGGCTACGGTGTCAAGCGCGTTATCCAACCAGGGAACATAGTAAGCCATGATCTCTACGGCACTGGCTACGAGGAGCACGAGGGCAGCGAACTCGGACCCGAAGATGGCCTCCCACTCTGGTGTCATCGTTACGTAGCCTGCTCTCGACGAAATCGAGAGCACCAGAGGTGGCAGGAAGATTCTGAAGCCGGCGGCGGCACTGAGGGCCACCCCAAGGCACATGGCCAGTAAGACCCGGTAGGCCTCCTGATCAGCGACCGACCCGGGGTCCTGCGTGTGCCCTATTGCCAGTGATGATGACATGCGTTGGTCACTGGCGCCCCAGTCTGCAACGACATCGCGCACTTCGGACAGGAGTGCTACCCAGAGCACTACTCCCACCATCAGGGATGTCCCACAGCCTAACGCTACCCAACCCCAGCACGAGAGCGGATAGCCTCGGGATCTGCGGGCCATCGGGCGTCACCTCATCTCATCATGGAGGAACAGGGCGTTCCGCCGATCACTCAACGGGCCATACGCCCTACGAGAAGCTCTCACGAGCCGGATGCAAGAGCAGTGCGATGGTGAGTGCCACCAAGCCCGCAGGGATGAGCAGCCAAGACCCCGTCACGACCTGGATCGCCATAAGGATAACGTTCAATACGCTGCTGCCGTATGCCCGAGTATGTCCCAGAGATAGTGGA
>DHPY01000001.1 GCA_002411015.1 Armatimonadetes bacterium UBA5352 | reverse complement strand
GGCTTCGGCTGCGAGCCCGTCGAGCCGGTCGCCGGGAAAAGCGGTGAGCCGTGGCGGTGGCCGTTCATCGCCTACTACCACCAGTGGCAGGCCTACATGAACACGCTCACACCGGGGATCACGCAGGCCGCCCGGGCCTACGTCGTCACTGGCGATGAGCGCTACGCGCATGCCTGCGCCGTCGCGCTCGCCCGCTTCGCCGAGGCGCACCTCGACATGAGCCTGAACCTCAACCACCGCAAGATGGTGAACCGCGACGGCGTCTACCGCGGGCCGGTCGGCGCGCCCGTGAAGAGCCGCTACATCCGCCTCCGCAGCAGCTTCTCCTACATCCAGCCGAACTGGGACACGCCTCGCATCGCGGACGCGATGGTGGCCTATGACCTCATCTACGATGCGATCTCCGAGGATGAGTCTCTGCTGGAGTTCGTACGCTCGCAGTACCACCCGGAGATCGCCACCGCCGATGACCTGCATCGAATGCTGCACGCGGGCATCATCCGCACGGGCGCGCAGTACGGCATCGACAACGCCACCGCGCGCAACTGGCCGATGCAGGAGCAGATGGTGGCAAGTCTCGCGCTGGGCCTGGGCACTGAACAGTCCATGGAGCTTGTGGACTTCCTTCTCAACGGCTGGCCCGGCCTGCGCTACTTGCTCACGAACCAGTACCTCAAGGACGGAGCGGGGCATGAGACCGGCGGCTACAACTCCATCCAGGTGCGCTACACGGCCGATCTGGCCGACCTCTTCAGCCGCATGGAGGCGCGCATGCCGGAGCTCTTACAGCCGCCGCGCTTCATCTCGCCCCTCAACGACCCCAAGTTCCGGCAGATCTTCGACTTCCCGCTCAGTGCTTCGCTGATCGGCCGCGTGACCGATGAGACGGGCGACGCCGGCCACGCGAGCACCGCTGTCGCAGGCCCGCGGCAGGGCAAGCCACTTTCCCCGAATGACTTCGCCGAGGCATTCGCCTGGACCGGCACCGAGCGCTTTGCGCAGGCCGCATGGGGGCCTGCCGGTGCCGTGCCGGGCGTCATCACCGATCCGGAGGTGGCGGCCGAGATCGAGCGCATCGGCCGCGAGCGTGGCTGGAAGGTGGACCTCCCGAGCGATGTCGTGGACGGCTACGGTCACGCGATCCTGCGCTCCGGTGATGGCGATCGCGAACGCGCCCTGTGGGTACGCTACGGCGTGGCCGTGCAGCACCGGCACCAGGACATGCTCACGATCGGCCTCGCGGCACTCGGGCGCAACCTCCTGCCGGAACTCGGCTACCCGGTCGGCTGGACCTACGCTCCCTCCTGGGAGACCAACTGGGGCACGCACTACGGGACGCACATCACGGGCGTACCGACCGGCTCATTCGGGATCGGCGAGGTGCGCACCTTCGCCGACAGCGCTCCGGCGCAGTATGCACGCGCGGGCAGCCTCTCCAGCGCCGACGGGCAACCGGCGCGCGAGAAGGCCATCGCGCTCGTGGACATTGACGACCGCGACTGCTACGCGGTCAGCATCGAGCGCGTGACGGGCGGCGCGGAGCACACGCACTCGTTCCACATGCCGAGCGGGGTCGCCGAGGTCAGCGGCGCCGACCTGCAGCCCCAGGGCGGCGGCACGGTCGCCGGACCCGATGTCGCCTACCGTGACACCTCCTTCAGCCACAACGGGGATGGCGAGATGGTCAGCCTTGCGTTCATGCCCGACCCGATGGTCGGCGAGGTCGGCGGGCCGGTGGAGATGGCGGTTGAGCTTGAGGGGCAGGACGGCGTCTTCATGCACGCGACGCACCTTGCCCCCGAGGGCGCGCGCCTCTGGACCTCGCAGTGCACCGCGCCCGGCGGCAAGGGCACCTACAACGCCACCTGGCTGGTCATGCAACACTCCGGCGAGGCGCCGCTGGCGAGCCAGTACACGACCGTCATCGAGCCGTACGAGGGCGAGCGCCGGGTGCGCGCGATCACCCCGCTGGAGGTCTCCGGCGACGCGGCGGGTGAGTTCGCACCCATCGCCCTGCGCATCGAGACCGATGCCTTCACCGACACGCTCGTAATCCAGCCGAGCGGCGGCACCCCCTGCGCTGTTGAGGGCGGCCTGTCCACGGACGCGGAGTTCGCCCTCTGGCGCGAGCGCCACGGCGCGGTGGCCACGACAGTCCTCGTGCGCGGGACGACGCTGGAGCGTGACGGCATGTCCGTGGCGCTGACGGCGGCAGAGCATCGCGGCGTCATCGAGAGCTGCGACTGGCCCGAGCGAAAGGTGCGGGTGCGACTCGAGGGATCGGCGGAGCAGCGCCTGCAGGCGGGCCTGCCCGGCGGCGAGGCTGCGATGCTCGATGCGCGCTTCACCGGCCTCTCCAGCGCCGACGCGACCGCGCTCGTCGGGCGGATGGTGCACATCACGAACGAGGCCGGCAACGGCGCGACGCATCGGATCGTGGCCGCGAAGGCCATCGAGGGCGGCGTGGAGCTCACGCTCGACTACGATGCTCGCGTCGGCGAGGGCCCGGTGACCGAGATCGCCGATGGCGCAGTCACCTCGGGCGCGGTGCTGAAGCTCAACAGCTTCGGCTACTACAGCGGCAAGACGCTCGCCAACGAGGACGGCAGCGCGTCGTGGCGCATCACGCACGTGGAGGGCAGCGTGAAGCCAATCATCGACGCCGAGCACGAGGGTGCGGTGAGCGCCGACGTGCTGCGCGAGGCCTTCGCCGACAAGGACGGCGACGGCATCGCCCGGATGCTCCTGTATGACTACGGCCCCGGCGACACCGTCACGATCCCCTGCTGGGCAAGCGTGACGAGGCGCTAAGGAGGCGGCTCACCCCTGGACGCTCACGTGGCGGGTGCCATCAGGCAACGTCACCGCAAGCGCCCATCTTCCGGAGGCGCCGCCCAGCGGCGCCTCCGCCTCGATTCGCGCCCGCTACCGGGGCACCTGCGCCCAGCCCGAGCCGCTACCGCACCTCGCGCGCCAGCGCATCCATCGCGGCCTCGGCGGGCAGCAGCTGAACGTGGCCATCGGCGAAGAGCACGTTGACGCCGCCCTCATGCACACCGTTTGGCGGCACATCGGCGGCGCCTCCGACCGGAGCGTCACCGCCGATGAAGCTCTCGAAGGCGAGCACGGTTTCGGCAGGCGCCGCGATCTCCGCGAGGTTCACCCCGGCGAGCGCCTCATTGAACGCGTAACCGACCAGCGCCCCATCCCGCGAGGGGCAGATGAAGATCTGGCGGTTGTTCAGGTAGGGCAGGACCTCTTCTACCCAGTTCTCCCCGGGAAGGTCCTCATCGTGGTCCTGAGCGTACATCAGGAACGCGAGCCCGATCTGCTTGAGGTTGCTCGCGCAGGCCGCCTGCTGCGCCTGATCGCGGCCCTGCCCGAACATCGGCACCAGCAGCGAGAAGATCGGACTGTCCTCCAGGCGCTCGGGAGCCGCGTACTTCAGCTTCGACTTCACCTCGCCTTTGACCATGTCGATCACGTAGAGCGTTCCGTTCTCGACGATCAGCACCTCATCACCACGATCAACCACGGCAGGCGCTCCCGACCCGCCCTGCCCGCGGTTCATCAGCATCAGCGGGATCATCTCATCCCCGCCTTGCTCCGCCATCATCAGCATCATCAGCACCTGCGACGGGGCCATGCCGGATTCGCTAAGCAGCGTGAGGAACAGCGCCGCCTCGCGCTCAACGCCCATCTCGACGAACCTTTGTACGCGCTGCTCGAGATCTTGCTCCTGCGCCATTCGGTCGAGATTCACACGCTCCTCGACCTCCGGCTGCGCGAGCAGCGGCGAGGCGACGAGCGACAGGATCACGGCGGCGGCAATAGCACGTGACATGGGACGCGCCTCCCTATGGCATCTGACAATTCACAGCAGGAGCGGCCTGGCGGCCGTGTACGCGCCGCCAGGCGTTTATGAAGATGTCCTCCACGTAGATCGGGTGGAACTCGCGCAGTCGCAGGCAGCGCACCGCTCCGAGGCATCCGGCAATAGCCGCCGCGCCCGACGCCCAGATCGCCGCCCACGGCGCCTCATCCTCCTCGAGGTAGAGCACGAGCGACGCGTAGGGGTTGATGAGGGCGGTATCGGCGAGGTCGTCGCTGAAGATCCCGGATGCCGCCTCAATCGCGAACAGCCCGAGTGCCGCGAGGCCGAAGCAGATCACCACGAACAGCGCGCGAACGCGGTCATCACGCATGCGTCCGGTCCGCGTGACGAGCCAGCGCGCGAAGGCCGCCATGGCCCACGCACTGATCGCCACCGGACCGATCCACACGAGCGCCATGAAGGCCATGCCGATAATATCCCAGGTGATCCCCTGAAGCTCGGATTCGAGCGGGATGGAGAGCAGCGGGAGCCCGAAGACGCCCAGCAGCACGATGTAGCTGTTGACGGTCGCTCCGATGGTCGTTCGCGCGAGCGCCGACATCCACAGGCCGATCCCCGCGATCCCGAGCGAGAAGCTCAGGAGGATCGCGTAGACCACCACGAGCTCGCCCGGAGAGACCGCGCCCAGCAGCATGCACCATGCCGCCACCGGCAGAGAGATCCCGAGCAGGAGGACAGCGTAGGTGACGGTGGCGGAGAACTTCCCGATCGCCACATCGGCGGCGGACAGTCGCGTGGAGCTGAGCACCGCGAGGGTGTCGCGCTCGCGCTCGCCTGAGATGGACGAGGCGGCCCATGCAGGGAGCGCGAGCAGTATGAGCGTCAGGAGGATGATCCCCAGCACAGCGATCCCCCAGCGGCCAATCTCCGTGCGACTCTCCTGATAGCCGCCGGCTGCTGACTGGAGCGTCCAGAACACGAAGGGCGCGGCGGCCGCAAGCGAGCAGACCGCCGCGAAGATGAGCATAAGCACGAAGACGCTCCGCCCACGCATGCGCAGCCGCAGCTCGTGCTGCAGCACACACGGGTTGAAGCGCAGGACGCGAATGCTGAGGTCCTCCAGCTTTCCGAGCATCGGCCGCCGCCCCGTCACCTTCGACACATATGCGCTCGGTATCTTCAGCCGAAGCATGGCCCCCGATGGTTCCCTCGTCGCGTTAGAGCTGTGTGCACGACCCACCGGTGGCTCAGGTCTCGTCGCTGAAGTAGCCCTCGGTCTCCTTGCCACCCACGCGTTCGACCGTGAACTTCAGCGAGACCTCCCAGCCGTTCACCGCCTGCTGCAGCAGCCACTGGAGCGGGACGTTGGAGACGATGAAGTCCGCGTCATCCTCAGCGATCCCGAACACGACTGCTTCCCCACGCAGATCCGGCAGCGGCGAGATGTAGGCGTCGGTGATGCCCGCATCTATCGCGGCCGTCTCCTGGAGCACATCCCTGACCTGGCGGAACTCGAATTGCCGCGCCATCTGGCTCGGCGCATCGAGCCCTTCCTCCGCCAGCCAGCTCTGCACCGGCCGCCAGCCCGTCCACACGATCCGACGCGGTACCTCTCGCTCCGCATCATCCCGCAGCTCGTACACGTAGAACTGAACGCTCACAGACTCCGCCTCCCTTTGCGGCACTGTCCGTCACGGTGGTGCATCGCGCGCCCAGCCTGGTGGAGAGCCCGCTGCTCACAGATCGCTCCGGCCATGGCCGCCCGGGAAAACGGCGGCCGGAGGACTGCCTCTCTCCACCGCCGGGGAGTTCGCTCAACACGCAGGAGGCCCCTGCCTGCACGCGGAGAATTTGCGTGGGACAGGCGTCCTCGCCTGTCAGATCTAACGAAGGTACGACCAGGCGTCCTCGCCTGTCGCGGAAGACAACCACGAATGATCGCGAGCGAGGCTGAACGATGAGCGACCGCCACTGGATCGCGCAAAGAGCACGCGAACTCACCGAAGATCTCACCAGGTGGCGCCGGCATCTGCACATGCACCCCGAGCCGAGCATGCAGGAGCACCAGACCGCTGCCTACGTGGTCGAGCAACTCCGCGCGATGGGGGTGCAGGAGATCCATGAGGGCGTCGGAGAGACCGGCGTCGTCGCGATCCTGCGCGGGAGCGGCGAGCGTTGCGTCGGCCTCCGGGCAGACATGGATGCGCTTGAGCTGACCGAGCAGACCGGCGCGGAGTATGCCTCCTGCAACGAGGGGCTCATGCACGCCTGCGGGCATGACGCGCACACCGCATGCCTCCTCGGTGCGGCGGCGATCCTCCACGGCATGGGCGAGGGCCTGCCCGGCATCGTGAAGCTGATCTTCCAGCCCGGCGAGGAGGGCTCCGCGGGCGCGCTTCGGATGATCGAGGACGGCTGCCTGCTCGACCCGACGCCTGAGGCGATCTTCGCCCAGCACGTCCAGCCCGAACTGCCGCAGGGCACGATCGGCCTCACCCGCGGCTTCGTCACCGCGCAGAGCGACTCGCTGCGCCTGGCGATCATCGGCGAGGCGGCTCACGCCGCCCGCCCGCACCAGGGTACCGACGCGATCTCCATCGCCGCGCAGGCGATCGTGATGACGCAGCAGTTCGTGGCGCGGTGCACCGACCCGCTGCACCGGAAGGTCGTTACCTTCGGCACAATCCATGGCGGCACGCGGCGGAACATCCTGGCCGATCGCGTGGAACTCGTCGGCACCGTGCGCACCTACGAGTCCGAGACGCGCGAGGCCATCATCGACTTCATCGGCAACCGGCTGCGGACGCTCGTTGCGGAGCTTGGCGGGCGGCTGGAGGCGGAGATCACCGATGGCTACCCGGCGCTGCAGAACGATGACGGGGTGCTGAACTGCGTCTGGGATGCGACGCGCGAGGTGCTTGGTGAAGAGTGCGCGGTGGAGATGCCCTACCCGAGCATGGGCGCGGAGGACTTCGCGTTCTTCCCGGTGGTGGGCCGGGTCCCGGTGGCGATGACGCGTCTCGGCACGCGCGATGAGCAGTCGGGCTTCGTCAACGCGGTGCACACGACGCACTTCGACCTCAACGATGCGGTGGTGCTCCCGACCGGCGCCGCCGTCTACGCCAACAGCGCCCTGCGGCTGCTGCAGCGGTGAGGGAGGCGAGCCGGACGCGCTAGGTTGCCGTTCGCGTGGAGGGGCCGCTCCGAGCGCCGCTGTCGTCTAGCGGCGCGAGGAGTGAGGCGCGCCAGCGCCTCAGGTTCCACCCCGGCCCACGCACAACGATGAC
>DHPY01000122.1:47260-66880 GCA_002411015.1 Armatimonadetes bacterium UBA5352 | reverse complement strand
CTTAACTCTCGCTATGCCCGCCGGTCAGGTGGCGCCGGCGCCGCGCCGCGCGACGAAGCCGGCCCGCGCACGCCGCACGGAGGGGCCGCACGAGGCATCCGACGAAGGAGGATGCCGAGGTCGGCCCATTGCGATCATCGATGGGCCGACCTCGCCCCGCTCACAAGCTCGCGGGGCTCGTGCGGCCCCTCCGGGGTGATACACCGCGAGGCCGCTACCCGCCGCGCAGCGCCGGGATCTCCTCCTCGATCACCCGCCGCACCTGCGCGATCTTCCACTCAAGGTGCTCGCGATCGCACATGTACTCCATGCTCGGTTCCCAGCCAAGCCGCGAGTCGGCCTCCACGAGCGGGATCGTCGCCTCCGCGCTGGCGATCTCCGCCTCCGCCAGGGCCACCATCTCGTCGAGGATCGCGTCCGCCTGCTCCGGCTCGGCCTCAAGGCGCTTCTTCAGCAGCAGCCACCGCTTCGTGTTGATGGTCGTCTGCACGCAGTTGCGGATGAAGCGGCCGAGGCCCAGCATCCGCTCGGCCTCCGGGCGCTTACGCTCGGGCGCGCGCTCGATCGCCTGCTCCAGCAGCGCCACGCCCTCCTGCCACCGATCGCGCATCCGCTCGAGCAGCTCGATCTCCGCCGGCACATCCTCGATCCGGTGGGAGCCATACATCGTCTTGAGGATGCGCGCGCCGAAGTGCGCGTAGGGGGCGGAGGGGAACTCCACGTCCTCGTGCAGCACCAGCGGATACGCAGGGCCGACGCGGAACGGACCATACTGGTCCTCGTTTGTGGGCACGTAGTCGCGGATGGCCTCGCTCCATGCGCGCCAGGCCTCGACTGCCAGCGGCGCACCCTCAGGGCCGAAGTCGCGCTCAGCGAGCTTCGGCGCCATCTCCTCCGGCAGCGCGGAGGGCGACCAGTAGGCCCACTTCGCCATCTCGTTGACCACCGAGGGCCACCAGCCGTAGTGGTGCGACTCCATCAGCCCGACGAGGCCCCAGTTCTCATGCGCGTTCAGCAGCGCCCGGTAGCGCCGCTCCCACTGGAAGGGGATCGGCTCGTAGGGGATGACGCCGATGTCCCAGCTCAGGCCGCCGGTGTTGCTCATCGTGTAGAGCGGGATGCCCCGCTCGTGCGCCGCCTCTGCCTCGCTGCGGAAGTAGACGCCGGGGCCCTCGAAGGACGCGGTGTAGTCCACGCAGCGGGTGACGATCCCATTCTTCTCGATGTTCTCGAACATCTCGAAGGTCGCCTGGAGGGAGATATCCGTCGGGAGCGAGTGGATGAGGGCCACGCGGTTCTCCTCCGGCGCCCAGCCCCAGTTGTAGGTCCAGAACACCACGTCAAGGTCAGGGTTGTGCTTGCGGAGGATGCCCTTCACCATGTTCAGCCACTCGGGGTAGTCGTAGCACGGCCACCAGCCGGGGCTGCGGCGGTTGTCCGGCTTGCCGTCGGGTGAGGGCTCGCCACGCAGGCGACCGGTGGTGTTCTGATCCTTGCTGGGGAACTCACAGGACTCGCCGACGAAGACGATGCCCTTCGCGCCGGGGCAGGCCCGCATCAGCGCGCCGTAGGTGCTCTCGTAGTAGGCCTCGGCGTCCGGATCGTCGGGGTGCCTGCGGCTCTTGAGGTAGCTGTAGAGGTAGACATCCACGCCGAAGTGGGCCGCGCGGTCCACGAGGTTGTTCAGGTCGAGGTAGCCCGTGGTGGTCATATCCGGGCCCTTGACGAAGACGAGGATCGCATCCATCCCCGCGTGCGCGATCGCGTTCAGGTGCTGGTCGGGGAACTGGTCGATCCCCCAGCCGGAGTGGATCATGCGCGGGGAGAAGATCGGCTCTCGGAGGGTGTCCTGCTCCTGGAGGAACGGCCCCTCGCGCAGGTTCATCAGGTCCTCGATGTAGTAGCAGCCCTGCCCCACTCCGCGCTCATCGAAGCCGCAGACGGTGATCCGCTCGGGCTCGACGATCAGCCGGTAGCCGCGCGGCTTCGTGAGGCCCTCAGCAAGCTTCGGACTGAGGTCCTTCGTAGTGAGGCGGATGCAGCGCGCGGCGTCCTCGTCGCCCTTCGCGAGCAGCAACGGGAGGTCCATGCTCTTCAGGAAGTAGTCCTGCAGGTCCTGCGCGACACCGATGAGGTACTCGGGGGCATCCGCGGGGATGCAGATGCGCCAGCCCCCCCCACCGCGACCTCGCCCTGCGCGGGCAGAGTCTCCGGATCGCGGCGGTCGCTGCGATGGACCTCGTTCAGCCGCTGGCGGAACTGGAAGTTGCGCTCAGACATCGCTCATTCTCCCGTGCTGCGTCCTTACACTGTGAGTTCGGCGTAGCCGTTGATCGGCTCGACGTCAACCACGCGCCTCGTGCAGCCATCGCCCTCGTTCTCCCAGATCGTGAGCGGCGACGGCCCGTAGGTATCGCCGACAAGCTCGCATCGCAGACCGCCGTCAGTCAGGTTCGCCCGCACGAGGGCCGAGTCGAAGAGCCGCTTGCAGATGACGCCGACGTCCTCACGCAGGCCGCCCTGCCACTCCCAGCCATCCAGGCCGCGAACGATGCCGGTGACGACCGTCTCCCAGTCCTCGGGGCTGATCGCGTTGATGCGCTCTTCGTGCGTGAACAGCAGCCCGTAGGCGAGCGCATCGAGGCCGAGCTTGATGTTCTCGGTGCCTGCCTGCGCGGCCTCATCGAGCTTCGGTGTCTCGGACTCATCGAGGAACGGAACGCGCCCGCTGAGGATATCGGTCCTCATGTGCGTCTTCCCTACGTGCGACATGCTGATGCTCACGAAGGTCATCCGCGGGTGCTGCGGGCAGCGGTCGATGATCAGCCCGTGGCGGCCGGAGAGGCCGCGGATGCCGTAGGGCCTCGGCCGCCAGACCGGCTGGTTGCTGTAGAGCTGCCCGAGGGCCGAGTTGTTGCAGGGCATGTCCACGCCGCGCTCGAGGAACAGCGGCACCGCGCGCCAACCGACCTCACCGAAGTGCGCGTTGAGCACGCGGCTGTGGGTGATGCCGTGCTCGGCGAAGGCGTCGTCCATGCGGCTGAAGTTCCGGCGGATGCCCTCGTCGGAGAAGTCCGCGCCCGTGTGGTGGTCCATCGAGAGGCCCTCGTAGAGCGTCTGTTTCCCGCCATCGGAGAGGTCGGGCTTGTCCGGCGAGACCGCCCACGGCTTGTAGTTCGGCCGGGCCATGTAGAAGTCATCGCGGAAGGCGTGCATCGAGAAATCCGCGCCGCCCGCGTCATACAGCCGCTTCGCGGCGGCCCAATCCGAGGGGCCCATCTCGTCGATGAACAGCCCGAGGTTCGGGCCGATGCCGAAGCGGTTCATGACATCCACGTAGGCGAAGGCGCCGTAGGTCCCGTTGCAGTCATCCATCCGCGCGGTGACGTACGGCGGCACGCAGCGCATCGGGAAGGGCTTCGCGGCGGCCCAGACGATCGCGCGCCACATCAGCCCGTCGATGCCGCGCACGTGGCCGTAGACGCCCTCGCGGTAGATGCTCTCGCCGGTGCCGAACGCGACCACGCGCCCCGCGCCTGCTGCCGCCGATGCGATGACGGCGCGGCCCTCTGCGTCTGTCACCAGCGGCTGCCAGCGCCCGTCGCCCGGGAGCGTGACGGCCGCGATCTCCTCACCAAGCTCCAGCTCCTCGCCCTCCTCATGGCCGGAGCTTATGAACGATGGCGCTGAGAAGCGCAGGACTCCGGTGCGTGTCTCGCCGATCTCGCCGGGCAGCATCTCACGAAGCGCCTGTGGCCACTCCTGGGGCCTGCGGTCGAAGCTCACCAGCCCGGCGCCATCGGCGACGGCGTCGGCGATCTGCTGCGCGACCTCCGGCTTCAGCCACTCGGCCGCGCCATCATGCGCGATGATGTAGAGCGCGCGCGGCGCGATGAACTCGGGGATCGCGCCCATGTAGTCGCCGCCATCGAGCACCTCCCACGCCACGCTGAAGTGATCGAGCGCGGCGAAGACTGTCTGGTCAGCCGGGCGACGCTCGGCCGATTTGCGGCTGTCGAGAATCACGAGAACTGTGCGGTTACCCGCGGACATGCTGTCACCTGCTTGAAGGTCCATGCTGTGCGGTGGGGTGCATACTTCGCAACGGGAGGCCCGCGGACCTGCTCGGAAGTCGCGTACGGGAGGATCGTCGCTCAACGCCGCAGAACAACTCGAGCGCAAACGCGTTCTTCTAGCTGGGGCCGGGCCATGAGGTACTGGAGATGATCCTGATGGCGCACTGTCTGAGATACGCGTCTGCGCTACTCTTTCTGATCTCTGCTGCGCCGGTCTGTGTGGGTGACGAGGTTTCCCCGCACCAACCGCCCCTTGGCATCGGCTTCATGTGGTACGCGCGCTCCGAGGAGGTCGCGAAGCGCCTCGATGGTGAGCAGGACTTCGTCGACCTGATCCTCGGCGGCGACAAGCTCAGGGTCTTCCAGGAGATCAAGCCGCCTGTGAGTGTGGTCTGCCTCTCACTCGCGCTGTGGCGGCATGAGGTGCGGCCGTTCCCCGGCGTTGCGGACACCATCGAGATGCTCCGCGCGGCGGAGATCCCGCCGGAGCGCATCATCATCGGCTACAACCCCGAGCGCGCGCCCGGTACGCCCCCTGAAGAGATGGACAACCTCCTCGAGAGCGTGCAGGCGGCGAAGGCGCTCGCAGACGAGTTCGGCAGCCCGCTGCTGGTCGGGCCGGGGCTGCGGGAGATGCGCCAGCGTGAGGACCTCTACCCGGAGCTTGCGAAGCACTGCGACATCTGGCTGATCCAGTCGCAGAGCCTGCAGATGAACGCGAGCCGCGAGCTGACGACCGTCGCGGAGTATCGCGCGGGCGTGGAGCGGATCGTGGGCATGCTGCGCGCGGGGAATCCGGAGGTGCAGGTGTTCGTCCAGATAGTGGCGAGCGGACGACCGGATGCGGACCTTTTCGCGGCTGAGGAGCTTGTCGAGCGCATCCGCGCGATCGAGGACCTCGTGGACGCGGTGCGCATCTACGGCGACTCTCCCGCGCTTTTGAGCGAGATCGTGGACCTGCTCCGCCCTGAGTGAGGTGTTCGCGATGGTGCGCAGACTCTGGCCGCTGCTCGTTCTCCTCACGGCGTTGCGGGGCGCCTCCGCACAGCCCGCGAAGCAGACGATCGCCATCCCCATGCGCGATGGCGCGACGCTTGCGGCTGATCTGTATATGCCGCCGGACCACTCGGAGGAGGCTTTCCCCGACGGCATTCCAGTGATCCTCGTCTGCACGCCCTACAACAAGGACCAGGCAGGGCCGATCGAGTACTGGCGTCAGACGTTCCTGGGCAACGGCTACGCGTTCTGCGTGGAGGACATGCGCGGCTTCTACGCCTCGGCGGATGCCGGCCAGGGCCAGCCGCGGCACAACGACGGCTATGACACGATCGAGTGGCTGGCCGCGCAGAAGTGGTGCAACGGCAAGGTCGGGATGCTCGGCTACTCGCATCTTGGCGCGGCGCAGTATGAGGCAGCGGTGACCGACCCGCCGAGTCTGGCCTGCGCCATCCCCGCGCAGGCGCCCGGTAACTACTACACCGACTCGCTCTACCCGCCGGTCTTCCGCAAGGCCGACTACGAGACGCTCCTGCGGGGGCCGTTCACTCAGCGCACGCCCCAACTCATCAACCGCCGCATCCGGAGCTACGGGACCTCGCAGATCAGCAGCTTCAACGTGCCGATGACGCACAGCGCAGGCTGGTTCGACTTCTACAAGGAGGGCGCGGTGGAGATCTTCCGCGCCTGCCAGGAGCATGGCGGGCCGGAGGCGCAGGGCAATCAGAAGCTGATCATCGGGCCGTGGGGGCACGGAGTGCTTCAGGAGCAGGACCCGGGGAAGCCCCTCGTCCTGCCCGGCGGAGTGACCTTCCCGGCGAGCGCGAAGCCGGATTGGCCGAAGGAGGTCTGGCTGCCGTGGTTCGACCACTGGCTCAAGGGCGTGGAGAACGGGGTGATGGAGCAGCCTCCGGTGCGCTACTACCTGATGGGCGCCGCGGGTGAGCCGCGCGCGCCGGGCAATACCTGGGTCAGCGCGCTCGACTTCCCGCCTGATACCTCCGAAGTAGCGTTCTTCGCGCACGAGGATGGTAGCCTCCGTCACAGGCCGTCTGATGACGAGGAAACCTCTGTCAGCTACCGTTATGACCCGCGCGATCCGGTGCCGACGGTCGGGCGGGTGCACGCGCAGATGCCCGTGACCGGCCCCCACGACCAGCGGCCCGTTGAGGATCGCGCGGATGTGCTGCTCTTCACGACCGAGCCGCTTGAGACGCCACTCACGATCGTTGGGCAGGTGAGGGTGGTGCTGTACGGCGCCTCCGACCGCACTGACACAGACTTCACCGCGAAGCTGACGGACGTGTACCCCGACGGCCGCTCGATGATCTTCCTCGACGGCATCGTGAAGGGCCGCTACCGCGACGGCTTCCTCCAGGATGCGCTGCTCGCGCCGGCGGAGGTCTACGAGTTCGAGATCGACCTCGGCTACATCGCGATCGCCATCGCGCCTGGCCACCGCCTGCGGTTGGCGCTCTCGAGCAGCAACTTCGACCGCTTCGACATCAACCCGAACACCGGTGAGGCCTACGGGGATCACGCGGTCACCCGCGCGCTCATTGCCGAACGGCTGCGCGGTGAGACGCCAGGTGGCGAGCCGCAATATGCCGAGGCACTGGTGGCCAACAACACGGTCTTCATGGACCGCGCCCGCCCGACGCGCGTCATCCTCCCGGTCCTGCCGTGACCTCCGCCGGAGGACTCCTCCTCAGCCCGGGGAAGAACGCCTCTCGGCAGACGCACCACGCAGGGAGGCGGTCATGACTCGGATCCGATGCTCCATACGCAGGGCGGTCAAGATCGCGACGATTCTCGGCCTGCTGGCGGCAGGAGGCGCTGCGGCGGCCGCGCAGGCGCCCGATCCCGCCCCTGAGGGCAGCTTCACCGTGGTCATGCTGCCGGATACGCAGGACTACTCCAGCGGTGGCTCGCCCAGCGGCCAGTACAGCGGCCCGGAGGTCTTCCACGCCATCACGCAGTGGATCGTGGACAACCGGGAGGCGCAGCGGATCACCTTCGTCACGCACGTGGGTGACATCGTCAACACCGCCACCAATCGCGAGGAGTGGGAGATCGCGCGGGCCGCGCTCGACAGGCTGCACGGCGTGGTGCCCTACGGCCTGTGCATCGGCAACCACGATATGAGCGCGAGCAGCGGCGAGAAGCCGCTCTTCGAGGAGTTCTTCGGCGCGGACCGGTTCAAGGGCTTCGACTGGTATGGCGGATCAGCCGATAACAACGCGAACAGCTACCACCTGGTGAGCGTCGAGGGTGTTGACCTGCTCTTCATGAACCTTGAGTGCAATGCGCCCGATGAGGTGCTGGCGTGGGCCGATGAGGTGCTCTCGACTCACCCCGACCGGCGGGCGATCATCACCACGCACATGTGGCTCGGGCCGGTGACCGAGTGGGGCGACTTCAGCTACAACGCCATCGGTAAGGGCCGCATGCAGTGGAGCAAGTGCCACCGAGCAGACGGTCGCGGGAACAGCCCGCAGGCAATGTGGGACGAGGTAGTGCGCTTCCACCCGAACGTGATGATGGTGCTGTGCGGCGACCAGCGCTCCACCCAGGCGATGCGGATGCAGACGATGGGCGAGGAGGATAACATCGTCCACGAGATGCTCTCGGATATCCGCGACGGCTATATCCGGCTGCTGCGCTTCTACCCGGCGCAGAACCGCGTTGATGTGATGACCTTCAGCCCGACGCTCGGCATGTTCTGCGACGGGACCGAGGCGACGATGTCCGCGCCGCGCCAGCCGATCGGCATCGTGACGGACATTACGCAACACCAGTTCACGCTCTCGGTGAACCTGAACGGACCGGTGCGGGGAAGGTAGCGGATACAACCCGGCGAAGTGACAATGGTTACTGATACTCCCTGGGCAGATGAGAGGACCACGGTCATGCCGCAGAGGCGAAGCCTCCCGGCGCTCAGTCCGGTCGCCACGATGGCAATCGTGCTTGCGCTGTCGTGCGTTGCGAGCAGCCGCGCCTGCGACATCCCGGTCTTCCAGTACGCGCTGGAGAACTGGACATCGGACGCCTACGAGGTTATCGTCTTCCACCGCGGCGCGCTCTCCGCACCGCAGCGCGAGGCGCTGGGCCTGCTCCGCGAGGGGGCTGAGGCGGCACAGGGAAATCTGCGCGTCAGGGCGGTGGACCTCGCGGCCGGGCCGGATGAAGCGATGCTCCGGCGCTTTGCCGAGCAGTCGGGCGCGAAGCTGCCGTGGATGGCCGCCTACTACCCCCCTGTGAAGCGTATAGCCCAGCCGGCATGGACTGGGCCGCTGACGAGCGCGAACGCGCGCGGGCTGCTCGACTCGCCGCTGCGCAGGCAGATTGCGACGGACCTCATGCAGCGGACGACGGCGTCGTGGGTGCTGCTGGAGAGCGGGGATCGCGGCAAGGACAACGCGGCCGCCGCGCTGCTCGAGCGAGAACTCGCGCGGCTGGAGAAGACTCTGAAGCTCCCGGTGGTGGCGACGTGGGGCGGGGCGCCGCCTCCTGAGCCGCCGCCGATCAAGTTCACGATCCACCGCCTCAGCAGGGAAGCGGCCGCCGAGCAGATGCTGGTGAGCATGCTGCTGCACACTGAGGACGATCTCGCGACGAAGTTCGCGCGCGAGCCGCTGGTCTTCCCGATCTACGGCCGAGGCCTGGTGCTCTACGCGCTCGCGGGGCCGGGGATCAATGAGCGGACCATCACTCAGGCGGCGGAGTTCGTCACCGGCCCGTGCTCCTGCGAGGTGAAGGACAGCAACCCGGGCACCGACATGCTGATCGCGCTCGACTGGGATACGCAGGTCGCGCAGACGGCGGTCGAGAACCTCCCGCCGCCGGCCGGGATGGCCGGCTTCCAGGATCGCGCGGCGGAGGCCGAGCGGCGTCTGGCGGAGGCTGACGCGATCCGCGAGCGCGAGGCTTCAGGGCCATCGCAGGCGCGCAGGGCGGCCGCATCGGGCGGCGCCGGTACGGCTCCCGCGCCGTCGAGTGCGCGGACATCCGCGCCTGAGCCTTTCGGGCCGCCTGCGCCGGAGGGCTCTGCAGCCGCCGTGCCGCAGACGCTCACGGAGCCGGCCGATCGCGAACGGGCGCTCGATCAGCAGGCGCAGGTCATGGCGGCCACTGTTGACGACACTGACGATCCCGGCGGCCTCGCGCAGGCCGTCGGCGCAATTGCACTCATCGCGGCGCTGGTCACCACGGCGCTCGCGCTCCTCCGACGACGGCGTCAGGCTGCAGGGGACGAAGAGCATGAACGTGTTGCGACTTAGCATCCAGGAGATCGTTCATCGCAAGCTCAGCTTCATGCTGGGCTTGCTTTCAGTCATGATTGCGGTCGGCGTGCTCGTCGGCTCGTTGACCATGCTCGGCGGGCATGATCTGCGCACCGAGGAGCTCGTGGCGCAGAAAGAGGCCGAGGTTCGCGAGGAGATGGCGCAGCTCGAGGACGACTACCGGGTCATCATGAAGGACATGGGCTACAACGTGCTGATCCTGCACAGGGATCAGGACATGGACGAGCTACAGCGGCTGAACTACCCGACGCACTACATGCCGGAGGACTGGGCGCAGCAGCTCGCGGACCAGAACGTGGAGACGCTCAATCACCTGCTGCCGCTGCTGCAGGAGGTCGTGAGTTGGCCGGAGATGAAGCGCGAGGTGCTCCTCACGGGCGTGCGCGGGCAGCTTGCCTTCCGCAACAGCCCGAAGAACAAGCGTCCCCCGATCATGCAGCCGGTGGAGCAGGGCGACATCAAGTTCGGCTCGGAGCTTGCCTCGGAGATCGGCGCGGCAGTCGGCGACACCATCACGATGCGCGGGAAGAAACTCACCGTGCGCGAGGTCTTCGGGCGGAGGGGCACGCAGGATGACTACACCGCCTGGGTGAGTCTCAAGCAGGCGCAGGAGTGGCTGGGGCGGCCGGGGCAGATCAACGGCATCCTCGCGCTCGAGTGCCTCTGCAACGTTGAGGACCTTGGCTCGATCCAGGACCACGTGCGCAAGATCCTCCCGGACACGCGCGTCTACGAGTTCTCATCGCTGATCAAGGCACGAGGGCTGGCGCGGCAGCGGGCCGCGGAGGCGCATGAGAAGGCGGTCGCGCAGGAGATGGAATATCGCGCGGGCCTGCGGGAGGAGCGGCGGGTGTTCGCGAGCGTGCTCGTTCCGGTCGCGGCGATCGGCGCCGGCGCGTGGGTGATGTTCCTGATGATGGGCAACGTGCGCGAGCGCCGGGCGGAGATCGGCATCCTCCGGGCCATCGGCGTCAGTGGCCGGCGCATCCAGTCGGCCTTCCTGCTCAAGGCGCTGCTGATGGGATTGGCCGGAGGGATCGTCGGCGTCGTGGTGGGGCTGCTCGCGGGCGCGTATCTGAGCGAGGTCATGCCCGGCAGTGAGGCCTTCGGCAAGCTCGTGGACCCGAAGCTGCTCGCGGCGGCGCTGCTGGGGGCACCGGTGCTCGCGGCGGTCGCAAGCTGGCTGCCGGCCCGCGCGGCCGCCCGGCAGGACCCGGCAGTGATCCTACAGGAGGAATGAGTGCGGCATGGTGCGCGTTGAGAGCATAGGGAAGAGCTACCGCGCGGGCAGGCACGAGGTGCGGGCGCTCGATGACGTGACGCTCGAGATCGGCGCGGGGGAGTTCGCGGCGGTGCAGGGGCCGAGCGGCTGCGGGAAGACCACGCTGCTGCTGGCGGTCGGCGCGCTGCTGCAGCCGGATAGCGGCCGCGTGACGGTGGATGGACAGGACCTCTACGCGATGCCGCTGGAGCGCCGCGCGCAGTTCCGCGCGACCACCATCGGCTTCGTCTTCCAGCAGTTTCACCTCATCCCCTACCTCAACGTCCGCGACAACGTCCTCGCGCCGACGCTGGCGCTGGCGGCCGGTGATGCGAGGATGCGCGCCGAGGAGCTGCTGGAGCGGTTCAACCTGACGGAGCGCGCGGGGCATACGCCGGCGGAGCTCAGCACGGGCGAGCGACAGCGTGTCGCTCTGGCCCGCGCGATGCTGCACCGGCCGAAGGTCATCCTGGCCGATGAGCCGACCGGGAACCTCGACGAGCGTAACGCCGCGGGCGTGCTCGAGGCGCTGGCGGGCTTCGCCGAGGAAGGCGGGACGGTGCTGCTCGTGACGCATGACCGCGAGGCGGCCTCGCGCGCGGCACGGATCATCCGCCTCGATTCAGGCAGGCTGGTCTCCGATTCGGCCGCGCCTTCGAAGATGGATGTCGCCGCGGGTTAGCCGGTAAGCGCCATTTTGTGACAGGAGCTGTCGTCATGAAGCGCGGTTTCACCCTCATCGAACTGCTTGTTGTCATCGCGATCATCGCGATCCTTGCCGCAATCCTCTTCCCGGTCTTCGCGAAGGCGCGGGAGCAGGCCCGAAAGACCACCTGCGCCTCGAACCTGCGCCAGATCGGCCTCGCCTCGAAGATGTACGCCGGGGACTACGACGAGCGTCTGCCCTGCGGCTACTACCCGGGGAACTCCAGCCTGACCTCCGCGCGGCTGGTCAATCAGATCATGCCCTACATCAAGAACATGGGGATCCTCTACTGCCCCTCGCTGCCGCGCACGGCGCAGTGGATGACCGCCTATCAGGACACGCCGGCCAATCGCGCCGCGGGTAACATCGGCTACTACTGCTTCAGCTTTGACCAGGTTCCTAACACGGTATCTCCGGGGCCGCAGGACTTCAACACGTGGATCTCGTGGGGCTTCGTGCGCCAGCGAACCGGCAATCAGCCGCGCGTGATGACGGAGATGTGGGACAGCGACTGCTGGCTATGGTCGGACGCCTGGTGCAAGCTGACGCGGGAGCAGTTCGGTGTGAACCTGCACGAGGCGCACAACTCATCCATCAACATCTGCTACCTCGACGGGCACGTGAAGTTCGAGCCGGCCCAGGCGCAGAGCACGTTCAGGTGAGGCCGCGGCGACTCAGATAGTGGGCGCTTCCGGAGGGGGAGCTGTTGAGGGGGGCACCGGCGGCTCCTCGACGCCCATGTCGCTGAGCATATCGGCCGCGGTCTTCCCGGCCCAGCCCTTCGGGTCATGCTCCATCGCGGCCTCGAAGTCCGCGCGCGCGGCTGAGGGGTTGTCGAACTCCAGGTAGGCCTGGCCGCGATAGACATGCGCGCTGGCGTAGCCGGGCTTCGCGATGATCGCGGAGGTGAGGTCGGTGATCGCCTCGCGATAGTAGCCGCGCTCGACGTTGATCAGCCCGCGGTTGTGCCACGCTCGCGCGTACTGCGGGTTGATCGCCAGCGCACGGTCCAGGTCAGCGACTGACTCCGAGAGGTTCCCCATCTCGTAGTGGATCCTCGCGCGCGCAACGTAGCCCACCGCGTAGTCTGGCCGAACCTCCACGGCGCGCGCCAGTTGGTCGAGGGCATCCGCCGGCCGCCCCTCGGCCACGTAGAGGTGAGCCCGCTCACTGTGTGCGTCCATCAGCGCCGGGTCGAGGCTGAGCGCCATCACGAAGTCCTGCAGCGCGGTGTCGTTCTGCAGGATCACCTTCGCCACCCCGCGCGCATACCACGTGGCCGCATTCGCATCCTCTTTGTCCACGGCCGCATCAGTCAACTTGAGCGCCTTCTGTGCGTCCGCCTTCGCCTGAGGCTGGTTGCCTCGCGCGAGGTACACGCGAGCCCGGCCCACCAGCGCCAAGGCGTTCCGCGGCTGCCGCTTGAGCGCCTGGGTGAAGTCGCGCAGAGCCTCATCGAGGCGGTCCTCGGCGATGAGCACCTGCCCGCGGAGCAGCAGCGCCTCGATGTTGCCCCGGTCGGCGTCGAGGATCGCCGCGCAGACCTCAAGCGCCTCCTCGTTGAGGCCCTGATATCGGAAGGTATCCGCCCATGCGAGGAGCTGCTCCGTCCCGGGGCCCTGCTCATCGGCTGGCCGGGCGCATGCAGGCAGAGCGATCGTGAGGATCGCCAGGGCGAGGATGAGCGCGGTCTTCAGTGAACGGCAGTCATTCATCATGTGACTCTACAGGACATTTCCCGGTGGGCAAGGTTCCGACCTTCGCCGCAATGTGCCCGTAAGCAGACGGGGCGCCCCCTGGGTGAGGGCGCCCCGTAAGTTTACTTCGGTGACCGGAGGTTCGCTCCTACGCGCCTGCTTTGTTCAGGAGCTGCTCCCACTTCCAGTCCACCCATTCCTGGATGGAGGCGCGGATCGCTTCGCCCTCTTCGCCCTTGAACAGGTGGCGGAAGCGCGCCTGCGGCTTCAGGAAGTCCTCGATCGGCTTCTTCTCCTTGGGCTTGTACGTGATCTTGTACACGCCATACTCGACCTCGTACAGCGGCCACATGCAGGTGTCCGCGGCGAGCTGCGAGATCTCCGGGGTCAGACCGCCCTCATGGCCCCAGCCGAGCGGGCAGGGGGTGAGGACGTTCATGAACTTCGGGCCCGGGATCGAGAAGGCCTTCTCCGCCTTGCGGGTGATGTCCATCCAGCGGCCGGGGATGGTCTGCGCGACATAGGGGATGTCGTGCGCGACCATGATCTCGGTGAGGTCCTTGCGGTTCTGCTTCTTACCGGGCAGGACCTCGCCGGCGGGCGAGGTGGTGGTGTGCGCGCCCTGCGGGGTGGCTGAGGAGCGCTGCACGCCGGTGTTCATGTAGGCCTCGTTGTTCAGACAGACATACAGGAAGTCATGCCCGCGCTCCGCGGCGCCTGAGAGGGCCTGGATGCCGATGTCGTAGGTGCCGCCGTCGCCGCCGAAGGCGACGAACTTGTAGTCGGCGTCGGCATCGATCTTGCCCTGCGCCTTGAGCGACTTGTACATGGCCTCAACGCCGGAGATCGCCGCGGCGGCGTTCTCGAAGGCGATGTGGACCCACGGAACATTCCACGCGCTGAACGGGAAGATCGTGGTCGAGACCTCGAGACAACCGGTCGCGTTGGCGACGAGGACCGGGTTCTCGGTGGACATCAGGACCTGCCGGACGGCGATTGGTTCCCCGCAGCCCGGGCAGAGGCGATGGCCGCCGGTGAGGCGCACCTCGCGATGTGACAACTGCTTCAGGTTCGCCATAAGTTATCCTCCTACTCCCTCAGGCCCAGGAAGCTGACGGGCGACCAGGGCTGACCGGCCGTGGCGACCTGCTGCAGGTCATCGTAGACGCTGCTGAGGTCATCGGGCAGGATCTCGCGGCCGCCGAGGCCATAGATGTAGTTGTTGGTGGGAACGGCCTTGCCGTGCGTGTACATTGCCGAGGTGACCTCGTGGTAGAGCGGCCCGGCGTGTGCGCCGAACGAAGCGGCGCGGTCGAGCACGGCGATCGCGGATGCGTTCTGCAGCGCCATCGCGATCTCCTCGGCCGGGAACGGCCGGAAGGCTCGGATCTTGAGCATACCGGCCTTGACGCCCTTCTCACGCTGCTCCAGCACGACGTCGCGGAGGGTGCCGCAGGTCGAGCCGAGCGCGACGACGACGAAGTCGGCGTCCTCGGTCATGAACCCCTCGATGAGGCCGTACTCGCGGCCGAAGACCTCGCCGAAGCGCTTGCCCTCTTCGATGATCGCCTGCTTCGCGGGCGGGTACGCCTCCATCTGCGAGCGCTTGTGCTCGAAGTAGAAGTCGTAGAGGTCGAGCGGGCCGTAGGTGACCGGGTTCTCGATGTCGAGCAGCGGCTTCCACTGCTGGTAGGGGCCGACGAAGTCCTTGACGGCCTGGTCGTCCTCAACCTGCAGCAGCTCATACGAGTGCGAGAGGAGGAAGCCGTCGAGGCAGTTCATGACGGGCAGGCGGACATCCATGCGCTCGCCGATGGCGACAGCCTGGATCAGGTTATCGTAGGCCTCCTGCACGTCCTCGGCGAAGATCTGCAGCCAGCCGGTGTCGCGGGCGCCCATGCTGTCCGAGTGGTCGCAGTGGATGTTGATGTTGCCCGACAGCGCGCGGTTGACGACGCTGAGGATGACGGGCTGGCGGAGTGAGGAGACGATGTAGAGGATCTCCCACATCAGGGCCAGGCCGTTAGCGGAGGTCGCGTTCATGACGCGGCCACCGGCCACCGCAGCGGCCAGACAGGCGCTCATCGCGGAGTGCTCGGACTCGACGGCGACGAAGTTGGTTGTGACCTCGCCGTCGGAGACGAACTGCGCGAAGTTCTGCACGATCTCAGTGGACGGCGTGATGGGGTAGGCCGCCACGACGTCCGGGTTGATCTGGCGCATGGCCTCAGCCACGGCCTCATTGCCCTCAAGAGCGATGCGCTTGCCCATGCTCACTCCTCCTCCGACTGGCCGGGTTCGTCGGGGCTAAACTCGCCGCCGGGGACCATCGTGATGCAGTCCTTCGGGCAGACTGCCGCGCAGATATGGCAGCCCTTGCAGTGGTCAGCGCTGAAGCCCTGGTACTTGACCGACTCGTCCTTGATGTTGACGGCGTTGTCGGGGCAGTAGATCCAGCAGAAGAGGCAGTCGATGCAGCACTCGTTGTCGCGGACGGGGTGCTCGTTACGCCAGCCGCCCACGGTGTACTCCTCGGCGTTGCCTGCCTGCGGGATGATGCCGGCCCGCTCCATCTCATGCCACTTCGCGGTGGGGGGGTAGACCCTGCTCATGCGTGGACCTCCTCATAGGCCCGGTCGAGAGCCGCGTAGTTGGACTCGATGGCGGCCTGCGAGAGCTTGCCGCCCAGTCGCGCGACCACGGCGTGCTTGAGCGACTCGAGCGGGACGAGGTCTGCGGCCTTCACCATCGCGCCGAGCATCGGCGTGTTGGGGATCGGCCGGCCAATCGTGTCCATTGCCACTTGCGTGGCATTGACGACATAGACCATCACGTTCGGGTTCGCGAGCTGCGCGCGGATCTCATCGGGTGTCTGATCGGTGTTGACAATCAGGATGCTGCTCTCAGTCATGCCCTCAGTGACGTTCTCGGTCGCGAGCAGCGTGTCGTCGAGGACGGCCACGATGTTGGGGTGCCTTACACCGGACCGCAGACGGATCGGGGCATCACTGATACGCACGTAGGACTTCATGGGAGCGCCTCTGCGCTCCGCGCCGTACTCGGGAAAGGCGTTGATGTTCCAGCCCTCCTCCGCGGCGGCCACGGCGAGGATGTAGCCGGCGGTCTTCGCGCCCTGCCCACCCCGTCCGTGGAAGCGGACTTCGGTCAGTTGAGCCATGGACTAACCTCCTCAGTCAAGAACCGGCACTGGCGCCGGCGAGTTGGTACTTTGTGACACGCGTCAAGCCGCCGGACGCGAACGAACGCCACGCCGGTGTGCGTGGTTGGTCGGTCGCAGCCCGTCGGTCGATCAGTCGGTCATCTCCGTGCGCCCGCGCATTGCGCGCGCCACGGTCACCTGGTCGGCGTAGTCGAGGTCGGCTCCCACCGGCAGCCCCAGCGCAAGCCGCGTCACGCGGACGGGGCCACGCTCGTGCAGCAGGTCGCTGAGGAACTGGGCGGTCGCATCTCCCTCGACCGTCGGCGGTGTCGCCAGCACCACCTCACGCAGTTCAAGCTCATCCACGCGCTCGAGGAGCTCGCTGATGCGCAGCCCCCCCGGGCCGATGCCCTCAACCGGTGAGAGCACGCCATCGAGCACGTGATACAGCCCTGAGAACTCGCCCGCCCGCTCCAGCGCCATGAGGTCCTTGGCGTCGGCCACGACGCACAGGACGCTGCGATCGCGCCTGTCATCGGAGCAGACCTCGCAGACCGCGTGCTCCGACCAGTTCCCGCAGCGCTCACAGCGGCGGATGCGCTCATGCACCGCCGCAATGGCGTCCGCGAGGGCGTGGGCGCGGGCCGGGCCTGATGACAGGATGTGGAACGCGAGTCTCTGCGCGCTCTTGGGGCCTATACCGGGCAGTCTCTCGAGTTGCTCGATCAGCTCCCGGATGGGACCGGCATAGCTTAGCAACGAAATCGTCCGCCTCGACACAGTGAATGCCATCCGGCGACGAGGCGCTCTGCCGGCAGCCTCCGCCGGGATGGCGCGTTCTCAGAGGATTTCGGGCAGTTCCATGCCCAGGCCCGCGAGCGGGAGCACGTCGGCGAGCTTCGTGCGCTTGATCTCGGAGGCCTTGCGCAGCGCCTCACGCATTCCGGCGCAGAGCAGGTCCTGGATCAGCTCGCAGTCGCCCTCGCTGATGACCTGCGGGTCTACGACGACCTCAAGGACCTCGCCGAGGCCGCTGACGGTGACCTTCACGGCGCCGCCGCCGGCGCTGCCGACAATCTCCATTGACCGCAGCTCCTCAGCCGCCGCGGCCATCTTGTGCGACACGTCTTCGATCTGTTTCTCGATCAGCTTCTGAAACGGGTTGAGCATCTTCGATCAAAGGCTCCTCATCCTCGGATGGAGCGCCGGCATATTCGCCGGGGACCATATCCGCACCTTGCTGGAACACGAGAAAGTAAGGCGCGGGCTCAACCCGAAGTGTCTTCCGTTCCGTCAAACTCAAGTAGCAGTCCCTGGACAAGCTGCTGCTGCTTCTCGGCGGCACCGTTGGCCGGTGTGGTCGGCGCAGGCTGCTCTGCTGAAGGCTCCTCCGTCGCCGGCGCCGCTTCCGCCACGTTCTCGCGCGGCTGCTCGGGAGCGACCCGTGCTTCGGGCGATCCCTCGGCAGCCTCGGGAGGGTTCACCGAGGGCGGCGCCGCCTCCTGCGCCTGGCAGATGATCTCCACGGCGCGCCCGAGTGCGGCCTGCGCAGCATCGGCGATCGTCGCCACGTATGCGTCTCTCGCGCGCTCATACTCGAAGCGGCTGTCCGCGGGGAAGCGCAGGGTCACCCGGCCGCTCTCGAACGCGCAGGGCTCGGCGCTGCTGATCACCGCCGCGACCGACGCATGGCCCGCGGCGCTCAGCGCCTCCATCACGCGCGGCCAGCCCTCCCGGACGGCGTCGAGGGTCAGTTCAGCGGGCGGAGGCTGGGGCGCTGCCGGCGCTGCCGGCTCAGGCGCGGGTGGCTCCGGAGCGGGTGGCTCCGGAGCGGGCTGCGGCGCGGAAGCAGTCGGCTGCGGCGCGGCTGGCTCTGGCTTCGGTGCAGGCGGCGGCATCGGCGCCACGGGGCCCTGCGCGGGCACGGACGCCATGTGCGCCAGCGTCACCTCGAGCAGCAGTGGCTTCTGCGCGGTGTCACGCACGCGCGCGGAGGCTTCACCGAGCTCCTCGATCGTGTCACCGAGGCGCTTGGGCCCCATCGCGGCCGCCTGCGCCTGCATGACCTCATTGCCACCCGCCGCACGCATCCACTCGGGCGGGGCGGCGCCGAGTGAGATGCGCAGCAGGTCGCGGAAGTAGAGGCTCAGGTCCTCAAGGAGCTGGTCGATGTCCTTGCCGCTGGCGACGGTCTCATCAACGAGCCGGAAGACCGCGGTGATGTCATCGCGCGCGACGGCATCGCCGATGGCGGTGAGCAGCTCGGCATCGGTGACGCCGAGGATGGAGTTGACGATCTCGAGCGTCACGGCGCCGCGGCCGTAGGCGATGACCTGGTCGAAGATCGATTCGGCGTCGCGCATGGCGCCGCCGGAGGCGCGGGCGATGGCGCCGAGTGCGGCCTCGTCGGCCTGGACGCCCTCGTTCGCGGAGATATGCTGCAGGGCCCGGACGATCTCGATCTGCGGGATGGGCCGGAACTCGAAGGTCTGGCAGCGAGAGCGGATGGTTGGCAGGATGTTGTGCAGCTCGGTTGTGGCGAGCACGAAGTAGACGAATGGTGGCGGTTCCTCGAGCGTTTTGAGGAGCGCGTTGGCGGCGGCGGGCGTGAGCATATGCGCTTCATCGAGGATGTAGAACTTGCAGCGCGCCTGTGTTGGTGCGTAGCCGACGCGCTCGCGCAGTTCGCGGATGTCGTCGATGCCGCGGTTTGATGCGGCGTCGATCTCGATGAGGTCCATGGCGCTGCCGGCGGTGAATGCCTGGCAGAGGGAGCAGGAGCAGCAGGGGCTGGGGGTGGGCCCGGTCTCACAGCACATGGATTTCGCGAGGACGCGTGCGGTGGAGGTCTTCCCGGTGCCGCGCGGTCCTGCGAAGAGGTAGCCGTGTGCCACGCGGCCCTCGATGACCGCGTTCTTGAGGGTGGTGGCGACGTGGTCCTGACCGACGATCTCGTCGAAGGTTTGCGGCCTGTATTTGAGGGCGAAGGTCTGGTAGGCCACGTCAGGCCCCTTTGCCATGGACTTCAGAACTCAAGCCGGTAAGCCGTTCGCTGCCGTTGCTTCCGTTCCTGTCGTTACTCTCGTTGCTGCCGTTACTGCCTTGAGTCGGTTGTGCACCCAGCCGTCGAAGACGCCGCCCGGCCGTTACCCTCGCAGTTAGCTCCGGCCAGGTGATCCGCGGCACAGATGAGTGGCCGCTTACCGCTGCTCCCTTCCGGGCCTGACGGGGTTGGGCGGCGGTCATCTTGCGCGGGACCCGACCTTCAACACCACTTACGAGGGTCAGACGCCAAGAAGCGAATCCTCGGGCCAGGAATTCGGCCCCACTATGGCGGATTGTGGGTTCAGGGTACCGCCAGTCCCCCGCTTAGCACAACCGACTCAAGGCAGCAGACGACGGCGAACGGCGGCGAACGGC
>DHPY01000122.1:42132-47120 GCA_002411015.1 Armatimonadetes bacterium UBA5352 | reverse complement strand
GCGAACGGCAACGGAAAAGACAACGACAGACGGCTGATGATAGCTATCGATGAACCTCAATGTCTTCCTGCACTCGTCGATGGAGGCCCCTGATCATCCTGATCGTCTGCGCGGCCTGCGGCCAGAAGCCTGCCAGTCTGTCGTGCTCAACGTAACCGAGGTCGCGTGCGAGAAGCGCGAGGGACTGAAGCTCGGCGGCGGATCCAAGCGCAACGCGGATGAAGTAGCTGAATTCGGTGTCGCTGCAGCGGCTGTAGCCTTCGGCGATGTTGGCGGGAACGGACGCGGCGCTGCGTCTGATCTGATCGGCGAGCGCAAAGCGCTCCTCGGGCGGCAGCAGCTTGCTGAGGCCGTATGCCGACAGTGCAAGTCTGTGTGCATGCCGCCACGCCGCAAGCTTCTCGAAATCGGGCACGGAACCCCTCCCCGCAATACCTACTCCGTGTCAGTCGTTCGTCGTTTGCCGTTCGCTGCCGTGCGCTGCCGTTCGCTGCCGTATGGCGGAGAGGGTGGGATTCGAACCCACGAGACCCTTCCGGGCCTACCCGCTCTCCAGGCGAGCACCTTCGTCCACTCGGTCACCTCTCCGCGCAAAGCGATCGGTCAACGGCAGTCACGGGCGAGATCGTCTGCCTTACCGGCTCAAGCTGTCAAAGATCCCCGTTGCCGTTCCTGCCGAAAGCTGTCGTCGCTTCCGTCTCTTTCGTTGCTGCCGTATGGCGGTGAGGGTGGGATTCGAACCCACGAGACCCTTGCGGGCCTACTCGCTTTCGAGGCGAGCGCGATCGTCCAGCTCTGCCACCTCACCGCGCAAGCTGCGGTGCGCCCTGTAGGTATTGTCGGACGCCCGGGAGGCCGGGCGGGTTTTCGGGCTGGCGCCCCCGGCCCGAGTCGAACGGGCGACCTTCAACTTAGGAGGTTGCTGCTCTATCCACCTGAGCTACGGGGGCGCAGGGGGATCGGGCCGTCGGGCTCCCGACCCGTCAATTGTCGCTACAACGGCTCCGCACGCTGCGCGGAGCCGTTCTGAGAGAAAGGTGGTACGCCGGCCGCGACTTGAACGCGGGACCTCCGCCTCCGCAGGGCGGCGCTCTATCCACTGAGCTACCGGCGCACATCTCCACGCGGCGGTCAGGCCGCGGGCCATTCAACCACCGTAACTTCCGGTGGTGCGGAAAATCGTGTGGTACGCCCGTCGCGATTTGAACGCGAGACCCCTGGCTCCGGAGGCCAGTGCTCTATCCCCTGAGCTACGGGCGCATGCGACGGCTAACGGCGGCCAACGACTGCGAGCAACAGCGAACGGCTGCAACGGCTATCTGCTCTGCAGTCTCCCCACCGACGGCGTGGCAGTTGTTCGCTGTCGTTTGCCGTCGTCCGCCGTCGTTGCTGCCGTATGGCGGAGAGGGCGGGATTCGAACCCGCGAAGGAGGCTTATACCCCCTTAATCGCTTAGCAGGCGACTGCCTTCAGCCGCTCGGCCACCTCTCCTCCCCAAGTTGGATGTGTATTGTAGCATAAGACCCCGCGCAACACAAGGTCCTCAAAGGCCCTTTTGCGTGCGGCAGCGAAACTGCGTCCAGCGCTGAGATTCACCGGCCTGCACAGGAACGACGCGATCATGCCTGAGCCGCCTGTCCCTGCCGATCTTGCCATGGGGCGCGGTGACGCCGCAGCACCGCTCCATGCTCTTCGAGCGCTACGATGAGCCGATGCTGCGCTGGGCTGACGCGGGGATCGGGCAGGCGGACGATGCATTCGACGCGCTACTCGCGTGGGTGCGGGCGACCAGCGGCATCCTGAACACACAGCACCGGCAGTTCGCGCTCTCGAAGAGCCAGCGGGAGACTAACATGGAGGTGGTCTGCGGCTGGGGCGACTACATCAACAAGTCTGATTGCTTCCACGAGCACCTGAACGAGGGCTTCCGCGCGGGCTTCGTCGGCACATCCGACGGCCATCGGCGCACCCCGGGCCTCGGGGGAGGGCTTACGGGGCTCTGGGTGCGCGAGTTCACGCTCAGCGGGATCATCGACGCGTTCCGGCACGGGCGCTGCTACGCTACCGCCGGCGCGCGGATCGGCCTGCGCTTGTCGCTCAACGACGCGTTCATGGGCGAGGTGGCGCCTGAGGCCGACGGCTACCGCGCGCGCGTCGCGGTGGATGCGCCGCGGGAGGTCGAGACGCTCGAGATCATCGGCGATGGCGAGGTGATCGCCGCCTTGCGCGATCTCCCCGCGAGTTTCGACGAGACGATCGAGGGGCTGCCCAGGTGCGGGTGGTACTACGCGAAGGTGACGATGCCGGGCGGCTTCCCGGAGTATCCGTCGAACATCGCGCCCGCGGAGGGCCCGTGGGCGTGGAGTTCGCCGGTGTTCGTGGGCGAGTAGGCTCTACTCGAACTGCGCCTCGTGCCCCGCGAGCTTCTCGCGCATGAGCGGCTCGAAGTCGCGGTTGATCTCGTAGCCGATCGAGTTCCGGCCCTCCATCGCCGCCGCGAGGGCGGTCGTGCCGCTGCCCATGAACGGGTCGAGGACGGTCTCGCCGTGGAACGTGTACATCCTGATGAGCCGCCTCGGCACCTCGACCGGGAACATCGCGATGTGCTCATCCTGCCGCACCGGCGGGATGTCATCCCACAGGCCCCGGAACCACTCCGTTCGCTCCTGCTTCGTCAGGCGGCTCTTCTCCTTCGCCTCCGCGCCGGGCCTCGGCCAGTCGCCCTGCTTGCGGAAGAGCAGGATGTACTCATGCTCGTAGGTCACGTGGCCGTCGCGCGGATAGTACATCGAGCCCATCAGCGAGCAGCCGCCGGTGGTGTTGGTCGTGGAGATCTTGTGCCAGATGATATTGCCCATGAAGTCGAAGCCGATCTCGCGCCCGATCACGGTCAGGTCGGCGGGAATCGGCTGTATGCGATAGCGCCCGTGCTCGCTGGCGCGGAGGTACTGGTCGCCGACGTTGATCGCCATCCGGCAGCCCGGGTGGAGGACGCGGTGGCACTCGCGGATCACGTTGCGGAGAGCGGCCAGGTACTCCTCGTAGTCCTGGTCATGGCCGATCTGGTCGGGGTGATCGTAGTCCTTGATGCACCAGTACGGGGGTGAGGTCACAACGAGATGGACGCTCTCGTCGGGCAGAGCGTCCATCCGCTGCGAATCGGCGAAGATGATCCTGTGCGTCGTCATCAGTGGCCTACGCGCCATCCACCCACGCGCGGTAGAGCAGGCTGTAGATGCGGATGATGCGCTCGGCATCGGTGCTCGGGGTGTCCGATTCGACCGAGCAGAAGCCGGTGTAGCCGATGTTCTTGAGCCAGCGGAAGAGGAGCTGGTAGGGGAAGATGTTCTCCAGCTCATGCATGTGCACGTGGCGCAGGTAGGGCGCGACGGGCTCAAGGAACTGGCCGATCGAGCCGTAGGCGATCTCGGAGACGTTGCAGTTGTAGACGACGCCGACGCGGACGTGGTCGGCGATCTCCACGGCCTCGAGGGTGTACTTCCAGTAGGAGAAGTCGCCATGCAACTCGAGGTTGACGTCCACGCCGGTGGGCGCGGCGTGCTCGGCGATCTCGGCCAGCGCCTCGCCTACGTTGTGCACGACGACCTGCCGGTCTGCGCCCTCGGGGAACTTGTTCCCGAACACGCGGATGCGGGGGCAACCGATCTCGGCGGAGAGGTCGATGAAGGCCTTCGCCTCATCGATCTGCGCCTGGCGCTCGCCCTCATCGAGCGACTCGAAGCGGCAGCTTGTGCCGATGCCGGCGATCTGCAGGCGGCTCGCGGCCATCTTCTCGCGGATGGTGGCGCGCTCCTCCGCGCTCGCCGACAGCTCAACGCCGTGCGGCCCGACGCCCGAGCGGAACTCGATGCCGTCGTAGTCATACGCCTCGCAGATGCGGATCAGCTCGTCGAGGTCGAAGTCGCGGCCAAGGTTGTACGTAAGCAGACCAAGCTTCATCTGTATGACCTCCATGCTGGCGGCCGGGAATGCGACCGCCTGTGCGGGCTCTGTCCGGTAGCGGCGAGGGACTGTTCGCCTCGCCCGCGCCGGGACCTGCTTTCAGTGACCGGCGTGTGGACCGGCGGCCTCAGCGGGCCAGTTCCACCGCGAAGGCCGTGACGACGCCACTGTCGGCGGCCACGAGAATCAGAGGCTCGTCACTGACGGTGGTCGTCAGCGCGGTCGGCCGGCCGTCGATGGAGCCGCGGGCGAGCACCTGCCCCTCCGCCGAGAGCGCCAGCACGTCGCCGCTCTCGAGCGCTGCGATGATCAGCCAGTGGTCGCCGACCAGCGCGGAGGTCATCTGCCGGACCGGCCCGCCGACGGCCGTCGCCCACCGCCTCTCGCCCACCGCATCGAACGCCGCCACGAACTCGCTGGCGGAGCCGGTGACGATCAGTGGCGTGCCCTGGGCGTCCCGGATGATCTCCGTGCCGCGCACGTCGTCGCCGAGCTTGCGCTGGAAGATCCGCCCGTCATCATCCATGGTGGGCGCGATCAGATACAGGCTCGCCCGACCGGTGCCGAAGGCGATCTCATCGCGCCCGTCGCCGTTGAGGTCGTCGATGGCCATGGAGCTGAGGGTCGAGCCCCAGCCATCGTTCAGGACGCGCCGCATCCAGGTGTTCTGGCCGTTGAGGAAGTAGACGGCGTCGGAGTCGGAGACCTCCCGGTTGCCCCCGACGATCTCCCCTGCCCCGTCGCCATCTACATCGTAGAGGCCGTGGGTGCCGAAGAGGCCCGCATACGACCAGAAAAGCCACCGGCGCTCACCGTCCGGCGAGAGGCCATGGAGGTGCTGATCGCCGGTGGTGACACAGACCGTGGGGTCGCCGCCGAGGTCGGTCACGAAGGTGTAGAGCGCCGGGTTGCTGGCGATGAAGAGTGAGGTGTTGACCGACTGCTCCTTCTCCGGCGCGTAGAGCCACCGGCTCGTGCCATCGGCCGCGCGGCATTCGAGCGTGCTGTCCGCGCGCGCGAGGTAG
>DHPY01000122.1:23722-41972 GCA_002411015.1 Armatimonadetes bacterium UBA5352 | reverse complement strand
CTGTCCGCGCGCGCGAGGTAGACCTCCGGCGCGCCATCGCCATCGGCGTCCGCCACGCAGACATCGTTCACCGCTACGCCCGCCTCCATGCGGCGAAGCTCGGAGCCATCGGCGCCGAGGAAGGCGACGTGCCCTGCCTCGCTCGGGACCGCCACCACGCCAAACTCCGAGGGAAGCGCGGGGCGGTCTGGCGAGCGCACCTCCACGCCCGGGTTCCCGGCCGCTGCGCGCAGATACCGCACCTCGCCGCCGGCATCGTATTCCCAGGCCGGCGTGAGCTGTCGCGCGACATCTCCCGCAGCCCGGTCGGGGGCGGGCGCATCATGCTCGGATGACGCCAGCGTGGCCGCCAGTGCGGCGCTTGCCGCGGCGGGCAGTGGGGCGGCGGCGCAGGCGCCCTCGCCGGCAATGATCGCGCCACTTGCCAGTCCGACGGTCAGCGTGACCGGCTCATCTGCCGAGAGGACGGTTGTGCCCGCGATCACCGCGCGGCGTCCGCCTGCGACGCTGAGGCTGTCGGGCGTCAGGTAGAAGGCGTCCGCGGCGATCGCGACATCGCCCACGGTGAACTCGGCCGCCGGTGCGCCTGCCCAGGCCGCATGTTCAGCGCCGGAGATGCGCACGACGCCGCTCCCCGAGGGTGCATGCAGAACTGCGGCTGCGCGGCGTTGCCGCTCTCATGCGCGAGCGTGTAGAGGAACTCGCTCTCCCCGGCGGCGAGGTCGGCGCTGAGCGACTGGGTCACCATGTTCGGCTCGGGGACCGCGTAGGGGTAGTAGCGCGCGCCTGAGGCATAGCGGAGGTAGTCGAGCCGCTGGAGGCTCAGGCCCTCGGCGGGCGTCTGCATGTGGAAGAAGGTCTCGTTCTGCGGGCCGCGCTCCTCGCTCCGCGGCCACTGCGCCACGGTCAGCGTGTCGCCATCCATCGCGGGCTCACCGAGCGTCTTCCAGTGGCCCGTGAATGTGAAGGTGCCCGGCTCGCGCGCCTTCATGCCGTCGATGACGACGAAGTAGCGGCCAGGCACGAGCAGCACCGAGCGCGTCCAGTCCGCGTCCGCGAACTCGTTCAGCCGCGTCTGGCTGAGCATGACCGCCCCGAGGTCCTGCGCGTGCAGGCGCTCGGCGAAGTACGGGATCTCGCTTGAGAGGCCGTCGCGCACGATGTTCACGCCGTTGTGGCGCGCGATGGTGCTCGAGAACAGGCCGTCGTAGGTGACCAGGTACTCGCGGTTGTTGCGGGAATACAGGTGAATCGTGTTCGTATCATCGTAGTCATGCGAGGCGCCGACCATCCCGTCGAGCAGCAGGAACTCGTCCTCCGGCGCGAGCCCGGTGCGGAAGGCGATCTTGTCGAAGGCCTGCTCGTAGCCCATGGTCGGCGGGTTGAAGAAGGTATGCTCTGGCAGGTTCCGCCAACCCTCCCAGAAGCCGGTGTCGTAGGGGATGACCGAGACGCCGATGATGTCGGTGGGCGGATGCGGCTGCAGGTCGCCGACGAAGGTCCGCAGCACCTCGTCGCTGCTCGCCATGGGATCGGCGGGGCGCTGCGAGCCGGGCCAGAGGTAGCGGCCGTCGCGGTAGTAGTGCGCGGCCTTCGCCAGCAGCGTCAGCGGACTGGAGCCGTACTGGGCATCGCCGAAGGTTGGCAGCATGCCATTGTTGTAGACGGTGCCCAGTGCGCGCTCGGCGGCTCGGCGGGCGGCCCCGCTCTCGAAGAACGCAAGCTCGCCCGACGCGAGCGCGTAAATCGCCTTGTCCTCGAGCGTCGCCTCCCACTGGTGCATGGATGAGTCGCACATCGGCTTCGACCAGTCATCCTGCATCGCGAAGTAGTCTGAGATGCGGTTGAGGTAGACTTCCATCTCGGGCAGCGCGTAGTTGTGGCGGAAGTAGCGCGCCATGAAGAAGGTGCCGATGCCCGGGCGGGCGCCGTGGTTCTGATGCGGCATCCCCCACGGCCAGCGCTGGATATGCAGCGCGCCGAAACACTCATCCGAGCGCACCTGCGTGAGGAACCAGTTGGTGATGCGGAGCCGCTCCTCATCGGAGAAGCCCGGATGCTCCTCCATCAGGTCCCAGATCTCCATCCAGCCCGGCACGTAGAGGTGCGTCTGGATGCCCTGCTCGATCCAGCGCAGCATCTGCTCGCGGTAGCGCGCCGCCCAAGCTTCGTCGCCGGTGAGCAGGTAGACGATGCCCGAGTGGCGCGGGTCGTCGCGCGAGCCGTAGTTCCCGAGCGCGAAGTGCTGCGGCCAGCCCGCCGGGATGATGAGCCTCTCACCGTAGTCCCACTCGGTGAGGCGCATGTAGTCATCGCTGGCGGCCACCTCGTAGAGCCTGCCGATCACGCCACTGTCGGGGATGCGCGCGATGAACTCGCTGGTGGCTCGCGCGAGGCCTTCGTCATCACTCGCGCCCACCACCACGATGTTCTGCCCGGTGCCGTAGGGGTCGTGGATGGTCTGGAGGTAGTAGCCGCCGGGGCCTGGGAAGCGCCCGTCCACGATCGTGTACCAGCGGTAGTAGAGCCGCTCCAGCACCGGGTTGTTCGCGAAGTTGCCGAGGACGATCAGCGGCCGGTCGCCCGACAGCGCCTCGTCGGGATCGGCGTCAGCCACGACCTCGATCTCCGTTCCGGTGCGCTCGTGTATCGCCTCCGCGATCCGTGCGCCCGCGGCATTGTGCGCCTCCGAGGCGCCTACGAGGATGCGCGCCTCCCGCAGATCGGTCTCGAGCGAGAGGTCCTTGAGCTGCTCGATCATCTCAAGGCGCCTGCCGGTGGGCCGCCAGACAGTGAGGTCGGAAAGCTCGAGGCGCGCTCCGGAGGCGTAGACGCCGAGGTGGCCGCCGTCCAGCGGCTTCTCAAGGCTGCCCGGCGAGGGGTAGTCGAACCAGTCGAGGGCCAGGCGGTCATTGACGAAGACGCGGATGCGCTCGCCCCACTTGAGGAGCGCGATCGAGTACTCGGCCTCCTGACCGGCGCCGAGGTGCGGGTTGCGGTCCACCATCCGCGCCCCCGGGCTCTCCAGCAGCCGCATCGATTCGGCGCCGAGTGTCACCGCGTAGCAGTTCACGTCCGCGAGGTTCGCAGGTGGCTCGGCGAGGAGATCGCCACCGTCAGGCGCGGACGCGCAGAACGCGATGGCGGCCTCTCCGCCCTCCACCTCGATCGCAACCTTCGCGGTCAGCGTGACGAGGAACACGCCGTCCACCGACTGCCGGAGCCACGACGTGGCCGCGCCATCACCGCTCAGCGCGAGCGTGCCGCCGTCGAGGCGCAGGTCCGCCCCGTCCGAGGCGGCCCAGCCGGCGGGCCCGCCGGTCAGGGCGTCGGCGATGAGCGGCTCAGCGTCCACGATGTGGGTGTCGAACTGCAGCGTCTCAGCCCGCGCTGAGGCCGCGCCGATGCCTGTGAGGCAGAGCAGGGCGAGCGCCCCCAGCGGGAGCAGTTGTTCAAGCCATCCGGACGTCAGGGAGACCGTATGCACGAGATACGCCTGCCGGTGAATGCGGAGTGGTAGCGTAGCCTGTTGAGGGAGGTTCCGCATGTCTCAAGGCCATCCCTGCACACGGGCGCTTCGTGGGGGCCCTCGGAGAGGCTGAAGCCTCTCCGCTCCATACGACCTGACGACGGCCCTGCGTTGCCTTCATCCCTGCCTTCGGCTATACTGTCCCCCGCACTCCAGTAACACTCATACCGGAGCCGTCGGAAAGGAACTCTCCGCATGCCAAACGCCGGACGCGTCGTAATCATCGGCTGGGACTGCGCGCCGCCCCAGCTTGTCCTTGACCAGTGGCTCGATGACATGCCCAACCTCAAGCAGCTCGTGCAGGGCGGCGCCGCGGGCCGCATCCGCTCCACCGATCCGCCCATCACCGTCCCCGCGTGGACGAGCATGATGACCTCCGTCAACCCCGGGCAGCTCGGCTTCTACGGCTTCCGCAACCGCAAGGCCGGGGAGTATGACAGCAAGTGGATCGCGAACAACTCGGCGGTGCACTTCCCGCGCGCGTGGGACATCCTCGGCGACGCGGGGAAGCGCTGCTGCATGATCAACGTGCCGCAAACTTACCCGGTGCGGCCGGTCAACGGCATCCTGGTCGCGAGCTTCCTCACGCCCGATACGTCCTGCGAGTACACCTACCCGCCCGGCCTCGGGAAGCAGCTTGACGTCATCGCGGACGGCTATATGATTGATGTAGACGGGTTCCGCACCGACGACAAGCAGTGGCTGCTCGACCAGATCTACCTGATGACCGACAAGCGCTTCAAGGTCTCGAAGGCGCTCATGCAGGTGGATGAGTGGGACTTCTTCATGATGGTCGAGATGGGCCCGGACCGCCTGGAGCATGGCTTCTGGAAGTACGGCGACCCGGCGCACCCGAAATACGAGCCGGGGAATCCGTTCGAGACCGCGATGCACGACTACTACGTGCACCTTGACGGGCAGCTTGGCGAGTTCATTGAGCTCGCGGGCGACGATGCGGCTGTCTTCGTCGTGAGCGACCACGGCGGCAAGGCGATGCAGGGGTCGTTCGCGATCAACGACTGGCTGATCCAGGAGGGCCTGCTCACGCTCAAGGAGCCGGTTGAGGGTCTCACGCGCTTCACGCCCGATCTGGTGGACTGGGAGCGGACCGTCGCCTGGTCATGGGGCGGCTACTACGGGCGGCTGTTCATGAACGTCGAGGGCCGCGAGCCGCAGGGCATCGTTGCGAAGGCCGACTACGAGCGCGTGCGCGACGACCTGATCGCGCGCATCAAGGCGATCAAGGACCATCACGGGCGCACGATGGACAGCCAGGTGCTTCGGCCGCAGGAGATCTACACAGGCGCGCATGTGGATGACGCGCCGGACCTGATGATCTACCTCGATGACCTGAACTGGCGACTCGGCCAGGACGTCGGTAACTCAGCACTGCATACTTTCGACACCGAGATCGGACCGGACGACTCGGTGCATGACTACTGCGGGATGATCGCCGCGCGGCTCCCCGGCGAGCGGCAGCTCACGATCCGTGAGGGCACGCATGTCATGGACGTGGCGCCGACGGTGCTCGAGATCCTCGGCGAACCGATTCCGGATCACATGGAGGGCAGGAGCCTGCTCTGAGCGGCGCGCAGGGGGCGGGCGCCCATTGATGGGACATCGGCACGGGTGCGGATGCCGGATGCGCAGTCAGCCACGCTTCGGCGGGCTCAACCCGCTGAAGCTGATCGCCGTGCTCGTGGGCATCGCGATCGGCGGCGTTGTAGCGGCGGCTGCCGTCGGCATCCTCACGCTCGTCCTGACCATCATCGGCCTCGGCAGCCTCAGCGCGGGCTGGCTGCTGACCTACGGCTGGATCATTGCCGCATACCTCATCTACCGCGCGATCCGCTCGCACCACAAGAGCGAGGAGTACGGCCACGAGTATGAGGACGACGATGATGATGAGCGTGAGCGGCGTCTCGAGCGCGAGTGGCAGCGGGAGTGGGCCCGCCAGGCTGCGCAGGCGCAAGCTGCCCCGATCCCCGCGCCGCGGCCGCCACAGCCCCGGCAGGACACCCGGCGCGCGGAACGGACCCGGAGCAACGTTGGCACGGCGGCGATCGCGGTGCTCGGCGGGTCACTGCTGGCTCTCGGCGCCAACCTTGGGCTGAGCACGCTGAACCTCCCGCCGCTGGCGAGCACGCTCCTCCCGGCACTCGCGGGGGCGGGCGTGGGCGTGGGCATCTACGCGATGCTCAACCGCTTCGTGATGTCGCCGATTGACGATGAGAGGCCGACCGCGCGGCAGGTGCGCGAGCAGCTTGGTCGCATCAGGCACAAGGCGAAGTCGCTCGCGCGTGAGGCATCGGCAAGCGGCGGCGTCTACAGCGACCTCCACTACCAGGCTGAGCGGCTCTGCAAGGAGGCCCTGGCGCTCGGGGAGCGGCTCTTTGAGCTGCGCCGGGTGGCGAGGGAGGTGCGGCGGGAGTTCGGCAACCCGGCACGTCCCGACGGAGTGCCGCATGACGCGGACGGCCCGGAGGCGCTTGCGGCGCTGCAGGCGGCCCAGGAGGCGCAGAAGAGGCTCGATGCGCTGCTTGCTCGCAACCGCGACGGGCAGCACCGGTGTCTCGCGGAGATCGAGCGGATCGAGGACATCCTGGACGTGGCGCGGCTGGAGATTGCCTGCCCGCCGGGTGCGTCGGTCACGGAACGAACGCCGGAGCGGATCGTGCAGGAGGTCGAGACGGAGCTGGAAGCCGCCAAACGCGCCCTCGCGCAGGTGCAGCGCGAAAGCCAACTGCAGTAACACGCGCGGCCCCGGGCAGGTCCTCTGCCCGGGGCCGCTGACGGGATGTCTCTAGGAGATGTAGCCGAGCCCCCTCAGCCGGTCCTCGATCTTCTGATTGGCCCCCGCATCGTCCAGGCGCTCGGCCTCGCGGTGCAGGATCGCGCGCGCGAACTCCTCAACGCTCACATCGCCGGCCGCCTGCGCAAGAGCACTGAGCTTCATCATCAGCTCGTCGCTTACCGTGACCGTCAGGTCAGCCACATCCACTCACCATCACTTGAGCTTCTTATACTCGTCGGTCGTCGCCCACCAGCGCAGCATCTGGATGCGGTAGGCAGCGTAGCGGGGATCCGTCCAGGGGTCATGCGTGATCGGAATCGCGGCCAGTTCGTTGGGCGGCACGTCCTTGAACTGTGCGAGGAGCTTCTCCGGGGACGCGGTCATCGCATCGCCCTCCTGCCCCACCAGCGCGGCGATCGCGCGCAGGGAGGAGTCCAGATTCGCGCTTGCGAGCAGTCCGGCGCGGTCGGCGGAGAGCACGGCACGCATCTCCCAGGCGTGGCAGAGCTTGCGTATGCGCGCGACCTCCTCGCGCGGCATCGACTGCTCCCAGCCCATCGTGAACTCGCTTGCGTTGCGCATGACGCGGCGGCGGAGGTCGCAGTCGAGCACCCGCTCCGTGATCACCTGGCTCGCCCAGATCGTCTGCGCATTGCGGTTCAGGAGGCCGTGGATGCCCATCCCGAGCACGAAGAGGATCTCCATGCTGCCGAGCGCGTACTTCAGAGACTCTCCGACCACGAGCGTCGGGTTCTTGAGCGGCAGCGGGACCGGGGTCTTCGTATGACCGGGCTCGACCAGAAGAGAGGGGATCTTTGCGTGCAGATCGGCCGCGGCCGCCGGGAAGAGCTCCTCGAGCATCGGCCAGTGCGCATCCTCGGGCGCGCGGCACTGACCCACGAGGTGCGACCATCCCTGCGGGTCGTTCCAGAACAGGTCGCAGCCGTCCATCACGTCCCTGAAGCCGCGATTCTGCTCTACCTGTACGCGGAACTGCCCGTCCTGCTCATGCTCCCAGGGCAGCGGCTGGTACTCCGGTTCGTCCTCCTCGTCGTCCACGAAGACATCGTCGTTCGCGGCAATGGCGCCCTGGAAGGGCGTACCGCCGGTCACCGGCGCGGCCTCGGCGACAAGATCGCCATCGTCGTCTTCGACGAAATCATCGAGGTCGCCGGCGTTCACGCCCTGTGCCAGGAACGGGTCGGGAGGCGCCTTTCGCAGGCGCTCGAGCCTGTCGGCGACCACCGGGTTCACCCGGCGCAGACCCTCCCACAGCTCCTGGTTGTCCGGCTCGAGCCGCAGCATCTCCTCGTACTGCGAGACCGCAAGCCGCTCCTGGCCGAGCTTGTGGTAGTGGTCGGCCAACCACCGGCGCGGCTCGATGAACCCAGGATCGAGCTCCAGCACCTCCCTCATCGCGTCCACGCCGTGCTCGGGATGCCTGCCCTCGAACAGCCGCAGGGCATCCTTCATCTTGATGCGCGCCGCTTTGCGTTGCTGAGACTCCTGCTCATGGGCCATCGTTACCCCTCCTGATGGACTGACAACGGGCCGTATCGTTACAACAGGAATCGTAGTTGAGGCGTTGAGAGTCAGATGTCAATAGACCGCCGGCATGTCGCAGATCAGAAACGCTCATCTTAGATTGCGTGTAGTCCTCTCCGAATCCTCCCCGGACGAACAAAATGCCCGCTCAGTCGCGCATCCTGCGCAGGGAATCGCCATACGGCTCACGCGCTACGCCCGCCTCAGTCACAATCGCCGTCACCAGGTCGTGCGGAGTGACATCGAACGCAGGGTTGTAGATGGCCACATCCGGGCAGATCGGCTCGGACACGCGATGCGCGAGCATTGAAACCTCCTCGCGGCCGCGCTCCTCGATCGGGATCAGGTCTCCCGAGGCAAGGTCGTAGTCCACGGTTGAGAGCGGCACGGCGACGTAGAACGGCACCTCGTGGCGCGCCGCCAGGACCGCCACTGTGTAGGTGCCGATCTTGTTCGCCACATCACCATTGGCCGCGATGCGATCAGAGCCGACCACGACGCAGTCCACGCGCCCCTGGCCCATGACATAGCCGGCCATGTTGTCCGTGATGAGCGTCGCCGGGATGCCCTCCATGCACAGCTCCCAGGCGGTGAGGCGCGCTCCCTGCATCAGCGGCCGCGTCTCGTCCACCCAGACATGGATGCCCTTCCCGGCCCCGTGAGCGGCCCGTATCACGCCTAGCGCGGTCCCGTAGCCGGCGGTCGCCAGCGCGCCGGCATTGCAGTGCGTGAGGATGTTCGCGCCCTCAGGGATGAGCTCCAGCGCGTTCCGGCCGATCGCGATGCACCGCTGCAGGTCGTCCTGAACGATCTCCTGCGCGCGAGCAAGCAGCGCGTCGCGCAGGCTGTCCGGGTCGCCCTGGTGCGCCTCGATAGCGCGGTCCATCTCGCCCAGCGCCCAGAAGAGGTTGACGGCGGTGGGGCGAGTGGCGGCCAGTCGCGCGCGCGCACCGCGGAGGCCGTCCTTGAGCGCCTCGGTCTCCCGCGCCTCCGACCTCCACGCCGCCAGCGCCATCCCAAGCGCCGCCGCGCAGCCGATCGCCGGGGCGCCACGTACGCTCAGCCGCTCGATCGCCTGTGCCACGCACTCAACCTCCGCGCAGTCCAGCATCACAAGCTCGCCGGGCAGCCGGGTCTGGTCTATCATCCGCACGACGCCGCCGTCGGCCTCGGACCATTCGATGGTTGGCGGGACTTTCTGCTGCATGACCTCTGCCTCCGTGTCACTGCCGGGACGTCCGCTCACCCGTTCGTATTCGCCGCAGCCCCGCAAGTTCCTCGCAGGGCACGCCGGAGGTCCCGGATCGCCTCGCCGCGAAGCATGCGCTCATGACTACACCGGAGATTCACGCCACAGTGTTTGATCATCCCGTCCTCCTCGTCACATGCCCGCGCGGGTGGGAGGCTGAGGCGCGGCACGAGCTGCGCCGCGCGCTGCCGGAAGCGCACGTCGAGTCGCTCTACATCGGCGGCAACATCATGGTCCTGCTCGCCGGACCGCTGCAGGAGGCACTCGATGCACTTCACGAGGCGAGCACGAGCGTGGTCGCGCACGTGACCCCCGTTGCCTTCCGCCTGCAGATCGGGCGAGGCCGAGAGTGGCTCGATGCCATGCGCGAGGCCGCGAGGCTCTACCTCACGCCGCCGGACCCGGAGCGCAGCTTCATGGTGGCGGTTGACCGGCGCGGCACGCACCAGTTCACGTCGGAGGACGCTGCCCTCGCGATCGCTGACGCGTTCGTTGACGGCGGGAAGCCGCCGGTTGACCTGAGCTCGCCGGAGCAGGTGCTCTCTGTCGAGATCTACCAGGACGTCGTCTTCATGGGGATGAACGAGGCGCGCGACCTGCTGCGCAAGGAACTGCGGCGCATGCGCCGCTGGGCACCGGGGGAGCGACCGATCAACCGCGCCGCCCTCAAGCTGCGCGAGGCCATCGAGGAGTTCGGGCTGGTGCTCCCGCCAGGGGGGCGGGCGCTCGATCTTGGCGCTGCGCCGGGTGGGTGGACCGCCGAGCTTGCGGGGCGGATGGCGGAGGTGGTGGCCGTGGACAGCGCCGACCTCGAGGAACGCGTCGCCGCGCTGCCGAACGTCACGCACCTGCGCCTGCGCACCGAGGAGCTCGACCCAGAGAAGATGGGCCGGTTCGATCTGCTGGTCAATGACATGAACATGGAGCCGGTGCAGTCGGCGGAGCTGCTGTGCGAGCTTGCGCCCCTGCTGCGCCCTGGGGGTCTCGCGGTGATGACGATCAAGTTCGTGACCTGCCACCGCCGGAGGCACATGGTGGAGGCCTCGACGGCTCTGGAGCGCTGCTACGAGGACGTGCGCATCTCGGCGATGCCGCACAATGCGAAGGAGACGACCGCCGTCATGCGCCGCAGGGCAGCCCTCCCCGAGGCCGAGGACTCAGCCGCTGGCCGGTGAGGGAAGAGGGCGCAGTGGCGCGGCCCCCGCCGCGAGGGCGTGATCTCGCAGGCTCCGGAGACACTCGACGCTGCCGCAGATGATCATTGAACTCGCGTCGTGGAACTGCAGTCGCAGCCGCCTCCATGCGTCGGGAAGACCATCCACCTCGGCCGGCTCAATCGCGCCCACGCTCATGTGCTGTAGGTGGAAGTAGTAGGAGAGGTCGGCCAGCGGCGGCGAGTGCTCGCCGATCACCCGCAGGTAGTGCTCGTCGAGCTCAAAGACGCAGACCGTCGGCTCGCCATGGAGGAGGATCGGGCTCAGCGGCTGCGCGGGCCTCGATGGCGTGGGGCCGTGCGCCTCGAGCACCAACGCACGGATCTCGCGCCTGGTCTCTTCCAGGTATCGCCGTGCCGGCTGCTCGAAATCGAGTGCGGCCGCTGCATCCATCCGTATGCATAGCACGCTTCCGTCATGCAGGAGCAGCTCGTGCAGCATGTACCGCCGCAATGCGCCACCCGGTATGGGGCCGCGGCTGGATGATCGGGCGACCGCCTCGTGTTCGAGGCTCACCGCAGGGTTCGGGTCCGCGGGAGGCTCGTGCAGCAGCAGCCGCTGATTGGTGAGCGTCAGCCTGATCCTGCGGGCGCGCTGGGCGGTGCCCGACGCCCTGGAATCCGCCACCTCGCCCGCGAACAGCCCCACGATGGTCTCTCCCGGCCGCATATGCCCCGCCAATCGCCTGCGCCTGATGAGGGCGGAGAGCGCCACGGCGAGTGACACGCCCAGGCCTGCCGCTGCGAGCACTGTCGAGGCGAGGGCGAGCGCCTGCCGGCGAGGCGTGCCCGCGTAGGGCCCAAGCAGCGAGTTCAGTGCGAGCCAGACCAGCAGCAGCGCGGTCACAGCGAACGCGACAGCCGTGGGCAGGACGCTCCCCCTCCGCGGCCCCATGCGCGCCGCTGCGCCGCTGCTCATTGCGCCTCGTCTCCCGTAAGCTGCGCGATGGCCGCCGGTGTGAGAACGTGCGCGTCATTGCCGACCACCGATGCCATCAGCGCGCCGCAGGCATTCCCGCGCGCCATGCTCTCCGCCAGCGGCAGCCCCTGCAGCAGCCCGTCTATGAAGCCCGCGTTGAACGAGTCGCCGCAGCCGGTGGTGTCGGCGACCTCAAGCCGGAACGCCGGCACGTGGATCGTCTCCCTGCCATCGCATGCGAGGGATCCCTCGGCTCCCACCTTCACCGCCACCAGCTTCGTCATGCCGCAGAGGGTGGCGAGGGCCGAATCGACGGTCTCCGCCGCGGCGATCGCCTGCGCCTCAACCTCGTTTGGCAGGAAGATGTCCATCTCCGAGAGGAGGCTGAGGAGGCCGCTGTCCCAGCGTTCGGCGGGATCGAAGCCGGTGTCGAGCGAGACCGTCGCGCCGGTCTCATGCACGCGAGCGACAAGATCGAGCAGGTCGGGTCGCAACTGCGTCTGCAGGAAGTAGCTGGCAACGTGCATATGTCGCGCACGGCCGGGCAGGTCCGGCGGGATGTCCGAACCATGCAGCGAGTCGATCGTTCCGACGTAGGTGACGAAGGCCCGGTCGTGCGCGCCTGAGAGGGAGACGGTGATGCCCGTGGAGAGGTCGGGGTGGCGGCGCACGTAGTCGGTCGCCACGCCCAGTTCCTCCAGCGTGTTGCGCAGGAAGCTCCCGAACTCGTCGCGGCCGACGTTCGCAACGAACGCGACACTCATCCCGAGCCTCGCGCAGCAGACCGCGAAGTTGGCGGCTGAGCCACCGAGCCGCTGCGCAAGCCCTGTGGCGAGCACCTCCTCGCCGAACTGCGGCAGCCTGGGCAGGCCCGAGAGGATCAGATCTACATTGAGGTCGCCGATGACCAGCACATCGAAGTCACGGCTCTCGTCCCATGCGGCTCCATGCAACGCGAATCACATCCGTCCGGGCGGTAGTCAGTGCAGTTGCTTCACTTCCACACCGGGCATGCCGCAACCTCCGTTGCCGTCAGCCGGGGCAGCGGCGTTCGGTGAACACACCGGTCCGCGAGGTAGAGGCCGAGTTGCGTCCGCATGCAGGCAGGCTCGGCCGGCGGAGTGCCGGGCAGGAAGCTCCGCGCACGTTCGTGGGGCGTTGCCGTCATGACAGCGGTCCTCGCATGTGCGCACCCCTCTCTCGCGGGCGGCCTGGGGCGAGAGAGGGGCGATGTTCGAGCGATGCACGGGCGAGGTCGCCCGCACGACGCTCAGCGCAGGATCGCGTCCATGTTCGCGCGCACCTCGGCCGCGAAGTGGTCGATGTGCTGCTGGACTAGGTCGCGCGGGTCGAGGTTGTCGTCCTCGATGAGCGGCGTGAGGTCCATCGCGAAGATCATCGAGGTGGTGGCGTCCACGCCGTGCGACTCGGCGTAGGTGGCGTGTGCGCGGCGGCGGCCGAGGGAGGCCAGGTCGTAGCGCTTCCCGCCGATGTCCTGCGAATCGAAGACACCAAGCAGCGCCATCTCGAGGTTTTCATGGCCTGCAACGTCGAACTGCACCTTATCCGAGTCAGGCACCCAGTCAAGGTCGCGCCATACCTCGCAGCCGTAGAGCTTCTCCGGCCGGTCCGCGCGGTCAAGCTCGCGGATCGCCTCAACCGTGCGGCTCACCGCGCCGATATGCGTGGTGTGCTTGTCCGCGAAGTTGTGCGTGTAGACGAACTGCGGCTTCGTGGCCATGAGGATGTCCACGAGGTCCGCGCGCGGATTGGGGTCCTCAGGGTCGCGCAACTCCTTTGAGGTCCAGTTGAGCAGGAACTGGGCGGCGTAGTCACCGACGACGGCGGCCTTCTTCTGCTCGGCGCGCCGAATGTCCATCATCTCCTCGTCGGTGTAGGCGGCGTAGAGGCCGTCGCGCGGGCTGCCGGAGCCGTTGGTGCAGACCACGCCGGTGTACCACTTGTCCGGGACGCCGAAGCACTGCAGGATGCCGTGGTAGGTCATGATCTCGAGGTCATCCTGATGCGCGCCGATGCCAAGGTGCGTGGTGCGCGGCAGGGCCTCGGCGACAGGCAGGCCGTCGGGGACGAAGATCTCAGCGCCTTCTTTGCGCAGGTTCATCGTGGTCCTCCTTCACGCCTGGCTGCAGCACATGCTGCAGGGGCCGTCGGTGGTGAGTTCAGGCAGGCTTGCGGCGGCGATGGCCTGGCCGACGCGCCGGAGCCGCTCGTTCGGGAGCATCAGGTCGATCTTCTCCGCCAGCGCCGGGAACTCGCGCTGCAGCAGATCGGTGGCGATGTCGAGGATCGTCGGGCCGCCCTGGCCGGAGGTGCAGCGGCCGAGGATCAGCATGTTCTCGAAGTCGTAGAAGTCGGCGTAGTGCGCGATGGTGTAGCCGAGGTAGATGCCCATGGTGACGAAGATCTTGTGGGCACGCTCGTCGCCGGCAAGGTGCATCTCCTGCACGCGCTCGAGCAGCACCGGCAGGTCGGGATCATCGTCAAAGGTGATCCCCGCGACCGGCGCGAGGCGGCCGACGGCCTGCTGCGAGAAGTAGAGCGCGCCGACGCCCATGTCGCCGGACCACTCATCCACGGGGCCGTTCGGCTGGTAGTCCACCGGGGCGAAGGCAAGCTCGTTCAGCCAGCCGGTGATGTTGCCGTCCATCGTGACGTAGCCGACCGCCTCCGAGGAGCCGAGCGCAGCGCCGAGGACACCGTTCTTCTCCAGCGACATCGAGCCTGCGAGGGCGGTGACCTCGCCGTCGTTGGCCACGATGATCGGCACGCCGAGCTCCTTGCCGATGTTGAGCATGATGTCCTTCACGTGCGCGTCGAAGTCATCGCGCGGGATGGAGCGGAAGAGCGAGGCGACGAGCGCGCGTGAGTTGATCCACACGCCTGCGGAGGAGCCGCCGATGGCGTCAACACAGGGGAGGTGCTCCATCGCGCGGGAGATCGAGTGCTTGATGCCCTCATAGTGATAGCGCCAGTCGGACTGGTTCTTGGGATCCCACGGGACCTCCTCCTCCCAGACGGACTCGCCGTTGATGACCGCGGAGGTCTTGCGGTCGGAGGCTCCGAGGTCGAAGCCGACGCGGTTGCCATCGAGGTGGCGGCCCAGCGGCTGCGTGGTGTCCTGCTCGGCCGGGCAGTCCTCAAGCGCGACGCTCTCGACCTCGAAGGTCCTCTCGTAGACGCCGCCCATGAAGCCATAGTCGAAGGCGCGAGCGCCGTCGGGCGCGTAGACCTGCTTGAGGTGGTCGGCGATCTGCGGATGGCCGGCGATAGTCACCTTGTAGCCGCCGCGCTGCCAGAGGAGGAACTTCACGAGGCGCTCGGCGTACATGAGGTTCCCACCGGCGTTGGGCGAGTCGGGCGCCCAGGCGCGGGTCGGGTAGACGGACACGGAGCCATCGCCGCGGGTCAGGGCGATCCTCACGTCCACGGCGTCCGAGGACGCGTCCACTGCCTGGCGGAATGCGCGGTTGGCGAGTACGGCGGGGCGGAAACCTGGATCAAGCGGCGGCGCTGTCGGGGGCGCCATGAGTTCGAAGATGTTGCTCATGCTGTAACCCTCTCTCCATCAGTTGTCGGCGCGCGGGGGGCACGACCAGCGGCCCGCGCGTAGAGTGCTTGGTCGGGGGGGATTTCTTCATCGCGGCCCGTTTCCCTCCCGGCGGTTAGCTATTCAGGGCCGGATTCGCAGCGGTGCATGGAAAGGCCCGCCGGAGGGGCCCGGCGGGCGCGCGTGCTGTCGAGACAGTACCGGCAGGGGCAGCCTAATCCGCGTCGCAGCGCGAGAACTCGCGCACGATGTGCTGGATGCCCGCCTTCAGTTCCTCATTGGTGATCCTGCCACCGAGGAACTCGCTCTGTAAGAGTTTGTTCATCTCCCCGAACATCTCGCGGCGCGACTTCCCCTCAGACAGCCAGATGTCTATGGTGTTCTTGAGCGCCTGCATCCGCTTCTCGGGGATGCTGTCGGCATGGCGCTCGACCATCGCGATCACTTCGCTCGGATCGCACGAGGTGACCGTCTCATCGAGGTCTTCGCTGAGGTAGCTGAACGATTGCTGGTCGTCGTCGAAGACGATGGTGATCTGCGTGGTGGACCCGCCCGGGGTCTCATAGACCACAGCCGCATTCGCGAGATCATCGCCGTTGCCGGAGCCACGGTAGATCTCACAGCGTAGATTGCCGAACCGTATGCGCTTCTCCGCCGGACTGGTGCGGGCCTCGATGACGTCCTCCAGGCCCCGCTCAAACTCCTCCAGCAGTTCTGTTTTCCCGCCCACAACAGCTACCTCCGTCATGAGTTATTGCCTCACCGAGTCTACCAGATTCCTCTTCTCCGGGCAAACCGTGCTTCTCTAGCCAAGCGACAACCATTAACTATTCTATGTCTTACCCTCGGCTTTGTCTACGGAAACTTAAGGCGAGGCCCGGAGAGGAGTGTCCACCCGGAAGACCCGTCAGCCACAGCTAACGACCTGGCGGCTTTCCGCACTGCGGAGGGCGGCGTCAACGATCGCGATCATCGCGCGCGTCTGCCACAGCGGGACCGCAAGCTCCTCCCCGGCGGTGAGATGCGCGTGGATGTTGCGGTAGTAGGCGTCCCAGTCGCGTTCAAACTCGGGGGCGGTGCGCTCGACGCGATCGTCGCCCTCTCCGGTCGCGATGGTCCCATCGCGGTAGGCGCCGTCGCGCCCGACGAGCAGCGTGCCGCCGATGCCAAGGCGCGCGATGGTGGTGGTCTCCACCTGCGAGGTGATGCCGTTCTCGAAGCGGATGACCACAAGGCACTGGTCATCCACCTCGTCGCTCCAGACGTGGCCCTGGAGGTCGGCGTAGACGTCGCGCACGGCGGGGTAGTCGAGCAGTTGGAGGAGCTGGTCGATGCGGTGCGGGCCGAAGTCGTAGAGCAGGCCGCCGCCCCACGCTCTCTCCGCGCGCCACTGCGGCCTGAAGGCGGTGACGCCGTAGGTGCGCATGATCGCGGAGTAGCTCATTGAGATCTGCTTGGTGAAGAACAGCTCGCCGAGCACGCCGCTGCGGACGGTATCGAGCGCGGAGAGGTGGTCGCCATCCCAGCGGCGGTTCTGGTAGGCGGACATCATCCTGCCGGTGCGCTCGGCGGCGGCGATGATCTCGTCGCCCTCCGCGAGGTCCATGCACAGCGGCTTCTCGCTGACGCAGTGCTTTCCGGCCTCGAGCGCGCGGATGATATGGTCGCGGTGCATGGACGAGGGGGTGGCGACGACGACCAGGTCGAGGTCATCGCGCGCGAGCATCTCGTCGTAGTCGGCGTGGGTCTCGATGCCGTACTTCGCTTCAACCTCGGCCCTGCGCTCCTCGGACGGGTCGCAGCCGGCGATGAGGTCGAGGCCCTCGACGCGGTCGAGCTGGGCGCAGTGCCAGCCGACGCCCATGCTGCCGAGGCCAAGCACTCCTGCGGTGACGGTGGTCATGGGTCAGATCCTCCCCGGGCGAGCTGCGGCGGTACAGGCAAAACGCACTCGCCGGGAGGCGGGTGCGTGTGGTGTGAGGGGCGGCAGGGGCCGGGTGGGCCGAAGCAGCCCCTGCGGGGCGATCACGGGATCTCTCCGGCGCGAATTCGGACCGACAGGCGGATTGCGGTCCGCTCGTTGCCGTTGATGTCAATGTCGATGAAGCTGGGCCAGCAGACGAGGTCTATACCACTGGGGGCCAGGAAGCCACGCGAGATGGCGATCGCCTTGATCGCCTGGTTGAGGGCCCCCGCGCCCACTGTCTGTAGTTCAGCCGCACGGTGCTCACGGATGGTGCCCGCAAGCGCACCGGCAACCTTGTTCGGATCGGAGCTCGAACTTACTCGCAGGATATCCACGACGGGATGGCCCCCTTGCTACGGTTCTGCTGCCAGGCAACGCAGGAGTAGTGGTGCCGCTGGTACATGTCCGCCGGCTGCAGGGACTATAGTATCTTGAAAGAGCTTAGAAGGCAAGTCCCCAATGAATCCACAAGGTTATCAACCGAACGTTTGCTCGGAGTGGATGCGCTCGATGCTCCACGCACGCCCGGTCTCCGGGTCTATCTCAAGCACGACTCCGCAGAGGATGGTCGTGCCCGACTCAGGCGGGTCAAAGCGCGCCGGCATCTGCGTGCGGAAGCGCCGGAGCACCGGCTCGATCTCCACGCCGATGATGGACTCCTTCGCGCCGGTCATCCCGACGTCGGTGATATGCGCGGTGCCGCCGGGCAGGACCTGCTCATCGGCGGTCTGCACGTGGGTGTGCGTGCCGACGCAGGCGCTGACGCGGCCGTCGAGGTGGCGGGAGAGTGCGAGCTTCTCGCTGGTTGCCTCGGCGTGGAAGTCGATGAGCACGATCCGCGTCTCCTGGCGCATCCATGTGAGGATATCATCGGCGGTACGGAAGGGATCATCAAGCTCGCGCATGAAGACGCGTCCGCAGAGGTTGATGACTCCGACCTGGAAGCCGCCGGTGCGGGAGGGGAAGACACCCGCGCCCTCGCCTGGGACGCCCGGCGGGTAGTTCGCCGGGCGGAGGATGCGCGAATCGCGCCGCAGCAACTCCTCGGCCTGCTTCTGCGCGAAGACATGGTTGCCTGTGGTGATGACGTCGGCGCCGGCGGCGAAGATGCTATCGGCGACGGGGGGAGTGATCCCGTTCCCTCCCGCCGCATTCTCGCCGTTGACGACAACGATCCCCGCGTTGTGTTTCTCCATGAGCTTCGGCAGCATCGCGGTGAGGGCCTTGCGGCCGATCTTACCGACGACGTCGCCGATGTGGATGATGACCATCTAACCAGACTTTCTGTGGTGGGGCAAGGTGGACGGCCGTGCGGACGAGGCGCCCGCACTACAACTGAGCGATGTAGACGGCTGGCGGGCTGGAAGCCCGCCGCTACGGAACGGATACGGCAGACGACTCGCAGGCTGGAAGCCTGCGCCACGGAGCAACAAGCCAGTTCCCTGCCGTTGGCGCCGTTGGTGCCGT
>DHPY01000122.1:23199-23401 GCA_002411015.1 Armatimonadetes bacterium UBA5352 | reverse complement strand
CCGTTGCTGCCGTTGCTGCCGTCAGCCTTACTGCGCGTATTCGACGGCGCGCTTCTCGCGGATGACGGTGACGCGGATCTGGCCCGGATACTCCATCTCGCTCTGGATGCGCTCGGCCATCTGTTTGGCGAGACCGTGGGCGGCGCGGTCGTCAACCTGCTCGGGCTTGACCATCACGCGCAGTTCGCGGCCGGCCTGGATC
>DHPY01000122.1:22631-23054 GCA_002411015.1 Armatimonadetes bacterium UBA5352 | reverse complement strand
CGCAGTTCGCGGCCGGCCTGGATCGCGTAGCATTTCTCCACGCCGCTGAAGCTCTTGGCGATGCCCTCAAGGCCCTCGAGGCGCTTGAGGTATGACTCGAGCGTCTCGCGGCGCGCGCCGGGACGCGCGGCGGAGATGGCGTCGGATGCCTGCACGAGGAAGGCCTCGACGCTCTCCATCGGGTTCTCCTCGTGATGCGCGCCGACAGCGTTCGCGACCGCGTCGGGTTCCTGGCGGCTGCGGCAGATCTCCATGCCGATCAGGGCGTGGGAGCCGTCGCGCTCGTAGTCTACGGCCTTGCCGATGTCGTGCAGCAGTCCGGCGCGGCGGGCGATGGCGACACGCGCGCCGCACTCGCCGGCCATGGTTCCGGCGAGGTGCGCGACCTCGATCGAGTGCTTCAGCACGTTCTGGCCGTAGCTG
>DHPY01000122.1:1328-22501 GCA_002411015.1 Armatimonadetes bacterium UBA5352 | reverse complement strand
ACGTTCTGGCCGTAGCTGGTGCGGAAGTGCAGCTTGCCGAGCAGGCGCACAAGCTCAGGGTGCAGGCCGGAGACGCCGGTCTCGAAGGTCGCCTGCTCACCGGCGGCTTTCATCTTCTCCTCGATCTCCTCGCGGCAGCGCTCCACGCACTCCTCGATGCGCCCGGGGTGGATGCGGCCGTCGGAGATGAGCTGCTCGAGGGCCATGCGGGCGATCTCGCGGCGCACGGGGTCGAAGCCGGAGAGCACGACGGCCTCGGGCGTGTCGTCCACGATGAGGTCAATGCCGGTGGCCTGCTCGAAGGCGCGGATGTTGCGGCCCTCGCGGCCGATGATGCGGCCCTTCATGTCGTCGCTCGGCAGCGGGACCACGGAGACGGTGCTCTCCGCGGTGTGGTCTACCGCGCAGCGCTGGATGGCAAGCGCGATGATCTCGTTGGCCTTGCGGTTGGCTTCCTCCTCCGCCTTCGCTATGGTCTGGCGGATGAGCTGGTTCGCGTCCTGGGTGATGTCCTCCTCGACCTGCGTGAGGAGCGTGTCACGGGCCTCCTGGCGCGTCAGGCCTGATACGCGCTGGAGCTCCCGCTCCTGCTCGACGACCAGTTCGCCTATGCGTTCGCGCTGCTGCTCTATCTCCTTCTCGCGGTTGCGCTGGTTCTTCGCGCGGTTGTCGAGTTCGGTCGTGAGACGCTCGAGGCGGTCCTCGCGCTCCTCGAGGCGGCGCTTGGTCTTATCAAGCTCCTCGCGCTGCACTCGCATCTCGTTCTCAACCTGCTCCCGAAGCTTGTGCGCCTCCTCGCGTGCGGCGAGCTTCAGCTCGCGACGCTCCACCTCGGCCTGCTCATGCAGCTCGCCCTTGAGCTGCTCGTTCCCCGCCCGCTCCTGGTCGATGAGTGTCTGAGCGGCGGTGATCTTTGATCGGTAGACGGCGTATGCGACCACTGCTGCAATTGCTGCCACGGCCACTGGTATCAGCCATGTATACATATCGGATTCACACCTCCGTTGCGGTGGTACGGCACCATTCGGGTCCCGGCATGCGGGTCAGTCCGTGTCTGCATCAGCCATGGCGCGTTCAACCGCGCTGATGCAGTGGGCGTCGGTGAAGCCGCGGCGCCTGAGGTAGCCGTAGAGTCTTCGGCGTGCCGCGCCTGGCTCAACACCGCGCATCGTCGCTGCGCGCGAGCGCGCAGCCTGCGCTGCCCATTCGGACAGATCCTCGCCCTCCAGCGCCTCGGTGACGATGCGCTCGGCGAGATCCTGATCCACCCCGTCCTGGACCAGCCTGTACGTCAGGGCCTGGGGCCCCTGCTTCGATTGTCCAAGGAGCGCATCTATGCGCCGGCGGGCATACTGTTCATCATCAATGTAGCCCGCCCTCGCAAGGTCGCCGACGGCCTGCTCTACCGCGGCCGCCGCCAGCCCCTTCCCCCGCAGTCGCTGCTCGAGATAGCCTCGCGTGCGCGCCTGGTGTGCCAGCAGCCGAATGGCCGCCGTCTTCGCCTCCGGGTACTCCGGATGGCGCGCCTGCCTATCGCCCATCCCGGCCCTCCTCGATCCGCCTTACGTTCTCGCTCGCGCCTCCCTGTCGGCTATGCAGGGCGCCGATCATCCGTCAGCGTCATCGTCGGCGACCGGCTCTGCCTCCACGACCGGTGCATCAAGCAGCGGCAGCCCTACACGCTCGCGGATCTTGTTCTCGATCTCCAGCATCAGCTCGGGGTTCGCGCGCAGGTACTCGGACGCGTTCTCGCGTCCCTGCCCGAGGCGCTCCTCGCCGTAGCTGAACCACGCGCCCGCCTTCTCGACGATCTCCAGCTCCACGCCCTGATCGAGCACGCAGCCGGCGCGGGAGATGCCCTTGCCGAAGATCACGTCGAACTCGGCCGTCTTGAAGGGCGGCGCGACTTTGTTCTTGACGACCCGGACGCTCGTTCTGTTGCCGATGATCTCGGTTCCGTCCTTGAGATTGTCGCGACGACGCACCTCGAGGCGCACCGAAGACCAGAACTTGAGCGCGCGGCCACCGGGCGTCGTCTCCGGGTTGCCGAACATCACGCCGATCTTCTCGCGGATCTGGTTGATGAAGATGAGCACCGTGCCCGAGTCTGACGCGTGGCCCGAGAGCATGCGCAGCGCCTGGCTCATGAGCCGGGCCTGCAGGCCGACGTGGGCGTCGCCGACGGAGCCCTCAAGCTCCGCGCGCGGGACAAGCGCCGCCACGGAGTCCACGGCGACCGCGTCGATCGCGCCGGAGCTGATGAGCGTGTCGCAGATCTCCAGCGCCTCCTCGGCGGTGTCAGGCTGCGCGATGAGCAGGTCATCGAGGTTCAGCCCGAGCGAGCGAGCGTATGCGGGATCGAAGGCATGCTCGGCGTCGATGATCGCCGCGTTCCCGCCGGCCCTCTGCGCCTCGGCGAGCACGTGCATGGCGAGGGTGGTCTTGCCCGAGCCCTCCTGGCCGTAGATCTCGATGACGCGCCCGCGCGGAAGTCCGCCGACCCCGAGCGCGATATCGAGGGTCAGCGCGCCTGTGGGGATAGCGGAGACGTCCAGATGCGACTTATCCGAGCCCAGTCGCATGACTGAGCCCTCACCGAACTGCTTCTCGACCAGCGAGATCGCGCGGTCGAGGTTCTTCTTGCGGTCCTCTGCCATGTTTCCCCCTGCCCCTTCGTGTGCAGTGATATGTCCCGGTGTGTCCGAGCATCATCGGCAGACGGGGCGAGCCCCGGGCGGGCACGCTCCCAGGTGGAACTCGCCGCGCTTCGTGTAGACCGGGCCGCGCGGCGTCAGCTCGCTTGAGTAGAGCACGAAACGGTCGATCGCCATGGTGCCGATTGGCTCCTCGCAGAGCCGCTCGGTTGCCTCGCGAAGCTCGCGTCCGCCACCGGTGTCTTTCACACGGCCGATGGTGAGGTGCGCGGTGAAGGGCCTCCGCTCCGGCTCGGCGATGCCGGCCTCGGCCAGCCGCCGATCGAGCGTCTCCGCGAGGCGCGCCAGCTCCGGGCACTCCTCGCGCAGCCCCAGCCAGAGCGTGCGCGGAGCGCCCCGCGGCGGGAAACAGCCCGCGCCGCGGAGTTCAACGGTGACCGGCGGGATCTCCGCAGCGGCCTGCTCTCCGATCGCGATGACCTCGCGCAGCCGCTCGGCGGGGGTGTCGCCGATGAACTTCAGCGTCAGGTGCAGGTTGGGCCGCTCGACCCATCTCACTCGCGGACCGTGCCTGGCGGCCTCGCGCAACTGATCCTGCACGGCGCACGCCAGGTCCAGCACGGACTCATCAAACAGCGGCACGCCGAAGAAGAGCCGCAGCGGCCGCTGCCCGCTCACCGCCGCTGCACCTCAATCCCCAGCACGCGCTTGCGCAGCATGTTCAGTGCGGTCTGCGAGACCCGCTGCTTGAACTGCTCGCGAGTGCCAGGCCAGTTCAGCTCAGTCACGACGACTCCGCCGGCGTCGGCGACGGCTATGTACACAAGCCCCACGGGCTTCTCAGCGGTGCCCCCGGTCGGGCCGGCGATCCCGGTGGTGGCGACGCCGTAGTCGGCGCCGAGGAGCTTCCGCACGCCCGCGGCCATCGCCCGAGCCGTCTCTTCGCTCACCGCGCCATGCTCGGCGAGCACCTCGGGGGGGACACCGAGCAGGCGCTGCTTGATCTCGTTGGCGTAGGCGACGACGCCGCCGAGCATGTACTCGGAGGAGCCGGAGACGTCGGTGATGCGGCTGGCGACGAGGCCCCCGGTGCAGCTCTCGGCCACCGCGACGGTCGCGTGCTTTTCACGCAGCGCCTTTCCCGCTGCGACCTCCATCGTCTCGTCATCCACCCCGTAGATGAAGCTGCCGACCTGCTCGCGCAGGGCGCGCTCGATCTCATTGAGGCGCTGCGCGGCCTTGGCCTCGCTCTCAGCCTTGGTCGCGATGCGCAGGGTGACCTCACCGGGCTTGGCGTAGGGCGCGACGGTGGGGTCCGTCTGGTTGTCGATGATCTCCGCGATCTCAGCCGTCAGCGTGGATTCGCCGATGTCGCTGAAGCGCAGGACGCGGGTGAAGACGGGCCGCAGGTCCGTCCCGAGGCGCTCGGCGGTGATCGGCAGGACCTGCAGGTGCATCATCTCGCGCATCTCCGAGGGCGGCCCGGGGATGGCGAAGATCAGCTTGCCCTCGTGCTCCACGAAGAGGCCGGGGGCGGTGCCGCAGGTGTTATCAAGCAGCCGCCCGCCCTCCGGGACGGTGGCCTGCTTGAGGTTATTCTGGGTAGGCATGAAGCCGCGCCGGGCGAAGTACTCCCGCAGGTGAGTGACGGCGTCGGGGTCTGAGACCAGTGGGCGTCCGGTGGCCTGCGCGATGCTCTCGCGGGTCAGGTCATCCTGCGTTGGTCCCAGGCCGCCGCTTATGAGGACGGCATCGCTTCGGGAGAGAGCAAGCTCAAGGACAGAGACTATCCGGTCGAGGTTATCCCCAACCGTGTGCCGGAAATGCACATCCACCCCGATTTCGGCCAACCGCTGTGACATGTACGCGGCATTGGTGTCTACTATCTCCCCGAGCAACAGCTCCGTCCCGACGGAGATGAGCTCAGCTTTCAAAGGTTGTTGTTCCAATCTCAGGGGCGGCGTATCGTCGCCCGCATCTATGTTGACTCCCGGTCGCTCGGTGACGTCCGTGCAAGCGCTCCTCCGGGATGGTACAGGAAGTATATCCGGCGATGGCCGGGGCTGTCAAACGTGCGCGAACGGTGCGTTCGCTGCGCGCTGGCCTTGCACCTCCTCGCCGGCAGAGGCGTTGTTGTGCAGCCCGTCCCGAGCGAGCAGGTGGATGGCGACAGGATGTGGAATGTGTCTACAGGATTTGGCCCTCACACCTGCGTGGAGGTGGCAGAGATGGACCTGACCGGCGATCACCGTATGGACCCCAATCCGCTGCAGAGGCTGATGGAGGCAATCCCCGGCTTCTCGGGCTACCTGGAACGGGAGCAGCGCAGGGATGCAGACAAGCTGCTGCGGGAGTTCCTTGCGGAAGACATCGGGGAGATCATCGAGCGTATCGAGAGGATCGCAACGGAGTGGTCGAAGGCCGGTGAACTGGACTATCTTGACGATCTTGAGGAGATCGCGGGACGCCTCGGTCGTGCGGCGGACAACCTCCGCTACGCCGATTACGGCTACTCCGGCTTCTTCGACCTCGTGAAGATAGACGCCGATGACCTGAACCGCTTCTACCAGTATGACCTCTCTCTGCGCAGCTTCATCGCCGACATCGGTGAGGACGTTGAGACGCTGGCCGATGCGGCCGACGATGAGCTCGAGGATGCTCTCGCTGACCTCGAGGATGACATCGACGAACTCAATGAGATGATCGAGGACCGTGAGAACGTAGCCACGGATCTCGTGCCCTGAGGAGTGCGCGTGCAATGGCCGGGCAGCCATGGCTGAAGGTGGGCGATCAGATACTGCTCGATGGCGGCGACTTCCGCGTCGTTGAGCTGCTGGTCGGCCGGGCGGACCGCCTGAGTTTCCGCCGCATCACCGCATCGCCGCAGCTCGGCGGCGAGCAGCGGATGCTCCTGCAGCTTGAGGAGGCGCTGCTGGAGGCGCGGCCGCTCGATCCGGGGAAGCTCGCGGGCGAGCGCGTTGAGCTTGACGCGAAGGCATTTGAGCTGCGCTGGGACAGCGAGTTGCTCACGGAGCGCAGCGCGCAGGACAAGCCGGTGAAATTCGGGCGGGGCCGCTGCGCGTGGTACGAGGCCGACGACGGCGCCGTGGCGCTCCTGGTGGTGGAGAGGTACGATCGCGACGCGTTCGTGGCTGTCCCGCTGGCGGCCTCGCGGGTTGATCTGAGGTTCACGGGGGGCCTGAGGGGGCGGGGGTAGCTGTCCGCGTGCAGTTGGAGACTGTTCGCCGGGAACGATGGTGTGTGATCCGCAGAAGCGCCTGCGTAGAGGAGGTCGTGTTCGATGGCGATCGATGTAGTGGAGTGGACCGACGAAACGGGTGATGAGATCGTACATCGCTGGCCGCAGTACGGCCAGGCCGATATCTCGTGGGGAGCGCAGTTGACGGTGCGCGAGAGCCAGGCGGCGGTGTTCTTCCGCGACGGCAAAGCGCTCGATACCTTCGGGCCGGGGCGTCACACCCTCACCACCGCAAACCTCCCGCTGCTCGAGCGGATCATCAACATCCCGTTCGGCGGCCGCACGCCCTTCCAGGCTGAAGTCTACTTCGTCAACATGCGGACCTTCACCAACCTCAAGTGGGGGACGCCGGTCCCGGTGATCTTCCGCGATGCCGAGCTTGGCGCCGTCCGCCTGCGGGCGTATGGCCTGTTCACCATGCGCATAGACGACCCGCAGCTCTTCGTGAACAAGGTTGTCGGCACCGAGCATCGCTATGACACGGAGATGGTCGGCGCGTGGCTGCGAGACTTCATCATCTCGCGCTTCAATGACATGCTCGGCACCACGCTGACGAGCATCTTTGACCTCGCCAGCAAGTACGACGAGCTTGGCGCAGCGACGAAGGCGCGACTCACCAGCGACTTCCGCAACTACGGGATGGTGCTGGAGAACTTCCTCATCGATGCGGTCACCCCGCCTGATGAGGTCAATGAGATGATCGACGAGCGCTCGCGCATGGGCGCCGTCGGGGACATGCAGAAGTTCACGCAGTACCGGACGGCGCAGGCGATCGGCGATCTCGCGAAGGGTGGCGGTGACGCTGGCGGAGCGGCGGCCACCGGCGCCGGCCTCGGCCTCGGCGTCACCATGGCACAGCTTTTCTCGCAGGCACTCACGCCCCAGCAGCGCGCGCAGGCCTCACCTGAGAGCGAGGCGGCGCCGACTCTCGGCACGACGACATGCCCGAATGGGCACGTGGTGGCGGCGGGCTCGAAGTTCTGCCCGGAGTGCGGCGCTCCCATGCCCGGGCAGCCCGCGACCTGCCCGAACGGTCACCCGGTGCCGCCGGGTGCGCGCTTCTGCCCGGAGTGTGGCGCGAAGGTTGGCGGCTAGCGATCGCGTCCTGAGGAGGGCACTGAGATGGCAATCACCGTCGTCGCGCTGTGCGGGAGCCCGCGCAGGGGAGGGAACACGGACCTGATGACCGACGCGTTCCTTGAGGGCGCGAGATCCGAGGGCGCGGAGGTCGAGAAGTTCTTCCTCGACGAGATGAACATCCGCCCGATCGGCCCGGTGGGCGATGACTTCGCCATGCGCGACGACATCCGCTCTGACGATGATGCCCGCATGGTCCTCGAGCGGATGGCGGCCGCGAATATCGTGGTCTACGCGAGCCCCGTCTACTGGCAGGGCGTCTCCGCGCAGCTCAAGTGCCTCATAGACCGCCAGAGCGCCTACTACATGGCGCCGTGGCTGCGCGAGGGGATGGAGGGCTGCGGGATCTTCGCGATCACCGCCTACGGCGCACCGACCGAGGACCAGAGCCACTGGGTGCTCGACCCCATCAAGGTCTGGGCGCGGAACTTCAAGGCGCGCTACCTGGGCGATATGGCGGTGAACGCCGCGCGGCTCGGGCAGGTCGCGGAGATGGATGGGGTGCTCGAGGAGGCTCGGGAGAAGGGCGCGGCGGCCGTGCGCGCCATGCGTGGCGACTGACGGAAAACGGGAGTTGCCATGGAGCAGCGACGAGTCGAGCGGGCTGTGATGGCGCTGTGGTGCCGGGAGCTGGGTGAGCTGCTGTTGCTCGATGTGCCGCCACTGGGCGCGCTGGAGGTTGTGGCGCAGGAGATCGAGCCGCTCGCGGCGGTGACCGTGGCGCTGCAGGCATCGGTGCAGGCGGGTGATTCGATCGGGCAGCGGATCGCGGAGTTCGACGACATCTTCCCGCCGATCCTGCGCGCCGCCGCGCTTGCGGGTGAGGCGAACGGGAGACTGGCGGAGGCGCTTGTCACCGTCGGCGAGTGCCTGCATCAGTCTGCCGCGCTGAACGTGCCGCGGACCACGCGTGAGCGCCTCGCGGAGCTTGCCGAGCAGTCCGCCCCCGCGCCGGCGGTAGCGATCTCGCGCCGGCTGATCATGCGAGCCATCGAGTTGGGGGCGCGGCGGCTGCGGCTCGCGGGCGGCTCCGAGGGCGGGGTGGCTGAGGTCGAGGTGTGCGGCCGCTGGCAGGAGCTGCAGCAGATAGACTGCGGGCTGTTCGCGCCGCTGTGCAGGCGCATCAAGCTCATGGCGGACATCCCCTACTGGATCGCCGAACCGTCGGTGGGCACGATCCAGTTCAACACCACCGATCAGGGCGATTGGACGATTGCGGTGCAGGCGATCCCCGATGAGGACGGCATCGGCCAGCACGTGGAGATGACGCTGATGCCGCGCGATCGGCGACTCGCGTAGCCACGCGAGGTATTGGCAACTATCGGGCGAAACCTCCGTCGCGCATACCCCTCAAAGAGCCTGTAGCCGACGGCCGCATCCGCACGAGATGATCCGAGCGTGAACCGGACGGTTCTAACGCCGAGACAGCGCTTCGAGCGGCGCATTATCGCAGCCATGGTGGCGGGCGACGCGATCGTGTGCATCGCCGCCATCGCGCTGTCATACGTGCTGCGTTACCATGCCCCCGAGTTCCTCCTCTCGCGCCTGGGCCATCCACCGGAGCTCTACGCGACCGCCGCGCCGGTAGTCGTTGGCCTCTGGCTGCTCGCTTTCTACGCGCGCGACCTCTACGACGTCGGCCGCTTCCACTCGCGTTTCTCCGAGGCGATCGCGACACTCAGCGCGGTGGCCGTGGCCACGATGCTCGTGGCCGCCGCCTCGTTCTTCTCGCATTTCGACTACTCCCGTGCGATGCTGATCCTCTTCTGGCTCCTCGGGAGCACCCTTGCCGTGATCGAGCGCTCGCTGCTCGCGCAGTACCGCCAGAGCCGCTTCAGCCGCCCGGAGGCCGCCTCACGCACGGCCATCGTCGGCTGCGGAGAGCTCGGGCAGATAGTGGCAGAGCGTGTCGGGCGCTACCGGGCCTTCGGCTATCAGCTCGTCGGCTTCATCTGCGGGCGACAGGATCTGCCCGAAAGCGTTTCCGGGCTGCCGGTGCTCGGCCGGCTGGAGGACCTGCGGGCAATCTGCATCGAGCACAGCATAGACGAGGTGCTGGTCGCACAGCCGAGGCTCGAGGTGGACCGCCTGATGGGGCTGATCGCCGAGTGCAGCGACCTGCCGGTGCACTTCGACCTCATGGCGGGGCCGCTGGAGCTTCTCACGGGGAGCATGGAGATCGAGGGCGTCGCGGACCTGCCTGTGGTGCCGCTGCGGCGCAGGCACTTCGCCCTCTGGCAGGAGGCCGTGAAGCGGGCGCTGGACGTGCTGGCAAGCCTGCTGCTGCTGATCCTGACCGCTGCAGTGTGGCTGATTGTGCCGCCGCTTATCCGCCGCGAGACGGGCGGGAGCGCGATCTTTGAGCAGACGCGAATCGGCTTCAAGGGGCGCCCGTTCACGATGCTGAAGTTCCGCACGATGCGCTGCGATGCGGACCCGTACGCGCCCTCACCGGTGCATGATGAGGACGAGCGGATAACGCCGGTTGGCCGGTGGCTGCGGCGCTTCAGCCTCGATGAGCTGCCGCAGCTTGCCAACGTGCTGCGGGGGGAGATGTCGCTGGTGGGGCCGCGGCCGGAGATGCCGTTCCTGGTGGAGCACTACCAGCCATGGCAGCGCCTGCGGCTGGAGGTGCGCCCGGGGCTGACGGGGCTGTGGCAGATCCTCGGACGCAAGGACCTGCCGCTGGTGGAGAACATCGAGTACGACTTCTACTACATCAACAACCGCTCGCTGACGATGGACCTGCTGATCATCCTCCGGACGGCACCGGTGGTGCTGTTCGGAAAGGGGGCGTATTGAGCGAGACGGAGGCGGGACCTCGGCCCGCCTCCATCGCCGCCATAGGACTGCCTCTACCACGTGCGCGCTTCGGCGCGCAGCTTGCGCTCCATGTGCTGGATGATCCCCCGCATAGCCTCGTCAACCTCTTCATCAGTCAGCGTGCGGTCCGGATCGCGGAAGACCAGCCGCATCGCCACCGACTTCCGGCCGGCGCCAAGGCGCTCCGGGTCCGCGTAGACGTCGAAGATGCTCACGCTCTCCAACAGCTCGCCGCCGGAGCGCTCAGCGGCCTCGATCAGATGCGTCCCCGAATGTGCCTCATCCTGATCCACCACCAACGCCAGGTCGCGGTTCACCGCCGGGAAGCGAGGCTGCGGCGCGTACTGCGCGAGCAGGTCCGCCTTCGCAATCAGCGTGTCGAGATCGATCTCCAGCAGGACCGCGGGCGAGGGCAGGTCGTAGGCCCGCTGCACCTCGCGAGAGATCTCGCCGAGGTGGCCGATCTGCTCCCCGTCAACGATCACTGTGGCGGAGCGGCCGGGGTGCAGTGACGATCGGTCGGCGCGCTCGAAAGTCAGGCCTGTGACGTTCAGCCGCCCGCAGAGCTGCTCGATGACGCCCTTCAGCCAGTAGAAGTCCATCTCCTGGTACTCGTTCGGCAGATTCCAGGTGGACACGCGGGAGCTGCCCATGCAGATGGCGGCCAGCTTCTGGCGCTCCTCGGGGAGCACTCCCTCGCCGCGGCCGAGGAAGACGCGGCCGATCTCGAACAGCGCCACCGTGTCCACGCGGCGCCGCACGTTGTGCTGCGCGGCCACGAGCAGGCCCGGCAGCAGCGTCGTGCGCATCAGCTCCTGGTTCTCCGCCGCCGGATCGCGCAGGCACAGCGCCTCACGTTCTGGCGCCTCGGGCACCAGGCAGAGGAAATCGAGGTCGCAGCCGCCCATCATCGAGTAGCTCACGTTCTCGCAGATCCCGGCGCCGCGCATGACCTCGCTCACGCGGCTCTCGAGCTTCTGCTCGCGGGTGCGCACGCCCGCGCTGGCGATCGCGCCGGGGAGGGTGGTCGGCATGTTGTTGTAGCCGTAGATGATCGCGATCTCCTCGATGAGGTCTATCTCGCGCTCGATGTCTGGCCGGCGCGTGGGCACGGCGACGGTCATGCGTTCAAGCGCCTGCAGTTCATTCGGGTACGGGCGCAGCCAGTCTCGATCAGGGAGCCCCCGCGCGGCCCCCTCGGCGGCGGCAGTGTCGGTCTCGACGCCGAAGCCGAGGCGCTTGAGCAGTTCGACCTGCTCGGGCGTCTGCAGCTTAGTGCCGAGGACCCAGTTGGTGCGCGCCGGGCGCAGCGTGATCGGCTCGCGCGCAAAGTCCTCTGCACGCACGTCTATCGCAGGCCCGGCCACCTCGCCGCCGGCAGTCTGCCGGATGAGCTGCGCGGCGCGGGCGAGCGCGGGCAGCGTGAGGTTCGGGTCCACGAAGCGCTCGAAGCGGTAGGAGGCCTCGGTGCTCATCACGTGGCGCTGGGCGGTCCGGCGGATCATCGTCGGGTTGAAGTGCGCGGACTCAAGCAGCACATCGGTAGTGCGCTCGCCCATCTCGGTCTCGGTGCCGCCCATCACGCCCGCGAGCGCGATGGCGCCCTTCTCATCGGCGATGACGAGATCGTTCTCGCTGAGTTCGCGCGTGTTGCCGTCGATCGTGACGAGCTTCTCGCCGTCCTCTGCGCGCCGGACGATGATGTGGCCGCGCACCAGCAGCCTGTGGTCGAAGGCATGCAGCGGCTGGCCAAGCTCCAGCAGCACGTAATTGGTCGCGTCGATCACGTTTCCGAGCGGCCGGACGCCCGCGGCCTCCAGCCGGTGGCGCATCCAGTCCGGCGAGGGCCTGATCTGCACGCCCACGAGGCGCAGCGCGCTGTAGCGCGGGCAGCCGGGGAGGTCATCAATCGTAATGCGGGTGTCGCCCTGAGTGAGGTCGCTGCCGGCGACATTCGGGCTGTCCGTCTCCTCAATGCGGAGCTCCGGGAGCTTGAGGTTGCAGCGCAGAAGAGCGGCGGTGTGCCGGGCGACGCCGACCATCGAGAGCAGGTCGCCACGGTTGGAGGTCACGGAGGTGATGAGGATGGTGTCGCGGGCCTTGCCGTCCGCGGATGTCCACTCTTCGACCTCCTCCACCTCCAGGCCGCCCATTGTCAGGATCTCCGCCAGCTCATCGGCGGGGGTGGCGGTTTCGAGGTACTCCATCAACCAGCTATATGGAACGCGCATCGTTATCTGCCTCCAGTCGAACTCTCCAGAAACGGGCGACAGGCGGGAGCGGTCAGCCCGGAGCGTGCATCAGAACTGCCTCAGCAGGCGCATGTCCCCGCTGTAGAGCAGGCGCATGTCGGGGATGCCGTAGCGGTTCATGGCGAAGCGCTCGATGCCCACGCCGAAGGCGAAGCCGGTGTAGCGCTCGGTGTCGTAGCCGACGCCGGCGAGCACGTTCGGGTCCACCATGCCTGCACCGCCAAGCTCGATCCAGCCGCTGCCCTTGCAGATGCGGCAGCCGTCGCCATGGCAGTTGAAGCAGGTGACGGCGAACTCCGCGCTCGGCTCGGTGAACGGGAAGAAGTCCGGGCGGAAGCGCACCTGCGTGTCCTCGCCGAACATCCCGCGGCCGAAGGCCAGCAGGGTACCCTTGAGGTCGGCGAAGGTCACGCCCTCGTCCACGCACAGGCCCTCAAGCTGATGGAAGGTGTGCGAGTGGGTGGCGTCCATGGTGTCGCGGCGGAAGCAGCGGCCTGGCACTACCACGCGCACCGGCGGCTCCTGCGCCTCCATCACGCGAATCTGCACGGTGGAGGTCTGGCTGCGCAGGAGGACGTCTTCGGCGATGTAGAATGTGGCCTGCTCGTCCATCGCCGGGTGATCCGCCGGGTAGTTGAGCGCCTCGAAGCCGTAGTGGTAGTTCTCGACCTCCGGCCCGGATGCGATGGTGTAGCCGAGGCCGAGGAATATCTCCAGCATGTCATCAAGGGTAGCGAGGAGCGGGTGGCGGCCCGCTGAGTACTGCGCGCGTCCGGGCAGCGTCACGTCGATGAGCTGCTCATCGCCGCGCTCGTGGATCTTCAGCTCCTCCAGCGCCCCGCGGCGCTCTTCGAGGATGCGCTCGAGGTCCGCCTTCGTGGTGTTGATGAGCTGGCCAATGCGCGGCCGCAGCTCCTGGGCCACGTCGCGGATGCCCTGCTGGATCTCCCGTAGGAGCCCGCTCCGGCCGAGGTAGCGCGCTCGCGCCTCCTCAAGCTCATCGAGGCTCCTGGCGCCCTCAAGGGCGGCCCGCGCTCTCATGGACAGGTCCTTCAGTCTCTCTTCCATCGCTATCAACCTCTCGAATGCCCGGTGACCTTCAGTGTATGCGGGCGAGGGCGTCCGCCGCACCGGTTCCTTACCTCACCATCATCGCCCCGGCGGCTCATCGGCTGACCAGCCACCGGAACTGGAGAAACCCCGCAAGCTCGTCCCAGGGACGAAAGCGTGCGGGGCTTCCGGTATACCACCCATCAGGTGGGGTGCGCCCTCGTAACGGGAGGGCTCCGACGCCGCTTACTTGGCCCCCACGGGGGGCGGTTCGGGGCGCGACTCGGGAGTGAAACTTGGGTGCAGCGACAGGACGGGGCACTCTCAGCCTTCGGCGGCCCCTCTCTGTTGACCCTCTACGCTGCGCTTACTGGTCTCCGTCGCAGTCTTTACGGTGTGACACAAGTTGTCCTTATCCGCCAGATCGCTGCCGCAGGATCTCCCAGATGAGGATCCCCGCGGCAACACTGACATTGAGGCTCTCGGCGCGGCCGGGCATCGGGATGAAGGCCCGGATGTCCGCCCGCTTCGCGACATCATCGCGCAGACCGTTCGCTTCGTTGCCTACCATCACGAGCGTGCGCTTCGCAAAGCGCGTCTGCGTGTACGGCTTTGCCCTCTGCAGCGTTGCGGCGACGCTCCGCATGCCGACCCGTCTCGCCCACGCGATCGTGTCCTCGGGCGCCGCGCCGTTCACAACGGGCAGATGAAAGATCGAGCCGGCGGTCGCGCGGACAACCTTCGGATCGAACAGGTCCACACAGCTTCCGGTCGCGATGACCGCCGCCGCGCCTGCGGCGTCCGCAGTGCGTATGAGTGAGCCCATGTTGCCGGGATCGCGCACATCAACCGCCGCGACGATCAGGTCGGCGTCGCCGGGGAGGTCATTCAGTTGCGTCTGCGGGATGCCGACCTCGGCGGCGATACCCTCCGGCGCCTGCACCTGGCTGAATGAGCGGAAGGCCTGCTCGCTGAGCTCCAGGATCGGGACCTCGCGGCCTCGCAGTTCGCCCGCGAGTTCGGCGGCGCGGTCGCCGCTGAAGAGCTCAGGACACAGGGCCACGGTCTCCAGCGGCAGGTGGCCGGACGCGGCCTCCTCCAGGGCACGTGTGCCCTCGACCAGGAAGCGTCCTGCGGCGCGCCTGCCCTTGCGTGTGACCAGCGAACGCAGGCGCTTGACCTGCTGGTTCTGCGGGCTCTCGATTACCAAGGTGTCAACCTCACGGCCCGTTTGCCGGTCTTTCGGCGATCTGCGCGCCCGCGGCCGGGCTCGGCAGTATCGCGCAGAGGCGCGGATCCTGGGGCCGCTATGCCGGCATCTCCTGCTTGGCGATCTCCGCAACGGCGGCGAAGGCCTGCGGGTCATGCATGGCGATCTCGGCGAGCATCTTGCGGTTCAGCTCGATGCCGGCGCGCCTGAGTCCGCCGATGAGCCGGCTGTAGTTGGTGCCGTTGATGCGGGCGGCGGCGTTGATACGCGCGTTCCAGAGCCGCCGGAAGTCGCGCTTCTTGGCCCGGCGGTGCTTCCATGCGAAGGCTCCGCCGCGGATGACGGTATCCTTGGCAACGGAGATGAGGCGGCTGCGGCCACCCCACGCGCCCTTGGCGGCCTTAAGGACCTTCTTGTGGCGGCGCCGCCTGGTGAATCCAGTCTTCACTCGCGACATCGTCGGTTCATCCCTTCATCGGCGCCATGGAGGCGCTCGCATCGATGGCAGTGACTACATGTAGGGCAGGAGGTTCTCGATGACCTTCCGGTCGCCGGCCTGCAGCGTGTCCATTGCCTTGAGCCGGCGCTGGCGCTTGGCGTTCTTGGCCATCGAGGCATGGTTCTGCCCCGGGCTCATGAACGTGAGCTTGCCTGAGCCGGTGCGCTTGAAGCGCTTGGCGGCGGCGCGCTTGGTCTTCATCTTCGCCACTTCAATCAATCCTCTCATTGTGCCGGCGCGCGGCGCCGGCGCGGTGTACGCAGAAAGCCTCGCCGACCGGAGCGCGGCCCCGGTCGGCTGGTGACATGCGGTGGTGTAGGGGCCTACTCCTGCGAGCGCGGGCGCAGGACCATGGTCATGCGCCGCCCCTCCATACGAGGAGGCTGTTCGAGCGTCGCGATGTCCTGGCAGCCCTCAGCGAATCTCCTGAGCTGCTCGGCGCCGCGATCCTTATGGCGCAATTCCGGGCCTCGGAAGATGACATTGAACTTCACCATGTCACCCTTCTCGAGGAACTTCCGGGCGTTGCGCATCTTAAAGTCCACATCGTGCTCATCGGTGTTCGGGCGCAGGCGTAGCGTCTTGAGTTCCGTCTGCTTCGACTTCTTCTTCGCTTCCTTGGCCTTCTTCTGCTGCTCGTAGCGGAACTTGCCGTGGTCCATGATCCGGCAGACGGGTGGGTCGGCGTTCGGGGCAACCTCAATCAGATCGAGGCCGCGCTTCTTCGCCTCCTCATAGGCCTGTCGCGTCGGCATGATCCCCAGCTGTTCGCCTTCGGGCGAGATCACGCGCACCTGTGGATCGCGTATCCGCTCGTTAACCCGGTAGGACTTCTCTATGTCACGTCACTCCCTACTGTGTTCCTGAGCATGCAGAACCGGCAGAATCAGCCCGAATCGAAGCGTAGCACAAACCTTAGCAAAAAGCCGGAGGTGAGTCAAGGCAATACGAGGCCGTCTGCGCTGTCAGGAGCTGAGAAGGGAGGATCCCGCAGGTTGCAGGCGCTCATGGACCACGTGGCCTGGTCGGTCGCCTTCACGGTTGCTGCCTTCTTTGACGCGTCGGCATCCCGACAGGTTCTCGCCCGCACTCCGTTGACCTGCGCGCGCGGGCGGCGTAAGATGACAGTTCGGATGATCGGACGCAGAGGTGGCGAGCAGTCTCCCATGGCGCATGACAGCGGCCTTATTCGCATATTCGGCGCGCGCGAGCATAATCTCAGGAGCGTCAATCTCGACCTCCCCAGGGGCAAGCTGATCGTCTTCACCGGCGTCAGCGGCTCCGGAAAAAGCTCGATGGCCCTCGACACCATCTACGCCGAGGGTCAGCGCCGCTACGTCGAGTCACTCTCGACATATGCGCGTCAGTTCTTCGCGAGCATGCGCAGGCCGCTGGTGGACCACATCGATGGCCTCTCCCCCGCCATCGCGATCGACCAGCGCTCCTCCTCAGGAAACCAGCGCTCGACCGTCGCCACGATCACCGACATCCATGACTACCTGCGCGTGCTCTTCGCGCGCGCGGGCCTCGTCTACTGCTACTCGTGCGGCCGGCAGGTGCGCGCGTACACCGCTCAGCAGATCGTGGACCGCATCCTCCTGCTGCCCGAGGGCACGCGCATCCATGTCCTCGCGCCGGTGCGTGTCGCGGAGGGGCAGGCGCTGGTGGAGGTCGCGCGCGATGCCCGCAGGCAGGGATTCGTGCGCATCCGCGTGGATGGAGAGATGCTGGACGTCTCCGAGGGCGTGCCGGACCCGACGCGCGAGTTCTCCACCGTCGAGATCGTGGTGGACCGGATCATCGTGAAGGAAGGCGTCCGCTCGCGGGTGGCGGATTCAGTAGAGACCGCGCTGGAGCAGGGCGATGGGCTGATCATCGTTGACATCGTGGATGGCGACGAGATGCAGATGTCTACGCGCTTCTCCTGCCCGGAGTGCGGGATCGCCTACCCTGAACTCACACCCGCCATGTTCTCGTTCAACAACCCTGCGGGGATGTGTCCGGAGTGTGACGGCCTCGGCACCCAGCACGGTCTCGACCCGGGCCGGCTTGTCGCCGACCCCGGGAGATCCATCCTCGACGGGGCGCTGGAGATCTACGGCGACGTGAGCACCCGCCACGTCCGGCACGTGCTGGAGGGCCTCGCGAAGCAGTACGGCTTCGACCTCAGCACGCCCTGGCAGGACCTGAGCGAGCAGGCGCGTGATATCATCCTCTACGGCACCGAAGAGGAGATTACCTTCGAGTACCAGACGCGCGGAGGGAAGCAGTTCGAGTACGCGAAGCGCTTCGAGGGGCTGGTGCCCGCCAGCCAGCGCCGCTACCGGGACACGAGCTCGGCCGGGCAGAAGAAGTTCTACGATCGGTTCTTCGCGCCGCTGCCCTGCCCCGCATGCGAGGGCGAGCGGCTGCGGCCGGAGAGCCGGGCGGTGCGCGTCGGTGAGAGGACTATCGGCGAGATCGCGCAGATGACCGCTGGGGACGCGCTCGAGTTCTTCCGCACGCTGGAGCTGCCGCAGGCGGATGCTGAGCTATGCTCGGAGTTGCTCGATGAGATCCGCTCGCGGCTGCACTTCATGGTGGAGGTGGGCGTCGGCTACCTGACCCTTGAGCGCACGGCCCCGACGCTCGCAGGCGGCGAGGCGCAGCGGATCAGGCTCGCCACGCAGCTTGGCGCGGGACTTGCGGGGGTGCTCTACATCCTCGACGAGCCGAGTATCGGCCTGCACCCGAGCGACCATGACCGGCTGCTGGCGGTGCTGGAGCGGCTGCGCGATCTCGGCAACACGGTGATCGTAGTCGAGCACGATGCGGAGACGATCCTGCGGGCCGACTGGGCGGTGGACTTCGGGCCCGGGCCCGGCGTGCTGGGCGGCGAGGTGATCTACGAGGGCGACCTGGAGGGGCTGCTGGCCTCGGAGGAGTCGCTGACCGGCCGCTACCTCTCCGGCAGGCGCACCATCCCCGTGCCGGAGCGTCGCCGCAAGGGCACGGGCGACCGCCTCGTCATCCGCGGAGCCACGCAGTACAACCTGCGGAACGTGGACGCCGAGGTGCCGCTCGGGACGCTGACGTGCGTCACGGGCGTGTCTGGCTCAGGGAAAAGCACGCTCGTGCAGGACATCATCTACCGCGCTCTGCGCAGGAAGCTGCACCGGTCGCTGGATATGCCTGGCGCGCACCGTGCCCTGGAGGGCTGGCAGCACCTGGAGCGCGTAGTCGGCATCGATCAGGAGCCGATCGGGCGCACGCCGCGCTCGAACCCGGCGACCTACTCCCGGGTGATGGCGCCGATCCGCGAGCTGTTCGCGGCGGTGCCCGAGGCGCGGATGCGCGGCTACGAGCCGGGGCGCTTCAGCTTCAACGTGCCCGGCGGGCGCTGCGAGGCCTGCCAGGGCACCGGCATGCGCATGGTCGAGATGCACATGCTGCCGGACGTGTTCGTGGAGTGCGACGAGTGCGCTGGCACCCGCTACAACCGCGAGACGCTGCAGATCCGCTACAAGGGGAAGACGATCGCCGAGGTGCTGGACCTTACGGTCGCGGAGGCGGAGGAGCTCTTCCAGAACGTGCCGAAGGTGCGCCGGGTGCTGGAGACGCTGCAGAGCGTGGGACTGAGCTACCTGAAGCTCGGGCAGCCGGCCACGACGCTGTCCGGCGGTGAGGCGCAGCGGCTGAAGCTGGCACGGGAGCTTGCTCGTCCGGAGGGCGGCCACACGCTGTACATCCTCGATGAGCCCACGACCGGGCTGCACTTCGCGGACATTGCGCGGCTGCTGGACGTGCTGGACGAGCTGGTGAGCGCGGGCAACACGGTGCTGGTGATTGAGCACAACACGGAGGTCATCAAGTCGGCCGACTATGTGATTGACCTCGGGCCGGGCGGCGGCGTGAGCGGCGGGAGGATCATCGCCGCGGGCACGCCCGAGGAGGTGGCCGAGGTGGAGGAGTCCGCGACCGGCCGCTTCCTGCGTGCCGCGCTGGAGCACAGCAGCCCATCGGCCGCGGCGCGCTGAGGACCATCTGACGACCGCCGTGCCGGGCGGCGGGAGTGTGTGATCTGAGACCTGACGGGCATGCAGCAGGCGAGCGTGACGGCGGCTCCGCACAGCCTCCGACCGCCACCGTGCTTGTGCCCAGCTACCGCCGCCCCGATGCGCTGCGAAGCTGCCTCGACGGCCTCCTGGCCGGAACGCACCTTCCCGAGCAGATCGTGGTGGTGCTGCGCGACACTGACGCCGGATCGCACGCGGCGCTGCAGGCCTGGCTGGCGGAGCACGCGGAGGCGCAGACGCTCCTGGATCTCGCGGAGGTATCCGAGCCGGGGCAGTGCGCGGCGACCAACGCCGGCATAGCGCTGGCGACCGGCGAGATCGTCTGCTTCATAGACGACGACTGCGTCTCGACCGCGCAGTGGCTGGAGAGGCTGCTGGCGCACTACGCCGATCCGGAGGTCGTCGGCGCGGGCGGGCGTGACGTCGTCCACCATGGCGACGAGATCGAGTTCAGTCCGCAGCCGGTCGTGGGCCGGCTGACGTGGTGCGGCCGCGTGATCGGCAACCACCACCAGCCGGCATTCACCGAGCCGCGCCGCGTGCAGCACCTCAAGGGCGCGAACATGAGCTTCCGCCGCGGTGCGATCACCGGCTTCGACCCCCGCATCCGCGGCGCGCACTTCAGCGACACCGACGTCTCCCTCGCCGCAGGCAGGAGCGGCGCGCTCGTCTACGACCCGCTCGCACAGGTGGATCACTACCCGGCGGCGCGGACCGGGGGCTTTGCGAGGCAGCCCGAGCGCGCGGAGGAGATCGCCGCGGACGCGCATGACGCTGCCTACGTGATGCTCAAGCACCTGCGCGGGCCGCGGACGGCGGCGTTCGTGGCCTTCATGCTGCTGATCGGCCGCCCGAAGGCGTGCGGGCTGCCGCGGATGATCGCCGCGCTCCCCCACGAGCGCTGGTCGGCAGTGAGGCGGTGGCTCGCTGCCATGGCGGGGCTGCGCGCGGGGATGCGCACCGCTCGGGAGGCTGCCCGGCGATGACCCCGCGGCGGCTGCGTATCGCGCTGGTGATCGAGGACGTCGGCCCCGGCGGCGGGCAGGAGCGCGTGATCGCCGAACTCGCGCCGCGGCTCGCGCGCAACCACGATCTGCACCTCTTCTGCTTCAAGGTGCGCGATGTACCCCTCGACCGCATCACCGTCCATCGCCTCCGAGACCCTCATCTGCCGCTCGGGGCGCGCGCACTGTGGTTCACGCTCGCGTCATCGCTGGCGATCCGCCCCCGTGACTTCGACGTGGTCATCTCCCAGGGCGGCAACACGCTGGTGCAGAACGCGATGCTCGCGCACACCGGCCATCGCGAGCGCCGCCGCATCCGCCGGGAACTGCAGCAGCGAGGCCGCCGGCGCTCGATCGTGCGGCGGGCGTGGGAGGGGGTGCGCGATCGTGTGTTCGTCCGCCTGGAGGCGCGCGCGGTGAGACGCTGCCGCGGGCACATCATGACGGTCTCGCGCAGCCTGAAGGATTACTTCCTGCGCGAGTACGATCTGCCGCCCGACGAGGTCCACGTGACGCGCAATGGCGTGGATCACGCGGTCTTCCGTCGCGGTCTGCGCGAGGAGGCGCGCCCGCGGATCAGGGCCTGCCTGGGGATCGGCGAGGACGAGTTCATCGCAGTCTTCATGGGCGGGCGCTGGCATGAGAAGCGCCTCGCGGAGGTCGTGCTGGCGCTCGGGCGGACGCGCGAGCCGCTGCGGCTGGTTGTCGTCGGCAACGGCGAGCGCGCACCCTTCGAGGCGCTGGCGACGCAGGCGGGGGCGCGCGAGCGCGTGCTGTTCGTGGCGCATGTGGACCGGCCGCAGGACTACCTGGCGATGGCGGACTGCCTCATTGCGCCGAACCCGGAGGAGCCGTTCGGCCTGGTGACGCTTGAGGCGGCGGCGTGCGGGCTGCCGCTGATCGCAGCGCGCACCGGGGCGGCGCTCGACCTGGTGGAGGATGGTGTCAGCGGCTTCTTCGTGGAGCCTGAGCCGGTGCAGATCGCGGCGCGGCTGGATGAGCTCGCGCGGAACTGCGAACGGGCCACTGCCATGGGCGAGGCGGCGTGGGAGCGCGCGCAGGCATTCTCGTGGGACGGCCAGACGAAGGAGATCGAGGCGCTGCTGCTGCGATTCGCGGAGGAGGCTAAGGTGGCGTGAGAGTTGCGGTCATCAGTCACGCATGCGTGATCGACGTGAACCAGCGGCTCTTCAAACAGCTCTGCAGCGCGCACCCGGACGTGGAACTGCT
>DHPY01000122.1:0-1064 GCA_002411015.1 Armatimonadetes bacterium UBA5352 | reverse complement strand
GCGCGAGCGCTGCGGGAGTACCGCCCGGAGATCGTCTACCTCGACGAGGAGCCTTACTCGCTGCCGGCCTGGCAGACGCTGCGGATCTGCCGACGCGCCGGCTGGCCGATCTGCTTCGTCAGCGAGCAGAACCGTGTCAAGCGCTTCCCGTGGCCCTTCTCGCAGGTGGAGCGCGCGATGCTGCGGACTGCGGCGCTGGTGCTGCCATCGGCCGATGAGGTTGCGGAGGTGCTGCGAGCGAAGGGGGCCGCCGGGCCGATCGTGGTGATCCCGCATTTCGTTGACACGGAGCTGTTCCGGCCGCTCGACCGCTCGGGGCTGCGCCGCGAACTGGCGCTGCGCGGCCGCGTGATCGGCTACATGGGGCGCCTCACGCCTGAGAAGGGCCTCGACGACCTGCGCGAGGCGGCGGAGACGCTCCTCCGGCGCGGAGATGACGTGAGCCTGCTGCTCGTCGGCAGCGGCCCGATGGCGGATGCGCTGCGGCAGTGGAGCCGCGCGCATGAGCCGGGGCGGGTGGTGCTGGCCGGGGCGGTGCCGCACACTGCGGTACCCGACTACCTGAACGTGTGCGATCTGCTCGTGGCCCCCTCGCGCACCGCGGCGAACTGGGAGGAGCAGTTCGGGCGCGTGGTGATCGAGGCCGCGGCCTGCGCGGTGCCGGTGGTCGGCTCAAGCTCCGGACACATCCCGAAGCTCGTGGAGGAGCTGCAGTCCGGAGTGATCTTCCCCGAGCGCGACCCTGACGCGCTGGCGGAGGCCATCGCGGGGATGCTGGCCGACCCGGCTGCCGCGGCGGAGATGGGCCGGGGCGCGCGGATGCGGGTCGAGGAGCGCTACGGGTTAACTGCCGTCGCCGATCGGCTCTACGAGGCGCTCTCGACGGTCGTGCGCTGAGCGCGCGCCCATGCAATGCCGCGCCTGCCCGCGCCAACCAGCATCGGGCTGATGAGGAGCAGCACGAAGGCTCCGACGAACGGAAGCGCGCGCGAGTAGCTGCGCCAGAGCCACTCGGCCGTGATCTGCCACGCCTGCGGCGCGGTGCCCCCTGACTGCCGCACGAT
>DHPY01000023.1 GCA_002411015.1 Armatimonadetes bacterium UBA5352 | reverse complement strand
CACGCACGCGCCCTACAACGTGAAGGACCCGGCAGACTTCATGGCCATGGTAGACCTTGGGCACGAGCTTGGGATGGAGTCGATTGTCTACCGCCACCCGACCAGTTACGACTGGGTTGGCCTCGACGTAGACTTCTTCCTCGAGGACCTCCGGGTGAGCCGGGCGCGCTACGGCTTCGACAGCTGGTACTTCGACGGCTACCCGCAGCTTGAGGACTGGATGGGCTGCTACCGCGCGATGCGCATCGTGCGCGAGCGCGTCGGCGACGCCACGATCTACGTACACTGCACCCTCAACCCGCCGATGCGCATGACCGAACTCTACTGCCCGTTCATCGACAGCTACGCGACCTTCCTGCTGCGCGGCGAGGCGCAGGTGATCCACGGCCCGGCCGACCCCTACCTGCGCTACGTCATCAACACGCAGCACATCTCGAACACCCTCGCCACGCTCAAGGGCGACAACATGATGCTGCGGCCGCTGCCCGAGAACTACACGCGGGCGGACGTCGAGGCCGCCGAGAGGGCGCCGCTGAGGCTCCAGCTTGCCACGATGCTCGCGCTGAACGGCCGCTGCCGCTGGGCATATCCGGGCTGGCCGCTGAACGATGGAGACCGCGATGAGTACATCGGCTACTTCTACGCTGAACTCGACCGTATGGAGCAGCAGTGGCGTGAGACAGGCGAGCCGATCCCGATGACATGGCCTGTGGAGGTCGAGAAATGAAGACCAGCAGCGGCGTACTGCTCACGGTAGTGCTCCTCACGCTTGCGGCAGTCGCCTGCCAGGCGGACCAGATCGGGGCGAGCCTGGTGCAGAACCCGGGGTTCGAGGACGGCATCGAGGGCTGGGATGAGCGCGGAGAGCCGATCACGCTCGATGACCAGGTGCGCTTCACCGGCCAGTTCTCCTGCCGCGTTGTCGGCACAACGGAGCTTCAGTACCCGGATTTCCACTGGGTGAAGAGCGCCGATATACCGGCCGAGCCGAACCGTTCATACCTCTTCGAGATCATGGTGAAAGCGAGCGTGCAGGAGGGCGTGGTGTCGCCTCAGGTCCGCGAGGTTGACGCGGAGGGGAAGACGGTGCGCTACCATACCACCGAGAGCCTCTCAGTCGGCGAACATGACTGGCATCAGGCCACCACCCGATTTGTCACCTCCAACGCCGCCGCCAACCTGCAGGTCTACCTCGTGATGCGCAACTGCATCGGCACCGCCTGGTATGACGACGTGGCGCTGCATGTGCTGACCCCGGACCCACTGCCGGCGCTGGGCACTGGCGCTGCGGTGACCTTTGATGGCTCACCGGGCTCGCTGGACATGCGCGTCGAGCCGCCCACGGCCGTGCTGACCTTCCCGGCGCAGACGATGATCGAGACCACCGGCGCGCGCTTCCTGTTGCGCGAGACCGATGACGCGCTCATCATCAGCGGCTCCCAGCGAATCGGCGCGGAGCGGGAGAGCTACGAACTGCGCATCGCCCCTGCTCCGGGGCCGCTGCAGCCGATGCGCACCGACGAGACGGTCGCGGTGCTGGGCAACGAGAACCTCGAACTTGGCTTCCAGTGCGACTCGCTGCTCGTCATCGCTCCCGGCAGGGACACGCAGTTCACCATCAGCGGAAAGATCGGCGGCGTCTGGACGCAGAACGTGGATGGGAACGTGCAGGTCACCGATGACCTCGGCGGAGTGGGCGCCTACCCGTATGTCCAGCCCGGAACAGGCGTCGCTGTTGATCTCACGCAGGAGCCCGGCGATCTCGAGCAGCCGGGCTGGGAGTGCAGCTACAGCCTCGGCGCGGGGACGCTGCTCGGGTTGTCCATCTACCCCTGCCGCGAGTATGACTGGGAGAAGTCGTTCGAGTGGCAGCTCGCGCACACGAACTACTACCCGCACGACAGCGCGCTGGAGACCTGGAGCCGCTACGTGAAGCTCGTGACGCTGCACCAGCATATCTGGAAGACCGGTGAGCCGGGGGGGCCGTATGACCTGCTCGACGAGGCCGAGCTCCACCGCGTGATCGCCACCTGCCACCGGCTGGGGCTGAAGCTGATCCCCTATATGAGCCCTTACTACTACATCGACCCCGAGGTCGAGGCATTCATCGAGCAGCTTGCCGCCAGCCGCGACGAGCACGGCTTTGATGGCACCTACTTCGATGGCCTCTACTTCCGCGACTGGGTGAAGAGCTATCGCGTGATGCGCCTGACGCGCGGACTCTTCCCCGACGGCCCAATGTACCTGCACACCTCGTGGGGGCCGCCCGCGGGCAGGCACGATATCTCCTGCCCGTTCATCGACACCTACGCCGACATCGTGCTGCGCGGCGAGGGCCGCGATACCTTCGGCGCGGACGACCCCTACGTGCGCTACATCGCCTCCGGCTACCGCGTCAGCAACGCGATCGGCCTGATGAAGGGCAGCAACTGGGATGTGCCGTATGAGGAGCAGCTTCGCATCATGCTCGGCTACAACGGGCGCGAGCGAATGAGTGCCTACCCCAGCCGCGACGACGCCGGGGTCTATCACTGGCCTGGCGAGGACGGCACCCTCGACACACCGTGGACGCGCGTCTACTGGCCGCTGCTGCAGCAGATGCGCGAGCAGTGGCAGGCCGGGACGCTGGAGCGCTGAGGCTACCTCAGCGCCTCCAGCAGCCGCACCTGCGCGGCCACCATTTGCCCGCCGGCCTCCGGCGCGAGCTTGCTGCCGCGGCAGAGCGTGGGCTCGTAGCCCCCCGTGGCGATGGCGATCGGCGTCGGCACATAGCCCGCGTTCCCGTTCGCCAGCGAGACATACATCGTCTTCGCGAAGGGGCTGCGCGACTTGCAGTCGAGGCCGAACTCGCAGAACATCTGCCCCGGCCCGGATGCGATCGCGAGATCGCCGATGCGCGCGCAGATCATCGGACAGGCCTCCTCGCCGCGCTCTACGGTGTACTCCGCGAGCATCAGCCGCTCGCGCGCGAAGACTGCCTCGCGGGAGTAGTCGTCGATGGCGGCCTTCGCGGCGGTCTCACGGTCGCGCTCGAGCTGCTCGGGCTCCGGGTGCCGGAAGCCGACGCGAAGCGTCTCGCCGGCGGTCACGATCTCCGCCGCGTCGGCGAACTGCATCTCCGCCAGCAGGCGTAGCGATTCCCCGCTGAGCATCCTCGCGAAGCGCCTCACGCCATCGCTACCCTTCTGCGGGCGGTTCAGCTTCTTGTTCACCTGCGTTACGTCGCCCATCGCCCCGTTGAGGAACACCAGCGGCCCGCCCGTCGCGGCCTCCATCGCGTCACTCCACGCGCCGGGATAGTCAGCCGCGAAGAGCGGCCCGCCCATGATCGTCACGTGGCAGGTGAAGTTGCCCACGAAGCCAAGAATGCGGCCGTCATCAGCCGCGCGAGCCGCGAGCAGCAGCACCTCCGGGTCCTGCGGCCCCGCGCGCTCGACCACACCCTCAGCATCCGGATCGGCGTGCGTCGCCTGCGAGCCATCCGCCATCTTCCAGCGCCGGTTCCATGCGAGGCCCTCGGCCCGGCCCGACGCTGAGGCGATCTCCGCCGGGACCGCTGTGCGCGCGGCCTCCGCGATTGCCGTGGCAATCTGGCGCACGATCTGCTCGCGGTAGTGCGGGTCGGAGGGGGTGCCGAGGACGTCGTTTGACGGGCCTCCCGTGTGCACGTGGCTGGCGGCGATGATGATGCCGTCGGCGGGGATGGGGGAGAGCGCGGCCGCCATCTCCCGCGCGCGCGTCACGTCCTCGGTCTTCAGCGAGACCGCGTCCACGCCGACCAGCGCCAGCGCAGCGTCGTCGCTCGTGAACACCCCCGCGCGCACGCGCAGCGGGTCGTGGATGCCCTTCCGGGGGATGGGCGCGAAGCCTCCCGGCCCCGCAGCGCCGAATGCTGGTGTGATGTCTGCGATGCTGTAGCCTGCGTGCAGCATGATCGCGTCACCTCGCGCAGAGTTGCTCCGCTCGGGCGCCTAGAGCGGAAGATCGTCCTCCGGATGGAATTCGGTCGAGACCCACCAGCCGCGCTCAATGAGGTAGTCCTCGTTCGCGAACATCATCGGCGCGGCTACGGCTGCGCAGATACGCGCATTCCCACTGATCGTGACTGTGATTGTGCCGTCAACCGCTCGCCCCGGCAGCGCCCAGGAGAGATACTCGCCGGCGCGGACGACCGGCGTCTGCACCGGCTCACCGACCCCGGCGCTGGCGTTGACAGGACCGATCTCGCGCTCAGGGTCGCCCGCGAGCATGCTCATGAGGTAGACGCCATCGCGCTCCACCGGGATCTCGAGCACCATCGTGCCATCGGTGGTCGAGGCTCCCTCCACCCGCTCTTCGCGGATGCCGAGGAAGCGCTCATCCCGGGTCAGTTCACAGTCCGGCAGCGTGGTTGAGGTGAAGCGCTCCACGGGAGAGGCGCCGATGTTGATGAGCGATGTGGGCCCGTAGGGATCCGTCCAGCGGACGTTCACCACGGGATGCACCTCGGCGACAGGCACCCCGAGCGCGGGAGTGATGACTATCTTGAACTCGTGGATCATCCCGACCCGGGCCTTGCCGCTCGCGGTGAAGAGCCGCCATCCCTCGTCTGAGCGGATGAGCGTGAAGCGCAGCGTGGCCGGGCAGGCGCCTGGTCCGGGGCGCCAGGTGCCCTTCGGGTTGCAGTCGAAGTCCACCGAGCCTCCTGGAAGATGGAGGCGCAGATACTCGATGTTGTTGATCCGCGTGATTGCATCGGGGCCGACGATGCCCCTTGCGGTCCGATCGTCGCGCTCGACCTCTCCGACTGGAGCGCCGATGACCTCGAACTGCGCGCCGTCGAGCAGCCCAAGCGGCAGGATGACGCCGCCGCCCGATGTGCCGCTCGCGCCGGACCTCAGCAAGCGCAGCTGCGTGATCTCCATCCGGTCAGGGCGCACCGCGATCTCCTGGCGGAGCTTCCCCTCCTCGCCGGTGGCCCAGCGATGGACGACGTGCTCCCAGCCCTCGGCCCCAACTTCCCAGGTCTGCGCCGGCCCCGCTGGCGGGTCGAGATACCATCCACTGACGAGAGACTGCCCGTTCGCGTTGACCAGCAGCGGATCCACCGACACAAGCTCAACCTGCGCGCACGCCACGGTGGCGCTGAGGAGGATCAGAAGTAGGCAGCCTGTGCGCTCACTCATATGTCCAGATCACCCCATAGGTGTCGAAGGCTTCGGCAGGCACTGTCACTTCGGAGGCACCCTCGCCCGCTGTGACAGCGAGAAGCCGCGCCCCCTCGCGCTCCGGCGTCGCGAAGATCGCCTCCGCGACATCGCCGGGCAACCGCAGCGTCAGCTCCGGCAGCGGCGGCGTCGGCGGCGGATTGTCAGCGTCGAACGCGATTGTGTCGCCCGCCTCGAGCTCGCGGCCGGTGCAGTTGAGCAGGTGGATCGCGCGCGCCGGTCGGCCGTCCCGCTCAGCGCGGTAGATCCAGGCCAGCAGGCCCTGCTGCTCGACGCCCTCGACCGCGAAGTGGGGCTGCTCGCCCAGTGCCTCCGCTGTGATGGTCTGCAACGCCTCGGTTGCGCCGGGAAAGAGCGGCGGGGTGTAGCTGCCACCGCGCGCGTACTGACCCGGAAGCTGCGACGGCTCCAGCGCGAGCTTGCCTGCGCGGGCGGCGAAGTACCAAACCTCTCCCTCGCCAACCGGGCGCACGGTCAGCAGCGGTGCGTCAGCGCCGGGGATGCTCTCCACCACCCGAGTGCCCTCCTCCGCGCGCACGCTGCGGATCGGCGCGTCCGGCCACTGCGCGGGCAGGGCGGAAGCCTCCACCGGCTCGTCAAGCAGCGTCACACCCGCCTCCGTGAGCAGAGGATCGGCCGATGGTGAGCCGTCATGGTCGAGCGTCCCCGCCTCGTATGTCAGCAGCAGGTGGCCGCCCGCCTCCACCCAGGCCATCAGCGTGGCCTTCTGCTCGGCCGAGATCGCAGTGGTGTTCGGCAGCACAATCAGCCGGTAGCCGTCGAGTGCTCCGGTCTGCGTCAGTTCGGCCTCGATGATCGGTCGCGCTGCGAAGGGCTCCAGCAGAAGCGCCTGCATCCACCCCTGGAACTCGGCGTCGAAGTAGTCGCCGTCTGAGCTGAGGTCGCGTGTCGAGCCGGGGAGCAGCAGGCCGACATCGGCTGCAACTCGGGCCGTCGCGTCGTCCATCTGCCACGGCCACTCCAGCAGGTCCTGCGGGCGCGGGTTCTCGTTGTCCGGTGCCAGGGACCACCAGATCGAGTGTCCCAGCGTCCGCCCGAAGGCCCAACAGAAGTAAGCGCTGGGCCCGGTGATGTCGAACTTCGCCCACGCGGGAGTCTCGGCGAACTCACCCAGCGCGCGCCGCTGCGCGAGCAGCCCGGCTACATACGGGTAGCTCTGGAAGGGCACCTGGTTCAACTCGGTGCCGATGGTGTCCACGCTGCTGACCTGCACCTCATACGGCGCGGTGCGCCCCCAGGAGCCGGGCGAGGACTGGAGCGCGGTCGTGTAGTCGAAGAGCTTCACGTCCGGGTTGATCGCACGAAGAGCGTCTCCCACGATCCGGTAGAAGTCCTCTATGGACTTGCCGCGGAACTGCATCCACTCGCGGTAATCCGGATCGGCCATGCCGACGTCGAAGAAGCTCGGGACCTCGACTGCCGGGTAGGGCCTGCCCTTCTCGGCCTCCCACTTCGCCCGGCACCACCGGCAGCCGCAGTAGCCTCTGTTGAGCCAGGAGATCTCATCCATCTGCCACGCATCAAGCCCGGTCTCGCGCTGCCAGCGCTCGACGTAGTCGAGGTAGAAGCGCTGGAACTCGGGGTTATTGAAGCAGAAGATGCGGTGGCGGGTCAGCATGTCGCCCGCGTGAACCATGAGCCAATCGGGGTGCTCCCACGCGATCGGGTAGCTGTCGTAGTAGCCGATCGTCAGGTCTATGTGCTCGATGACCTTCAGGCCGTGGCGGTGGCAGGCGTCCACGATCATGCGGACGATCTCGCGCACATCGTCATCGCGCGACAGCCAATTCAGGCGGAAGTGGTATCCTGAGAGGATGACCGCGCCGTAGCCACCCGCAGCGATCGCCGCCGCTCGCTCCTCGGCCGCCTCTGGCGTGTTCGTGTAGTAGCGATCGGCATCATTGCTGCCGGCCCACTGGGTGAAGGCCATGTTGTATGTCCAGTCGGCTGCGCAGGCGGGAGGGACCAGCCCGCAGACCACCATCATCACGACACTCCAGCGTATCATGCACGAACCTCCTTCGGGTAACGCAGGTTCCACGTCCAAAGTGACGGAACCTTCCGCGCAAGGAGGAGATTGCCATGGTCATCGGCTCACACTGCCACCTCAAGCACGGCGACATCGCCGGAACCGAGTACACCCCGCAGCAGATCGTGCAGGTGATGGACGCCGCGGGGATAGATCGCTCGGTCGTCTTCGCCATGCAGACCACCACGCGGCGATCGATTGAGATGGCTCGTGACGCCATCGCGCAGTACACGGACAGGCTGATCCCGTACGTCTACGCGCTCCCGAGCTACGAGCGACCGGTGCTCGACGAACTGCGGGAGGCCCTCACCAGCGGCTTCCGCGGCATCAAGATGCACATCGGCGAATGCCGCATTCGCGAGCACATCTCGGACCCCGTGTTCGAGCTTGCGGCCGAGTTTGGTGCGCCGGTGCTGATGGACCTTGGCGGTGACATCGGCACAGCGCAGCGGCTCGCGCGGGAGTTCCCGCAGACGAAGCTCATCATCGCGCACCTCGGGCAGTACAAATGCACGAATGATGCGCTCATCGAGAAGTTCATCTCCGTAGCCGAGGCGCACGAGAATGTCTGGCTGGACGCGTCAGGCGTCGTGATGACCTACGCGATCGGCGAAGCCGTGCGGCGAGTGGGAGCCGAGCGCGTGCTCTTCGGAGTGGATGGGCCGCACACGAAGCCAGACCTGGTCAGCTACGCGCGCTATGCCATCAGGCAGATCGAGATGCTGGAGATCAGCGACGAGGAGAAGCGGATGGTTCTCGGCGGCAGCGTAGAGAGGTTGCTTGCGTAGTGTGCGCGGCGTTCAGCAGGCGCCCAAGGGAGGAGTGCGGGCAATAAACCGCTCATGTGGGCGATTTACCTGATAGACCACGCCTGAGTTCGCGTCCTGTGATTCTCTCGGTTCAAAGCACGCGCTCGGCAGGTGATGGCTATGCGGAGATCACTCCCCGCGCTTATCGTCGTCGGTCTGCTGGTACTCGCCGCCGGGATGGCTCCCGCAAAGGGGCGTTTCAGGCAGCCGCCGGATATCCCCATCGGCACATGGGGTGGCTTCTCAGGGTCAGCGATCCCGTACGGCTACGGCGACCGGGTCTACGGTACGCCATATGGCTGCGATCCGAGCGTGCTCATGGGCGGGACAACCATGCCCGGCTCCTTCGCGCCAGGCTTCGCAGCCGGCCAGCCCGTGGGGCAGAGCCGCCCGATCTTTGGCGGCAGCGTCACGCTGGTATCAGCGCCGACCGAACTCCGCCCGGGGACCGCCACCGTCGTAGTGGCTGTGGAGGGTGGGGGAGCCGCGCAGGCGCAGCTCAGCGGCTATCTCTATCGCCCCGATGACACGACCCAGGGGACGCCGGTGCGCTTCACCCGGCAGGGGAACCTGCTCCACGGTCAGCTTGACGTGCCCGCGACCGGCCAGTGGGAGCTTGCGCTGCGTGTCAACCGCCCCGGCTACGCCGATGAGCGGGTCTACTACACCTTGATGGCCCAGAGGTAGCGGAGAAGGGGGCCAGCCGACGAACTGGCCCCGGAACAGTCACGAAGCGACCTCATAGTGCGAAAGCCTCGGGCGCCAGAGAAGCGCCGCGATGGCGAACGGGATCATCGCCACGATTCCGGCGTAACCGAGCACGAGGATCTCGATCTGATCGCCGCCGCTGATCGCCATGCTGCTCAGGCCCGCGAGGGCGTTGAGTGTGCCATGCGCCACCGCGGCGGCGATCACGGTCTGCGCGCGCAGGGCAATCCACGAGATGATGACCCCCAGCACGATGCAGGCGGCGATCATCACGAACACGCCCTGCCTCGGATGATCCGGGAAGTTGTGGCCAAGGAGGATCAGCGGCGCGTGCCAGACGCCCCAGATCGCGCCGATCAGCACCGACGCGCGCGCGAAGCCGAGCGGCGCAAGCTCCTGCTGCAGCAGCCCCCGCCAGCCAAGCTCCTCGCCGAAGGCTGCGAGGCCATTGATTGTGAAGCCAGCCAGGGGAGCGGTGAGCAGCGCGAGGAGCAGCGGGTTCATCGGGAGCTTCCCAAGCTCATCGGCGGCGCGATCGGCGATGTCTGCCTGCCCCATCTCTCGCAGCCGCTCGATCATCGGCATCCCCGACGGGTCGAACTCCCCGTAGCCCATCAGGATCGCAGTCACGAGGCCGAGCACCGCGATCACCATCGGCACCAGCGGCGCAAGCAGCAGCTCCCACCGGCGCGGCACCTCAACTACTCCGTCACCGACACCCGCCAGATGCGCGCGAGAATCAGCACGACGATCGCGGGCACGAGCATGTAGAGGATCGAGGCGATGCCGGCAACCGCGCCCGTGAACCGGATGCCAGCGATCTGCAGCGCGCCGATCATGCCCCAGTCGATCGCGAAGGTGATGCCGATGAACGAAAGCACCCTGGGCCAGCGCACACTCTCCACGCCTCAGACCTCCTCTTCAGCCGGGCTGCCGCAAAGGCGCGGCGGCCACAGCAACGCGGCTGCCGCCAGCAACCCTACCGCGGCGAGTGAACACAACTCTAGCTGCAGGTGGGTGCCGCCTGAGGTTGCGAGGCGGGGGAGACTGCTGAGCGCTGACAGGCTGACAGCGAGGACACTCCCGGGAATGACGGAGCCCGACCGCAGTCTGACCCACGCCATCGGGATGCCGAGCAGTGCATAGGCCGCCGCAAAGGCCAGCACCGCGCCCGCGCTGCGGAATCCGCCGGTGCCGACGAGCAGCCACAGCGGCAGCCACCACAGCGCGGCCAGCACCGAAGTGGCCAGGGCCGCCCGTGCGAACCCGGGCGGCGACAGCTCCGTGAGCACCAGCCCGCGCCACGGGAGTTCGATGATCGGCGCCAGCAGTACGCCGAACAGGGTGCCCACGATCAGGCCCCGCAACACTGTGGCTTTGAGCGGCTGCGGGTCCTCGGCCAGCTCAAGCTGCAGCGTGAGCGCCTCAATGCTGCGCGCGTTCGCGAGCCGCTCGACCTCCCCGGCGCCGGATGGGTCGAAGTCGCTGATGCCGACCAGGATCGGCAGCGCGGTCGCCACAGCCGCGAGCGCCAGCGCGACCAGCGGCATGACCAGCAGCGTGCTCACCGCGGGCATCCGGAGGCCCCACAGGCGCAGCCTGATGCCCGCGGCGCGGGCGAGGACCACCGTGCAGACGACCGGCGCCAGTGCGAACACCGTGCTGAAGGCGGCTATCGCCCATCGAGCGGGCTGCTCGATGGCGGGATCAAGCGGCCCGTCCATCGGTCCCGCGATCGCCCGGATCATCGCGGCCGCACCCCAGCCCATGGCGAACGTTAGCGCGACGAAGCGAGTCGCCGTGGCGGGCCCTCGCTCGTGTGTCACATCTGACATCTGCCGCCCCCTATCTCTCGCCTCTGGAGTTCATCCAGTCGCGCAGGGAAAGACCGCCGATGGTGAGGAGCAACACCGAGATGCTGATGAGGCTGAGAATGTCACCGACGTCCATGCGAACCCTCCTGTGCGGATCAGTCGTGCAGTTGCCGCACTGGTGAGATCCTCTGCCAACCGACAGATGCCGCTCTCCCGGTGCGGCAGGCCTATCTCGCTTCGAAGAGCATCCTCGACACGAGTTCGTCGTCCGCGGTGATCTCCAGCCAGTACTGCCCCTCGGTGAAACCGCTCGAAGGCGCGAAGAAAGTGATCGTCCGGCGATCGCCGCTGGCGCCAAGCAGCCTCGTCCCGAGGCTCGTGCCCTCGCGGAAGAGCTCCAGCCCGAGGATCGAGTTCCTCGGCGCCCCCTTGATCTCCAGATACAAGCCGACGCGGTCGCTGCCGGCCGGAAGTGCGCCCTCGAGCTTCAGTGGCTTATCCCCCTCGACGCCTGTGCACAGGTAGGCCTGGCGGAGGTACCGGCTCTTCAACTGCACCGGCTCAGGGATCACAGGAGCCTCCTCAGCCGCCGGAGCCTCCTCAGCGACAGGCTCAGCGACAGGCTCGGCGACAGGC
>DHPY01000036.1:16806-38844 GCA_002411015.1 Armatimonadetes bacterium UBA5352 | reverse complement strand
GGGAGCGGCTGAAGCCCCTCCCCTCCACACGACTGGGCAACGACCGGGGGGCGGTCGTGAAATCAGAGGTGATGAGCCGGTGCCTGAGGGCGGGATGACCATCAGGCCGTACGAGAAGCTGGTCGGCGAGTGGCCGACGCGGTTCCATCTGCGCATAGACCCTGATGGGGGCGGCCTGCTGCTCGCGAACGCCGCGGAGGCGGCGTGGCTGACGCCGGTGGGCGTGCGGATGGCCGCGGGCGTGCTGGAGGGGCGCTCCGATCAGGAGATCGTGGAGGAGATCACCTCCGCGTTCCGCAGCGCACCGGAGGCGCAGGTGCACGCGGACCTCGCGCAGGTGCACGCGATGATCGCCGATCTCGCCGAGCCGGGGGACAACTACCCGGTCACGAACCTCGGCGAGTCGTTCTCGATCTGGGAGCGCGAGCTTGGGGCGCCACTGCGGGCAGACGTCGATCAGTGCGATCCGGAGCGCTTCCGCACGATCATCCGCACGCTCTGGGACGCGGGCGTGCCGCATGTGTCCATCCAGGCCGATCGTGCTGGCGATCCGGAGCGGCTGCCAGAGCTGGTTCAGGCGGTCGAGGACATCGGCATGATCTGCGGCCTGCGCGCGGCTGCCCGCTGGCTCTCGCCGCAGACCATCGAGGCATGCGCGCTCTCCGGGCTCGATCACTTCGACTTCGTCTTCGTCTGTGACGACCCCGCCGAGCATGATGAGACCTGCGGAGTCGGCGACCACGAGGCGCTGGTGGCGGTCATCGAGCAATGCCACGGACTGGAGCTTGCGCCGGTGGCGCAGTGGCCGCTGATGGACAGCAACCTCGCGGACATGGAGGGCATGGCGGAGGCGCTGCAGAGCCTTGGCGTGACCAACGTGGTCGGCTTCGCGATTGCCTGCACGAACGATGACGCGGCGGCTGATCAGGCAGGAGCGCTTCCCGCGAGGGCACTGCCGCAGGTAGCAACCACCTTCTTTGAGCTTGCCGAGAGCACCAGCGCGCGCTACCTCTGGGCGCCGCCGAAGCGCTACGATCCAGGCAAGTCCCTGCGCGACCAGGTGCTGGATGGCCCGCGTACCTCCTCCGACGTGAGCGTGCGTGTGCGCGCCGATGGCTCAGTGTGGCCCGCGCGTGGCGCGCAGAGTGCCGGGAACATCTTCAGCAGCGACTGGAGCGCGATCTGGCGCCACCCGGTCTTCAAGTGCTATCGCGAGCGGCTTGCCGCGCCGGCACGCTGCCCGGAGTGCCCCGACCTGCCGATCTGCCAGGCGGAGTGCCCGCAGGATCCTGAGGGCTGGAGCGACGACCGCAAAGGTGGTGAGGTGCAGTGAAGCGCGCCCGATGGCTGCTGATGGCGGTCGCTCTCATGGCTCTGGCGGCCATGCCGGCCATGGCTCAGGAGTACTCGTTCTCCGTGCCGAACATGCTGCTGGAGGTCACGCCGAACCCGGATGCCTCCGTGACACTCGACTATACGATCGACTTCCACTGCAACGAGGGCGCCCACCCGATTGACGTCGTGGATATGGGCCTGCCGCACAGCGACTACGACACCAGCAACATGAGCGCCTCACTCAACGGCGCGCCGCTCACCGGGATCAGCCGCTCCAGCTACATCCCCGTCGGTGTCGAGGTTCCGATCAACCCGCCGATCAGCCCGGGGCAGACGGGGCGGCTGAAGTTCCAGGCGACGCTCCCGGATCTCGTATACCAGGACACCACGAACCCCGAACTGGGCTCGCTGCGCATCACCCCGACCTGGTGGGGCGCGCAGTATGTGACCGGCGTCACCACGCTCGGGATCGTGATCTACCTGCCGGACTCGGTGAACCTCGACCAGGTGGTCTACCAGCTCGACCAGCCCTTTGACCAGAAGCTGCAGCTCGAGGGCAAGAAGGCGGTTGTGTGGGTCTTCGATGGCACCCGCGCGGATACCGAACACCTCGTGGGCGCCTCCTTCCCGAAGGACTGGATGGAGCGCGTCGTGACGCAGACCGTTTGGGACCTTGCCTGGAAGTGGTGGACCGAGAGCTCCGGGACGCGCTTCATCGTCGGCGCGCTGATGCTCATCGCGTTCGGCATCTGGTACTACCGTATCACCGGCGGCACCGGCACCTGCCTGTTCATCCCGCTGGTCATCGCGCTGCCGATTGTCTGGGCCGCTAGCCCCGGCCTGCACCTGCTCGGAATCCCGTTGCTGATCCTCTTCTTCATCTTCGGCGAGCGGCTCCTGAAGAAGAGCAAGCGCCACTACCTCCCGCCGATCCAGTCGGTGCCGGGCGGAGAGATCAAGCGCGGCCTCACCGCGCCCGAGGCGGCGGTGCTGCTTGAGCGCCCGCTGGGAGATGTGCTCACGCTGGTCATCTTCGGGATGATGCGCAAGAACCTCGTGAAGATGACTGTGCAGGACCCGCTGACTGTCGAGGTGCCGGAGCAGTACCGCACGGTCCGCGGCGAGCGGAGGAAGGTTGCGGCCAAGGACGGGACGGTCATCCGGGGCTACGAGCAGCCGTTCCTTGACGCGATCATGGAGAAGCCAGGCACCCCCATTCCCGACCTCGACCTCAGCAAGGCTATGAAGTCGCTCGTGACCGACGTCGCGGAGCGGATGGCGGGATGGGACCTCGACCGCACGAAGGAGTACTACCAGTCGATCGTCTATTCGGCATGGAAGGAAGCACGGCTGATCGGCGAAGTCGAGAAGCGCGACGATTACGTGGACAACAACATCGGCTGGCTGATGCTCGATCCCGGCTACCCCTCGCATTTCCACACCTGGGGCCGCTCCGGCTACCACTACTCACCGCGCTGGGCGGCGCCGGCGATTTCCGCGCCGTCGGGCGGCGGAGCATCGGGGCCTGCGGTCGGCGGGCGCACGAGCGCAAGCGATGTGGCGGCCTCCTTCGCGGGCTTCTCCGAGAATCTCGCGGGGCGCATGGCCGCGACGCTCGATCCGGTCTCCGTCGGCCTCAAGGGCGGCGGCGTGATGAATCTCGGTGGCGTGGACAAGGTCGGCATGGACTTCCTCGAGACTATGGCGAAGTCCAGTGGCGGTGGCGGAGGCGGCGGTGGGGGCGGCGGCTGCGCCTGCGCCTGCGCCGGATGTGCCTGCGCCTGCGCCTGCGCCGGAGGTGGCCGCTGATCCCCGTGGCCGGAGCGAACCTCCCCGCGCCTGAGCTGTCGCGGCAGCTCGCAGAGTGGCTTCAGGGTCCCCGCTCGCGCGCACTGCGCCGGGCGGGGATCGGCCGTCGCGAGCGCGTGCTGGAGGTTGGCTGCGGCCACGGCTTTGTCACGGAGGAGCTGTCTCGGCGCGCCGGGGGCACTGTGGTCGCGCTTGATATCGAGCCGCAGGTGCTGCGCCCGGACCATGGGCCGAACGTGCTGCCCGTGGCGGCCGATGGCCGCGCGCTCCCCTTCCGCGACGCGAGCTTCGACCTCGTGTTCTTCCAGACCACCCTGCTCTGGATCCGACCTCCGGAGGCTGCCGTGCAGGAGGCTGCGCGCGTGCTGGCCCCCGGCGGCGCGCTGGTGGCGCTCGAGCCCGACTACGGCACGATGATCGAGGAGCCCGACCTCGGCCTGCGCGTGGTCTGGCTCGATGCCCTGGAGCGCGCCGAGGCGGAGCCGCTGGTCGGACGGATGCTGCCTCGCATGGCGGAGGAGGCCGGGCTGGAGCCGTGGGTGGAGTTCGCGCATATCCCGCGTCCCGCTGAGCCCGCGGCCCTCGATCTGCTCGCGGAACTCCCCCTGACGGTCCTCGAGCGCGAGCGCGTGGATGGCGCGCGCGAGATCATCTCCCGCGCGGGCGAGGGCTGGTCGGTCTTCCTGCACGTCCCCTGGCTGCTGGTGGTTGCTGAGAAGCGATAGCACCTGAAGTGCCCTCAGCAGGAGCCTCCTCATCGTGACGCGAAGTCTCTGAACGTAGGGAGATCTGCGCCCGGTGGGCGGAGGAGCGTGTGGTGGAGATGGGTGCGCCGCGACTGGATGTGTACAGGGACATTCACAAAGCTCTCAGGGCTGAGTTGTTCGAGACCGCTCGGCGGCTGGGGAGGGCGGACTGGCGCGATCCGGCTGAGGTGGAGGCGCTGCAGGCGAGGGTCGGCCGGCTCATCACTGAGCTGCGGGATCATGTGCGCCACGAGGAGGAGCACATGCATCCGCTCATCGAGCGGCGGGTGCCGGGGCTCGTCGGGCCCCTGCGGGCCGATCACGCGGCACAGGAGGCGTTCCTCGACGAGTTCGAGGCCTTCGCCGAGCGCGTTTTCGCGATGGCGGCCGATGACCCGATGCGGCCGCGGGCGGGGCTTGAGGTCTACCGCACACTCAGCCGCTTCATCGCGATCTACCTCCCGCACCTGGAGCACGAGGAGACGACGATCACTCGTGCGCTCTGGGAGCTGAGCACGAACGAGGAGATCGCGGAGACCTACGGCCGGCTGATCGGCACGATGCCCCGGGAGGAGCTGCGTGGGTCGCTGGAGATCATGCTGCCGGCGATCAACCCGCACGAGCGCGCTGAGCTGCTGGGCGGCATCCGCGCGGGCATGCCGGACTTCTACAGCGAGGCCGCGGCAGTCGCTCAGCGCGTGCTGAGTGCGGAGGAGTGGTCGGCACTGCAACGCGAACTCAGCGGGTGAGCCCGCGAAGGACCCCGTCCCCGTTACCGCGAACTGACCTCTCGGTCTGTCCGTCATACCGATTGGAACCAGTCTGCGTGCCTGCCACCGATGACAGGCTGAAAATGCCCCGGAGGTCCTGCCATGGCCCGCCTGCTCGCCGCACTCATCCTTTCTGCACTGCTTGGCGCGCCCCTCTTCGCGCAGGATGTCCCGGCTCCCGCGCCGGTCGCGGAGCTGACCACGGATCAGCCTGATGCGGACGCTGACGGCATTCCCGATGAGGTCGAGAAGGTCCTCGGGATGCGCGGCGACGTGCCCGATTCGATGCACCTCATCGCCACCGACGGCACCGTCGCTGGCGGCGACGAGCCCAATCGCTTCACGCAGGCGAACGACGTGGCGGCGGTCTACTTCGGGAACGCTGCGGGCGACCGCTGGGTCTGGCGGATAGACTTCGCTGATGAGTTCCAGACCGCCGGGCGCCTCGTGATCCTCTACCTTGATTGCGACAATGACCCCTCCACCGGCCGCCAGGACAGCGCTGCCGTTACCGGCACCGACGTGATGCTGATCTGGAACCGCGGGGTCCTGGAGACGACCGTCCGCAACGCCGACGTGCTCTCCGATAACCGCAACCTGCGCGGGGCGATCGACGGGAAATCGCTCTACTTCTCGATGGACCTCAAGCTCCACCAGACCGCGGACGGTCACTCGCAGTACCGCGCTAATGTCCTCAGCCAGTACCCTGACACCCCCGGGGACAACGACAGCACCGACTGGTTCAGCGTGCTCGGCCCCGGTGAGAGCGACTCGCTCAAGCCGCGCGTCGGCTCGGTCTCCGAGATCTTCTCAGAGGGCGTGCGGGTCGAGGCGCCGTGGCTCTACTGGCGCGAGCAGCTTCGTGAGATGGACGCGCTGACGGTGGACCTGGCGGCGGCGGAGCTTCAGGGAATGCACCGCGAGGATCGCGCATTGGTGGCAGACGCGGAGGGCGCGACCGCCACGGTGCGCTCGCCCGTCGCGGGCGCGTACTACCTCAACGTGGTCCTGCAGGACAGTGCGGAGCGGCGCGAGGAGGTCTCGCTGAGCGTCGGAGGCCGACAGATCGCGACGATGGTCGCGGCGGTGAACGATGGCCTGATCTCCGTCTTCAGCACCCCCGAGCCGGTCGAGTTGACCGAGGGCATGCCGATCACCTTCACCGCCGACGGCCCTGCGCAGGACGCGCGTATCTGCGAACTGACACTCACTCGCGAACTGCTCGCGCCGCCCGGGCTGGCGATCAGCAACGTGTCGGCGTGGTGCCCGCCGCTGCAGCAGGGCGGGACCGTCTCCGCCGACATCTGCTTCCTCACGAATGACGCTGTCCCGGCGCGCGCGGAGTGGGGCAGAGGGGACGTGCTCGACCGCGTCAGCGAGGAGGAGCCGGCCACCTACAACCATCGCATCCGGCTGGAGGGCCTGGAGCCGGGCGCGACCTACAGTTATCGCGTGATCGCCGGGCGCGGGGAGCACGCGCTCGGCGATGAGGTACGCACATTCGCCGCGGAGTTCGCGCGACCCGAGCGCTGCAACGTGGATCGCGCGCGCATTCCGCTCAGCGTCACCGATCCGGTAGAGGGGCGGCCCGCGTGGCCGGTCAGCGGCGGCGTCCCGATCCCCGGGGGGCATCTGCGCGATGCGCGGCACTGCCGCCTCGTGCAAGACGGCGTGCCGGTGGCCGCCGACTTCCGCGAGCTTGCGTGGTGGCCGGATGGCTCGGTGAAGTGGCTGCTGGTGAGCCTGCTTCATGATGGCGGCGACTATTCGCTCCTCTACGGGGAGACGGTCTCAGCGCCGGAGATCGAGCGCCCGAACGTGGTGGAGGAGACCGCCGACGGCTTGCGCGTCACGACGGACGTGCTCCGTGCGGAACTCTCTCGCGAGCGCTTCTCGCCGCCGGGCAACGTCTGGCACGACGTGAATGGCGATGGCGTCTTCGCCGCACACGAGCAGATCATCGCGGCCACGGAGGGCGCCCTGCTGGAGGACGCCGAGGGCAAGCGCTACTCGACCGCGGGCTCGCCGGTCACGCGGCTGATCGTGGAAGAGGCCGGCCCCGTGCGCACGGTCGTGCTCGCGGAGGGCAGGTTCGCGGGCGAGGCCGGGCAGTCCCTCGGCTGGCGCTGCCGGATGTACTTCACACGCGGCTTCGCAGGCATCCCCACGGTCTTCACGCTCATCGGCGATGAGGGCCAGTCCATCCGCCCGCCCACGATGACCTGGATCCGCAGCCTCGAACTGCCCGTCGAGTTCCCGGTGGAGATGGCTGCGGCCGCCGGCGCCGATGAGGCCGAGGTGGCGGCGATCGAGGCGGCACAGCAGGGGATGCGTCTGCTGCATGACTATGACAACCGCTACATCCTTACCCGCGGTGAGGAGCGCGAGGAGCACGCCGGCCGCAAGAACGCGGCGGTCGGCCTCGCATGGGAGGACGAGGGGGTGCGCCGCAGCGTCGCCATCACCATGCGCGACTTCTGGCAGCTCTACCCGAAGGCGTACTCGGCCGAGGGCACGCGGCTGGTGGCGGAGATCTTCCCGGAGCTTCCGGCGGATCAGTACGCCGCCGATGAGCCTACGCCCTTCGAGCTGACGCAGCGCTACTACTGGCTGCGCGGGGGCGTCTACGGCATCCCCATGGGCACCGCGCTCACCACGGACCTGCTCTTCTACTCATTCGCGGATACCGCCGACAAGGAGCTGATGGACGAGGCGTGGCAGGCGATTCCGCTGCTGACGCCGCAGCCGGAGCACTACTGCGTCTCCGGCGCCTTCCACGACCTCGAGCCGGAGCAGCCGGGGTACTTCGAGAGCTATCAGGAGTGGGTGGATGAGGGCCTCAATGTTGAGGAGAAGCGGCGCGAGAGCGTGCGTGAGTATGACTGGATGAGCTTCGGCGACACCCACGGCGAGCGCACGGTGAACTGGACCAACCAGGAGTATGACTTCCAGTGGGGCCTGCTCGTGCAGTTCGCGCGCTCGGGCGACTGGCGCTACTTCGACCGCGCCGAGGAGGCCGCCCGGCACACCGCCGCTGTGGACACCGTCAACGTCTCGCCCGACCAATCCACGCTCGGTGTGCAGAAGCTGCACACCGTGGGGCATGTCGGCGGCTGGAACACTCCGCGACCGGAGAACGCGGTCTACTGGTACGCCGACGGAGGCTGGGACCCGGGGCACATGTGGTCTCAGGGCGTCTTCACCATGTGGTGCATGACCGGCGACCGCCGCTATCTCGACGCAGGTACGCTGCTCGTGGACTGGTTCGCGCGGGAGCAGACGCGCGCGCTGCCGGAGATGGTCCATCGCGCACAGGGCTGGTCCACGATCGCGGCGCTCGGCGGCTACGATGTCATCCCGCACCCGTGGTATCTCAACGCCGCCCGGCTCTTCTCGCAGAACGCGATCTCGCGTCAGGACCCGGGGACCGGGACGTTCATCCACGGGATCGGCGAGTGCGAGCATGATGTCAGGCACATGGGCGGCAAGGCGTTCATGACCGGCGTCGTGATGACCGGGATGAAGATGCTCAACCAGGTCGACGCGGACGAGGAACTGAAGACCTCGCTCATCCGCAGCGCCGACTGGCTGCACTGGCGGATGTGGCACCCGCAGGACAACAGCTTCCAGTACGCCCAGTGCCCCCAGTACGACGACCCCTCGACCCACGCGGGCACGTACATGCTCTCCGAGGGCCTCGCGTATGCGTATGAGCTGAGTGGGCAGCCGGAACATCGGGAGATGTTGGAGCGCTCGCTCGGCGACTTGCTGCTCAACCGCGATCCCTCGGCCTCCGGCAAGAGCTACGCGATGGAGATCCGCATGACGCCCTTTGCGCTGAGCGCGATGCAGCGCTGGGGCGTGCGGGAGCTCATCGCGCCGCCACCACCCGCGCCGACCGTCGGCATGACCGACCCGATCTATCTGCCCGCAGATGGCGACGGGCTCCTGGTGCTGCGCGTGAGCAACCCGAGCCGGCAGGAAGTGCCGGCGAGCGTGGAGGTCGTGACGCTGCCCGAGGGTCTCTCCGCCGACCGCCCCCGTGTCGAGTGGACCGCCCCCGCAGGCGGCAGCCTCAGCTCCACGATCCGCCTCAGCGGCACCGCGACCGGCAGCGTGACCGTCCGCTACTCCGTGGGCGAGGCCGCCGGGACGCTGACGGCGACGCTCCGCCCCGCTCGCGCGCTGACGCTCGGTGAGGGCATCGGGCTCGTCACCGGCGAAGGCGATCCGGTCGCGACGGCACTGGCACGGCTTGGCATCGAACTCCCGGCGCTGCCCGACCTGAGCGCGGAGACGCTGTCGGGCTACCGGGCGCTGCTGATCGGCTCAGAGGCCCACGCCAAGGACTTCGCGGGCTTGCAGCGCGACTGGCCGATGCTGCTCGACTTCATCCACTCGGGCGGGCGCGTGCTGTTCACGCAGCTTCAAGACAGCGCGCACCAGCCGGGCCTGCTCCCGCTGCCGCTGACGCTTTCTGACGATAGAGGCGCGCTCGGGGAGATCGCCGCGCCCGACCACCCGCTCTTCGCGGGCGTCGGTGACGGCCTCGGCGATTGCATCTCGTACGACACGATGGCCTCCGCCGATGGGGGCTGGACCGTGCTGGCGCGCGATCGCGAGGGCAATCCGTCCATCGTGGAGGCGAGCGCGGGCGCAGGCCGGGTGCTGGTCGTGCAGCCCTCGCCCGAGCGCTACGTGATCTCCGCCGAGGGCCCGGCTGGGGAGACGACGGTGGAGGCATGCGAGCGGTTCGTGAGGAATATGGTTCCGTGGCTTGAGGCGCGATGATGGCAGCTCAGATCAGGAGGTTCGGCATGACCAGGCGATCTCTCATACTCGGTGGCGTGTTGATCATGATCCTCGGGACGATCTCTCTTAGCAGCGCGCAGGTGGCGCTGGTGCAGGACGGCGAGGCGCAGGCGGTGATCGTGCTGCCGGCGGCGCCGACCGAGGTGGCGCGCTACGCCGCCGAGGAGCTTGCGTATCACGTGCAGAAGGCCACCGGCGCGGAACTGCAGATCGTTGCGGAGGACGCCATCCCCGCGCAGCCTGCGAGCCGCGTCTTCATCGGCGACACCCAGGCCGCGCGTGACGCGGGCATTGACGTGGCGGCGCTTCCGGCCGAGACAGTGGTGCTGCGCAGCGTGGATGGCAGCCTGCTGATTGTAGGCGAGGACACCGAGGGCGATCCGCTCGTGCAGGCGACCCACTGCGGCACGCTCTGGGGGGTCTATGAGCTGCTCGACCGCTCCATGGGCGTGCGCTGGCTCTGGCCCGGGGAGCTTGGCGAGCATGTGCCTCAGACCGACAGCATCGTGATCCCGGCCATCGACGAGGCGATCCCGCCGAGCATGCTGCAGCGCAATGTGCGCGAGGGCCTGCGCCGGCCCGCTGGCGACACGGGCTTCACGGAGGAGGGTTTCGCGGCGTATGCGCAGGCACAGCGTGTCTTCAACCGCCGCCACCGCATGGGCCGCTCGCTGCCCTTCAAGTACGGGCACGCCTTCGAGACGTGGTGGGGGACCTACGGCGAGGAGCACCCGGAGTGGTTCCAGCTTCTCGAGGACGGCCGCCGCGGCCCCACGACCCCGACCGCGCGCACCTCGATGTGCGTCTCCGACCCGAACTTCCAGCGCGAGGTCATTGAGCGTTGGAAGCAGGCACGCGCCGAGACCGGCGAGTGGATGAACGTCAACGGCTGCGAGAACGACATCAGCGGCCTGTGCCTGTGCGAGAACTGCATCGCGTGGGACGGGCCGCAGCCGGAGCTGACGGACATCTACGATCTGCGTGGCCGCCGGATGGTTTCCGACCGCTACGCACGGTTCTGGCTGAACCTCCAGCAGATGGCGGCCGAGGAGGATCCGAACGCCATCGTGATGGGCTACGCCTACACGAACTACTACCCGGCGCCCACCTCCGACATCAAGCTCAACCGCAACGTGCTGGTCGGGATGTGCCCGTGGCCTGGCTTCTGGTACCCGCGCAGCGAGCGGCAACAGGAGTGGCTGAAGGAGCAGTGGGCAGGGTGGGCCGAGACCGGCGCCAGCGTCTTCTTCCGCCCGAACTACACGCTCGACAGCTACACCATGCCGCACATCTACGCCCACCAGTTCGCGGACGAGTTCCAGCACTACGCGGCGAATAACATGGTCGCCACCGACTTTGACTCCCTCACCGGCCAGTGGGCCGCACAGGGCACGAACCTCTACGCGCTCTTCCGCCTGCACACCCGCGCGGACCGGCCGATCGAGGAGGTGCTCGGCGAGTACTACTCGGCCTTCGGCCCGGCCGCCGAGCACGTCAAGCGCTACTTCGACTACTGGGAGGAGTACACGATGTCGGATCCGACGCGCTTCGACCGCGCGCAGCAGGAGGCCGGCGTCTCCCGCTACCGCAGCTTCCCGGCGTTCGCACACGCGGTCTACCCGGACGAGCTCTTCCCGCCCGCTGAGGCGATCCTCGCTGAGGCCGCCGAGGCGGCTGCCGACGACGAGCTGAGCGCGGCGCGCGTGGAGTATCTCCGCAAGGGCCTGCAGCATGCCCGCACGTGCGCCCGCCTCTCTGCAATCCATGCCGGCAGGGGCGAGGTCATCTCTCCGGTCGCTGCCGGTCGGCTGATGGACGAGATCGTGGCCTTCCGCCGCGCCACTGAGGGCGAGTTCATCGCGAACTACGATCGCTGTGCTGACACGGAGGAGGCCTCCTGGGGCCAGGCGAAGGCGGCGGGCTACACTGGTGAGCCGCTGCGAGCGCTGTCCGAGCAGGTGGAGCCGCCGGCGGAGGAGGCGCCGATCTTCTCGATCCGCCACGGCGCGACCTTCGTGGCGCTGCTGAAAGCCGGTGAGCCGTTCCGCGCGCGCATCAACCCCCGGGCGGTCGGGCAGGCCGCAGGCCCGATCGTCTGGCAGCTCTTCGCACCGGATGAGCAACTGCTCGCGAAGGGTGAGGCGCCGGTGGGGGAGATCGCGGAGGTCGAGGTACCCTCCAACCAGGCCGGGGCGCACCTCTTTGTGGTCAACACGGGCGGCGCATGTGGCCGCGTGACGCTGGACAACGATCACGCTGCGCTGGCAGCGCAGTCGCAGCGACTGGTCTACCAGAGCTCACCGATGTTTGTCTACGTGCCCGAGGGAACTGAGCGTTTCACGCTGCAGCTCAACTCCGCCGGGCCGGGCGAGACCGCGCTGGTCATCGTCCTCGATCCGGAGGGCAATGAGGCCGCGCAGATGGAGAGCGGCGAGCAGAACGAGCTTGTCGCCGAGGTCAGCGTGCCTGAGGGCATGGCGGGCCGCGCGTGGCAGGTGCAGGTGCAGCGCGCCGCGACCGGCATACTCGAGGACCATACGCTGACCCTCGGCGAGATGCTGCCGGCGTACTGGTCGCACAGCGCCGACCGACTCGTGGTGCCGGCGCAGTAGGTGACAGCGATAGGAGGACTACGATGAGCAATGATGTGCGGCGCGTCACGAAGCGGTGCGAGGAGCTCCTGCGCGACCCGGCGCTGAACAAGGGCAGCGCCTTCACGCCTGAGGAGCGCGCTGCCCTCGGGCTGGAGGGGCTGCTGCCGCCGGCGGTCAGCAGCCTCGAGGGGCAGATCGAGCGCGTGATGAACAACCTGCACGGCAAGCCGAAGCCCCTCGAGCAGTACATCTACCTGCGCACCCTCCAGGACCGCAATGAGACGCTCTTCCACGCGACGCTGATCGCGTACCTCGAGGAGCTTGCGCCGATCGTCTACACGCCCACCGTCGGCGAGGCGGTTCAGCGCTTCAGCCACATCTTCCGCGGCTCGCGGGGGTTGTTCATCACGCCCGAGAACATAGGCCACATCGACCGGATCCTCTCCTGTGCGGTGCAGGACGAGGTCGGCATCATCGTCTGCACCGACAATGAGGGCATCCTCGGCATCGGCGACCAGGGCGTGGGCGGGATCGGCATTCCCATCGGCAAGCTCGCCCTCTACGTCGCCGCAGGGGGCTTCCCGCCCTCCGCCTGCCTCCCGATCAGCCTCGACGTGGGCACTGACAATGAGGAACTGCTGGCCGATCCGGTCTACCTCGGACTGCGGCGCCGGCGCCTTGGCGACGAGGAGTATGACGCATTCATCAACGCCTTCGTGGAGGGTGTCAAGCGCAACTGCCCCGGCGCCATCCTCCAATGGGAGGACTTCAGCCGCGAGCGCGCGTGGGAGAACCTGGAGCGCTACCGGGATGAGCTGCCCTCGTTCAACGATGACATCCAGGGCACCGCGGCCGTCGCGCATGCGGGCCTGCTGGGGGCGCTGCGCAGGGCCGAGCGCCCGCTCATCGGTGAGCGGATCGCGGTCATCGGCGCGGGCGCGTCCGGGGTGGGCGTCGCTTCGGCGCTCATCGCGGCGCTGCAGGCGGAGGGGCTGTCCTTCCAGGAGGCCTCCGCGCAGGTGATGGTCTTCGACCGTCGCGGCCTCGTGCTGACCAACCGCGAGAGCCTGTCCGGCTACAAGCGGCGCATCGCGCACGATCCGGAGGTCGTGCGCGAGTGGGGCCTCGATCCGGAGGGTGACCTCTCGCTGCCGACGGTTGTGGCCGCTACGCGTGCGGGCGTCGTCATCGGCCTGTCGGGTCAGCCGGGGGCGCTGCCGGAGGAGGTCGTGCGGATGATGGCCGAGGAGCATGAGCGCCCGATCGTGTTCGTGCTCAGCAACCCGTCATCGAAGGTGGAGGCGCACCCACACGATGTGGTTCGCTGGAGCGACGGGCGCGCGATCGTCGCGGTCGGCAGCCCCTTCGAGCCGCTGGAGCACGCGGGCTTCACGCACCGGTTCTCGCAGGTCAACAACTTCTACGCATTCCCGGGGATCGGGGCCGGCGCATGGCTCTCCCGAGCGCGGCGCATCTCCGACGGGATGCTCATCGCCGCCGCACAGGCCATTCACGGCTCCCTCACCGATGAGGACTTCGCACAGGGCCTGTTGCTGCCCGCGAGCGCGCGCCTGCGAGTGGTCGCGGCCGACGTGGCTGCATCAGTGATGCAGGCGGCCGCCGAAGAGGGACTGGCCCAGCGCGACCTGCCGGCCGATCCGCGCGCATTCGCGGCGAACTGGCAGTACCGGGCGCGCTACGAGCGCTACATTCCTGCTTGACGGGGCGTGCGGTCACTCAATCCGCAGACTGGTGACGCGTGGGGGAGGAGGCGGTGGCAGTGGCGGTCGCGGCTGCGTGGTGTCCGCCATCACCCGCACGAGCAGCCAGCCCGTAACAAAGCCTCCGACGTGGGCAATGTAAGCGACGCCTGATTGCGCGCCGATGCTCAGCACCTGGATGATGAACCAGAAGACGAGGAAGAAGCCCGCCGGGATCTCAACCACGGTGATGAAGAAGAAGATCACAAGCGTGCGCACTCGCGCGTGCCTGAAGAGCACGAGGTATGCGCCCAGTACCCCCGCGATCGCCCCTGAAGCCCCTACGAGCGAGATGTGCCCGGTGCCTGTCATGAGGGCGAAGGCCGAGTGTGCGAGCGTCGCGGCCACGCCGGTCACGAGGTAGAAGATCAGGTACTTCAGGTGCCCCATGCGGTCCTCGACGTTGTCGCCGAAGACCCACAGAAAGAGCATGTTGCCCGCGAGATGCATGAGGCCCCCATGCATGAACATCGACAGGAAGAGCGATGTCGCGGCGGGGCCGATGCCTGGTCCACGCGTGGGGCTGAGCATCCCGGGGCTGAATGCCCAGCTCGCTCCGCCGCCCGAGCCCATCTGGAAGAAGAAGACGACCACGCACGCGATGATGATCCCGACATTGACGATCGGGAAGGTGCGTGACGGTATGTTGTCGCGTAGCGGCAGCATCGGCTTCTCCAGCTATCAACGAGCGCGCGTCCAGTGAACGGGGCGGGCCGACCAGACCCGCCCCGTGTCGCGTGCGTCAGCGGCCGAGAAGGGCTTCGGCTAGTCTTCCTCGTCTTCCTTCTCAACTTCGGCCATGAGGCCCTCGGTGGTCATGATCATGCCGGCGATGCTGGCGGCGTTCTCAAGCGCCGACCGCGTCACCATCAGCGGGTCAATGACGCCCGCCTGGATCAAGTTCTCATACTTGCCGGTCGCGGCGTTGAAGCCCACCTGCACATCCTCGTTCTCGAGCACGCGCTGAACGATGACGGAGCCCTCCTCACCGCTGTTGTCGGCGATCTGCCGCAGCGGTGCGCTGAGGGAGTCCTTGAGGATCTGCACGCCGATCTTCTCGTCGCCTGTGGCCTTGATCTTGTCGAGAGCCGTACCCACGCGCGCGAGCGCCACGCCACCGCCGGTGACGATGCCCTCGGCCACGGCCGCGCGGGTCGCGGAGAGGGCGTCCTCGAAGCGGTGCTGCTTCTCCTTGAGCTCAGTCTCGGTCGCGGCGCCGACGCGGATCACGGCCACGCCGCCGGAGAGCTTCGCAAGCCGCTCCTCGAGCTTCTCGCGGTCGTAGTTGCTGTCGGTCTCCTCGATCTCCTTGCGGATCTGCGCGATGCGCGCGCGAATCGCCTGGGAGGAGCCGGCGCCCTCGATGATCGTGGTGTCATCCTTCGTGACCTTGACCTGCTTCGCGGTGCCGAGCATGTCGAGGCGCACGTTCTCGAGCTTGATCCCGAGGTCCTCGGAGATGAAGCTGCCGTTGGTGAGGACGGCGATGTCCTCCATCTGGCGCTTGCGCCTGTCGCCGAAGCCGGGGGCCTTGACCGCGACGGCATTGAGTGCGCCGCGCAGCTTGTTGACCACGAGCGTGGCGAGAGCCTCGCCCTCGACGTCCTCAGCGATGATAACCAGTGGCCGGCCTGCCTGGACGACCTGCTCGAGCACGCCGATCATGTCCGCGATTGAGCCGATCTTCTTCTCAAAGAGCAGGATGTAGGGCTCGTCGAGGACGGCCGCCATCTGCTCGCGATCGGTGATCATATAGGGGGAGAGGTAGCCCTTGTCGAACTGCATGCCTTCGACCAGCTCAAGCTCGGTCTCGGTGCCCTGGGACTCCTCGACGGTAATGACGCCGTCCTTGCCGACCTCTTCCATGGCATTGGCGACGAGCTTGCCGATCTGCTCGTCGTTGCCGGCGATGGAAGCCACGTGGAACATGTCGTCCTTGGTCTTGACCTCAAGCGCCATCTTGCGCAGCTCGGCGACCACTGCGTCAACAGCCTTGGCAATCCCGCGCTTGACGAACATGGGATTCGCGCCCGCGGCGACGGCCTTCAGGCCGTCGCGGAGCATCGCCTGGGCCAGTACTGTGGCCGTGGTAGTCCCGTCGCCCGCGACATCGTTCGTCTGCGAGGCAACTTCCTTGAGGAGCTGTGCGCCGGTGTTCTCGAAGTGGTCCTCGAGCTCGATCTCCTTGGCGACGGTGACGCCATCCTTGGTGATCGTGGGCGAGCCGAACTTCTTCTCGAGGAGCACGTTGCGCCCGGTCGGGCCCAGCGTTACCTTCACCGCGTCCGCCACGACGTTCGCCCCCCGCTCGAGTGCGCGACGCGCCTCCTCGCTGTAGAGAATGTTCTTCGGTGCCATGGTCGTGGTTCTCCCTTTCGGCTGAGGATTTCAATGTGTGACTGACTACGCTTCCTTCGCCAATACCTGACCGCTCTCCATGATCAGGTAGTCCTTGCCATCAACCGTGATCTCGGTCCCACCATACTTCGAGATGATGACCGTGTCGCCGACCTTCAGGTCCGGCGCGATCACCTTCCCGCTGTCCAGCCTGCGCCCCTCACCCACGGCGATGACTTCGGCCTTCTGCGGCCGCTCCTGAGCGGATTCGGGCAGGTGGATGCCGCCCGCGGTCGTCTCCGCATCCGCACGCTGCACCATTACCCGGTCACCCAGCAGACGAATACCCATCAGTGTCTGTCCTCCCTTCATGTGCTTGCTCCAGTCAACCATCATCCCACGGCACGAAATCGCCGTGGGAGAGTTCCCCGTCATTGCGGGACAGCCATTCTACCGTGCCAGCGCTTTCGCTGCAAGCATCATGCGTCGGCGTGACCTCTGAGCGCGAAGGTTCGCCGCACTGCCGCAGATCCCCTCCAGATCATCGCGACTCCCACCTCACTCAACGGGCACCCCCACGCGCAGCACCACCTCGCCATCCTCGGCATCCAGCAGCACCGTGTCGCCGGAGGTGAACTCACCTCGCAGCATCCCCTCTGAGATCGGGTTCTCCACGAGCTTCTGGATCACCCGGCGCAGCGGACGTGCACCGAACTGCGGGTCGTAGCCGCGCTCCGCCAGCAGATCCTTCGCCGTGGGCGTGGCGTCCAACCGGATCGCGCGTTCGCTTAGTCGATTCCCGACCTGCGCGAGCATCAGGTCCACGATCTCGCGGATCTCGCGGCCGGTCAGTGAGTGGAAGACGATGACCTCGTCTATGCGGTTGAGCAGTTCCGGCCGGAAGTGCTGCTGCAACTCGGCCGTGACCATCTCGCGCATGGTCTCGTAGTGCTCCGCCGCCTGCTCCTCTGTGTCGCCCTCATGCGGTGGGCGGATGAACTGGCTGCCGATGTTACTGGTCATGATGATGACGGTGTTCTTGAAGTCCACGATCCGGCCGGTATTGTCGGTGAGGCGCCCATCCTCGAGAATCTGCAACAGAATGTTGTACACATCCGGGTGCGCCTTCTCGATCTCGTCGAGCAGGATGACGCGGTACGGGCGCCGTCGCACAGCCTCGGTGAGCTGCCCGCCCTCTTCGTAGCCGATGTAGCCCGGTGGCGCGCCGATCAGCCGCGAGACCGCGTGGCGCTCCATGTACTCCGACATGTCGATGCGCACCATCGCGTCCTCATCGTCGAACATGAACTCCGCCAGCGCCCGCGCAAGCTCGGTCTTACCGACGCCCGTGGGGCCGAGGAAGATGAAGCTGCCGATCGGCCTGCGCGGGTCCTTCAGACCCGTGCGCGCGCGCCGGATTGCCTCAGAGACGGCCACCACGGCCTCGTGCTGGCCCTTCACGCGATCGTGCAGCCGCGCTTCCATCTGCAGGAGCTTGTCCGCCTCCTCCTCGAACATGCGCGAGACCGGGATGCCGGTCCAGTCGCCGACGATCACCGCCACGTCCTCGGCGTCCACCGTGTCGCCAATCTGCTCAACACCCTCCCACTGCGCCTCCGCCGCCGGCAGCCGTTCCTGCAGATCCTCGATCTCCGCCCGGATGCGCTGTGCGGCTTCGTATTGACCAGCCTGCGCCTCCTGCTGGCCCTTCGCAATGAGCTCCTCGACGCGCCGCCGCAGATCCTCCGGGCTCGGCGGAAGGTCGAACCTGTCGATCCGCAGCTTACTCGCGGCCTCGTCGATCACGTCGATGGCCTTATCGGGCAGCTTCCGGTCGGAGATGTACCGGTCGGCAAGCTCCGCCGCTGCCTCGATCGCCTCATCGCTGATCTTGACGCCGTGGTGCTGCTCGTAGCGCTCACGCAGCCCGCGGAGGATCTCGATGGTCTGCTCGACCGTCGGCTCCTCGACCACGATCGGCTGGAAGCGCCGCTCGAGCGCCGGGTCCTTCTCGATGTTCTGGCGGTACTCGTCGAGCGTGGTGGCGCCGATCGCCTGCAGCTCACCGCGGGCCAGGGCCGGCTTGAGCATGTTGCTCGCGTCCATCGCGCCCTCGGCCGCGCCCGCGCCGACGACCGTATGCAGCTCATCAATGAAGACGATGATCGCGCCCTCCGCCGCGCGGATCTCATCTATGACGGATTTCAGCCGCTCCTCGAACTCACCGCGGTACTTGCTGCCCGCGATCATCCCGGCGAGGTCAAGCGCGAGCACGCGCTTCTCACCGAGCACCTGCGACGCAGCGCCCGAGGCTATCTCCTGCGCAAGGCCCTCGACGACGGCGGTCTTGCCGACGCCGGCCTCACCGATCAGCACCGGGTTGTTCTTGGTGCGTCGGGAGAGGACTTGGATGACGCGACGGATCTCCCTGTCGCGGCCGATGACCGGGTCGAGCTTGCCCTCGTGGGCGAGCTCGGTGAGGTCACGGGTGAAGCGCTCGAGTGCCTCGTAGCCCGCCTCCGCACCCTCATCATGCACGCCGCGGCTGCCACGGATGTCGCGCAGCGCCTCCAGCAGCGCCTGCTCGGTGGCGCCGGCCTCCTGTAGCAGACGTGTGGCGGGCGAGGTGATGTCGAGCATCGCGAGCAGGAGGTGCTCGGCCGCCACGAAGCTGTCGCCGAACTGCTGCGCGCGGCTCCACGCTGCGTCGAAGAGCCGGTTGGCCTGCGGTGTCACGTAGATCTGCCCGGTATCGGCGCCGCCGCCGGAGACCTGCGGGCGGCTGCCAAGCTCGCGCTCGAGCCGGCTCACGAGCGCCGCGATCTGAACGCCGCTCTGCTCGAGCATCCGGCGGGGCACGCCCTTCTCCTGCTCGAGCATCGCGAGCAGGATGTGCTCGACGTCGAGCTGGTTATGTGAGTATCGGCGCAGAATCTGCTGGCTCTGCGCGATCGTTTCCTTCGCCTGGTTCGTGAACTTCTCGAAATCCATCATGTCACCTGTCTATAGCGTCTCGGCGCATGGGGCGCCGGTGGTGGTGTCGTCGCCGGGCACAGCCAGGATCGAGCGCAGTACGGTTCTCGCATGATCCATGGCCTCTACCGCATCCCGAGCTTCGCCCGGATCAGCGTCCCTGTCAGGATACCGGATCATGACCGAGTACGGGTTCAGGAACTCCAGATCCGGGAAGATGTCTTTGACTTCCGGCACGTGATCCGCGCTCTCAGTCCCCAGGGCAATCAGGTCATGCATCCGCTCGGGTGTCTCATCGTGGCTAACCAGCAGTGCCTTGAGGTACTTCTCAATGCACTGCTGACAATGGAAACAGATGCCATTGGGATGGAGGTCCGGATTCAGATACAACGCCATGGCCCGGTCCTCCTCGGCCTTCCGCACCCAGCCCAGCACATCACGCCGAGGCCGGTTCTCGCTCATACGCGACGATCCCCTCCTCGATGATCTGTCGCACGAACAGCTCCCGCTCTCGCAGGGCTTCCTCAATCTCGTCTGGCGTCTTCACAATGATGTCCATCGGCAGCCTGCGAGGTGTGACCAGCCTCGATACCTCCCGAACGCGATCGGCCCAGCGCGCAGTGGTATCCTTCACGACCAACAGATCGAGATCGCTTCCGCTCCTCTCTGTGCCCCGCGCATACGAGCCGAACACGATGATCCTCTGAGGATCGTAGCCGACGCGTATCCTGTCTATGATGTCCCATACCTCATGCGGAAGCTGCTCAACCGCCATCGCTACGCCTCCCGCTCCTCCGCGCCCCGGATCCGCACTCGCACGCTATGTCCTCGTGGTGGAGCCATGCGCGCGGGGCCAAGTGCCTTCGGGCCCTCCCGGATATCATCCCGCAGCCTCGTGACCTCGTCCTGCAACCCCTCGATCTGCTCGATCAGCCGCAGGATGATGGACACTCCCGCGAGGTTCACGCCCATCTCCTGCGTGAAGCGCTGGATGCGCCGGAGCAGCTCGATATCGGCGTCGCAGTAGAGCCTTACGCCGCCGTGGCTGCGGTAGGGGATGATGAGTCCTTCCCTCTCATACAGCCGCAGGGTCTGTGGGTGGCACTCGAGCATCCGTGCCGCTACGCCTATCTGATAGCGCGGTTCATCGCGTCTCATGTACACTCACCTATGGTGTTCCAGCCAGGGTCCCCTCATCTGAGCGGTGTTCCGCGCAACTCAGGGCTCCAGGATTCGCCGAAGCGCTCGAGCATCTCGCGCTGCTCGGCCGTGAGCTTCTCCGGCACCCTCACGCTGATCGTCACGTACTGGTCGCCCCGGCCGCCCTCGCCGAGATGCTTGACACCGCGGCCCTTCAGGCGCAGTTCCTGGCCGCTCTGCGTGCCGGCAGGGATCGTCATCGTCACGTTCCCATCGATCGTGGGCACGCTCACCTTCGCGCCGAGCGCTGCCTCCGTGAAGCTCACCGGCAGCTCCACCCGGATGTCGTCGCCATCGCGCTGGAAGAACTCGTGTGGCTGCACGCGGATCGTCAGGATGAGGTCTCCGGCCGGTCCTCCTGATATCCCGCGGCCGCCCTCGCCGCGCACGCGGACCTTCGAGCCGGCATCCACGCCTGCAGGCACCTTGACGGTGATCCGCCGGCTGCGGCTGGCCTCGCCGGCGCCGCGGCAGGTCTTGCAGCGCGTGGTCACCACTCGACCTGTACCATGGCACTGTTGGCAGGCGGCGCCGAGGTTGAAGAAGCCGCCCCCGCTCTGCGCCTGGCCGGTGCCTCCGCAGGCCGGACAGGTCTGGGTCTCCCCGCCCATCCCCTCACACTCCGGGCAGCGGTCGGAGAGCGTCAGCGAGATCTGCTTCTCAGCGCCGTGGACAGCTTCCTCGAAGCTCACCGGCAGCTCATACTCCACATCAGGGCCGCGCGTGGGCCCGGGCTCCGGTCGGACGCGGCTGCGCCCGCCGGTCGTGAAGGTGAAGCCCCGACCTCCGCCGCCGCCAAGGTCGCCGAAGAGGTCACCGAAGACATCGCGGAAGGAGCCTGCGCCATACTGCTGCTGCACGAAGTCCTGGAAGTCTCCCTGCTGCCACTGGCCGCTCTGCTGGGCCTGGTCCCAAGCGTCTCCGAACTGATCGTACTTCTGCCGCTTCTCCGGGTCCTTGAGCGTCTGGTAGGCCTGGGAGATCTCCTTGAAGCGCGATTCGGCCTCCTTGTCGCCGGGATTCACGTCCGGGTGGTACTCCCGGGCGAGCCGGCGGTAGGCCTTCTTGATCTCATCGGCCGAGGCGTTGCTCTCGACGCCCAGGATCTCGTAGAAGTCGGGCTTCTGGTCAACTCGCAAGTTCGCTCACTCTTCGATATCTATCGTGATGCGCCCGCCGCCCGAGCGGCGGCCGACAATGATCGTCAGCACGCCATCCGCCAGCGTGGCGCGTGTGTTCGTGATGTCGGCATCTGACGGCAGCCGCACCGCGCGCGCGAAACGCCCCAGCATACGCTCCGAGCGCAGGCGCCGGAGCTCCCCAAGATCCGCGGGCGGGGCTACCTCACCGCGGACACGCAGCACGCCGTCATCGGCCGTCAGCTCAATGGCATCCCGCGAGGCGCCGGGCAGATCGAGAGTGATCTCGTACGCCGCGTCGGTGACGCGCAGGTCCGTCGGCGGCTGCCATGTCTGCGCGGCGACCGCCCGGCGGTGGCGCTCAACCGCCATCGCCTCCCGCAGCCTCTCGCGCAGCACCTGCATCTGTCTCAGTGGATCAGTCGGCCGGTTCACGTCGTTATCTCCTCGATGCGGTTCGTCGTTCCTCCCCCCTCGTCCCAACTGCGGCACGGGCGTCTCGCCCGTGCGACGTAACATCGTGTTGCGTTGGCCCCATCCGGGCGGGCAAGGAAGCCCGCCCC
>DHPY01000036.1:0-16576 GCA_002411015.1 Armatimonadetes bacterium UBA5352 | reverse complement strand
ACGACTCGGGCGGGCAAGGAAGCCAGCCCCTCCTGAACGGCCCGGGCGGGCAAGGAAGCCAGCCCCTCCTGAACGGCCCGGGCGGGCAAGGAAGCCAGCCGCTCCTGGACGACTCGGGCGGGCAAGGAAGCTCGCCGCTCCTGGACGACTCGGGCGAGCAGCGAAGCCCGCCCCTCCTGAACGGCCCGGGCGGGCAAGGAAGCCAGCCGCTCCTAGTCGCCGCTGACCTCGATCTTGCGCTCGCGTTCGCGGCGGGCGATGCTCACGCGCAACACGCCATTCTCAAGTTTCGCGGAGACGCTATCGGGATCAAGCTCCCATGCCAGAGAGAACGATCTGCTGAACGCGCCGCGGGGGCGCTCCCGCAGGTAGTACTGACCATCGGCGTCGGCAGAGCGCTCTCCGCGGATCGTCACGGTGCCATTCTGCACCTCAACGCTCACGTCGTCGCGGCCCATGCCCGGCAACTCGACGAGGATCACGACCTCCTCGTCGCCAGCCAGGATGTCCACGGGCGGGCTGAAGGATGGCGCTGTCTCGGCCTCGGCGGGAGTGAAGCTCTCGTCGAGCAGCCGGTAGAGGCGGTCCCTCAGCTCAAAGAAGTCCTCGAATGGGTGAGTCAGTGATCTCTGCATTGTATCTCCAATGTCAGTATGTCGTTCGTCCTCTGTTCCTCGCCTGGGGAGGAACCCGGGCGGGCGCATCTCGCGACACGCCCGCCCGGTTATCCGCTACTACTTTTCGTCCTCGGCCTCGAACTCGGCGTCGATCACGTCGCCGCCGGCGGTCGGGCCACCGGTCTCGGGGCCTGCGCCCGGGCCGGGGCCTGCTGCGCCGGCTGCCTGGGCCTCAGCGGCCGCGGCGCGCTCGTAGGCCTGCTGTGAGATGCGCGCGAACTCCTTCTGCGCATCGTCAATGGCCGACTGGATCGCAGAGGCGCTGTCGCCCTTCGCGGCCTCCTGCATCGCCGTGATCTTCTGGCTCACGATGTCGCGATCTGCCTGCGAGACCTGCTCGCCAAGCTCATCGAGCGTCGTGGTGAGCTGATGGGCGAGCTGATCGGCGGAGTTGCGCATGCGGGCGAGCTCCTCGAACTTCCGGTCCTCCTCCGCATGCTCCTCAGCCTGATGGACCATGTTCTTCACGTCGTCGTCGGAGAGCTGGCCGGAGCCGGTGATCGTGATCTCCTGCTCGCGGCCGGTCGCCTTGTCGCGCGCGGTGACGTTCAGGATGCCGTTGGCGTCGATGTCGAAGGTGACCTCGATCTGCGGCACGCCGCGCGGAGCGGGCGGGATGCCGGTCAGGTGGAAGCGCCCGAGCGACTTGTTCTGGCTGGCGCGCTTGCGCTCGCCCTGGAGCACGTGCACCTCAACGGTGGACTGGTGGTCCGAGGCCGTGGTGTAGGTGCGCTGCACGCGTGTCGGGATCGAGGTGTTGCGCTCGATCAGGATGTCGAAGACATCGCCGAGTGTCTCGATGCCGAGCGAGAGCGGCGTGACGTCCACGAGGACCATGTCCTGCATCTCGTCGCCGAGCACGGCGGCCTGGATGGCTGCGCCGACCGCTACGACCTCATCCGGGTTGATGCCCTTGCGCGGCGCCTTTCCCGCGATCTCCTCGACGAGCTTCTGCACCGCCGGGATGCGCGTTGAGCCGCCGACGAGGATCACGTCGTCAATCTCGCCGGCGGTCAGCCCGGCGTCGTTCATCGAGCGCTGCACGCTCTCGCTGGTCTTGTTGATCAGATCGGCCACGAGGTTCTCGAACTTCGCGCGGGTGAGGGTCATCTCAAGGTGCTTTGGGCCCTCGCCCTCGACGTTCGTGATGAACGGCAGTGAGATCTGCGTCTGGATTGCGCTGGAGAGCTCGACCTTTGCCTTCTCGGCGGCATCCTTGAGCCGCTGGAGGGCCTGGCGGTCGTTGCGGAGGTCGATGCCGACCTCCTTCTTGAAGTCCTCGGCCATCCAGTCCATGATCCGCTCGTCGAAGTCATCGCCACCCAGCTTCGTATTGCCGGAGGTCGCGCGGACCTCGAAGTAGTCGCGCTCCGCGGTGTTGGACTTGTCCACCTCGACATCGAGGATCGAGACGTCGAAGGTGCCGCCACCGAGGTCGTAGACCATGATGGTGCCCTCGAGCTTCTGCATCTCGTGCCCGTAGGCGAGCGCGGCGGCGGTCGGCTCGTTGATGATGCGCAGGACCTCAAGGCCCGCGATCTCACCAGCCTGCTTGGTCGCGGTGCGCTGGTTGTCGTCGAAGTACGCGGGCACGGTGATTACCGCCTGCGTAACGTCCTCGCCGAGGTAGTCGGAGGCGTCGTCCTTGAGCTTGCGCAGGATCATCGCCGAGATCTGCTCGGGCGTGTAGTCCTTCCCGTCAATGGTCGTGCGGTCGCGCGTGCCGATCCTGCGCTTAATGGAGGCGATGGTGCGCTCCGGGTTCAGGACCGCCTGGCGCTTCGCGGGCTGCCCGACGAGGCGCTCGCCATCCTTTGTGATCGCGACGACCGACGGTGTGGTGCGTCCGCCCTCGGAGTTGGGGATGACTTTCGGATCCCCGCCCTCGACGACCGCGACGCACGAGTTGGTGGTGCCAAGGTCAATTCCCACCACTTTAGCCAATGTGTGTCACCTCATTTGGAGAGTGCAACCGCGCGTCGTCTCGGATCCGACCATGGTCGCGCGGCCTGGGTTGCCAGCAGTATCCCCGGCGGCCAGCTGTGCCGGCATCGCCGGGTGGTGCTCGGAAAGCTGTGGCCGCGCATGGCGGCCCGGCGTCCTACATCGTGGAGATGATATCAGTTGATAGCATTGATGTCAAGGGGGGTGCGGCGGAATCTTGAGGGGCGTTGCCGGCCAGGACCAGGAGAGTGCACAACCCAAAAAGCCACGGCCGAGGGGCCCGTGGCTCTTTGCTGTACGGCATGGTAGACGCGGCAGCAGCATGGCTGCCGATCGAGTGTGCTACTTCACCTCCACCTCCACCTCCGACAGCCGTGCGCGGGTGTTCGCGCCGGGGGCGAAGTGCGCGGCCAGTACGAACTCCTCCCGGCCAGCCACCCACTCCGTCAGGTCCCACGTCCCGCGCTTCCAGGTGTCGCTATCCACTCGCGCGACCGTCTCCCACGTCTCCCCGCGGTCGAAGGAGAGCTGCCACTCGATCCAGCCTGCTCTCTCGTCACTGTCGTAGGTGAGTGCCGACAGCGTGCAGCTCTCGATCGGCGCCTCAGCCTTCACGTACCACGCCGCGCGGGCGTCATTCCCGTAGATGTAGCCGTTGTCCACGCTGCCTGACCAGCGGATCTCCTCCGGCGAGATCATCCGCTTCATACTCACGACCTGCTGCCCGAAGGTGTCCTTGCGGAAGTCGCCGGCCCACGGATCGAGCGTCTCCATGCCAAGCAGCAGTTCCGCCTCCTCGAGCAGCGAGATCATCCCGCCGTCGCGCTGTGTGCTCCAGTAGCGCGCGAGGTCGTAGCCCCGTATCCGATCCAGCACCGCCAGCGCGCGCTGCTGCTCGGCCACGATGCGGGTGCGGCGGGGGGCGTCCATCTCCTCGGCCGCATCGCGGATCGCGCTCTGCAGGTCGTAGTACGCGCCCATCATCTCCATGGCGTCCACCGAGCGCTCCACCTGGAAGCGCTGCGCCTCCGTTTGCGCGAGCGGCCGCGCGACCTCAAGCTGCTCCCGCGCCCGAGCGATCATCTCCGGCGGGAAGAGCTGCGGGATCTCGTCCAGGCCGCCGCGCGCGCGAAGCTCAGGGGTCGCGGCGGACTCGCGCAGGATCTCAAAGTATGCGCGCATGGCGCCCGCCGCGGGGCCGTAGAGGCCCTCGAAGTACTCGGCGAGCAGCGCGTCCGGGTCCTGCGCCGGGTCCCAGCAGAGCTGCCCGAGCAGACACCAGCCGATCTCCGAGCCCTCCGAGCGATACTCAAGCTCCGCGTTGAAGCCGTTGAAGTTGCGCGTGGTGAGATAGGGGATATCGCCCGCGACTGCCGGGTACATCGGCCACGGGGCCCACCAGCGGCAGTAGTACTCGCGCAGGAACATCTGCTCGCTGACCGCGCCCCAGCCATCGACATGCTCCATGAAAGCCGCGTTCCACTTCGACGCGGGATCATTGATGGCGCGGAGCTGATCGGCGACGTAGTGCGCGATGACCACCAGCACGTTGTCATCCGGGTCGGCGTAGGTGGGCGCCTCGACGCAGCCTGCGTAGGCGTAGAAGGCCAGCCAGTGATCGGGATGAGCCTCCTTCACCCGGCGTGCGACGGCGTTCGCGAAGGCGATGACGCGGTCGGCCTTGTTCCGCTCGGTTCCGCGGGCGTCCGGCGGGTCCAGCGCCTCGCAGGCGTCGCAGTGGCACCAGCCGTAGCCGTCGTTCGGCGAGAGGGAGAACGACTTCAGCTCCGGGTTCTCGTCGAAGGCGGCGATCGCCGCGTCCGCGAAGATCGCGATGACGTCCTCATTCGTGGTGCAGAGCTGCCCGTCCGGCACGCGCTCGCCGTCGCGCAGCGCGAAGTACTCGGGGTGCGTCTCGAAGTATTCGTCCGCCGGGACCACGTGCAGGAAGCTGTGGCCGAACTTCACGGGCACGCCCTGGCCCATGCGGTTGCGGCGCATCCATGTCGCCAGCTCACCCATGTACGCCGCCGTCTCTTCCGGAGAGTCAGCGCTGATGTTCTTGAGCGCCGAGTACCACAGCGCGCGATGGACCCAGGCTGGCTTCTCGATCTCATCCCAGCCGCTCAGCCGCGGCGCCGCGATCTGCGGGATGACCTCCGCGTTCGGCCCGGGCATCAGCCACCGGCAGCCCAGCTCGCGCAGCCAGCCGTAGGCCGCGTTGGCATGGCCGGCCTCGTTCTGGCCGCAGAGCAGCAGCGTGTCCTCGTCGAGCGAGCGCGTGACGTAACCGTCGTAGCCGACGTGCCTGCTTAGCCGCGCGCGGTCGATTCCTGCGGAGAACTCATCGCCCAGCAGCACCTTCGGGCCGCTCGGCAGCGCCGCCGCGTCGCGCCGGAGGACGCGCGCCTCATCGCCGGTCATCTGCGTGAGGCAGCGCGCGAGATCCTCCGCAACCGCCACGCGCTCCTGCGGGCAGTCGCGTGGAATGATCACGTCCAGCGCATACGCCTGGGCCGCTGCGGTCAGCACTGCCAGTGTGAGGAGGATAGGTCGAACCATGGACCTGCTGCAGCTCTGATGCATCTGCGTCGCTCCTGTGTGGTCAGGTTGTCTGCGGGAAGAGATCGCTGTCGAGTGCCAGCAGCGCCTCGACCAGTTCGTCATGGATGTTCGCCAGCGGCAGCGTCCCCTGCATCAGCGGGACCTGGTCGGCCGCGTAGCCGCCACGCGCCGCGGCTGTGCGATCCGGCGCGTAGCTCACAGAATCGTTCGTCACGCCAAGTACGATCGGCACCGGCGCTCGCGCCTCCGCCAGCACGTCGTTCTTGATGGCCTGAAAGATCTCGAAGGGCGCGCCGTAAATCCCCAGAGGCCCGATGCGGATGGCCTGCAGCACCGTCGGCTTCACGAGCGGCCGCCCCTGCTCCAGCGCCTCGATGAAGCGCCGGTAGGCCGTGGCCTTCACGACAGACAGTCGCACCTGCCCGTCGGTGTCGCTCGCGCCGGGCGCGTGGATGATCGCCTCCTGCTCGGCGAGCAGCCCGCGGAAATCCTCCAGCGTGTACTCGCGGCGGCTGAAGCTCGCCTCGCGCCGGATGACCTCCACGCGATCCACGTCGAGCGGCCGAGCCTCCGCGAAGCCCCGGCGGACACTCCGCGCGTAGCGCCCTGCGATGACATCCAGCGCCAGCAGCGACTCCTGCTCGGGCTCATGCACCACGCAGGTGTTCACGTCGCCCTGCGCGCCCTGCAGGAACATGCCCACCGAACCCGGCTGCTCGCGCTCGATCAGGTTCGTCGCCACGCCGCAGTAGTCGCCGTGGATCCAGCGGCTCTGCGCGCAGCAGACCACCGGATGGCAGCCGAATGAGCTGATGAAGCCGATCGTTCCGCCATCCTCTCCGCGCGCCACCAGCACATGCGCAGTGGTGTCGGTCAGCTCCGGATGGGCGGGCCGCCAGTCGTCCCGCAGCGCCTCCTCGAGCGTGGGTCGCGGGTTGTCATACTCGCGATTGTGCCCGATGCCCTCGCAGGGCACCTGCGCATGCGCGAGGGTCGCGGGGCGCAGGTCCTCCACGGCGGCGATGGCAGCGGGCGCGATCCGGTCCGCCAGAAGCTCCACGTAGGGCCAGTCCGGCTGCCCCCAGCCGATCAGGCCACCGGTCTCCGGGCCGCTGTGGGTATGTGTGCAGCAGACCATCACCCGCTCGGCCGGGATGCCGGTCGCCTCATGCACCAGTGCGCAGACGCGCTCGGAGGTCTCGCGGTAGATCACGCAGATGTCGCAGCTCACGATGACCGCAGGCTCGCCGCCGGCCTCGAAGGCCATTGCGCGGGCCCAGAGGCGGTCGCGTACGCCGACGCTGTGGCGGTTGATGAACGGGCCGAAGCCCGCAAGCTCCACGCCCACGCGCGGGGTGATGTCGCTTCTGCCGACGCCGATCCTCATGGCGCCGCCGCCTCCTGTGCGGCGAAGTGCTCGCACGCCGCGGCGAGGTTGTCGTTCACCTTCGCGGCCGCGCCGACAAGCTGATCGATGTACGCCGGCTCGGAGAGCAGCATCCGGTGCATCATGACGAGGCCCGTCTCGCCGCAGATGCGCTCGACGTTCGGCAGGCGCAGGCTCGCGTAGTCCTGCATGATCGCCGGATCGCGGTAGGGGACAGGGCTCGTCGAGTGCTGCAGGTCCATCAGCGGGTGGCGGTAGACCGGGTCGTAGGGGAGACCGAGGCCCAGGCCCTCCGCGGCGAGCGCAGCGATGTACTGCGCGCGGTTGAGCCCCTCCGCCTGCGCCGGGTCGAAGTGCATCGTGACCGCGTAGTAGGCCTGGCGCGTGGTGCGCGGGTCGCGCTTTGCCACGCGCAGTGGGCCGCCGATGCGCGCGAGGCCCTCGCTGAGTCGCAATGCGTTCTCCTCGCGGATACGCGTCTGCTCCTCGATCCGCGTGAGGCCCCCACGCAGCAGCACGCACTGCATCTCCGTGATGCGGTAGTTGTGGGCGTAGACGCCCGCGGGCTTCATCGGTTCATCCTCGCCCGGCGGCGCCCAGCCCACGTGCTTGAGCGCGAATGCGGTCCGGAAGACCTCGTCATCGTTGCAGGTGATCGCCCCGCCCTCGCCGCTGGTGAGCACCTTGCTCTGCTGGAAGGAGAAGCTGCCCGCGTCGCCGATCGAGCCCGCGCCCTGATCGCGCCAGCGGCTGCCGTGCTGGTGCGCGCAGTCCTCCACGACCTTGAGCCCGTGGCGCCGCGCGACCTCCATGATTCCGTCCATGTCCACCATGCAGCCGTAGAGGTGGACTGGCACGATCGCCCGCGTGCGCTCGGTGATAGCGGCCTCCACGGTCACCGGATCGAGCCCGAAGGTCTCCGCGTCCACATCAACGAGCACCACGTTGGCGCCTACATCGAGCGCCGCTTGCATGGTGGCGACCCACGTCAGCCCCGGCACGATCACCTCATCGCCCGGCTGCACGCCCACCGCCTGAAGCGCCGTCTGGATCGTCACAGTGCCGTTCGAGAGGCCCATCGCGTGCTTCGCGCCGATGAACCGCGCGAACTCCTCGCAGAACGCGCGCTCGTGCGTGCCTACCCAGCTCCACGCACCGGTGCGCACGACCTCCTCCATCCACTGCGCCTCGAGATCGCTCACGATCGGCCACGGCTGACACGTCAGCGTCACGGCGGGCTGCCCGCCGCGGATGGCAAGAGTGGCTGCGCTGCTCATACGGATCCCTCACTGAATGCTCGCGCTGAAGAGACGAGGCGGCAGTTCGCCGCTGAGAGGCGAATGCCTCCCGAGGGAAGGACATCGGCCCGCCGCTGCGGAACACTACGCGGACACTCGACGTCCCTCCGTGAGACCACCTCCATTGATCTGAGGAGATGCACTCTATGGCCGAACCACTGAAGGTTGGCGTTGTCGGGCTGGGCATCCGCGGGTTCTGGATCGCGCAGATGGCATACGAGGGCGAGGCGACCGAGCTTGTCGCCATGGCCGATTTCGATGAGACGAAGCTTGAGATCGCCCGCGAGCACTTCCCCGGCGTGACCATGTACCACTCCGGGCAGACGATGGCCGAGGAGGCCGACATCGAGGCAGTCTTCGTCGGCACCGGCGATCGCTACCACGCCGCGAACGCGCTCGAGGCCCTGCGCGCGGGCAAGCACGTGCTGGTGGAGAAGCCACTTGCGCAGAGCTTCCGGCAGCTCGAGGAGATCGCGCAACTCAGCCGCGAGAAGGGCCTGACCGTCGGCACCTTCCTCGAGCTTCGCCAGGGGCCGCTGTGGCGGCGGGTGAAGGCGATTATCGACTCGGGGGAGATCGGCGATGTGCTCGCCGCGCGGCTCGTAGATCACGTCGGCCGCGATCATAGCCAGTTCTTCGGCCGCGCCGCCACGCGCAGCCGCGAGGGAGTGGTGAGCCTCGTGGTGCAGAAGGGCGTCCACGCGCTCGATCTGCTGAACTGGTTCATCGGCTCATCGCCGCGGCGCGTCCACGCAATGGGCGGCCTGCGCTTCTTCGGCGGCGACCGCCCGGCCGATCTGCACTGCAGTCAGTGCCCGGAGGCTGGCGAGTGCCCGCACAAGCTCAAGGCGACCGGCGGCCTCGCGCGGCCACCGATCAATATCGAGACGAACAATGACTTCTGCGTCTGGTCTGAGGCTGTGGATGTCGAGGACGTGACCTTCGCGAACATCTGTTACGAGTCGGGCGCGGTCGCGGCCTACTCGGAGATCCACTTCGCCCCGTGGTATGGCATCCGCTTCACGATCTACGGCAGCAAAGCGCAGATGCAGGTCGAGGCCAACCACGACACCGGCGAGGCGTGGATCGAGATCACCGAGCGCTACACGCGCAACCAGCGGCGCGAGCGCCCGACGCGCGACACCGGCCATGGCGGCGCCGACCCGGCCCTGATCGTGGACTTCGCGAACGCGATCCGCGAGGGCCGCGAGCCGGTATCGGGCCTGCGCGCGGGCTACGAGAGCGCCGCCATCGGCATCGCCTGCCGCGCCTCGATCGACACCGGCGCGGCGGTTGACATCCCGGATGTGGATGCGGTGGCGGGGTGAGGTGGGGGGGCGCAGTCTGGCGGGGGGCGTTGCGGACACCCATCGGTTCGGCGGCGCGGGTCCCGACTCGTCACCGTGTGCGGTAGTCAGAGCGGACATAGTGGGTCATCGGTCAGTAGCAGTACGCTTCGTGCCGATACTGAAGGTGCTTCCGCCTTGTTGGTCGAAACATTCATTGACCGGGCGCCGTCAAACGCTGCGGGGAGACTGACTATGGCACGCACTGACAGGCTTGAGTTGCTGCGCCGCCTCGAGGCACATCGTGGCTCTCGAGTGATCTGCTACGTAACGAGTGATCGGCAGGGAGCTACTGGGAAGATTGCCTCTGACGCGATCCCTTGGATCTACTCGCACCTCCGCAGTTTTGAGTCGGTGAGCAACATCGATCTGCTCGTATACAGTGCTGGCGGTGTCACGATGGCTGGTTACCGCATCGCGATGCTGCTGAGCCAGTTGTGCCCAAAGACATTTGCGGTGCTCGTTCCATACAAGGCGCACAGCGCCGCGACGCTCATGTGCCTCGCCGCTGATGAGATAGTGATGTCCGCGGCTGGCGAACTCAGCCCAATCGATCCGTCCACGCAGTCACCGTTCAATCCCGCGCCTCAGACCGGCGGGGGGCCAACTCCGGTACAGGTGGAGGACGTTGCGAGTTACTTCGATCTGGCACGACAGCAGTCTTCCCATTCGGAGATGTTGGGGCAGGATGAGGGACCAGTTGATCACGATCTGCGACGCGTGATGGTGGAGAAGGCGTTTGAGGGACTTGTGGCAAACGTTCATCCACTGGCGTTGGGTAGCGTCAACCGTGCGAGACGACAGATCCGGATGCTGGCGAGGAAGCTGCTTGGCCGAGCCGTCAAGGATGGCGAGGCGGTGGACCGGATTGTGGACCAGGTGACAAAGGAGCTATACTCCCACGATTATCCGATCACCCGTCCTGAGGCGGTCGAGATGGGATTGCCTGTAGTCAGGGACGAGACTGCAGAGGGTATCGCTTGGGACATCTATCTGAGTTTCGCCGGAGACCTCAACCTTCTGAAGCCCTACAGCCCGGAGGAGGAGTTGGGTACTTCGGATCAAGCTGTGGTCGAGACTGAGTTGGCAGTTGTGGAGAGCACCGATGCAGTTGACGCGTTCCGAACCATCAAACGCATCGGTCGCACATCGATCCTCGGCCCCAGCGGGGAGCAACTCAGCGCCTATCAGGAGCAAGTCATATCGCAAGGGTGGGACAGGAAGGAGTGAAGCACAGTGTTCTTCTCACCAGATCGAGACCAGGACTCAACTGCACACGCCGATGACCCATACGAGCCGACCACACATGCTGAGGCGGCGCTTGCCATGAGCGTCACTTCCTGTGCTGTTGTAGATGTTATTTCGCTACCGTCTGTCTGGCTTCGCGGGACTGTCGTTCTCGCTTCGGCATCCGCAGCAAGTAAGCGCAGCCAGCGCCTCGGATACCTTCGTCGGGTGCTGGCGCGTGCAGACACGTCTGAACGCGGCTCAGCTGTCGATCAGGAACGCATCGACGCAGAAGCGATGGAAGACTTGGCGCCCTACCGAGCCGAGGCGACGTTGGTCGCTCATCAGCAGGCTGATGAATCTTAGGGAAGCGATGGTGAAAGGGGGCTTCCACCCCACCGGCCTGTTCCAGGGAGCGATCCTGGAAATCCCGAACACCCAGATCCGGATGGAGTTCGACCTCATACAGGAGAGGCCCGCCGCTGACAAGAAGCGCCTGGTGATCGTCGCCGAGAGCGACGATCACTGTCGCAGCCCGAACTCGGGCACACTTCTGGTGGTGCCGCTCACCAACGGAACTTCTGTCAAGCGGTCCACCGCAATGCCGCTTCCTGCCAGCACCACGGGGCTCGCGGAGGACTCGCTGGCATTGGTCCACATCGTCCAGCCCCTGCCTCGCCGCGTGTGCACTCCTGACGCTATCATCGGGCAGCTTTCCCTGAGCCAGCTTGAGGAACTCCGGGCGCGACTGGCTGACATCTTTGGCGTCCTGTAGCTATCGCCCCGCCCTGCACGAAGGACCTCCCGCCTCCCGCGGCGAATGAGCCACCTCTGCGTCTGAGTGACCGGCTCCAGAGGGAGTTCCGAGCCCATGAACGTCGTCGCCATCGTCCTCGATACCTTCCGGAACGATATCGTCGGGCCGGGGAAGAAGCTCAGCGATGTGCGCACGCCGCACCTTGACGAGTTCTACGCCCGCTCAGTCGCCTTCGAGGGCGCCTACGGCGAGGGACAGCCAACGCTGCAGATGCGCCGCGCGTTCTTCACCGGGCAGCGCACCTTCCCGTGGGCGTACAACTTCGACCGCCGCGGCCACTGGCACCACCAGCCCGGCTGGCACGAGATCCCGCCGCACCAGGACACGCTCGCGGAGATCCTCACCAGCCGCGGCTACTACACCGGCCTCGTCGCCGATGTCTACCACATGTTCAAGCCGACGATGAACTACTCGCGCGGCTTCGCGACGCTCGACTTCATCCGCGGCCAGGAGTCAGACAACTGGAAGCCCGTGCGGCCCGAGTTGATCGAGGCCGAGATGCGCAAGCGCGTCTTCGAGCCGATCAAGTGGAAGAAGCACGCGACCCTCGCGCAGTACCTCGCGAACATGGTCGGCCGCGAGAGCGAGGACGACTACCTCTGCGCGCGCGTCGCCACCAGCGCCTGCGAGTGGCTCGATGCCGCGCACCGCAGCGAGCCGTTCATGCTCTGGGTGGAGATGTTCGACCCGCATGAGCCGTGGGACCCGCCCGCGAAGTACGCCGATGAGTACGCGCCGCCGACCGAGATCGACCCGGTCTTCCCGGGCGCGGCATGGGAGCGCGGAGAGGCCTCCGAGGCCCTCATCGAGCGCACCAAGGCGCTCTACAAGGGCGAGATCACCTTCGTGGACAAGCAGGTTGGACGGATCTTCGCGAAGCTCGATGAGCTTGGCCTGTGGGACGACACGATCGTGCTGGTGCTCTCGGACCACGGGACGGAGATCGGTGACCACGGGAGCTTCGGCAAGGGCGGCGGCAACCTGCGGACCTACAACGCCGGGTTCGTGTGGTATATGCGCCACCCGGACGGCCCCGAGGGCAAGGTTGTGAATGCCTTCGTGCAGAGCCACGACGTGATGCCGACGCTGCTGACGATGCTCGATGTGCCGCATCGCTGCGAGGGAATGGACATCTGGCCGCTCGCGACCGGCGCGGCGGAGGTATTGCGGCCGTTCATCGTGAACGGGTGGGCGGGGAACTCGAACGGCAACGCGTCGGGCTGGGCGTCGGTGATGGACGGTGAGTGGCTCTACTCCTGCCCGGTAGCGCGCGAGGATGACAGCGAGGCGCTCTTCGCGCTGCCCGACCAGGACACGAACCTGCTCGCCGAGCACCCGGAGGTCGTCGCGACCGCCCACAGGCGCATCGAAGCAGTCGTGAACCAGCCGCTCGAGGGCCTGCGCTTCAACGAGGTCTGCGATCCGGCCCCGGCGCCGTTCATCCGGTGGCTGAACGCCGGCGGGGGGAACTGGTAGTTCGACAGGCGAGGACGCCTGTCCCACGCATGTGAGACGTGGCAGATCAGGAGGCACCATCCGATGAGCTACAAGGTCGCGTTTCTCGGCTGTGGCGGGCGAGCGAACGGTCATGCGAGGGTCTATCCGGAGATCGCGAACGGTACCCCGGTCGCGTGCTGCGACCTCGTGGAGGAGAAGGCCTGCGACTTCGCGGAGAAGTACGGGATCCCGAGGCACTACCTCGATCTCGACGAGATGATCGAGAAGGAGCAGCCCGATGTCGTTCATATGTCCATGCCGCCGACGATCCGCTACTCGCTGATGAAGCGCCTCGCGGACCATGGCGTGCCCGCGGTGGTCGTGGAGAAGCCGATCGCGATCGGCGCGCACGACTACAAGAAGCTCCGCCAGCTTGAGGCCGCGAGCGCCACGAAGTTCACGGTGAATCACCAGCTCCGCTACCATGAGAAGACCCTGGAGTTCGTGGATCGCGTGCGTCAGGGGCAGATCGGCAAGGTCCGCTGCCTCGACGCATCCGCGAAGCTCCCGATGAACGGCCAGGGAGTGCACGTGCTCGACCTGATGTTCGCGTATGCCGGCTACACCGAGATCCGCTCGGTCCACGCGGCCTGCTCGGGCTTCGATGACATCAACGGCACGCACCCGAGCCCGAATACTGCCTCAGCGCTCATCACCTTCGTGGATGAGAAGCGCGGGGTGCTGCAGTCGGGCGAGGGCGTGCCGGAGACGGCGCAGGGCGTGGGGCGGCACATGCACAAGCGCTGCGCGGTCTACGGTGAGACGGGCTTCCTGCACTGGAAGATGAATGGCTGGGAGATGGGCATAAACGGGAACTACTCCAGCGGCGAGCACGAGTATGGCGTGGTGGACAACGTCGGCCAGGCGAACCTTGTGCGTGCCGTCTTCCATTGGCTGGAGACCGGCGAGCCGACGCCGACGGACCTCGCGACCGCCCTTGACGAGTGGCTCGTGATCCTCGCATGCTACGCGAGCACCGTTGAGCAGGCGCCGATCACCTTCCCGTATGACCCGCCGGAGGACCTGTTGCAGCAGTACATCACGTTCGTCGGGGCGCAGTGGACCGACCCGCATGGCGGGTAACTCGTCCCGATCGCCCCGACTCTGAGACCAGGAACACGTAAGAGGTAGCAGATGGCAACCGCAGACGTAGTTCAGACGACGCCCGAGGAGGCCGCGCCGCCGTCAGGGCGGCGCGTCCGCACCCGCACCATCGTCATTGCGCTCGTCTTCGCCTTCATCGCGGCCATATGGACGCGCGAGGCGGAGCTCGTCGCCTTCGCATGCCAGATCACCGAGTCGGTCCCGCCGATGACCTCCCTCGCGGGACTGCTGCTCATCGCGGCGCTCTCCATCGCATTCCGCAAGTTCGCGATGACCGCCGGGGAGGACACTGCAGCCGGCCGCTTCTTCCGATGGTTCACGCTCTCCGGGCAGCAGAACATGTTCATCTACGCATTCATCACGATCGCCACGATCGTGTTCTCGGTTGGCGTAATGCGCACGCTGCTGCCTGAGATGACCACGCTCACCTACTTCGCCGACTTCTCCAATGACTACGGAGAGGCGCTGCCGGAGGCCAATCCGTACCTCCACGTAACCGACCCGGATGCGGTCCGGCAGATCTACGAGGGTTCCGACGCCGCACTGACCTCCAGCCCCGGGACCGGCCTGCGCGGCTTCCTCTACGGGCCCATCTGGCGCACCACGCTCGTGCCGTGGAGGCCGTGGCTGATCCCGATGCTCACCTGGTCGGTCTTTATCCTCATCATGTTCGGCACGATGCAGTGCATAGCGGCACTGGCCGAGCGTGAGTGGACGCTCTCCGAGCGCCTGCCCTACCCGCTCGTGGAGATCCCGCTTGGGATCACCGAGCAGCGCAGCTTCTTCGCCGGGATATCGTTCCTGCGCGATCCGGTGATGTGGGTCGGCTTCATCATCGGCGCGAGCTACGGCATCCACGAGATGATTGCGACCACCACACTTGCATTCCCGCAGCTTGGTCGCGAGTACCCGCTGGGCAAGCTCCTCACCGAGCACCCGTGGAGCGCGATCGGTGGCGGCATCAACATCTTCCTGATGCCCGAAGCCTACGGCCTCGCCTACTTCGCGCCACAGGACGTGCTGCTCACCACCGCGCTCTCGTGGCTCGGCATCCTGGCCTTCCGCGTGGCGACCGCAGCGGCCGGTTACGACGTGAAGGCCACCGTCTACCGCGACGCCACCGCAGGCTCTTTCATTGGGCTCGTGCTTGCATCGCTCTACGTCGCGCGGCGCCCGCTGCTTGAGGCCCTCCGGCGCGCGTTCGGCGCCCGCAAGCGCGATCACGATGAGCTGCCCGGGCGGTACGTCTGGTTCATGCGCGGGGCCCTCATCGGCATGGTGCTAATGTGCCTGTTCTGGCTCTGGACCGGTCTCCCCGGGCACTACGTCGCCTTCGCGCTCTTCATGTTCATGGTGGGCGCAATCGGCCACGCGCGGGTGCGTGCCATCGCCGGCGCCGCGACCCCGTGGCTCTTCCCGCACAGCTGCATGACCGAGACCTATGTGCGCCTCGCGGGCGCGAAGTCCATCGGCGCGGAGCAGCAGTGGCGGCCCTTCACCGCGCTCTTCAACGTGCGCTGGATCGACCGCGGCTACCCGCACTCGGCGCTTGCGGCGCAGCTTGAGAGCTACAACATGGCCCGCCGCTCCAACATGGACTTCGGCTCCATGTCGAAGATACTGCTCTGGGCGGTGCCGATCGGCCTCATCGTCGGCTGGTGGATGCACCTGACCGTCTTCTACGATCATGGTGCGAACGTGCTCGGCGGCGGCTCAGGCGTGGGCGGCGTGCGCGTGCAGTATGCCAATACCGACGCGACCTGGGCGCTGGGCCTCGGCGCCAACCCCACCCTCATGAACACGAGTGCGTGGTGGGCGACCGGCATCGGCTTCCTGCTGACCGCCATCGGCCTGTTACTGCGCAACATCTTCCTGCAGATCCCCTTCCACCCGGCCGGCCTCGTGATCGCCTTCAGCCACGGCCAGCGCTTCTGGGCGCCGTTCGGGATCGTCTGGCTGATCAAGGGGCTGCTGCTGCGGATCGGAGGGGTCGCGTCATACCGGCGTCTGATGCCCGGCTTCCTCGGGCTGGTCATCGGCCACTACTTCTTCACGGGCATCGTGATGGGGCTGGCGAAGATGACTGGCCTCGAGATCTTCGACAAGATCCCGATCATCTGGTTCTGAGGATCGGCTGTCAGCTATCAGCGGCCAGCTAACGGCTAACAGCGAAGAGCTAACGGCGAATAGCGAACGGCTGACGGCTGATAGCGGGAGGCTCGGATAGGGGCCACGTGGTGAGCAACAAATCAGGCTACCGAGATCTTGAGGTCTGGCGCAGCGCAATGGATATGACCGTTGCAGTATACAGGCTGACGGAGAACTACCCCAGATCAGAGACCTATGGCCTCAGGTCTCAGATGCGTTCATGCGCTTCGTCAGTCCCTGCGAATATCGCTGAGGGACGGGCGCGGCGAAGTCAAGGAGAGTTCCGCCACTTCCTTCATATCGCAGCCGGTAGTGTCGCTGAGTTGGAGACATTTGTGGAACTCCCGCGGCGGCTGAGCCTGGCGCCAGAACAGCAGGTTGCTCTCGTGGAGGCCAGCGCTAGTGAAGTAGGGCGGATGCTCTATGGGATGATCCGCGCAGTGTGCAGGTCCATCAACGATTGACTGACTCAGCTGATAGCTGATAGCTGATAGCTGTTAGCTGATAGCTGATAGCTGATAGCTGATAGCTGCTAGCTGATAGCTGCTAGTTCCCAGCCGACAGCT
>DHPY01000084.1:4791-7466 GCA_002411015.1 Armatimonadetes bacterium UBA5352 | reverse complement strand
GCTAAAACCGATGCTCCTGGCTCCTGCCAGACAGTCCTTGACAACTGAGGGGGACTCCTGTAGTATATACACCACGTCGCGCGGTGGAGCAGTCCGGTAGCTCGCAAGGCTCATAACCTTGAGGTCGCAGGTTCGAATCCTGCCCGCGCTACCAAGTCTTCTATCGATGGCCCCGGAGACCCGTCCGGGGCCATCGTCATGTACCCGCAGTGCGGGCGCCCTCGCCCGCGCTGCGGCGGAACGACCGCAGGCTGGAGAGCCCGCGCCACGGTGAGGGCAGCAGCAGTCCGTGGGGCAGCAGCAATCCGTGGGGCAGGCATCCTGCCTGCCGCCGTTACTGCCTCTCCTCATAAGCGGCGCCGCGCGCACCCATCGCGTCCCGCCAAACCGCACCACTCCGGTTCGAATTGTGGCGCGCTCTGTTGACTCGCTCCTCCCTCACGCTACAATACCAGTGCGTTTCTCGCGCGACAGTCCATGCAGACGATGGCGCACTGGAGGTCCGGCAATGGAACCGCCCCGGCTCATCAGCGTCCTGTTCTGCTGCGCTCTTCTCCTGACAACGACCCTCGCGATGGCCCAGGACTGGCCGCAGTGGCGCGGCGCCGCCGGCGATGCGATCGTCACCGGCTTCAGCGTCCCACCGGTCTGGCCGCCCGAGCTGACGACGCAGTGGACCGTCACCGTCGGCCCCGGCGACTCGACTCCCGCCCTCGTCGGCGACAGGCTCTACGTCTTCACCAGGCAGGACGCCGATGAGGTCATTCTCTGCCTCAACGCCGCGGACGGCCGCGAGCTGTGGCGGAACGCCTACGCCGAGGAGCCGCCGACCGGCGCTTCAGCGAGGCACCCGGGCCCGCGCAGCAGCCCCGCGGTCGCCGATGGCATGGTCGTCACCCTCGGCGCCCGCGGAACCGTCTCCTGCCTCAACGCCGACACCGGCGAGGTCGTCTGGCGCACGAACCCCTTTCCCGGCGCCTGGCCGCAGTTCTTCACCTCGATGTCGCCGCTCATCGCCAACGGCCTCGCGGTCCTGCAGCTTGGCTCGAACGAAACCGGCGCGGTGGTGGCCTTCGACCTCGCGAGCGGGGAGGAGCGGTGGCGCTGGGATGGCGCGGGGGCGTCCTACTCATCGCCGGTGCTGATGACCCTCGGGGAGATGCCGACCGTGGTCGCGATGACCGCGAGCAGCATCGTGGGCCTGTCCATCTCCGATGGCTCGTTGCTCTGGCAGGTGCCCTTCGTGCCCGAGGGTCGCGCCTACAACGCCTCCACGCCGATCGTGGACGGTGATCGGGTCATCTACTCCGGAGCCGGACGTGGCACCTGCGCGATCCGCATCGTCCCGAACGCCGAGGGCGCCTGCACCATCGAGCAGCTCTGGTCCAACCCGGATGCCGGCGTGCAGTACAACTCACCGGCGCTGCAGGACGGCCTCATCTTCGGCATGACGAGCAGCGGCAACCTCTTCTGCCTGGATGCCGCGACCGGCGCCACGCAGTGGATGGCTGAGGAGAGCCTCGACCGCGGCGGCTTCGGCCCCCTGGTCGGCGTCGGCACGGCGCTCTTCGCGTTGCCGTCAAGTGGCGAACTGGTCGCCTTCCAGCCGATCGCGGATCGCTACGCCGAACTCGGGCGCGTGCAGCTCTCCGAGCTTCCGATCTACTCGTTCCCGGTCCTCTCCGGCAACCGGATCTTCGTCCGCAACGAGCAGGCAGTCGCCCTGCTGACGGTGCAGTAGGCGTCACGTCTGCGTAGGCACGAACCGCGCGCTGAAGCCGGTCGGCTCGACCATGAGGATCATCCCGCCGACCGGCTCGCCCGCGGAGTTCCAGTTGCACGAGCGCATGCCGTAGACCGGTACGCCGGCGAACGTGAAGTCCACCTGCTTGTGCCGGTGGCCGAAGATGAGCGCGGTCACCGGCCGCCGTGCCATCAGCCCGTGCAGCCAGCGGCACTCCGCTTGGTTGAGGCACGTCGTGCTCGCGCGGCACTTCTCCTCCGGCGGCACGTGGCCGAAGATGAAGACGTGCCGGTAGTCGCCCCGCCGCGCCAGCGTCTCCTCCAGCCACGCCGGCTGCGCCACCTTCGGCGTGATCTGCTGCGACTGCAGATGCCCCACGTGATCGCCCGAGATGGCGGTGCAGAGCCCGACGAACAGGTCGTCGCCGCGCTCGAAGCTGTAGTAGTCGCGGCCCTCGAAGTCCTCCGGGAACATCCCCCGCAGCGCCTCACGATGCGCCGCGTTCTCATGATTGCCCGCCACCACGTGCAGCGGCAGCCCGATCTCCGGCAGCAGTGGCTCGAGCTTCTCCGGGTGGATGTCGCCCGGCATCAGGATGAACTCCGGCCGCGGCGTCTGCTGCTCGATGCGCGCGAGGATCGCGCGGAACTTCTCCACGCCGGTCGGCTCGCCCTCACGGTCCTCCCGCAGGTGCGGGTCCGAGATGACCGCGAAGGCGTAGCCGTCGCCGCCCGCGGGTGCCGGAGCAACCATCTGCGCCTGGAGCGCGCGCCCCCCGAGCAGCAGCCCCGCCGCCCCCAGCGCACCCGCCTGGAGGAACTCTCTTCGGCTGATCCCTGATCCCATCGGCCCTACCTCCCGTGCGACGCCGTTTCCTCGCGAGGGACGACTTCCCTTCCGCCGCGAGGTGCTTCCCCCGTGCGCGTGGAAG
>DHPY01000084.1:0-4653 GCA_002411015.1 Armatimonadetes bacterium UBA5352 | reverse complement strand
TTCCCCCGTGCGCGTGGAAGCCACACGCAGCGAACTGACGGAGGGAGCGATGGTGCATGAAGGATGGCAGGATCGGCTTCGGCGTGGTGGGGCTGGGCGTGGGGCGCACGCGGGCGAAGATGGTGGCCGAATGCGATGACGCGGTGCTGGTGGCGGTGTCCGATGCGCAGCACGATCGGCTGACGGCCTTCGCCGAGCAGTTCGAGTGCGATGCGCACAGTGATCACCTGGAGATGGTCGAGCGCGATGACATCGACTGCGTGCTCGTGATGACGCCGTCGGGCATGCACGCCACCATGGCGGCCGAGGTGATGCGCCGGGGCAAGCACGTCGCGACAACCAAGCCGATGGATGTGCGGCTTGAGGCCATCGACGCCGCGACCGCGGTGGCGGATGAGACCGGCCTGGTCTACGCGGTGGACTTCGGCCGGCGCTACGAGGACGAGGCGCGGCGCATCGCGCGCGCGATGCACGAAGGGCGCTTCGGCAGGCCCATCCTCGCCACCATCGAGATGAAGTGGAAGCGCGATGAGGAGTACTACGGCGGCGCGGCACCTGGGAGCTTGATGGCGGCGGCTCCATGGCCAACCAGGGCATCCACCAGGTGGACCTGATGCAGTGGGTGATGGGGCCGGTCACTCGCGTCTGCGGGCACTACACCATCGCGGGCCATCACAACTGTGCCACCGAGGACCTCGCGCTGGCGATGCTCGAGTTCGAGAGCGGCGCGCGCGGCTCGATCGTCACCACCACGACCTGGACCGGCGCGCAGATCACGCGTGTCGGCATCCACGGCACCCGCGGCGCCGCGCTCATCTCCAACGAGACGCTGGCCGAGTGGACGGTGCCCGGCGATGACGAGCCGCTTGAGGTCGGCCCGGTGAACATCGTCGAGGACATGGTCGGCTGCATCCGCGGCGAGCGCGAGCCCGCCTGCCCGGCCAGCGAGGGCCGCAAGTCCGTCGAGATCCTGCGCGCGGCATATCTGTCGGCGGAGTGCGAGGAATGGGTCGATCTGCCGCTCTGAGATGAGTGTCTGAGGCCGAGTTGGCTGTGAAGGGAGTGATCGAGCAGCGCGCAGGTAACTGAGATGCTGGTGCTGCGACACACCTTTGGCGCGACGGTGGCGGTGGACCCGACCGGCGCGATCACCATCACCGACGGCACCCGCGTCGGCATCATCCGCTATCCATCGCCGTTGCCGCCGTTCGCCGTGTCGTTCGTAGCGACGGGCATCCTGCCCGTCGGTCGTTCGCCGTTCCTCCCGTTAGCTGTCGTTGCTGTCGTTGCTGTCGTTACCCCCATCCCCAGCGGAGGGCGAAGGGGACCTGCGGGAAGAGCGTCTCCAGCAGGCCCATCACGCCGGGGCTGGTCTGCGGCTCGATGTGGGTGAGCTGCTGGAGGTAGCCCTCAAGCGGCGTCTCGCGGCCGGTGACCAAGCGCGTAATGACCGCGTCGGTGCTGCGGAGGACGATGTCGGATCCCCGGGGCGTGGACCTCCCGATCACGGAGACCACGCCCCGGTCGCATTCGAGGCTCGCCGCGAGGCGGTTGCCGGTGATCAGCACCCGGCCCTGCCAGTCCGTGTAGGCGGTGTGGCGCAGGCGGCGCTCGTAGAGCGGCCGGATTTCCTCGAAGAGCTGCCGGAGGTCGCGGATGCCGAACATGTTCACGCCGCCGCTGGCCTCCCGCGCGTAGCCCGCTTGCGCGAGGGCGCCGGTGAACAGCCCGAGGTCGGAGCAGACGTGGGCGGTCGCGCGCTGCGCGCCGGCCTCTGCGAGCATCGCGTGCACGCGCGCGAGCAGCGCCAGGGCGATCTGTGGCGCACCCTCCTCGCCCTCCGCCACGACCACGTCCTGCAGCTCCGCCGCGTCGCCGGACTCGTACTTCGCGAGCGCCGCGCCGACCAGCTTCCCGTCCCGCTCGGCCACCGCGGTGTAGCTCCGCGGCCCAAGCTGCGGCACCGGCAGCGGCGAGATCGTGAATGAGTTGGCGTGTGCGTCATGCACCAGCCTCCGCACGGCATCGCGATCGCCATCGGCAATGGGCCGCAGCGCCACGCCATCTGGGGGCACGCACGGCGTCCCGGTATGGAGCTGCTTCGTCGCCCGCTCGCGGCGATCCATGTCTACGTAGCCGAACGCCGCGTAGAGCGCGCGGGCGTTGTTCCGGGTGCCGGTGTTGAGCGCGAAGCATGAGCAGCGGAGCGCCTCCGGGTGCTCCATCGCCGCCGCAAACGCGGTGCGGGAAAGCCCGGCGCGGCGCCATCCCGGGAGCGTGTGCACCCAGTAGACGTAGAACTGCGTCGCGAGGTGATCGTAGGGGAACGAGGCCAGCCCCGCCTCGCCGAGGACGTTGGCCACCTCGTAGCCGCCGACCATCGGGTGGATCGCCACGAGGTCACGCGTGACGCTCCTCAGCTCCGCCACCTGCGGGCCATGCTTCGCCAGGCCCTGCAGCGTGTGCTCCGGGCGCTCGCGCCCTGTGCGCTGCAGCACATGCCCGCCCATCAGCCGGAAGCGTGGATCACGCTCCGGCAGCAGCTCCTCGAGGCGATCGGCCCACTGGGCCCGGCCCATGGAGACGAGCTGCAGCGCGGCCCATGCCGCGGCCTCGGCGTCCTTCCCGCGCGCGAGCCTCTCCAGCGGCCTGATCGCGCGCTGGTCGGAGGCTCCCGAGCGCATGAACGCCTCCGTGAGCTCCCTCACGGGCTCGGGGAGCTTCGCGCGCTCCTCGTCCTTGAGCCGCGCGAGGTCGCTCAGCGCGTCCATCCGCGTGGCGGCGCCTGTTTCAGGCACCGCCAGGCTGGCCGCCAGCGCCGCGCGCATCGCGTCATCGAAGCCGGGGTCATCCGGCGGCACGAGCGGCAGCGCCCGCACGCTTGTGCCGACCTCGCGCAGGAACGGCGTCAGGTCCTCGCCCGCCGCGAGGCTCAGGTAGTATGCCACGCGGTCGCCGGCGGTCGTGTAGCTCTGCGGCAGCTTGTCGTCCTTGCGCTCCTTCGGCAGGACCTCGAAGAGCCGCGCGAGGAAGCCGTCACCGAAGCGGCGCTGCAACTCCGTGAGCAGCCAGTGGCCCTTCGGGCGCCACTGCTGAGTGGCCCAGTAGACTCGCGCGAGATCGGCCTCAGTGTGCGTCCGGTCGGCACGCTCGGCCGCCTCCAGCGCGCGTTCGCGCAGCCGCCGGGCCTCGTCCGCATAGCCGAGGTGCTCCAGACACAGGAACGCGATCGCCTGCATTACAGTGGGCTCAGGGAAGAGGCCGGTGAGCATGTCGTCGGCGTGAGAGTTCCACAGAGCGCTCTGCACGAGGACGAGGATCGTGTTGTATGTGAGCGCCGCATCTGAGCCCGCGGCGCCAATGTACAGGCCGCCCTCCCATGAGCGCTGCCGGTGACAGGACCGCCGCAGCTCAAGAAGCTGCGGCCGCTCCCAGTGTCTGCCGAGCAGGTCGCTGAGGAAGCCCTCGAGCCTGCAGACGAGAGCCGCGACCTCCTCAGCCCGCCCCTCCACGGCTCGGTCGCAGATGAGCCTCAGGCCGCGGATCGTGCGCTCGCTCGGCAGGGGCCCGATCTCCGGGCGAAGCCTGCCGCCGGGCCGGTGCTCGGCCTCGCCCGCCAGCCAGGTGACGATCGGGTCGAGGTGCGCGAGGAGATTGATATGATCGAGCGGTCCCGCGCAGACGCAGACGCGCCCCGCCCCGTGGTCGTAGATGGCGGCAAGCGGCTCTCCGGTCTGAGCATGCACCAGCAGCGGGCGCGCGCCCTCAGGGATGGTCAGCGGCGCGCAGGGCTGGAGGCCCGGCGCGTGAGGGCCGAACTCGGGGATGGCTCCGGCGACGGCCTCCACGTCCTCGTCGCGGTAGCCGATGGTGAGGTCGGAGGTGATGGTGGTCTCGGCGCGGGCGCTGTCGGCACCGGGAAACTCGAAGCCGAAGATCTCAGCAAAGTGCGCCGCGGGCATATCCATCGGCGACCCGGCGCCCGTGGCGAACTCGTACTGCGGCGCCGATCCGGCGATGAGCAGGCCGCCGCCCTCGGAGACAAAGCGCTCGACCGCCCGCAGCTCAGTCACCGCGACCTGCGCGGGTGCGCTCGCCTCGATCACCGCGACGTGGTAGCGCTTGAGCAGCCCCCAGGTGAGGCGCTCGCGGCAGACGGTCAGTTCCGCGCTCGCGGGATAGCCGAGGCGCTGCTGCCGGCCGCCGGAGTCGTGGTAGTTGTCAACCAGGATGCGGATGGTCCTGTCGCCCCACAGCGCTGCCATCTCATCCACCTCTTACGGCCCAAGAGGGGCTGGCTGTGAAGCGCCGCCCCTCCAGAATGGCAAGCTGGCGTGCCGTTACCCAGCCGTATGGAGGGGAGGGGCTTCAGCCGCTCCCACGTGTTCTCGCCGAAGCGCTGGGCGCCGCTGAAGCGCCGCCCCTCCAGAACGGCAGACTGGCGTGCCGTTGCCGAGCCGTATGGAGGGGAGGGGCTTCAGCCGCTCCCACCTGTTTCGCCGAAGCGCTGGGCGCCGCTGAAGCGCTCGCCCGACGGGCTTCAGCCGCTCCCGTTTGCCGCGAACGACCGGGTGAGCAAGGAAGCTCTTCGCGCTGCGCTTGCCCCTCCTGGACGACGTGGGCGAGCACGGAGGTTGTGTTCAGAAAGAAAGT
>DHPY01000085.1:3599-8021 GCA_002411015.1 Armatimonadetes bacterium UBA5352 | reverse complement strand
GCAAACGACGCGGACGCCTCCTCAGCCTCGCGCCGCTACACGACAGCGGACGCTCGGGCGGCCCCTCCACTCAACGGCAACGACAGCGCCGGGCAAAGATCTGCGTAATGCATGGATCCGGAACGGGTAGGGGCCCCCGTCACAAAACGGGGCCTCCCTTGCGGAAGGCCCCGTGGATCTGCCGCGAAACAGTCAGGCTCTACAGATTGCTGGTGTAGCTCACGTTGACCGCCAGGTCGTCCACATCGAGCAGACCGGCGTCGATCGTGAGGTTGTCAACTGGCGAGAATCGGGCGCCGATATTCACGTCGTCATTGACCCACTCGGCCATGAACGTGAACTCCGTGCCGACACGCAGATCCACGCCGGCGAAGAAATCCTGCAGCTGGCCGGCAGCGAAACCTGCGTGGAGATCGAGGAAGCGCACGCTGCGACCCTCGACCTCACCCACGATGTTCCCCTGCGCCCACGATGCCACCATGTAGACGGTGGTCTCGATCTCATCGGTGAGATCGTAGATGCCGGCGGCGATGTTCGGGCCGCCGTCGGTGATCTCACTGAGATTGCGCTTGATGTGCAGGAAGGTATTGTCTCCGGTGCGGCCGTCCGTGCGGAACATCAGCAGACCGGCCTCGGTCTGTTCACCCAGCCCGAAGGTCGCGTAGTAGCCCCAGTCGTCCCAGTCCTGAAGCTCTCCCGAGTTGACGCCCACTGTGTACTGGCCCTGCCCGAGTGTGTCGGCGGTTGGTATGACCAGCAGCCCGGTGTAACCATTGAGCGTCGGCTCCGCTGATACCACTGTGCATCCGATGAGCAGCACAATCACTGCCGCGACGGCGTGCCATGTCCTCATTCGTGATCGAGTCCTTTCTTGCGGGCCCCGCTCGGGACGCCCGCCCCACTCAAGGTTCTGCGAGAGAATCGGCTCCTCCACTCACGTTCTATGGCTTTTCAACGCATGGGCGCACTCCACCTGCATCCATTGCAGCCGTTTTGCACAAAGCACCGCCGTATGCTATACTTGCGCTCCCGCGGGACCTCGCGCTGGGCCGGCCGCATCTCCAGCGGCTCGCTCGGCACGAGGAATATCGCCCCGCCGGGCCGACGTCCGCGCCGAACAGCGCCGACGCGCGAGAGGAGAAGATACGCAAGATGGCCATGGACCTTTCCGAAATCGGAAAAGACGACATCGTCGCGCAGTTCCGCCGCCACGACACCGACACCGGCTCTCCCGAGGTGCAGATCGCGCTGCTCACCAGCCGCATCCAGCAGCTCACCCGGCACCTGCAGCAACACCGCAAGGACCACCACAGCCGCCGCGGGCTGCTCAAGCTCGTCGGCCAGCGCCGCCGCCTCCTGCGCTACCTGCGCAACGAGGACATCACGCGCTACCGCGAACTCGTCAAGACCCTCGGCCTCCGCGGCTGAGCAGCACGTCATCGCAGCTCCAGTCACCCCGGCTCATCTCTGAGCCGGGGTGACTTCGTCTCAGCATAGCGATCCCCGGGGATTCCACCGTCGTGAATCGGGAGTTCGCCCCTTGCCCCCGCACACCGCCTGCGCGTAACCTTCAACTTCAACCTTCACACAGTGCGCGTGGCCATCGCGATCATCTCCTTCCGCAACGAGCGCGGCGCCGCGAAGCCCGAGATGCGCGCGAACGTCACCCTCGAGCTTGGCACCGCGAACGACGTGCTCGTCGTCCCCGCGAACGCCGTCGAGCTGGATGACGATGGCGAGCCGTTCGTGAGCATCCAGGTCGGCGATCAGTGGGAGCCGCGGCACGTCGTGACCGGCCTCAGCGACGGCATGTTCACCGAAATCCGCTCCGGCGTGGAGGAGGGCGAGGTCGTGCGCGTGCAGATGCAGGTGGCGCCGACGGCCGAGTGAGCGCCTCGGCACTGACCTCGCCTTGCTTGCAATAGCGCCATGCTTCGTGTACAATAATCCCGCATACGTCGCCCGTCACGCGGCTGCAGAGCCTCAAACACGGGCGATCACCCAGAACCGGGCGAGCCCCTCCCCCGGGAGGATGAGGAGCGCAAGGGAATCAGCGAAAGCCGGCGGGAGCAGCGCGTCAACGCGCGGCCCCGCGCCCGTTTTCCCTGGTTTCCTGCTCGTTCCCTCAGACCTCCTGCACGGGGCGCTATGCCCGCAGGAGGTTCTTTCACGTGTTCGACAAACACGTCGTAACCACACAGTTCGCAGGTCGCGAACTGACCCTTGAGACCGGTGAGTTGGCCCGACAGGCCAGCGGCTCGGTCAAAGTCACCTACGGCGGCACCGTCATCCTCGCCACAGCCGTCATCGAGGATGAGCCCGGCTCCGCGTCCTTCCTCCCTCTGCGCGTTGACTTCGAGGAGAAGATGTACGCGATCGGCCAGATCCCCGGTGGCTTCTTCAAGCGCGAGGGCCGGCCGTCGCCCGAGGCCATCCTGATCTCCCGCTCCATTGACCGCCCGATCCGCCCGCTGCTTCCCGGTGGCCTGCGCAACGAGGTCCAGGTTATCTGCACCCCGCTCTCGGCCGAGAACGACAGCTCCGCGGAGATCGTCTCAGTCATCGGCGCAGCCGCCGCGCTGCACCTCTCCCCGGCCCCGCTCGAGGGTCCCTTCGCCTCCGCCCAGGTTGCGTGGCTCGAGGACGAACTGATCCTCAACCCGTCCTTCGAGCAGCGCATGGCCGCCCGCATGGACCTGACCGTGGCCGCCGGCGAGATGGGTGTGCTGCAGGTCGAGCTTGGCGGCGACGAGGTGCCCGAGGAGATCGTCCTCGAGGGCATCCGCATGGCCCAGGAGGCCTGCGTCGGCGTCTGCCGCGCCATCGAGGAGCTGCGCGAGAAGGCCGGCAAGCCCAAGGGAGACTACCCGCTCTGGGAGCCGACCGACGAGATCCGCGATGCCGTCGAGGCCCGGGCCGAGGAGATCGGCCAGGCGATCCAGTCGCCCGACAAGAAGGGCCGGCAGAAGGACCTCGCGCGTATCGCCGAGGAGATCGCGGCGCGGTTCGAGGGCGTCTCCGACGCCGGCGCGCAGATCGAAGAGATCATGTACCGCGTCCAGAAGCGCCTGATGCGCAAGGTCATCATCGAGGACCAGCGCCGCGCGGACGGCCGCGGCCCGAAGGACATTCGGCCGATCGACGTGCAGGCCGGCCTCCTCCCGCGCACCCACGGCTCCTCGCTGTTCACCCGCGGTGAGACCCAGGTGCTCGCGACCCTCACCCTCGGCGCGACGCGCGATCAGAAGCTGATCCGTACGCTCGAAGAGGAAGAGTATCATCGCTTCATGCACCACTACAACTTCCCGCCGTTCTGCGTCGGCGAGGCCCGGCCACTGCGTGGCGCCGGCCGCCGCGAGATCGGTCACGGTGCGCTCGTCGAGCGCTCGCTCGAGCGCATGCTGCCGAGCGACGAAGAGTGGCCCTACACCACCCGCGTGGTCTCCGAGGTCCTTGAGAGCAACGGCTCAAGCTCCATGGCCTCCTGCTGCGCCGCAACGCTCGCGATGCTGGACGGCGGCGTGCCGCTGAAGGCATCGGTCGCCGGCATCTCCGTCGGCCTGCTCTACGAGAACGAGGACAGCTACACGCTCCTCACCGACATCCAGGGCCTCGAGGACGCCTCCGGCGACATGGACTTCAAGGTCACCGGCACGCAGAACGGCGTCAACGGCCTGCACCTCGACATCAAGGTCAAGGGCCTGCCGGAGAAGGTCCTCGCTGAGGGCCTCCAGCAGGCTCGTGAGGCGCGCCTGCAGATCCTCGCGATGATGAACGCGGTCATCGCGGCGCCGCGCGAGAGCCTCTCGCCCTTCGCCCCGCGCATGGTCACGATCCAGGTTCCGGTTGACAAGATCGGTCTCGTCATCGGCCCCGGTGGGAAGACGATCCGCGGCTTCGAGCAGGAGATGGAGGTCAAGATCGACGTCGAGGACGACGGCCTGGTCAAGATCTTCGGCGAGAACGCCGACAACGTCGAGTCCGTCCGGCGGTCGATCAGCGACCTCACGCGCGACATGGAGGTCGGGGAGATCTACACCGGCAAGGTGGTCACGATCACGGACTTCGGCGCGTTCGTTGAGATCCTGCCGGGCCGCGACGGCCTGCTGCACATCTCCGACCTCGAGCACGCGCGCACGAACAAGGTCGAGGACGTCGTCAAGCTCGGCGACATGGTCACGGTGAAGGTCACCGAGGTCGAGCCGGGGGGCAAGATCAAGCTCTCCCGCAAGGCCCTGCTGAACAAGGACGGCACTCCGAAGGATGGCGTGGAGCCGAGCCGCAGCGCGTCGAAGGCCGACAAGCTGCAGGAGGAGCCGAAGGCTGAGGAGCAGGAGCAGCGGCAGCCTCGTGGGGAGCGCAAGCCCCGTGGCGAGCGCGGCGGGCGCGGCCGTGGCAAGCGCGAGGAGCGCGAGGAGCGCG
>DHPY01000085.1:0-3482 GCA_002411015.1 Armatimonadetes bacterium UBA5352 | reverse complement strand
AGGAGCGCGAGGAGCGCGAGGAGCAGCCTCCGAAGGAGCAGCCCGCACCCGCGCAGCCGGTGACCGAGCCGGAGCCCGAGCCGGAGCCTGAGGAGGACAAGGGCCCGGCGGCAGGCGCGTACTTCCGCGCGAAGAAGCGCTGAGCCGGCCGATGGTTGCAGACCCGGCCGGGGCGGAACTACTCGCCCCGGCCTTTGTGTGTACAGGTGGAGTATCGTGGGGCAGTTCCGCGGCGCGGGCGCCGTCGCCCGCAGGCAACCGTGTCGCAGGCTTCCAGCTTGCGGTCGCTATCGGCCTCGCCCGCACGCGTAACCGTGGGGCAGGCATTCCTGCCTGCGGTCGTTTGCCGTCGTCGGTCTCCCCCTCTCCCGCCACCCCGCCTGTCGTTTGGCGGGGTCAGGAGGAGGGGGCCGGGGGGAGGGGCCGTTGTCGCCGTCCTCCTCCCTCATACCTATGCATTGCGCACATCTTGGCCCGGCGCGGTCGTTGCCGTGCCGTGGAGGAGTGAGGAGGCGTCCGCGTCGTTTGCGGACGCCGACGAAGCCGCTGTGCCGGCCCGTCGTTCGAGACGCGCAGACGACATGGGCCGGCACAGCGGCTGAGTTCCGCAAGCGGAACTCACCCTCGCTTCGCTCGGGCGGCCCCTCCACGACTGTTTGCATCCCTTCGCGAAACATGAAAGATGTGCGTAACGCATAGCCGTTCCGGAAGAGGGGGAGGAACGGCCAACGGCTGACGGGCAGGATGCCCGTCGCTACGAACGGCGGGATGGTGGGGAGGGGGAGGACGGCCAACGGCTGACGGGCAGGATGCCCGTCGCTACGAACGGCGGGATGGTGGGGAGGGGGAGGAACGGCCAACGGCTGACGGGCAGGAAGCCCGTCGCTACGGACGGCGGGGGCAAACGGCGGGCGCCGAGCCGTCGCCAATTGCCAATTCCCAATTGCCCATCCCCCCGCCGTCGCCAATTGCCAATTCCCAATTGCCCATCCCCCCGCCGTCGCCAATTGCCCATCCCCAGCCGTTCACGAGCTCCGATTTCCGATCCCCGATTTCCCGCCTCAATGGAGGACACCGGCGGTCGCGCGTGGAACTCCCGTCAGGTAACGAAGACGCCTCACCAACTCAACCTCACGTTGGGAGCTTTGTATATGCCGAAGAACGTGGACGTACTGCCACTCTTCGAGAAGAGCCAGATCACCTTCGCGCCCATCCCGCGGTTCAGCTACGAGGGCAACCTCGGTGCCGAGCTTGAGGCCGGGCGCATGAGCAATACCGACGCGATCAACATGCTCGACGCCATGCTCGCCATCCGCTCCTTCGAGGAGACGGTGGCGCAGATGAAGGCCGGGAAGTTCAAGCCCACCCCCGGCTTCAAGTTCATCGGTGCGACCCATCTGTCCATCGGCCAGGAGGCCAGCGCGGTTGGAGCGGTCTCCGCGATCGGCCCGGATGACTACATCACCAGCACCCATCGCGGACACGGTCACTCCATCGCCAAGGGCTTCTACTGGCTGCTCGGGCGCCAGTCTGACGAGGAGCTGCGGGCGTTTGTTGAGGGCTACGCCGACCCGAGCGACTACGAGAGCCTCTTCGAGTGCGCGCTGCAGGTGCATCTCAACCGCACCATGGCGGAGCTTATGGGCAAGGAAGAGGGCTACTGCCACGGGCGCGGCGGCGGGATGCACATCGCCGACTTCCACGCCGGGCACCTCGGCGCAAACGCGATCGTCGGCGGCAGCTACGCCATCGCCGCGGGCGCCGCGATGGCCTCCGATATGCTCGACCTCGGCCGCGTCGTCCTCTGCTTCGTGGGCGATGGCGCGACGAATAACGGGATTGCGCATGAGGCTTACAACTGGGCGGCGCAGGACCAGTTCGAGTGCGGCGTGCCGGTGATCTTCCTCGTCGAGAACAACCAGTATGGCATGACCGGACAGCAGGTCGGCGAGGTCACGGGCATCCAGGACCTCGCGCAGCGCGGCGCGGGCTACAATGAGGTCAACATGCACGCCGAGGTCGTCAACGGCATGGACCCGATCGCGATGTATGACGCGGTCGCGCGGGCGACTGAGCTCTGCCGCAACGGCCAGGGCCCGGTACTGCTGGAGAGCAAGACCTACCGCTACATGGGCCACTCGCTCTCGGACGACTGCACCGCCTACCGCTCCGAGACCGAGGAGGGCGCGTGGAAGGCGATTGACCCGATCGACCAGATCAAGCGCGCGCTCGTGGAGTATGGCGTGCTGAGCGATGACGAGGTCGTCGAGCACTGCAGGGCGATGAGCAAGCGGATCGAGAACGCGAGCGTCTGGGCCGTGGACGCGACCGATCCGGACCCGAAGGACATCTACCGAGGGCTCTTCGCCGACAGCACCTCCGACGACATCGGTGACGAGTGGGCGACACCCGAGGACGCGCTGCTCGCCGAGCCGAGCTACACCCGGCGCGACCGCCAGGGCCGGATCCTCTACCGCCACGCGGTCGCCGAGGCGATCATGGAGGAGATGCTCCGCGACCGCCGCGTGGTGCTCTACGGCGAGGACGTCGCGGACTACGGCGGCGCGTTCGGCGCGACTCGCGGGCTGATCGACGTCTTCGGCCGCAAGCGCGTCTTCAATGCGCCGATCTCCGAGGCCGCGATCGTCGGCACCGCCGCGGGCGCCTCGATGGTGGGCCTGCGGCCCGTCGCGGAGATCATGTATATCGACTTCATCTTCATGACCATGGACCAGACCGGCAACCAGCTCGCGAAGAACCGCTACATGTTCGGCGGGAAGGCGAAGCTGCCGGCGGTCATCCGCACGACGATCGGCGGCGGGAAGGGCTACGCCGGTCAGCACTCGCAGTCGCTGGAGGCGGTCGTGGCGCAGGTTCCGGGGCTGAAGGTGGTGGCTCCCGCGACGCCGTATGACTGCAAGGGCCTGATGAAGTCGGCGATCCGCGACGACAACCCGGTCATCTTCATCGAGCACCAGCACTGCTACACAGACAAGGGCGAGGTGCCGGAGGGCGACTACACGATCCCGCTCGGCGAGGGCAAGGTCGTGCGCGAGGGCACGGACGTGACGGCCGTCGCCTACAGCTACATGCTCCTGCGCACGCTCGAGGCGGCTGAGGCGCTGGCGGAGGAGGGCATCAGCGTGGAGGTCGTGGACCCGCGCACGCTCGTCCCGCTCGACGAGGCGATCATCGCCGCGTCGGTCAACAAGACCGGCCGCGCGCTGGTCGTCCAGCAGGCGCCCTACACGGGCTGCTACGGCGAGCACATCGCGCACCGGATCGTGGACCTGTGCTGGGACAGCCTGAAGGCGCCGGTGAAGATCGTGGCGGCGCATGACGTTCCGCCGCCGATGGCCGCGCCGCTGGAGGAAGAGAACATCCCGTCGGTGGAGAAGATCGCGGACGCACTGCGCGAGCTTGCGAAGGGCTAGTGAACGAGCCGCAGTGTCGTTAAGTGGTGCGGGCGCCCTCGCCCGCAC
>DHPY01000105.1 GCA_002411015.1 Armatimonadetes bacterium UBA5352 | reverse complement strand
TGCGGGCTTTCTGAACATAACCCTCCAGCCTGCCAGCGGTTGTCGTTCCGAGGCCGTTCTGGAGGGGCCGCCCGAGCGTCCGCTTCGCGGCGCGAGGGTGAGGCGCGTCAGCGCCTCAGCCGCTGTGCCGGCCCCTGTCGTTCGGCCAGTGAGACCAGAAGCCTCCCGGGAGATGTCTTCGCCCGAAGATGGAGAGGTGACCACTCATGCCCACCGAGATGACTCCGCGTGAGCGCTGGCTCGCGGTGCTCAACCGCCAGCCATTCGACCGCTTCCCGCTCGACTATCGCGCGACGCCCGAGGTGACGCGCGATCTCATCGCCTACCTCGGCGCGGACGGCTGGCCGGAGGTGCGTGATCGGCTGCACATCGATCCTGTGCTTGGCGTCGGCGGCCGCTACGTAGGCCCCGAGTTCGGGCCGATGACCGACCCGTTCGGGATCGGCTATGAGATGATGGACTACGGGACCGGCGTCTACCGAGAGGCGGTCTCGTTTCCGCTCGCAGAGTATAACTCTGTAGAGGAAATCGAGCGAAACTATCACTGGCCTGAACACGATTGGTGGACTTACGATCACATAGCCGCCCAGCTTGAGGGGCATGAGGAGTGGGTGATCCAGGGCGGGCACTACGAGGAGTTCGCCACCTACAAGTGGCTGCGCGGTGTCGAGCAGGGCTATGCCGACCACGTGGAGCACCCGGAGATCGTGCACTACGTCATGGGCAAGCTCGCCGACATCGCCTACGCCCGCAGCGAGCGCATCTTCGACGCCGCCGGCGGGCGCGTCATCTGGACCTGGGTGGCCGATGACTTCGGCACCCAGGAGGCGCTGGTGATGTCGCCTGCGATGATCCGCGAGTTCCACTACCCGCACATCAAGCGCCTCTGCAAGCTCGCGCACGACTACGGCGTCTTCGCCTTCCACCACTCCGACGGCGCGGTGAGCGCGAACGTGCCGCAGATGATCGAGGCGGGCGTAGACGTCCTCGACCCGGTGCAGTGGCGCTGCAAGGGGATGGAGCGCGAGGGCCTCAAGCGCGAGTTCGGCGACCGGATCAGCTTCCATGGCGCGATGGACAACCAGCAGACGGTTCCGTTCGGCACGGTGGAGGATGTGCGGCAGGAGGTGCGGGACAACTTCGGCATCCTCGGCGAGGGCGGCGGCTACATCCTCGGCCCCTGCCACAACATCCAGCCGATCACCCCGATGGAGAACATCGTGGCGATCTACGAGACGGGGTACGAGGAAGGCTGGCAGTGAGGCGCTCTGCGGCAATTGGGGCATCACAAACACCGGCGGCCCTGCCAGCCAATCCGAGGCTTCTGCTACATCGATCGCTGCAGCGTTAGGGTCGACCGCAGCTATCGTTCTACTAATGGCCTAGAGCGCCCCGAGGTCCGCATTAGCGAGCAGCCAATGGGTGTACCCCGTCTCGCTGAAGCGGGGGGGGGAGACCGTGGTCCTTCTTGAACCACTTCACGTAGTCTTGGCGCTCTTCCTCTCGGCCATACCCCGCCAGGCACGGGAGGACAGCCTGGAATGTGTGAGGAAGAAGGTTAAGTGTGTTGAGCGAGGCCCCCGTTGAGTGGCAGCAGCAGTTGGGATCATCGCACATAACGTAGTGACCCGTGTTCTTCCCTTGGCACAAGGACCATTGTGTGACGGCTTGGCCTCCGCCGCACTTGATGACAGGGGGAACAGTCGCGATGGCGCGAAGCAGGAGCGCCATCTCTTCGGCCAGCCAGTGCCAGTTCTCGTCAGAACGGGCCGTGTTGAGAGACCAGTCGAAGTAAGATGGGTCTGCGAACAGCAGGCGTATGAGCGAGCTGCCCTTCAGAGCCATAAGTTTCTTGCTCTTTCCCCCCCAAGGGAAAGCCTGGAGCGCACATTGACGCAGTCGAGCTGCTGTTACTGCCATCGGTCCATCCCTCCTGATGATTCTGATACGTCATTGCTATACATTCTACAATATCCACCACATCTGAGTCCATATAGGGGCGATCGTTGTGATCAACCAAGGGCGTATCACCATGGCCGCGATGGCCCTGCTGTCTGCCGCAGCCCCCAGTCTGTCAGGCGCGGAGGCACTCTACACCGGCCTCATCTGCCGGGGCGTGGAGGAATCCGGCCGCCTCTACATCGGCCAGCCCGGCTTCGGGCCGCACCTCATCAGCCTCTTCGTCAACGGCGCAAATCCGCTCTCAGCCACGCAGACGCTGCCCGAGCACATCGCGTGGGTCAATGACCCGCTGCACTCGTACGTGGCCGATGGCACCGGTGGGATGGTTGTCATCGCGCACCCGGGCGCGACGCAGGGCCCGTTCATCCTCGGTCTCGATGGCCTCACGGGGATGGAGGTCAGCTACTCTGGCGATGCGCTGAGCCGCGAGGCGCTCTGGGATGAGGTGCTGACGGCCTCTGCGCGCGAAGGCCGCCCGTTCCTGTGGGGCTTCGCGGATGATGATACGCACTCCTCGACGAGGGCGAACCTCTCGTGGTTCGCCGCGCGGCTGCCGGAGATGAGCGAGCTCGCGCTCAAGCGGGCGCTCCGCGAGGGCGCCTTCTACATCTCGAACGGGCCCGCGATCGCCGGTATCCAGGTCACCGGCAGCGCCATCACTCTTCGCCTCCCCGAGGCGGCGGATGTGCTCTGGCTGCGCGACGGGCAGCATCTCGCCGCGGAGCCTGGCGAGACGGTGGTCGGCCCGGACGCGGGCGCCGATCACTGCCTGCAGTGGGATCGCGCGGTGACCGAGGCCTCCTTCGACACTGCTGGCGCGGGCGATGCGCTCTTCGTGCGCGCCGTGGTGCGGACCGAGCCGACGCGCGTGGCGCAGACGCAGCCCTTCCGCCTCGGCGAGGGCGGCGCGATTGCAGACCCCTACCCGGCCTCGGGCGAGTGGGTGCGCGGGCAGTCGCACAACCACTCGGACGCCGGGCCCGGCAACCGCGAGCGAATCGCGCGGTACCGCCTCGATTACCAGGGTTGCGGGCAGCGCGCGAGCTTCAGCACCGACTACAGTTACTGGGAGACGCCCTACCAGTGGCTCCCGAGCGATGGGACGCCGCAGATCGTGCAGGTCCGGCCCGACCGCATGCCTGAGGGCGGCGCGGTGGAGGCCACGATCACCGGCGTGAACTTCGCGGAGGGCGCGGAGGTGCTGATCGCGGGGCGGGAGGTCCCTGCGCAGCTCGCGGATGACGCGCTGCGCATCAGCGTTCCGGCCGATCTCCCCGCGGGCATCCACGACCTCACGGTCACGAACCCCGACGGCTTCCGAGACACCCTCGCGCAGGGCTTCACGATCCAGTCAGCCGGCGCCACGAGCGATGGGTGGACGCACTGGAGCGAGGCCGACGGCCTCCCGCACCCGCAGGTGATAGACGTGGCTGCTATCGGCGACGACGTCTACGGGTGCACGATGGCCGGAGTGGGTCGTTTCCGGGATGGCGGGTGGACGAGTGAGGGGCTGCCGGGCGGCTAGACCTACAGCGTGATCGCCGGGCCCGATGGCGAGCCGTGGATCGCGGGCGGCGGAGGCATCCACACCGCGGCTCCAGACGGGGAGTGGGTGACGCAGCAGGTCGGGCAAGGCGAGAAGCTCGCGCGGGCCTCCTCAATCGAGCGCTGGGGGCGGCTGGGCCTCGACGCGCAGGGGCAGATCTGGGCCGGGCATCGCTGGAACGGCGGCCTGGGTGTCCGGCGCGCGGATGGCTCATGGGAGCGCCTCACCACTACCTCGGGCGGCATCCCGGGGAACGCGCCGACGGCGGTGGCCGCCGACGCCGGAGGCATCCTCTGGGTCGGCTTCGGCAATGGCCTCTACCGCCTCATTGGCGAGGAGTGGCAGCCCGTCCCGTTGCCGGAGGAGCTTGCGCGCTGCCGCTTCGTGATCGCGCTGGAGCCGGGTGCCGAGGGCGGGATCTGGGCGGCCGTGACCGGCGATCCGGGTGCGGGAGGAGTAGTATACTTCGACGCCGCGGGCGAGGCGACCGTGTATACGCCGCGCAACAGTGCAGTGCCCTCAACGCGCGTGCGTGACATCCTCGTCACAAGCGCAGGCGACATCTGGTTCGCCTCGGACATGGGCGTGGCGCGGCTCGGTGCGGATGGCGAGTGGGATGCGATCACGTCGCTCACCAGCGGCCTCGGCTGCAACATCGTGCTGGGCCTCGACGAGGGCCCGGATGGCAGCATCTGGTTCGCGACCGCCCGCGGGGTAAGTCGGTTTGCGCCGTGACGGAACGGCGTAACAGGATCGCCGGCTGGCGCCGGCGGCAGGATCTGACGACAACGGCACAGGATACGGCGGCAGAATGGAAACGTCTGACCTTCTGATCGTAGCAGCATCGGGCACCGTCATCGAACGCGCGGCGCGGTTCGGTGAGGCTGTGCGTGAGCCGCTGGAGCGCGCGACCCGGTGGCGCAGACGAAGCTCATCCCCAGCGATTCGGCGACACGCAGTAGTCAGTGATCTTCGACCTGACGGCCCGCGAGCTGCACTACTGCGGCCGGCCCTGCCGCTGCGAGTGGCGGGCGATCAGCCTGTAACTCAGCTCCCGAAGCGCTCGGAGTTGAATGGAATGTCGCCGAATATGCCGCGATACTCCTCAACGCGATTTGAGCCGATGCTCGCGACGACGCCGAGGTAATCGGCGGTCAGGTAGGTCATCGGCACCTGGCATTCCCAGACGACGTCCAGCTCATCGTCTACCGCGATGCGCCCGAGCGGATCGTTCCAGTTGAACCGCAGCAGTTCGGGGCCGAGCTCGCGCATCTCCTGTTCGTCTTCTCCCGGAAACCCGCCGCAGTAGGAGTGTATGTAAGCCATGCCGTTGAAGATCTTCACGTAGACGTCCACGTTGTTGTCGAACGGGATCTTGAAGGTCTCCTCATCGAGCTTCTCGTGGACGAGCCCGGAGTCTTTGAGCATCTGCGTGAGCTGGGCGAACTGCTGATCGGGGTCGCCGCCCGGGTAGAGGTCGGTGGGCGTCTCAAGCTGCTTCTCACTCGAGAGGTAGACCATGAAGTTCTCGACCTGGCCGGCGCCTATGTCGCACAGGTCGCGAAGGTACTCCGCGGTGACGACCCCCATCGGGACCTGGGCCTCCCAGTAGAGCTTGTCCACGTCGCCCTCCCTGAGCGCGCTGAAGCGCCCGACCGGGTCGTGCCAGCTGAAAGCCAGGGCCGGGATTGCGCCACTGGGGGGCAGGTCGCCGTAGATGACGTAGGCCCGCAGAATGTGGTCGAACTCTTCCACGTACACCGTGGCCTGGTTGTCATACTCGAGTTGCCAGGAGCCGTTCTCGGCATAGGAGTAACTCAGACCGCTGGCGTCGAGAAGCTCCTCAAGCTGCGTCTTGGCGCCGGTAGGAGGCCGCTGGCCCTCCGTCACCTGCATCTGGCCGCCGTCGGCGGATGCGAGATACACCGGAGGATCGTTCGCGGGATCGGAGGCCAGCCAGTCGCGCAGAGTGTTCGAGGGCACTGCCCACTTTGAGGCGAGGATGCGGTTCCAGTGGAAGCGCGCCATGACGCCGAGGACCTTACCATCCTCGGAGACGACCGGCCCGCCGCTGTTCCCCCACTCCGCCTCAGCGTCGTGCTCGAGCCACTTCCTGCCCTCGAAGGTCCGGTGGGCAGTCACCGCGCCGGTCCGCAGCGAGATCTCCCGCAGGCCTGCCGGATGCCCGGCGCAGATGATCCTGGTCAACTCCTGTGCGCTGGACGAGTCGCCGAGGTCGAGGAACCGAGGGGTCTCCTGCGCGACTTTGAGCAGCGCGAGGTCGAGGTCCTCGTTCTCGCGCACGATCTCCGCCTGCAGTGTCTCCTCGAGGTCGGTGCCAGGGTGGAAGACCACCTGCACGCTGCGACCGGTGGCGAGATGGCGGTTCCCGTCGTCATCGGTGAACTCAGGCGCCACCACGTGAGCGTTGGTGATGATGCGGCCCTTGTTGTTGATCACGAAGCCGCTGCCGGTGCCGTCGATGGACCCGTCGGGGAAGTGCAACTGGGTCTCGATCAGCACGACCGTGTCTTTCAGCAGCGCGTTGATTGCAGAGCCGCCGCCGGGCGCGACGACCGCGCCGGCTGTCACCTGGCCCTCATCCGACTGAGGGCAGCCCGAGATGAACACGCCGAACACCACCAGCGCGATGGCAGCAACAGCCACGACTCCCGTCTTTGCCATTGCCGTGACCTCCTGTCCAAACGCAGCCACGAATGACATGCTCCATTCATTCTACGCAATTGCGCAGAGGATCCGCGGGTTCCTCCTGTCCCCCTCAGCGACCGGCGCGGAGGCCGCGGCGCGCCACCAGATGTCCTGCATCAGCCAGGCCTCAAGTCGCTGGATCTCCGCACCACTCCCCGCGGCGGCAGCGCGCACGCCGGTGCTGTCGGGGCGGGACGGATAGATGCGCTCTGTGATCGCTGCGCGCCCGTTCGCGAACTGCTCGATGGTCATGATGCACACTGCCTCCGATCGGGCACGGTGCGCGGTGGCGATCTCGCCTACGCATCCTCATACGGTGGCCGGTCTGCGGGCTGGGGCTCGCGGAGGGTGTAGTGCTTCGCGAGATCGCCGTCGGCGAACTCCACGCGGCCGTCCTTCATGACGAGCTTGATGTTGCGGTGATCGTAGAGCGCCTCGAAACCCTCCAGCGGGTCGCCATCGAGCAGTACGAGATCGGCGATCTTTCCTGGCTCAAGCGTCCCGAGATCGTCCAGACGGTAGGCCTCCGCGTTCGTCTTTGTGGCTGCGATCAGCGCCTCCATGCGCGAGAGCCCGCAGCTCTCCAGCTCCATCAGCTCCCAGATCGTGCGGTCGCCATGCTTCCATGTGCGGCCGGTGCCGGGGTAGTCGGTGCCGACGCACAGCTTCACGCCGATCTCATGCGCCAGCCGCACGCCCGCGCGATGGATCGGCTGCGCCTGCGTCATCTCCACCGTCTGCCACGGCTGATCGGACAGCGCCTCGATGTTGCGCCGGCAGGTGACGCTCAGCGTCGGCATGTACCAGAGGTCGGCCGCGAGTATCCCGCGCACCGCCTCCCCATCGATGAAGCCACCGTGGTGGATCTGATCCACGCCCGCCTCGATGCAGTTGTTCAGGCCAGGCTGCGTGTGGCAATGCACCACCACCGGCCGGTGCCACGCGTGCGCCTCATCAACCAGCGCCACAAGCTCCTCCAGCGTGTAGTTGCGCATCGAGCAGACCTCATCTTTGCTGTAGAAGCCGCCGGAGGCCGCGGTCTTGATGAAGTTCGCGCCGGCCTGGACCATCTCGCGGACCGCCTTGCGCACCTCCCACGGCCCGTCGGCATCGCGGAAGCGCACATGCCCGTGCGTCGGCGTGACGATGCAGCCGGCGATCAGCCGTGCACAGCCGCGGATCTCGCCGCTGGCAATCCCATCGCGCATCGCGATGCCGGTGAGGTTCGCCGAGACGCTGCAGACGGTGATGATGCCGCGCTGCAGGCTGATGCGCAGGACCTGCTGGCCCTTCGGCCTGCCGCCGACATGCGCGTGGCCCTCGATCAGACCGGGGATGACGGTGAGGCCCGAAGCATCCACGATCTCGGCGTCGTCCGGCACTGGGACTTCATCCGCCGGCCCGATAGCCTCGATGCGCCCGTCGCGAATGATGATTGCGCCGCCAGGCAGAGGTTCGGCGCCGGTGCAGTCTATCACGGTGCCATTCAGGACAGCCGTCACATCATTCATGGTCGTCTCCTCAGTCAATAGTCCCATCACTGGCGGCGCGGCGTATTCCGAACAGCACGCGGTGGTTGCCCGGGTAGCCCTCCCATGCGTAGCGCACCCGCCGCGAGCGGTCGAGCACCAGCACGGTCGGCGCGTGGCGGATGGTCAGCGCGTGCGTGAGCGTCCGGTCCGGGTCGAGCAGGATCGGCCACGGCGGCGGATTGTCGCCGCAGACCTGCTGAAGCTGCTCGGGCCAGCGGCCGTCGATGCTGATAGAGATCAGCCGGAAGCCGAGCTGCTTCTCCTGCGCGACGAGTTCGCGAAGCTGCGGGAGCTGTGCGATCCAGGTGTCGCACCAGAAGGCGAAGATATTCAGCACGATGACCGGTTCCTGCAGCTCGGACAGCGTCATCGCGCCGCCGTCCATGCGCTGGAGCGTGAACTCCGGCACGATTCGCCCGAGCGCGGGCGGCGGCCCCTCCGCCGGGTCAACATCGGCGAGCGCGGCCGTGGCCAGAACGAGAAGAACCGCCGCCAGCGCTGCAGCGCGCCGTACGGAGGGGCCGCCCGAGCGTCCGCCCGTCGTTTGGCGGCGCGAGGAGCGGCCCCTCCACGACAACGGCCACGACCGCACAGGGACAGGTCACCATCACTCGCCCACGTCCGCAACGCGCATGCGCACGAGACGGTTGTTCCCGCGCACCTCCGGGAAGTACATCAGCGAGGCCGTCGAGGGCAGGATGCGATACTGCCCCGGCGCCTCCGCGCGGAGGATGTAGCTGATCTCGTGCGTGCCCTCGCTCAGGTAGTCGAAGAAGAAGATGATCCGGCGATCCCAGATCTCCCGGCGATCCCACGGACTCGCCCACGGCTCATCATCGCCCGCGACCACCTCACAGCCCGCCGGAACCGGCTCCTCCAGCATCGCGTAGTGCAGGTCCTCGTTCACCTTCAGCCGCAGCGTTACGCCGATCACATCGCCGGGCTGCTGAATGCCGCCGCCAACCGGGTCCTCGGCAGGCAGCGCGTACTCCCGCTTCACCACGATGTCCTCGGTGGTCGCAACGGCCGTCTCGGCGGGCAGCAGGTAGTGCATACGCGTCGACCAGTAGACCATCCCCGGGCCATCCTTGTCTATCGCCAGCGCCATCTGCCCCACGCTGAGATCAGCCGCGTCCACCGTGATGGTCGTGGGATCGGCGAAGACATCCTCGGCGCCCATCTCAACGCGCCCGACCGCTTCGCCTCCTACGGAGATGTTCGCGGTGTAGCGCGGCTCAAGCTCATCCGAGCGCTCGAGATACTCCGTCAGCGCAATCACGGCGGAGGCCGTGTCCTTCGTCGAGCGCCATGACTTGCCCTGGCGCATCGCCATCAGCCAGCGGACGGCCGCCGGGATCGTGTCGCTCTCAGGCTTCACCGCGAGCATCAGCCGCAGTACCTGCGAGGTGACCTCGACGTCATTGTTGAGCCACGAGTAGGTTGCGCGGCCCTCAGGCGCCCAGTGCGCACCGATGCCCTCGCGGATCGCCTGCGCCTCAAGCTCGTCCGCGATCGTCCGGGCGGCCGTCGCCAGCGACTGCGCCCCCTTGCTCGCCACAGGCGTCGCTGAGAGCCGCTGCATGGCCAGCCCGAGTGACGCGAGGCTGAAGGCATCCAGCTTCTCGCGCTCCTCCCAGGTCGCGTTGATGGCAGCCGCGGCCGTGCTCCACGTGTTGGCATCCCAGACATCGGCGTAGGCCAGCGCCCAGAGCAGATACGCCCGTGCGCGCGCGTACTGCTCTTCATCGAGCTGGCTCAGGAGGTAGGTGACGCCGCGGCGCATGGGGGCGGCCGCTCCGACGTAGCCGGCCTCATCGGCGACCTTCAGGCCGTAGACGATCCACGCGCTGATGTACGGGTCCGATTCGTCGAACTCCCACCAGTGCCAGCCGCCGTCCTCGTGCTGGTAGCGGATGAGCTTCTGCAGGCCGAAGTTCACGTAGCGGTCGAGCATCTCGGGCTTCGGCCGCGGCGCGCCGAGGCGCTCGATCGTCCGCGCCACGATCACATCCGGGAGGAAGCTGTCCATCGTCTGCTCGGCGCAGCCGTAGGGGTAGCGCGTGAGGTAGTCGAGCGCCTCGAAGATCGGCCCCGCGAGCGACGGCGAGATGGTCATGGCAAGCTCGCCTGAGCCCGGCAGCGCCTCCTCGGGCAACGTCAGGGTCTCAGCCACGTTCGCCTCGCTCGAGCCCGCCCACGCGTCCACTCTCTCCACGCCGCTTGGGACGATCGGCAGGAGCGTCTCCATCGCGTCCTGCGCGCCCGCGCCGCCGTCGGCGGAGACCACGAAGCGCGCCTCGCCGGCGGTCGTCGCGACGATCGGCCAGGTCAGCCGCACGATGCCCTCGGCCGGAATGGAGACCTGCTGCCGCGGCTCGCCCTCGATGCGCGCGCCATCGGCGGTGAGGGCCACGTTCACCGTCTTCCCCTCGCCGGTGTAGTTGTGCACGATCGCCGCCGCGGTGCCCTCGTCGCCCTCGACGTAGAAGCGCGGGAGTACGAGGCGCACGAGCAGCGGCATCGTCACCGTCCGCGTCTCGCGTCCCTCGCCCGCACGGGTCTCGCGGTCGATCGCCCGCCCGATGGCGCGCCAGGTCGTGAGGTTGTCGGGCATCTCGAACTCCACCGATGCGCGCCCGTCGGGGCCGGTGATGACTGACGGCTCCCAGAGCGCGGTGTCCTCGAAGCGCCTGCGGATGCGGATGCCCTCGTCGGTCGCCTCTGCCGCCTCCGGGCGCGCCTCCAGCTTCATCATCTCCCGCGGCGCCGGCGGGGCTGCAGTCGGCATGCCATTGCCGCCCATCTGCGCGCCGCCGCCCGGGTAGAGTTGCGCGTGGGAGAAGTCCGTGGTGACGCGCGAGCGCATCTCGCCCCAGAAGACCGCGAACGGGCTCGGCGTATAGTCCTCCATGATCTCGTAGAGCGCCTCATCCACGATCCCGAGGCCGACCTCGGCCGGCACGCCGCGGCTCTGCCGGTCGCGAGTGGTGATCGCGTAGCGCGCAGTCTGCGCCGGCTCGTAGCGCTCGAGGTCGGGCGAGATGATGACCTCCAACCGCCGATCGTTCCGCGGGATGTCCAGCCGCGCCCACTCACGCGTCGGCTCGCCCTTGCGGACGATCACCGCGCTTACATCCACGCCCGGCCGGAAGCGCTCCTCCACCGGAACCTTCAGGTCAAACTCGTTGGTGAGCAGCCGGTGGACCTTGTACTCGAAGAGCCGCTCGCCCTCGATAGTCAGCAGCATCCAGGCGCCGAGTTGATCGGTGCGAGTGTGCACCTTCGCCACGTCGCCCGACTCATACTCATCGCTATCGGCCTCCATCGTGAGCGTCGGCCACTCACGCTCCTCGGGCTCGGGCTTCTCCACGTGGAAGCTGGCGCTCGCGTAGACCGGGTTGCTCTCATCATCGAGCGCCCACGCCTCAACCTGATAGCGGTTGGGGCGCTTCGGCTGGAAGGTGATCGTCGCGCGGCCCTCGCTGTCGGTCTCCACGTCATATTCGGTCCGCTCTTCGTATGACCGGCCCTCGCGGTCGGTCATCGGCTCGATGACCGCGACCTTCACGCGCCGAGAGAGACCCTCGCCCTCGTAGTCGGCAGTGAGGATCGCGATGGTCGGCGTCTCCTCGCCGAGCACGTAGCTGTACTGCGTCGGCTCCGCGGAGAGTCGGAAGCGCGCGGCGGTAATCAGCGCCGACGCATAGGCCTCGCGCGGGCGCAGTGCAAGCTCGCTCACCGTGACGCTGACCAGCATCCGCCGGTCCACGGTGGCGTAGGTGGTCGGAACCTCCAGCACGAACTGCCCCTGCTCGTCGAGGATCGCGGTGCCGGAGAAGTCACGCTCGATATCCATCACGCCCGGCGCGCCGAGGCCCGCGGCCTCGCGAATCCGCTCCGGCACCGGGCTGCTCTCCTCGCTGAAGGTGACGGTGTACTCGACCTTGCCGCCGGAGACGGGGCTGCCGAAGAAGTACTGCGCGGAGATCGTGACGGGGATCGTCTCGCCCTGCAGGTAGTACTCCCGCGGGATAGCCACCTGCGGCTCGAGCTCGGGCTTGCGGTAGGCCTGCACCGAGAATTCCTTGTGGAAGACAGTCCGCTCCTCGCCCGAGCCGACGGTGACGACCAGATCGTACTCGCCGAGTGGCGGCTCCGGAGCAAGCTGGAACTCGCCCGCGAAGCTCCCCCACTCATTGAGCGGCAACTCCTTGCGGTAGACCGGATCGCCGGAGAAGCGGATCTCTACCGTCGCGCTTCCGATGCCCTCGGGCATGGCGTAGTCGCCGCGCATGGCCCGGCGGATCGTCCCGCGGAACTGCACGAGGTGGCCGGGGCGGTAGACCGGCCGATCGGTGTGGACGTAGGCCTTGAACGGCTGCACTGCTCCGGGTGAACTGGGGATGACGAACGTGGGCTGGCCGCCGGTGGCGGTGAGCCAGTACTCGCCCTTCACGTCAGCCGTGTCGAAGGCGACCGTGCCGTCGCGCTCCGTCTGCTTCGCCGCGACACGGCCATCATCGTCGAAGAGATGCACCCAGGAGCCAGCGATGGGCTGGCCGGTCTGTGCGTTCACAAGCCAGCCGAGGATCACGTCGGGGGAGCGCTTGGAGACCAGCGCGCGATCGGAGACGACCAGCCACGTGCGGTCCTCGACGCCACCGCCCTTCATGCTGATGGCGTAGACACCTGGCGCGAGCTTCGGCGCCTTCGTGTCGACGTCCATCCACGAATCCTCGTAGCCCCCCTTGACTGAGGCCGTCCAGCGCGCGGCGGGCGACCTGCCTCCGAGATCGAGGTGCTTCACGCGATACCCGACGCTGTCGGGCTTGTCCTCGTCCGTCTCGTGTATAGAGGAGGCATCGGGCGCGATCTGCGCAAGCTCCACCCGATACGCCGCCAGCACGGCGCTCTTCGTGTTGTACAGCCACGCGCGAAGCTGCACATTCTCGGTGGTCGGCCAGATCCTCGAGAAGACCTCGACGTTGACATTGGGGGCCTCATGCTCCTCCTGGGCGGGCGCAACGCCCGCCAGCACGCATATCAGCAGCGCCAACACCGGCCCGGTCTTCAGCCACGAACTCATCTCAGGCACCTCCGAATACTTCATGGCTCACGTTCCGGCTCCACAGTGCGGAAGGCCCGCACGCGGTAGTAGTCAACAGGCTCGTCAGGCGAGGCGCCCGCGCGGATGCGCGCCCACGGCTCAATCAGCTCCGCCCGAGGCGTCTCGAGCGGCAGCACCACGCCCAGGCCTCGTGCTGCGCGCACCGCCAGCCCGTCACGGGCGGGATCGAGGCCGCGCGCATCAGCGATCGGCTCGGGCGGCTCCAGTACCGAGACGATCACGCGCAGGCGCGGCAGCTCCTGCGGTGTAACCGGCGAGAAGCGCAGGTCCGTCCGGCAGGCGGCCAGCGCGGCCTCCGAGATCTGCTCTGCCACCGTCGGGCGGGTCGGGTAGAGCGCGCCCATGCAGCAGCGCGGCGCGTCGCCGAGCATCGCGCTGACGAAGACCGCTGCGCGCTCGCGCAGCAGCGGCGGCAGGTCCTCTGGAAGCGTCAGGCGCTCATGGCGCAGCACCCATGCGTCGAAGGTGTGCCGGGCGAGATCGAGCGCCGCCTCGGCCGCGACGGGATCAGCCGCAAAGCGCTCGGCAATGGTCTGAGCGTGAGCGGGAGAGGCCAGACGCAATGAGGCCATCAGGATCAGCGAGATGATCCCGAGGGAGAGCCAGCCTGTACGCCGTGCCGGGGTGAACATGCCCGCAAGTTCCATCCGTAACGGCATTCCCCTTCGCGGGCTCTGACCTTCTTCCAGTCAAATGAGTTCCAGCACCGCAACGCTGAATCATCACCTTGTTCGGCAGCAGGAATCGTGAGCGGCTGTATGGAATTTACCTACTTGCAGGCGCGGGGCCTGTGTCATAGCATGTTCCCCATTCGTCGTGCGAAGACGCTCCATGGAGGTATCGAAACATGTCCCGAAATCGACCGCTGGTGTTCTCACTGCTTGTGCTCGCGCTGCTGCTGCCCGCCGTCGTGGTGGCTCAGCAGCCGACCACGAAGACGTTCTACCTCACGCTGCGCACGCGCGTCGATGCGCCGATGCGCATGATGGGCATGCCGGACATCCAGATCCCGGGAATGCCCACCGGAGAGCCACAGCGCAGTGTGATCGGACGCGCGCTCTATGAGGAGGCCGCGGTCGAGCCCATCTTCGTGATGGTGCCGGAGGACCTGCAGCTTGCCGACAGCCGCCTCGTCCTGCGCCTGCCGGCCCCTGTGACGGCCGAGGACGGAGAGGGCGAGGGGACCGAAGAGACGCCTGGGAAGAGCCCCAACATAGAGATGAGCAACAAGCTCTACTGGCACCCGGACGAGGCCAGGGGGCCGGTCACCGAGACCTTCACCGTTGAGGGCGGACAGGGGCCTGCCGGTGGCATGGGTATGGGCATGGCGATGCCCGACCTGTCGCGGATCGTGCAGGAGATGAACAATCGTGAGGCCGAGGGCTCGGAGGTCGTCAAGCCGAAGACGGTCGTCGGGCAGGGCGACTATGTGCTCAACACCACCGGGACGGCCACGCTCGATGGCTTCCTGCCGCCGCTGAAGATGATCTCGCCGGACATGAGCCAGCTTGCGCCCGCAGAGGGCATCGCGGTCGAGTGGGAGCCGATCACGGGCGCCCGAGGCTACCTCGTGTCGGCGGTGGGCACGAACATGGGCGGCGACGAGGACAACATGAAGATGACCATCACCTCATGGTACAGCACGATCAATGAGCCGCCGATGCGCATCCGTGGCGGCTATCAACAGGCGACCACTATCGCCGATGACCTGCGCGATGGCGTGCTGCTCCCCGGCGACACCACCAGTTGCGTCATCCCCGCCGGGATCTTCGATGACGTCATGATGCTGACGATCACGGTCGAGGCCATCGGCAACGACTTCTACAGCAACGAGGGCGGCACCACCGTCTTCGGCACCATCCGCTCGGAGTGGTCGGCCATGGGGATGATCATGGCGATGGGCGGGTAGCCCATGTCTCGCTGCTGACGATCACGCGCGCCCCACGCCATCAGGTGTGGGGCGCGCTCGATTCTCAGTCACCGCCCGCCGCCATCACCACCGCGGCCTCGTTCTCATTGAGGCTGAGTTCGACCGCCGCATGCCCCTGGACCGTCGCCTCACCCTCCACCACGCGCACGAGTTCGCCGTTCGGTGGCCCGTAGACGTATGCCACCAGCGGCGCATCGCCTCCGAGCGAGAAGGTGCCTGAGGAGCAGGTCACGATGCGGTCCTCGCCGATGACGATGCCCGGGCGGATCTCCCGCACCGTGATCGGGTAGACGCGCTTGAGCAGGTGGTCGCCGTGGAGGTACTTCCAGTAGTAGCACATGAGCAGGCCGCGCTTGAGGTAGGCGATCGCGTCGCCCCAGACGCCGCGGGTGGCCTTCACGTGCAGCGCAAGCGGAGTGCGCGAGAGCTGCGCGGCCGAGAGCAGGTAGCTGTCGTGCGAGCCGTAGGGCTCCGCGAAGTGGCAGATCGGGAGCTGCGCGGCGTCGAGTGTGTCATCGAACTGGTTGGCGAAGATGATCGCATCTCGCTCGACAAGCTGGCGCGTCATCTCGATCTGGAAGCTCTTCGCCATGATCGGCACGATCCCGACCTTGCGCACAATCTGGCCATCCTCTGAGAGCAGCGCCGAGAGGCCGTCCTCATGCGAGAAGGAGACGCGCGCGCGGGAGTGGTCCCACTCGTCGAGGTAGACCCCGTCGAAGCCCGCCTCATCCATGTAGTGCCGCGCGACCTTCAGCAGGTGCTGCCCCGAGGCGTTCTCGAGGGTCGGCAGCACGTTGTAGAGCCAGCCGGTGCGGTAGGCGACCGGGTCGCCCCATGCGTCCTCAATGACGCAGCCCGGCAGGCGCTCGCGCATCTCCTCGAGCGTCTCCCCCACCAGGCGGCAGAGGTGCACGTCCATGTAGGGCAGGCAGGCGGGATCGGCGCCGAACTCGCGCACTCCCTCACGCCACGCCAGGAACGGGCCGGTCCCGGGGCGGATGTACTCCAGTCGCTCGTTCCCGTAGAGCGTGGTGGAAGCCCCCTCCTGCTCGGCGGGAGCCGTCACGGCCGCGGACGCGATGCCGACGCCGGTGGATTGCAGCCACTGCGCAAGCTGCGCAGGACCCTCGCAGCGCACATCCTCATACATCGCCTCCTCGCTCTCGGGATGAACGAAGCCGAAGAGGTCAGGGATGCGCTGATACAGGTTCCAGTCCTCGCGAATAGCGTTCGTGAGCGCATAGTATCCCGGCTGGGCGAGCGGGAAGATCTTCCAGACGAAGGTATACTCGCCGCCGGGCTGCAGATAGAACATGTCGTCGCCCAGCCAGACCGCGCTGTCGCGGCACAGCACGGAGCCCTGGTTGCGGTAGGCGTCATCCTCCAGCACCAGCCCGATGGCGGACTCGTCGCGCTCCACGTAGACCACAGGCGTCGCGGCAAGCTGTCGGCCCTCATACGGCTTCGTGTTCGCCCAGAAGTGGCGCTGGAGCTGGCCGCTGATGCGGAACTCGCGCAAGCCCTCCACCGATCCGACCTCGACGGCGTTGAGGAAGGGCAGCGCGAGGTCGCCACCGGTGAGGTTCCGGACGGTGTCGCGTACCTCAACGTGTGACTCACGCCGAAGCGCCTTGCGTTCAAGCGAGAGAGTGTCGTTGGCGCAGCTTGCTGTATTGCCCTCGACGCTGAGGCTGTCCCAGCCGCCGCCGGGCTCCTGACCGATGGTGCGCCACTCGCCATCGCCGGCTCCGAACCACGAGAAGGCTTCATAGCGGTCAGCGCCGACAGTGACCATGATGCGCCCGGTCTGCGTGACGGCAAGGTCGAACTCCTGCGCGTAGCTCGCGGCAGGCAGCACCTCGCCTGCATTCGGCCGCCACGCGATCTCCGTGTTGAGGCGGGCCTCAGCCCCGGAGTGGTAGCCGGTGGCGAGTTCGCGGAACTCGCCGAGACCTTGGCTCTCGGTCATCACCCGCGGCTGATCGAGAGCCGGGCTTCTCGGGAAGTCGTCGTTCAGCAGCAGCCTCACGTTGCGAAGCTGGATGAGCGCCCCCGCGGCAGTGTCATAGATCGACTCGAACGTGACCCGGTTACCCTCCGGCCGCATCAGATTCGTGATGTCCAGGACGAACTCGTGCACGAGCCCGTCGGCGATGTCCTGCCGGTCCCACGCGTAATAGGGCATGACCCATGCGGCGTCCGATGACGAGTACCACTCGACGCGCCGGCCACCGGAGAAGAGGTAGTAGCCGGGCTTGTTGCGCAGGCGCTCGACGGACGTCGGGAGGCCGTTTACGGAAAGCTGCAGCGCGGGCGCCGAGCCGGTTGCGTAGCGGGTCTCGATCCGCGCCTCGAAGGCGAGGAAGACGGGGGCCTCGGCACTTGCGGCGGCTGCAGGCAACTCGATCGTGAGCGGCTCGTGGAGCGCGAGATCTGCGGCATCGAGCAGCGCGAACTCATCCTGCGGGAATGCCGGGAAGGCTGCGGCGATCGCCGCCACGGCTGCCATCAAGCGGAGCATCGGAGACCTCCTCAGCGTGTGGGCTCGCGCAGTCCCTTCGCTGCGAAAGGTACGGCGGCCTCCTGAAGCTGGCTGCAGCGAACTCCGAGGCGCAGGAATCCGTCCGACTTCCGGGGAATGCTGCGTGCGAGTGATCATCTCGTGAAATGAGGTTACCCATGAAGCGAACGCTGCTCGTAGTCTCTCTCATCGCGTGTACCGCCCTCTGCGCGAGCTGCGCGCCCGTGATCGTCGTGGACGATGGCGCCAGCGATTTCAGCATCGTCTACGCGCCGGATGCGCCGCCGTCGGTAGTCGCGGCCGCCGCGGATCTGCAGAAGTACATCCTCGAGGCCTCAGGCGCCGAGCTGCCCGTCGTCAATGAGGCGACCGGCTCGTCTATCCTGCTCGGCGAGGCCGCCGGGCTCGATCTGGCCGATGTCCCGCTTGAGGGCTTCCGGATCGTCACCCGTGATGGCAACGTTCTGATTGCCGGGCCCGACACCGCCGAGGGCGAGCGCACGCCGCAGGGCGGCACCTCCAACGGCACCCGTAACGGCGTCTCGCACTTCCTCGAGGAGTTCGTGAACGTGCGCTGGCTGATGCCGACGGACGTTGGCGACGACGTGCCGGAGATGCGTACGATCACCGTGCCCGACACCGACATGATGGACGCACCATTCTTCCTGAACCGCCGCGTGCCCTATACGCAGCAGACCACCGAGCCGGTCATCGAGTGGGGGGCGCGCCAGAAGCTCGGCCTGAGCCTCTTCCTCACTCACGGCCACAACTTCGCCCAGTCGATCCCCACAGAGTTATACGATGAGCATCCCGACTGGTTCCCGATGTTCGACGGCAAGCGCGTGCCGCCCACCGGCCGTTACAAGCTCTGCCTGACCAACGAGGGCCTGGTCAACGCCTACGCGCAGGCCGCGATCCGGTACTTCGACGAGAACCCGGCCTCCACGTGCTACTCCCTCTCACCATCGGACAGCGCAGGCTGGTGCACCTGCCCCGACTGCGAGAAGCTCTACGAGACCGACCCGGAAGGCCGCCTCTCAGTAACGCCCGCCGTGCTGCATTTCTACAATGAGGTCGCGAAGATCGTCGCCGAGAAGTATCCCGAGAAGGTGCTCGCAGGCTACGTCTACGCCCAATACGTGTACCCTCCGACCGAGCCGATCCAGCTTCAGCCCAACGTGTTCCCGGTCTGGGCGCCCAGCATGGACTACGGCTACACGCTCTTCCGACCTGAGCTGCAGGAGACCTGGGAGCGCCTTGCGCGGCAGTGGACGCAGGTGACGGAGAAGATGGCCTACTACGACCTGCCGACATCCCTCGCCAACGGTATCGGCGCCCCCAGCCCTCCCGGAGTGGAGATCCTCCAGTTCCTCTACCCGAGGCTCAAGCAGTACAACATGAAGGGCGTCTACGTCTACGGCCAGGAGGCCTGGGGCACGGGTGCACCCACTAACTACCTGCTCGCGAAGCTCGCGTGGGACCCCGATGCCGACGTGCAGGCGCTGCTCGATGAGTTCATGCAGCGCGCATATCACGAGGGCGCGGACGAGATCGGCCAGATCTACGCGCTGCTCGATGCCGAGGTAAAGCGCCACTTCATCGAGAACCCGGAAGCCTCCTACACCCTGACGCCCAAGATCATGGAGGACGTCTACGCGCGGAACCTCCCGGAGATCGAGCGGCTCTACCGCGCCGCCGAGGCGCAGGTAACCGACCCGGACGCACAGACCAGGCTGCAGTGGCTCGGCTGGAACCTCACGGTTATGCACTGGAACCTGCGGCAGTTCGGGATGCTCGAGAACCCGACCGAGTCGAGCTTCTACATGCCCGACGCGGAGTTCTTCACCTGGTTCGCGGACCACAAGGGCTCGTTGGCGCTGCGGCCGGAGAGCGCCAGCACCGGTGCGGCGGCGATCAAGCAGGTCTCCGTGAGCGCCGCTGCAGATGTGGCCAATGCTGAGCCCGTGGAGGTCTTCTACCTGCGCGGCAACCAGCATGCGGTCATCCTGCCGACTGACGATGTCGCGACCGTGAGCTTCCAGAACATCAGCGCCCGCGGGCGGCTGGTGCAGTACGCTGTCTACGGCGCCAATGGTGAGGACATATCATCGGGCATCGTCAGCGCCGAGGTGCCGATCACGCTCGATGCCGCGGGTTCGCCGCACTATCATCTGATGATCAACGCGGGCTCGGCCAGCTTCAGCATGCGCGTTGAGGGTGGTGCGTGGGCGCTCGCGGACAACATGGATGAGTCAGGGCTTCACCTGCTCAATCGCGTCAGCCCCCTCTACTTCGAGGTACCGCAGGGCTGCGAGAGCTTCTACCTCTCGCTCGCAGGCACACCTCCGGGCGAGACTGTGCTCGGGGCGCTCTACGCGCCGGATGGCCGCGAGGTCGAGACATTCCGCGTGGTGGAGGTGCCTGTCGAGCGCAAGAAAGTCACCGTTGGAGCGGGGGACGCAGGCTGGTGGAAGCTCACGCTCAGTCAAGCGGAGGCCGGGGTGATAGACGACGTCTACGTGGACCTCGGCACCGAGCTGCCGCAGTGGTACTCTCCGGTACCCGAGCAGGCGCTGAGCGTTCGCGAGCGGTAGCGCTACGCGCAGGACAGAGGATCGTTGCCAGAGAGATGAGCCTCCGTGGATGCCGGCAATCGGCGGGGCCTACAGGGATGAGTTCGTCACGCCTGATCCACATGAGCCGCTGCGGGTCGGCGACCGCCTCTTCGTGGCCGGACCGCGTGAGATGGTCGCCGATCTCACATTCTGAGAGGATCAGACTGGATTCCTGGGGAGTGCATCGCGTGTCCGAGACGAAGACCGGCCCCTACGCGTGGTTCAACGAGGCGAAGTTCGGGATGTTCGTGCACTGGGGCCTCTACTCGCTGCTGGGCATCGGCGAGCAGGTGCTCCTTCGCGGGCGCCTCAAGCCGAGCGAGTACCGGCGCCTCGCGGAGCGCTTCACCGCGCCGAACTACGATGCGCACGAGTGGGCGCGGATGGCGCGCGACGCCGGGATGCGCTACGTGGTCCTGACGAGCAAGCACCACGATGGCTACTGTCTCTTCGACTCGCCGGGGTGGGAGTTGTGCGCGCCGCGCACCGCACCCGGTCGTGATCTGGTCGCCGAGTACGTGGAGGGCTGTCGCGCTGCGGGCATGCCCGTGGGGATCTACTACTCGCTGCAGGACTGGTCATTCCCGGTGATGTTCGACGGCCCGGACGCCGATCCGGGCGAGCTCCAGCGCCTCGTCCGGAAGATACACGATGACGTGCGGGCGCTGTGCAGCAACTACGGGAAGATCGACCTCATGTGGTTCGATGGCCGCTGGCCGCTACACGACCTGTGGCGGCCGGTGGAGATAGACGACATCATCCGCGAGCTGCAGCCAGAGTGCATGATCACCGGCGACCGGCTGCATGGCGCGCCGGCGCAGTTCCCCGACAGCCCATTTGCGCGCAATGAGCGGCCAGGGTACATCGCCTCGAGCGAGCGCCGCATCGTCGCCTCGACCGTGCCGGTGCCGTGGGAAGTCTGCGAGATCAACCAGCATCGCTGGTGGGGCTATGTGAAGCACGATCATCACTACAAGACCGCCACGGAGCTGATCTACCTGCTCGCCGAAGCGCTCGGGCAGGGCGCGAACCTGCTGCTGAACTTCGGACCGATGGGCGATGGGGCCTTCCCGCAACGCGCGCGTGAGCAGCTTGAGGGCCTCGGGCGCTTCACCGAGCGCAACGCCGAGGCGATCTACGGCTGCACCGGCGCGAACGGGCTCTTCGAGTACCTCACATTCGGCGACATGACGATGAGGGACGAGACGCTCTACCTCTGGGTGAAGTACTGGCAGGGCGAGAGCTTCCACTTCGCGGGGCTGGCGAACGAGATCCGAGGTGTGCGCGTCCTCGGGCGCCACGACATCGAGGTAACGATCGAGCGCGGCGGTGACCACATCTGGCTGCGCGGACTTCCTGAACTTCCGCCGGACCCGGACATCACGATCCTCGCAGTGGACTGCGACGGAGAGCCACGGGCGACCGAGTGGGGGCGCTATCGCCTGCACGGTGGCGACTACGATATGCGGGTATGGCGCGAGTGGGTGAGGAGCTGACAGCAGCAGGAGCCGCCCGGAGAAACCGGGCGGCCCCTGCTGAGCTCGCCTGCGTCATCAGAAGACCCAATAGCCGCCACCGTAGTCCTGCGTGAACCACGGTGTGGCGTGTGCGGCGCTCAAGCCGAGCGCCAGAAGAGATAGGGTTGCGGCGGTTCGTCCCATGGTGATCTCTCCTGCTCATGCGAACGGGCCGCCCGGAGGTTGAGTTGCCCGTGGAGGTGTCAATACTGGGCTTACGCGGCCTGGTCGGTGGTGCTCTCGAAGCTCAAGACACCGGTCGGGCACTTCGCGATGCAGGCGCCACACTTGATGCAGTCGGCGTTCGCCACGATGCCCTGGTCGGCGTAGGAGGCGATCTCTATACCCATCGGGCAGGCTTTCTCGCAGACCCGGCAGCCCCGGCAGGCGTCGCTGATCAGCAATGGCCTCTTGCCGGCGCCCGCCCACTTGGAGAGCGTGCCGATCGGGCAGAAGGCACACCACGCGCGCGGCTCGAAGATGATCCCGAGGGCGGTCGCGACCACGGTGGTGGCGGTCAGGAAGGTCACGAAGAACCCGCCGAGCGCCGCCCACTCGCCCCACATCAGCGCGATCCGTGTGCCGAACATCCCGAAGAGCACCGCCATGATCGCCACGCGGAAGGCCGTGCTGCGCAAGAAGCTCGGGATCCGGCGCCGCGAAGAGACTGCGCCGACCACGTTCTCCAGGAAGCTGCCACGGCCGCACCACCAGTCGCACCACTTGCGGCCCGCGAAGAACGCCACCGAGAGCCCGCCGACCATGCAGACCGGGATGAAGTAGCCGAACCACGGGACGAACCAGCCTGCAACCAGCAGCGCGACAAACACCCCGCTCATCACCCAGCGCAGAGTCCGCTTCTGGCTCTGCTGCTGAATGCTACATCCGCTCTCACAGCTCATACGCCCTCACTCCTCAGATGGTCTCGCGTCTTCAGATCTCTTCAAGCCCCGCTGCTACCGGCATTCCTGCCGCCGCCCACTCCAGCACACTGTCCTCCATCCGCCGCACATTGAACCCTCGCTCGCGGAGTGTCCGCACCGCCTGCGCCGCCGTCGAGCAGTATGGCCCGCGGCAGTAGGCGACGAGCGGCCTGTCGCGCGGCAGCTCATCGATGCGCGCCTCAAGCTCACGCGCCGGGATTGAGATCGCGCCGGGGATATGCCCCGATGCGTACTCCTCCGCCGGGCGGAGGTCAAGCACCACCAACTCCTCCGTCTCCCGGCGCCGCGCCAGCTCCCGCGAACCGAGCGCCTCGACGCCCTCGGTAACAGCCGCCATCGCTTCGGCGAAACGGTCGAACTCCAGCAGGCGGCTCTCAGCAAACTCTCGCAGTGCCATCAGGAAGCGGCCCACGCTCTCGTCGGCGATCCGGTAGGTGACATACAAACCGTCCTTCTCGCTCTCCACCAGCCGGGCTTCACGCAGCGCGTGCAGGTGCGCCGAAGCGTTGGCGACGCTCAGGCCGGCCTCATCGGCCAGCACCTGCACCGTTCGTGGCGCGTGGCAGAGGAGATGGAGCAGTTGCAGCCGGGTCGGCGCTGAGATGGCCTTCCCGATCCGCGCAACTTGCTCATAGACGGCGCCGTCACCGCCTGCCTCGCATGGCCTCATCGTCTCGCTCCTTATTCAAGTATTCAATCAAGCAGTATAATATGGTATATGCCTGGCCTTGTCAAGGCCAATCTGCAAATCGGGGGATCGGGAAGGAGAGCGTCTCCAGGGCGGCCAATCTGTGCCACTGATCAGAAGCGCTCCGCTGCAGGACAGGGAGTTGAAGCGATGGCGGACGCGTTCGGCTCGCTGCAGCCCGCCATGCTCCTCGCGGCGGGCGTCTCCGTCGCAGGCGCCGTCGGTGCGGCGACGCTGAGGCCTCAGCCCTGCACCGACAAGGCCGGCCGCTGAACTGCGCCTGCGGCCGGCCTCGTAATCGGCTCTCAGAAGCCCATCGGGCCTCGGCAGTAGCCCATGGACCAGCGCCAGGTGTTGAAGGCCTGCCGCTGCGTCTGCCGCAGCGTCTCACCGCAGAGGTAGCGGCGCGTCAACTCATCGCGCGCCTCCTCTTCGGTCATCTCGCCACCTCCGCCAGCGGGAGCCGCGACCTGACCGTTCTCGGTCGGCGCCGGCGCCTCGGCCTCCCCGGCGGGGACTTCGATCAGCCCCGCGATGATCGCGCGGGCCTGCTGAGGCTGCTCGCCCTCACCCAGCAGCAGCGCGTGGCGCAGGACGCCCCAGAGTCCCGGAGCGCTGAGGATCTTGGAGCGCTGGTCAGCGGTGAGCGCCGGCCACGCGGTCACAAGCTGGCCCCTGATCTCCGCTACCACATCGCTCTGCACATCGGCGACGGCCGCCTCAGGATTCCGGTAGAGCAGCTCAGAGAACGCGAACATCTCCGCGTATGCCTGCGCGGCGACCGCGGTGAGCGCGGGCTCGTCCTCGGCGACCACCTGCTGGCCCGCCTGAAGGCGCTCCTGCAGCAGCCCCACCACCATGTCGCTCGGCGCCGATTCGTTCAGCCAGTCGACCAGCACCCCATGCAGGTCCTTCTGCAGTTCATCGAGATCGGCCTGACCAAGGGACATGATCTGCTTTACGAGCGCGGGGTACATGGACAGATCCTCGGCCGAGGATGTCCCGGCCTGCCAGCCGCGCACAAGCTCCCGTGCCACAAGCTGCTCGCTCTGCAAATCGAGCGGCTGGCCGAGTGAGAACTCCAGCGTGAACAGGAAGCCATCGATGATCCGGCGCTCCTCAGGCGCGAGCGCAGACAGATCCACCTCCGCGCCCGCCTGCGCGCCGCCACCGGGGCCCAGCGAGGCAATCACTGTCTGCAGGATCGCGACCGCGGTGGCCTGGTCGTAGCCGTCGATGGGCGCCGAGTAGGAGAACCAGAGCGCCTGCCCGGCGGCCACATCCTTCACGACGATGGCGTCGCTGCGGTAGCCAGTGCCGTTCTCCGCGTATCTGAGCTCGAAGGATGCGGCGGCGCCATCGTCACTCGACTCCCAGTTTGTCGCCGCCAGGCCGGCGTTTCCAGCCTGAAGCAGCCCGACCATCCGCTCCGCGTGCTCTCTGGCGCTTTCGCCCGCGTCATACGGCACGGAGAGGAGGACGATCTCCCGCCCATCGCCGGACGCTATCACCACAGCCGATGGCTGCTCGGTCACCTGCCAGCCGGCAGGGTACTGAAGCGAGAAGCTGCCATCGGCCGAAAAGAAGGTCTCCCATCCCTGTGCACAGACGACTTGAGCCAGGCTGAGAAAGAGAGTAGCAGCTATCAATGTTCGTCTCACTGCGGTCCGCCTCCCTGACGGCATCTTCTTCTGAGATTCGCCCGCATGCTTCCACGCGCTACCCCCCACCACCTTCAACGCGAGTAGTCCGAGCGCGATGACGAGCAGCAGGTAGATCGAGACCCACGGCAGGATCGCGCGGAGGATCTCGTTCTCGTTGCCTGCCATGTCGCCGGCCGCCTGGGCTGCCATGATGTTCGGGATCGAGATCGTGTTCCCGCCGGTGGCGCCGATGATCTGCAGCGCGAGGATCACCACGACCGGGTAGCCCACAGCCTCCGCCGCCGAGGCCTGCGCGACCGCGAAGGTGAGGTTCGAGACGGTCACGCTGCCGGTCACGAACGCGCCGAAGGCTCCCAGCAGCGGCGCGATCGCTGGGAGCGCGGCGTTGCGGATGTTGGCGAAGGCATGGAAGAGCATGCTGTCAAGGTCGCGCGCGTTCTCCCCGGAGTTGATCATGATCTGCATGACCGCGACGATGAAGAAGATCGTCAGCCCCGGCCGGAGCAGCGACTTCACGGAGGCGCCGGCAACCTCGCGCGCCGTCTCCCCCGGCACGCGGTACCAGAGCACAAGCAGCGCTGAGACGAACAGCAGCACCAGCCCGGGGTTGAAGAGGTTCAGGGAGTGCTCGAGACCCGCGAAGATCGGGAAGGCGATCGCGGGCAGCAGGTACCTCGCAGCCACCAGCGCCGCCAGCAGCAGGGCGTAGGGCAGCACGATGTCGGCTACACCGCGCTCCGGCGGCTCAAGCGCACGCTCCTTGATCGCATGCACATTGCGCGGCATCAGCACGCCCAGCCTCCGCGCGACCAGCACCAGGCCCATCGCCACGATCGGGCCGATGATCGAGGGGAACTCGACGCCAATGAAGCTCGCAAGATAGTACGGCACTGCCATCGCGATGCCGGAGAAGAGCGCGAAGGGGAGCGCGTCGAGGAAGAAGTGCCGGTCCTCCCGCAACCGCGCGGTCATCATCCCGAGCAGGATCACCGGCACGAAGACGCAGATGATCGCGCCCATGGTGGCGGTGGCCTCGATGACCTGCGGGGTCAGGAGTGGGCCGAACCCAATGCGGGGCGGCGTACCCACCGCGCCGAAGGCACAGTTCACGGAGTTCCCGACCAGCGCCGCGGTGACCGCGAAGACCGGCGGGTAGCCGATGTAGACGAGCAGCGGGACAACGATCACGGCAGGCGTTCCGAAGCCCGCCGAGCCTTCGATGAGGCTGCCGAAGAGCCACGCCAGGAGGATCAGTTGCACGCGCGAGTCGGCCGACACGCGCCCCAGGTGGTACTCGATTGCGCCTATCACACCGAGCGACCGCAGAAGGTTCAGGAAGACCAGTGCGCCGAAGATGATGACGCAGATGTCCAGCGCCACCAGCGCGCCCTTGGCGAACGAAGCGGGCACAAGCAGCGGGGTGATCCGCCACAACCCGAGGGCGATGGCGACCGTGAGCACCACCACGGCCGCGGCAGTGACCAGGATATTGCGCCGGAAGACGACCAGATCAACGATCAGCACGACTATCGGGAGGATTGCGAGCAACGTCAGCATGCGAACCGTCCGTTCGGCGGACAGGGTGGAGTTCGGCGATGAACAGCGGTCTCGATTATACATGAACTCGCTTCACTCATGTAGCCGAGGAGCCTCCGCCTATGCTCGCACCCGCTCAAGCGCCTTCTGTGCTACAATGGGTGTTGCGATCATCGCCATTATTCGCCCCGTGGAAACTCCGGGGCTGCCGATACTGAGGGAGACGACACGTGGACCAGAATGAACACGCTGAACCAGAGAGCCCGATGGAGGAGCAGACACTGCCTGCTGCAGCCTTCGAGCGCCCGCTTCGCGGCGTCGTAAGCGTTGTCTACAGCGACGCCGGGAAGGACTTCGGCTACATCATCCGAGGCGATGAGAAGTACTACTACGACCCCCGTTTGCTTGCGTCAGAGGAGCGGCCCGCCCGCGGCGACACCGTCTTCTTCGTCGCGAAGCCGCCGCTGAAGGCGGGCGGAAAGCCGACCGCGGCCGCGGTGCTGGTGAAAGGCAAGCACGCAGCCGGCGCAGTCGTCAACGTCCTGCCGAGCGGCCGCGCGTGCTTCCTGCAGGTGGCGGATGGGCGCGGCCACCGCTTCAACATATTCATGGACCTCCCTGAAACGATGAGTGAAGTGACCCTCGGCAAACGCTTCCGCTTCGTCGCCAGCGAGAACCGCAGGGGCCCAAGTGCCCTGAAGCCGGAGCGGCTGGCGTAGCATGAAGCCGATCACCATCGTCGGAGCGGGCCTCGCCGGCTCGGAAGCCGCATGGCAGGTCGCCGAGCGTGGCGTGCCGGTGGTACTGTGCGAGATGCGCCCCGACCGCATGACGCCCGCGCATGAGACCGATCTCTTCGCCGAGCTGGTCTGCTCGAACTCGCTCAAGTCCACGCTGCTGACCTCGGCGCATGGCGTCCTCAAGCACGAACTGCGGCTGCTCGGCTCGCTGATCCTGCGCTGCGCCGAGGAGCACTCGGTGCCTGCGGGCCAGGCGCTGGCGGTGGATCGCACACGCTTCGCGCAGGCGGTCACGGCGGCGCTCTCGGAGCATCCGCTGATCGAGGTGCGCCGAGGCGAGGTTGCCGCGATCCCGGGCGGCCCGGCGATCATCGCCTCCGGACCGCTTACATCGAACGCGCTTGCCACTGAGATCGCGGGCCTCACCGGCGCGGAGCGGCTCTACTTCTATGACGCCCTCTCCCCCATCGTGTCCGCGGAGAGCATCGACGAGACGATCGCCTTCCGGCAGTCGCGCTACGACAAGGGCGAGGCCGACTACATCAACTGCCCGTTCACCCGCGAGGAGTACGACGCGTTCTACGAGGCGCTGCTGGCGGCGGAGACCACGCTGCACGCGGACTACGACCCGCGCGAGCTCTTCGAGGGCTGCCTGCCGATCGAGATCATCGCCTCACGCGGCCCCGACGGTCCGCGCTTCGGTCCCATGAAGCCGAAGGGCCTCACCGACCCGCGTACCGGCCGGATGCCGTGGGCGGTCGTGCAGCTTCGCGCGGAGAACCGCGAGGGCACGATGTGGAACCTCGTGGGCTTCCAGACCTCCCTGACCTATCCGGAGCAGCGCCGGGTCTTCCACATGATCCCGGGCCTCGAGCACGCGGAGTTCCTGCGCTTCGGGGCCGTGCACCGGAACACCTACGTCAACGCGCCGACGCAGCTTCGCCCGACCTGGCAGCACCGCGAGCGCGATGACCTTTTCTTCGCCGGGCAGATCACGGGCGTCGAGGGGTACGTCGAGAGCGTGGCATCGGGGCTCGTGGCGGGGATCAACGCCGCGCGGCTGGCGCTTGGCGAGGAGCCGCTGGTCATGCCGGAGCAGTCGGTCATCGGATCGCTCGCGCGGCACATCACCACCGCCGATCCGGAGCACTTCCAGCCGATGAACTCCAACTTCGGCCTGCTGCCGGAGCCGCCGTCTGAGAAGCGCCTGCGCAAGCGCGAGCGCCGGGAGCTGCAGGCGCACCTCGCGGTCAAGGCTATGGAGCAGATGGTGGAGGCGCAGGGACTGCAGCCTCGCGCGCCTGCGTAGCCCTCCGCAGCACCACGCTCCCGTCGTCGAAGCGCCTCCAGAACTCGAAGCCCGGAAGCGTCTCCGCCTGCTGCATGATCGGCCGCCACGCCCTCGTGCGCGGCCGGTTCTCCGCGCTCCGGTGCTTGATGTGCACCCACTGCACCGGGACATACTCCCTGTCGAGACGCAGCAGGTCCTCGGGCGTGATCGGGAGCCGGACCGTGTACAGACCGCCCACGAAGCTCAGCGTGGAGGCGTGCGTGCTCGCGATGACGTCATCCGGCGCGGCCTCGGCCTGGATGGTGTCGGTGACCGCCTGCATCTGCGTGGTCGCCTGCTGGTGGTACGCCCCGACCGCGACGTCCATGAGCGTCGGGAGCGCGGTGAAGAGCACGATCACCGCCAGTGGGATGGCTGCCAGCGGCAGCGATGCTCCGCTGCGCCGCAGAAGCTCAACGATGTAAGCCGCGCCGAAGGCCGCGCAGAGGGGGCCGAACGGGTCGAGGTAGCGGCTGATGCCAACGCCGCCATGGTCGATCGAGGCAAGCGGCACGAGCAGGACCATCAGCGCAAGCAGCGCGTAGATCAGCCAGCGGATGCCGCCGCGCTTCCCGCGAGCAAAGACCACAATCAGTTCAACCATGAACGCGCCCACGAGGAACGGCAGCGCCCCCAGGTCCAGCAGGTGCGGCCAGACATCCTCCGCGATCACCGCGTACTTGCGCGCGATCGCGCCCGGGTGCTGGAGGATGAACTGCAGCGGCGACCAGTGCTCCAGCGCGTGGCTCGCACTGCGCCCCGGGTAGAGGTCGAGGTCGTGGCGGATCATCATGTCGGGCTGCGCGGAGTAGCCGAACTCGCCGGTGAGCGCGAGCATCTGCAGGCCCCGCCAGCCGACGACGAGGGCCACCGGCAGCGCGAACGCGGCCGATCTGCCGAAGGCGTGCCTCCAGCCGTCGCCGCGTGATGCGTAGGCAACGTAGAGGATGGTGACGATCGCCCAGGCGCTCACGGTGGACCGGCCAAGGTAGCCGATGGCGGCCGCGACCCCTGCAGCAAAGGCGCTCCGCCAGGCGATCGGCCCCATGAGCAGCAGGGCGAGCGCGGTCAGACTGAAGATCGTGCTGCTCTCGGTGAGGCCGGTTGAGCCGAGGTAAAGCCCCGCGGGCGAGAGCACGAAGGCTGCGGCGGCGAGGATGGCCGCAGGCCGCCCCTGAAGCCTGAACGCGAGCAGGTAGATCAGCGGCGCGCTCAGCAGCATAAAGATGCCTGAGGACAGAGCTACCGCCAGTGGCTCCGGGACGACTCGCGAGAACGTCGCGATGAGCATGACCGGCAGCGGCGCGCGCAGGACATTCGGCCACGGCCGCTCCAGCCGCCCCTGCTGTTTCAGGAAGACCAGCGTCGAGGGCGCGACTGTGCGGATGGTGTGGCCGTTGCCGGCGGCATGCTCGCGCGCGGCAACGACCGTCTCCATCACGTCCTCGCGCGGGAAAACGTGGAAGTCCGTTCGGCTGAGGTAGCCGATCCACAGGAGAGTGGTGAGCAGCAGAACCACGATCAGCTCGCCGACGCCGCACCGCGCGCGCACCTCGGCCTCACTCGGAGCCATCATCCGCTGCCCCTCCCTTGGAGCGTCTACGCCCGCCCTTCGATCTCATCCACGAGCCGGCGGTAGGCGCCCATGGCGCCATCGCCTGAGGCCTCCGCGATCGCGAGCAGCGCCGCAAGCTGCTGCAGGATGCTCCCGCGCGCGTGCTCCGCGTTGATATGCTCAACCATGCTCACCAGCCCGCGACCGGACGCGCCGTCGTCGAAGGCCTCCTCGACCCCCGCGCAGAACTGGTGCATCCACTCGCGCCGATCGGCGGCAACCGCCCGCCCGGGCTCGGTATTCAGCAGCCCGATCAACTCGTCCTTGCGCGGCAGCCAGTCGCGGAAGCCGCGGATGGTTTCCTCGACGCTCGAGCCATGCCCGGCGCGGATCGTGATGAACCGCCACGTGCCAACCAGCCCGAAGTTCGCGTCGATGAGGTCGGCGTCGCCCAGCACCAGGTTCTCGATCGGGTAGTCCGGGCGGTTCTCGCCCGCGTGGCTGTCGATGGCGTGGATGATGCGCTCGCACATCTCGCCCGACAGGTCGCACTCCGCCAGCACCACTCGCGATGTCTCGGCGCCGGCATGCGCGTGCTCGCGCCCCACCGGCTTCTCTATGTCATGCAGCACCGCAGCGATCTCAACGACCTCGGCATCGGCCCCCGCCTCGCCCGCGAGGCGCAGCGCAAGATCGCGGACGCGCAGCGTGTGCTCCCAGGTATAACCGGGCCAGTGATAGCCCTCCCACTGCTCCGGCCAGTTCTCAAGTCTCCCACGCACGACCTCTTCAAGCTCAGTGATTGTCTGCCTCACCGTGTCTGTTCCTCGATTCGGATGGAGATGAAGCTCGCTCGTCTCTAGCTCGGCCTGTCTTCCAGGTACTGCTCCTCGGTCCCGACCAGCCAGGTATCGTGGTTGGCGCCGTTGAGGTTGCGCGCGGCCTGGATGCCGGTCATGATCGCGAAATCCAGGTTGATGTAGCGGTGCTGGCCGCTGCGCCCGATCGTCTGCAGGTTCCCGATGCTCTCCACCCACGAGCGGACCGTGTCAACGCGCTCACGGTAGCCTGGATCGTAGATCGGATATGCGTGCGAGACTCGCGTCACGGTCGCACCCACGACACTGCGCGGCTCGATCAGCCCAAGATCGCTCAGCTCGCGCACTGCGAGATCAGTCATCTCCGCGTCGGAGGCGGTCCAGAGCGGATCCTCCTGCCAAGCGAAGTACTCGGCGGCGATGCAGGAGTGGCCCTCGCGCTCGACCAATTCGGGGCTCCAGTTCAGGTAGTTCTGCACGCGGCCCATCCGCACCCCCGGCTCATGCACGTAGATCCAGGTGTCAGGCAGCGCGCACGGCTGATCGAGCAGCAGCGCTACTGACACGAACGACCGGTGGCGCAATGCCCGTGCCGCCTGCAGCACCTCGGCAGGCGGCGGCGGGGCGATCAGCAGCGGCAACTGAGCGAGCGGCAGGCTGCTCAGGAAGCTGCCTCCCGCGTGGTGCTCCTTGGCCCCTGCGCCGCTCGTCAGGACTTCGCGGATCCTGTTGCCCTCGCGAATGATCCGCACGACCTCGCGGCCGGTGAGGACCTGTCCGGAGCCCGCCGCGATCGCGTCGGCGTAGGCCTCAAAGAGCATGCCCGGGCCGAGCCGCGGGTAGTGGAACGAGGCGAGCAGGCTCTCGTCGTCGGCTTCGAGATCGGGCTGGAAGGCCCCGCGCACGGCATCTTTCATCGCGTCCAGGAGCGAGAACGAGCGGATCCTCTGCGCCGCCCAGTCTGCGCTCAACTCGCTGCACGGCGTCCCCCACACTTTCTCGGTGTAGGTCCTGAAGAAGTGCTGGTAGACCCGCCTGCCGAAGCGGTTTGTCACCCAGTTCTCGAAGCTGTCGTCGGGCAGCGGGTGCAGTCCGGCGGCAAGGTAGCTGAAGACCGCCAGCAGTGACTCCGACAGGCCGAGTGTCCGGCAGGTGCTCGCGATCCGCAGCGGGTACGGCATCAGCCGCCCGCGCAGGAAGATGCGGGTCCTCCGCTCCCGCACCAGCAGGTCCTCGCCGAGGAGCCGCTTCCAGGTGCTGAGGACCTCGTCCATCTTCGTGATCAGGCGATGGCCGCCGACGTCCACCGTGTAGCCATTGCCGCGCACCGTCCGGCAGATCCCGCCGACGCTATCCTCTCGTTCGAGGACGATCACGGGCACCTGGCGGTTCGCAAGCTCGTACGCGACGCCAAGTCCCGCGGGACCGGCGCCCAGCACGACAACTGCTTCATCTGAAACCATCTGCCCCTCCCGTGACGGCACTCCCCCCGCGTGGCGAGATCCGGCTGCGAGAGAATGTCGGTGCGTTCACTGCGGCACAGATGGCCCTGGATCGGGCTGCTGCCCCGCTGCGGGCTGTTCGGCCGCGGGCGCCGGCTCAACGACCGGCTCGGCGACCTCGCCATCGGCCAGCGGCTCGGGAGACCAGAGCATGACCGGTCGCGTGATGCCACCGCAGCCGAGTTCGTTGGTCACTGCGTTGGTGACCTTCACCGCGATCAGGTTGTCCCGGCCGTAGCGCACAGCATGCGTGATCTCCAGCTCAGCAGGCTGCCATCCGTTCGTCTGGACCTCACCCACGTAGACGTCGTTCACCCAGACCTTCGCGTCCTCGTCTACGCCGCCGAACCACAGCATGACCGGCCGCCCGGCCCACTCAGGAAGAATCTGCACCTCCTGCCGATACCACATCACCCCGTGGTAGTAGCGCAGGCCCTGATCCGACCAACTCGCCGAGTAGGTCCTCATCGTCGGCCATGAGCGGTCATCCACCCGGCGGGAGTAGAGCTTCAGTAGTTCGCCGGAGTCGTACGGGTCCATCCAGGTCTTCCAGACGTCGCCGAGGCCGGCGATCTTCTTGTTGCTGCGCGTCACGCGCTCACTCGCCTGCTCAACCTCAGGCGCCCAGAAGCGGTTGATGCGCGCCACGCCGCCGCCGGCGGTAACCAGTGGCGGATCGTACGTCTCCATCCACGTGCCGATGGCCCTCATCTCGTTCAGAGCCTTCGCGGCCTCACTCCAGGAGTAGCTCTCTGACAGCGCCCTCATCCGGATGAACGAATCCAGGTACTGCCAGCTCTTCGTGGCGATATTCACGCGCTCCTCATACGGCGCACGGCCCTTCGCGACTCGAGTGGCATCGCGCAAACGCTGCCCGAGGTACTCCATGGCGGCCGGCGGGTAGATATCCGGGATGTTCACCGCATTGCCGGTGTGATACGGCGCCTCCTTGCGCAGCCGGTTCATGTACATCCAGTAAAGCTGCATCGGCTTTGCCGCTGGGCCGTAGAAGCGGTCGTGGTAGTCCTCCATGAGCAGCGTCATGTCCTGCTTCGAATCCCACATAAGCTGTGCCAGCACGTAGCCGAGCGGGCCGTAGTTCGCCCAGGACATCTGCGTCTCGATGCGCATCCCGACGATCCCGGCGCGCTCGCAGTAGGGGATCTCGTAGGCCCACTGTCCCACGTAGTTGAGCGGCAGATTGGGGTCCGCAAGGTTGTAGCTGTAGCCGCGGTGGTAGACCTCCGGGGAGATACGCGTCCACTCGCTGATGAGATACTGGTGCAGGTTGCGCTCGGGGCAGACCGATTCGCCCATTCCGTGGAGACGGCAGAGGTTGATCGGCGCGATCGCCGGCACGATGCTCGGGTCGGGCATAACGGTCCGAGGCGGCATCATGTAGTTGTGGTACACATAAAACGCGAAGCGGATATCCGGGAAGACCCTGTGCACCTCAGCGGCCACGGTGTTGGCGAAGGTCAGGAAACGATCAGTGATCGACACCTCGCCGGAGAACGGATCCACGTCGCCGGCGTCGAGGGCGCGGCAGTTCTCGCACTCGCAGAAGCCGCCGCCATCGTTCGGGCCGATGCCGAACCAGGTCTTTGTCGGATCGGCGGAGTGCTCCTCGATGATCCTGGCCGCGATGATCGCGACCACGTTCGAGTTCGAGGTGCAGAGCTGGCGGGGGATGCGCTCACCGTTGACGAGCCCGTAGTACTCGGGGTTGGTGCCGAAGTAGGTGTCCGCCGGCAGGTACCGCGCCCACGAGTGCGCTCCCGGGTAGACCTCGCCACCGAGCTTGTTGCGCACCGCCCAGATCTCGCTCGACTCGTGCTTCGGCAGCGCCTGGAGCGCGCGGCCCCTGAAGTCAGGGATCTCCACCCTGCTGGTCGCCTCAACCTGCACCACGCTCAGCCGCGGCACGGATTCGCCGATCTCCCCAGGCATGAACCAGCGGCAGCCAAGCTGCTCCAGCAGGTCGTAGACTGCATACAGCGTGGCTTTGGGAGTGGCGCCCGCCAGCCGCACGGTGTCACCGGTTACGTCGACGTAGAACCCGCTCTGATCGGCGGAAGCCTGCTCGAGCAACAGCGGATTCTGTGCGGCCCGGCCGATCTCGATGGTGACCGCGGGCTCCGCCGCAGTGGTGAGCTGGCTCTTGCCCGCGAGCTTCGCCAGGTACAGGTCGAGTTCGCTCGCAGCGGCCTGCTCCATCGGATCAGGCTCGGCCGGCAGAACGATCCTGTAGTTCGCTTCACCTCTGCTGACGAGCGTGACCGACTGGGCGCTGACCTGGCAGGCAACGGCGGACGCCAGGAAGATACACAGGCTGGGGATTCTCATCGTGTCACCTCACGGGCGCGGAGCTCGGGCCTCGGGATGGATGATTGGCCACCGGCGCCGGAATCCCTCCACACGCGGATCTACTCCGCCGGGAGGAGGAATATCGAACACGATGGCACAATACTCCGTGACCAGCCGCACATTCGGCCATCCTCATCATCGGCATCCGCGCGCGGCGTGGAGGGGAGAGTCATGGAAACGCCAGGGACCCACAGAGGCAAGCTGTTCATCGTCGAAGGCATCGACGGCTCCGGAAAGAGCACGCAGATAGACCTGCTGCACAAGTGGCTGCTCTCACTGGGCTACAGCACGTTCTTCTCGGAGTGGAACTCGTCTCCGCTGGTGAAGCGCACGACCAGTCGCGGGAAGAACAAGCATCTCCTCACGCCACTGACCTTCAGCCTCATCCACGCCACCGACTTCGCCGACCGCACCGAGCGGAACATCATCCCGCCGCTGCAGGCCGGCGCAGCCGTGCTCGCGGACCGCTACATCTACACCGCCTTCGCGCGCGATGTAGCCCGAGGCGTTGATCCGCAGTGGGTGCGCGACATCTACAGCTTCTCGGTCAAGCCCACGGTGGGCTTCTACTTCCGCGTCCCCCTCGATGTAGCGCTGGACCGCATCCTCGTCGGGCGGCCGGAGCTCAAGTGGTACGAGGCCGGGATGGACCTGGGGCTGTCCGAGGACCCGTACGAGAGCTTCAGGATCTTCCAGGGCCGCATCCTTGAGCAGTATGATCGCATGGTCGAGGAGTATGACCTGCAGGTGATCGACGGCACCCTGCCGATCGCCGAGCAGCAGAAGCAGCTGCGCGCGATTGTGGAGCCGCATCTCGATTCACTGCTGCGCCGACCCGACGATGTCATCACCTACAGCACAAAGGGCGGCGAGTAGACGATGGACCACCGCATGGGACCGGTCATCATCCCTGGTGTGCCCGATGAGGAAATGCCGGGCAAGCTCATTGTGCTTGAGGGCACCGATGGCGTGGGGCGCTCGACGCAGATGCGGCTCCTGCGCAACTGGCTGGAGAGTTCGGGGCTGGCCGTCTACGACACCGGCCTGACCCGCGGCCGCCTCGCCGGCTCGCATATCCAGCAGGCGAAAGAGGGCCACACCATGGGCAGGCGCACCCAGGCCCTCTTCTACGCGACCGACTTCGCCGACCGTCTCGAGCGCGAGATCATCCCGGCGATGCGCGCGGGCTACGTCGTCCTCACCGACCGCTACGTCTACTCGCTCATGGCCCGCGCGGCCGTGCGCGGCATGGAGCCTGAGTGGGTGCGCAAGCTCTACGCGTTCGCGCCCACGCCCGATGTCGTGCTCTACCTGAGGATCACGCTCGGCAAGCTCGTCCCGCGCGTCCTCGCCAGCGGCGGCTTCGACTACTGGGAGTCAGGGATGGACTACCGGCGCGAGGCCACGCTCTACAGTGCGTTCGTGAAGCACCAGGCCGCGCTGCTGGAGCAGTTTGAGCAACTCGCGCAGGAGCACGAGTTCCGGGTCGTGAACGCCGAGCAGCCCATACGCAAGGTGTTTGATGACCTGCAGGAGCACGTGACCGACGTGGTCTCCGAGATGGTCGAGGCGCATCAGATGAGTGACTTCGTGGCGCCCGCGATGCCGCAGCCCCCGGCTGTACAGCATGACCGCAGCGAGGTCGCCGAGTCACTTCGCGATCTGCTGAGCTCGCTGCTCGAGGACGGCTCGGCCGAGGATAGGAGCGCTGAGAAGGGAACGTAGGCGACGCGCCCTACTCCCCCAGGGCCTCGCGCATCGCGGCGGCCAGGGCTGGAAAATGCTCCTCCGCAAGGGGCAGATGCACCTCTCGGCTGGCGGCAAGGAACTTGCGACGGTCTTTCAGCGAGCGCCGGCCGCTACGCTGGATGCCATCGAGGCGGTCGCAAAGGCGCAGCAGAAGCGCGTCGGAGCCGGCATCCCGAGCGCGGAAGGCAGAGTCCGCAGCGGTCTCGCCCTCACGGTTCGTTACCGCAACCACCAGGGACGCCACCCGCGGCCCGAAGCGCGCCTCGACCTCACTGAGGGGAACCGGCGTGTTCTCGACGACATCGTGCAGCAGCGCCGCGATGAGCAGGTCGCTATCGTAGCCTTCGGGTGCGAAGCGCTGCACGTTGCGGGTGACGCCGACGACGTGGTCTATCATGCGGGAGCCATCCTTGCGCACCTGGCCGCCGTGCAGCGCAACGGCCCACGCATAGGCTCGGCGCACGGACTCATCATCATCCGCGCGCACGCGCAGCCCGACCAGCGCCAGAGGGTCAGAGTCGCTCCTGAACATGCTTCAGCATTCTGCCCCCGCGGCGCGCGCACCTGCACCGGCGCATCTGCCCGGCATCACTCCAACGTGGAGGGAGAGGCTCGGCAATGGCTGGAGATGAGCAGCGCTTCGTAGGGGTGGATGTCGGGGGCACGAAGATCCTGGCGCTCGTGGTCAGCGCGTCTGGCGAGGTCATCGCGCGCAAGAAGCGGACCACGGACAACGATGGCCCCCCGATGGTCGAGCAGATCTCCCGAGCGATCGACGCCGCCCTCGAGTCCGATTCCGTCTCCGTTGATCAGGTCTCGGGCATCGGAGTCGCCATGCCGGGAGCGGTGGATAGCACCACCGGCTACCTCGGCAGCGTGCCCAACCTCAAGGTTGATGATCACCGGCTCGTTGACCGGCTGCGGGAGCGCTATCCGGTGCCGGTGGAGGTCGGCAACGACGTGAACCTCGGTACCCTCGCCGAGTGCTGGCTGGGCGCGGGCCGAGACGCGCAGACCGTCGTCGGCATGTTCGTCGGCACGGGGATCGGCGGAGGCGTGGTGATCGATGGCCGCCTGCGCACCGGCGCCGAGGACCTCGCCGGCGAGATCGGGCACATGGTGCTGACGGCCGACGGCCCGCAGTGCGGCTGCGGCAACCGTGGCTGCTTCGAGGCGCTGGCGTCTCGCACCGCCATCGAGGCCGCGATCCGCGACGGCATCGCTGCCGGGCGCGAGAGCACGATCGCCCGGGGCGCGGAGGGCGAGCGCATGAAGAGCCGCGCGCTCAGCGACGCGCTGGCCGCAGGCGATGAGCTTGTGACCGAGGTGATGACCCGGGCCTCGCACTACCTCGCGCTCGGCGTCCTCACGATCCGCCACGTGCTCGATCCCGACATGGTGATCATGGGCGGCGGCGTCATCGAGGCCTGCGGCGAGTTCATGCTGCCGCTCATCGAGGCCGAGGTTCGCGCCTCCTGCATGCGCGGCTCGCGCGATACGCTGCGGATCACGCAGTCCGAGCTTGGCGATTACGCGGTTGCGCTGGGCGCCGCGGCACTCGTGGGGCCGACGATGAGCTAAGCTCAGCGCTCACCACAGCACCCGCGCCGCCCAGATGGTGTTGTCTGAGCCGTACGCCTCGCAGCCGCGCGGCTGCATCCACTCGCCCGCCACGATCCAGCTTTCGTGCGGAGTGACCTCGCATACGCCGAAGTTCCCGAGGCGTGCTCCGCGCTCAGGCACCACCGCGCGCTCGCTCTCGCGAATGACGCACAGCCGCTCCGGATCGACCTCGCCCACCAGCAGCGGCGCACGGTGGCGGAAGACGTGGTCATTCCCCAGCCCCCGGCGCGTGTAGACGAGGAACAGCCCCTCCGGATGCATCAGCCAGTGCTGCTGCGTGTTGTAGTTGCCAAGCTCCTCGCCATCGTCGAAGCGCCACGGGATCGGCTCGTCAAAGTGCAGACCATCATCTCCTGAGGTCACGTAGCCGCGGACATCGTTGCGCAGCGTCAGGAAGAACCGCCCTCCGAAGCGCGTGACGGACGGCTCCCCCAGGCCGCGCGGATCGGCGCATGCGAGCGCGTTCCCCAGGCCCAGCAGGCTCAGCGTCTCCCCGTCGAAGCTGCAGCGCGAGACGATCACCTCGCTGTGCACCTCCTCGTAGTCCGGCCGGTAGCTCAGCGGCAGGAGGATCGTGCCGCCCTCGAGGTCGAAGCGCTGCACGCAGCCCGCGCCGGCGGTGCGGAAGCGCGGCTCATCGGGCATTGCGAGGAAGCGCGCCTTCGACCACGTGCGCGTGTCGGCGTCGTAGACGGAGTACGCCGCCTCCTTCGGCCGCACGCGCATCGGGCCTGCGTCGTCGCGGTAGTAGACCGTGTGGCCGATGCCCAGCAGCCTCCCGGACGCGGCGTGCCACGCCGGCGTGAAGTCGCAGATGCCTCCGGTGACGCCGTCGCCCGCATCCCAGCGCGCCAGGCCCTCCTGCGGCGCCGGATCGCTCCAGCTCTCCCCCATGTCGTCGCTGCGCATGTCGTTGATCGTGTAGAAGACATCGCTGCCGGTGAGCAGCAGCTTCTGCATGGTCATGACGACCGCCGGCCCGCCGCCCTCCCCCACGCCAGGGATCGCGCCCGCCCGCGCATGCACCCAGCAGGTCTCGCCATCGAAGCCGCTGCGGATTGTCTGGAGGTTGACCTGGTAACCAGCGCCCATCGCACTCACGCCCTCTGGAAGGCTGCGCATCGCCCTCGGAAGTTCGCCATGGAGGCCGGATAGCCTTCACGCGAGCCATGGCCGCGCGCTGCAGGTAACGCCGCCTCTCACGCCGAACCTCCGGGCCCACGTAACCCGACGCGAAGGCAGGCAACTGATGGGCGTTCCCTGGTCGGTGGCGGTTCCGCCGGAGGTCTACTGCGAGTACTGCGGCGTCACGATGCGTGACTATCACGCGACACCGCAGTCGCAGATGCATGTGCAGCTTGAGGGTCCGCGCATCCTCCACGAGCGCTACGGGCTGCCGCTGCGGCGGTCGGTCTCGCCCGACTTCACCACCTACCTGACCTCCTCGCCGTTCGGGCTGGAGTTCGAGGTCTTCGAGGACCAGGTCCCCGCGCCGAAGGGCCACCCGATCCGGAGCATCGAGGAAGCCGCCGCGCTTGAGGTCCCGGAGGACATGTCCCAGGCGGGCAACTTCCCGCGCGCGATCGAGTTCTTCGAGTGGATGCAGGCCCATGCGCCGGAGGGAGTCACGGTCGGCTTCGGTGCTGGGACGCAGGCCCCGTGGACGACGGCTGTGCTGCTGCGCGGGCATGAGCTGTTCGTCGAGCTTGTCGAGCAGCCCGACCTCGTGCACCGGTTCCTCAGCACCCTCACCGAGAGCTCGATCCGCCAGCGCGAGCTTTCCGCGCGGCTGACCGAGGGCGACCCGTTCGGCGGCGTAATCGGCTACGGCGATGACTACGGTGGGCTGCTCGGTCCGGCACACTACTACGACTTCGACGTGGCCTACATGCTGCGCATCGCGGAGCACTTCCGCGCGAGCGCGCTCAACATCCACACCGAGCTTCTCCGCCGCCCGCATCTGGCGATCCTGCAGGACGCGGGCTGGTCGTACATAGACGTCGGCACCGACCCGCACCTGACCGTGCGGGACTGCGTCGAGGTGCTGCACATCCCGTTCCTGGTGCAGTTCAAGACGTCGCAGGAGATGCTCCTCGCGACGCCCGATGAGGTCCGCGCCACCTACCGGCAGATGGTCGCCGACGGCGCGCAGCGGATGATGGTTGAGCTCTGTCGGGGCGTGCCCGAGGAGAACATCCGCGCGTTCATCGACGTGGGGCGGGAGTATGAATGAGGACAACCGACGGGCGAGACGCCCGTCGCACGGGTGTGCCTGGAGGTAGCTTCATGAGCCGCATCGCCATGCTCATCACATGTCTCGTCGCCATTCCCGCCGCCGCGGATGTGACCCTCGTCCGCGACGGCCAGCCCGTCGCCACCATCGTCACGCCTGACAGCCCCGTGCAGGTGGTGCGCTACGCCGCCGAGGAGCTTCAGGCACACGTGCGGCTGGCCTCGGGCGCGACGCTGCAGATCATCCCTGAGGCGCAGGCGGATGCAACCGCCTCGCCGCGCGTCTTCATCGGCGCGACGCAGGCCGCCGCGGATGCCGACCTCGACCTCGACGCGCTCCCGCCGGAGGGCTGGATCATCCGCAGCGTGGGCGACGACCTGTACCTCGCAGGCCGCGACGCCGGCGGCTATGAGCTCTACGCCCCGGTCTGGGCCGGCAGCCTCTGGGCCACCTACGAGCTGCTGGAGCGCGATCTCGGCGTCCGCTGGCTCTGGCCGGGAGAGCTTGGGACGCACGTGCCCGAGGCCCCCACGATCACCATCGCCGAGACCGCCCGCTCGGGCCACCCGCAGATGCTTCAGCGGAACCTGCGCAGCGCGATGTCGGCCTTCGCACAGCGCTCCGACCCGGGCACGATGGAGACGGACTATTACAAGCGCGCCGAGCGTGAGGAGCGCGTCTGGCTCCGGCGCATGCGCATGGGCGCGACGGTGCAGCTTCGCTACGGCCACGCATTCACTGAGTACTGGCAGCGCTTCAGCGAGACGCACCCGGAGTACTTCAACCTCCTGCCCAACGGCAGGCGCGAGCCCATCCAGCATGAGAAGTACGTGGCGATGTCTGTTGCGGAGCCGGGGCTGCACCGGCAGATCGTGCAGGACTGGCTGGAGTTCCGCGCGGCCAACCCCAACGGCGCGGTGGACATCAACTGCTGCGAGAACGACACCGCCGGCCTGTGCATCTGCGAGAAGTGCCTCGCGTGGGATGTCGCCGATCCCGGGCAGGACTTCGACAACCGCGTGCGGCAATCGCACGACAACTTCGCGGCGCTGCCGACCAACGACTTCCGCTGGGACCCCGGCCTCGGCTCGCTCTCCGACCGCTACGCGAGATTCTACCTCGCGGTCCAGGACCTCGCGCGCGAGCACGACCCGGATGCGATCGTGATGGGCTACGCCTACGGGAACTACCGCAAGCCGCCGGTGGAGACGAAGCTCAACGAAAACATCATCCTCGGCTACGTCCCGGGCGTGCGCTTCCCGGCCGCTCCGGATGAGCTGCAGGAGCGCCGCGAGGAATGGCAGGGCTGGAGCGACGCGGGCGCACGCCTGCTCCTGCGCCCGAACTACTTCCTCTACGGCCACAACATGCCCTACATCTTCGCCGAGCAGTTCGGCCGCGAGTTCAGCTTCTGCGCCCGCAACGGCATGGTCGGCACAGACTTCGACTCGCTGACGGCCATGTGGGCGACGCAGGGCCCGAACCTCTACATGCTCGGCCGCCTGCACGCCACCCCTGAGAGCGACCCGCAGGCCGTGCTGGCTGAGTACTACGGCGGCTTCGGCCCCGCCGCGGAGGAGGTCCGCGCCTACTTCGACTACTGGGCGGAGCAGTCGAAATCCATCGTTCCGCGCCTCGACGGCGGCTGGCATGAGTACGTCCCGATCATGCACGAGCTCTGGACGCAGGAGATGTTCGCCGAGGGTGCGCGACTCCTGGCGAGCGCCACTGAGGCCGCTGAGGGCGCCGGCGTCTTCGC